>NZ_JBFBIP010000008.1:0-277521 GCF_040685655.1 Microbispora sp. NPDC088329
GTTACATTCCGAACCCGGAAGTTAAGCCTGTCAGCGCCGATGGTACTGCACCGGGGACGGTGTGGGAGAGTAGGACGCCGCCGGACAATTTTTTGGAAGGGCCATCCCGTGTGGGATGGCCCTTTCTGCGTTTACGGGTTGTGCCATCGCCAGATGGCACTCGCGTCGAGAGGTGCGAAAGCTCTCATCGAGGCCCGGGCGGTGGTAACGGCGCGCTAGGCTGGCAGTGCTGGGCCACCCCACCACGGGTGGCCTTCGTCGCATCGGACGAGAAGCGAAGGCTGCGGCGGGCGCGATCTCAGCGGCCCTGTGGCACGACAACATGTCTTCCCTGGAACTCATCGGGTATGGGGCGTATCCCCAGCAATCAAGGACATCGGGAAGACGAAGCCCTGCGGCCGGCGAACCGGACGCGGTGAGCAAGCAACAGAGGATAGAAGTGAACAGAGAAGACGGGCGCGACGGCGCGGGCCGTGGCGAAGACAACCGCGAAGAGAGCAGGAACCGGGCCGAGCGCGCCGGAGAATTCCGCGGTAACGGAGGAAGCGGCGGCTTTGGCGGTCGTTATGGAGGGCGGCGAGAAGGCTTCCGGAGCGACCGCGGCGAGCGCGGTGAGCGCGGTGAGCGCCCGTTCCAGTCCGACAGACGAGGCTACCGCGACCAGGGCGGGCCGTCCGGAGGACGGTTCAGTTCGCGTGATCGCGACGACAGTGCGAGTCGCTCCTACGGAGATCGCGACACGCGTGGCGGTTACCGTGACCGGGATGACCGCGGCCGTCGTCCGTTCGGTGCCGGAGACCGCGCGGGCGGGCGTACCGACGACCGCGGCGGGTACCGCGACCGCGATGGGGGGCGGAACTTCGAGCGCGGCGGTGACCGGCCGCGCGGAACCGGCGGCTTCGAGGGACGTCGGGAACGCACCTATCAGGACAGGGACGCCTCGCGGACCGATCGGCCGCGCCGGTCGTACGCGGACCGCGACGACTTCCGGGGCGGACAGGGCTCCAGGGATCGGGAGGAACGAGGCGGCCGGTCGTTCCGCTCCGACGACCGCGGCAGTCGGCCGTACGGGGAGCGCCGCACGGACCGGCGGGAAGGCGGCGGCTACGGGGATCGCCCGCAGCGCCAGGGCGGCGGTTTCGGCGGACGCTACGGCTCCCGGGACAGCGGCGGAAGTGAGGGCCGGGAGAGCCGGGAAGGCCGCTCGTTCACGCCTCGGCACGAGCGCGACGACCGTGACGGCGGTCGCCCGCCGCGCCGCCCGGACCAGGAGCGCGGCTACGGCCGCGACAACAGGGGCGGTGGCTACGAGCGCCAGGACCGCCCGCGGCGCCCTTATGGCGACCGAGGCGGCGACCGGGGCACCGATCGAGCTTTCGGAGGCGAGCAGCGGCCGCGACGGTCGTTCGGTGACCGCGATGGCAGGAGTGGCGAGGACAGGCCGAGGCGCCCCTACACCGACCGGCAGCAGGACACGGGCGGTGGCGACCGGTACCGTGACCGCGATGGCAGGAGTGGCGAGGACAGGCCGAGGCGCCCCTACACCGACCGGCAGCAGGACACGGGCGGTGGCGACCGGCACCGTGACCGCGATTCCTTCCGCGACAGGCCGCGCCGCACGCCGGAGGACAGGCCCGCTGGGTCCTTCCGGGACCGTGACGACAGACGTTCCGGCGGTGACCGCGAGGGAGCCAGGACGTTCCGTGGACGTGGGCCGGGCTCCGGCGACCGCCCGCGGCGCCAGTTCGGCAGTGACCGCGGTGACCGCTCCTTCGGCAGGGACCGTGACGAGTCCAGGCCGTTCGGCGGCGACCGTGGTGCGGCGCGTCCCTTCAGCCGGGACGAGCGGGGCGGCAGCCGCACCCGTTACGGCAAGCCGGGCGAGCCGAGGACGCGGGAGGAGATTCCTCCGCTGGATCCCGACATCACGCCGGACGAACTGAACCGGGAGGCGCGTGCGGAGCTTCGCTCGTTGCCGAACGACCTGGCGGACCTCGTGGCCGGCCATCTCGTGGCGGCCGCCCGTGCGCTGAGCGCGGAGGAGCCGGACAAGGCGTACGAGCACGCCAAGGTGGCCCGCCGCTTCGCGGGCAGGATCGGTGTGGTCCGTGAGGCGACGGGCATCGCGGCCTACCATGCGGGTCAGTACGCCGAGGCCCTGGGCGATCTTCGTGCCGCCAGGCGCATCACCGGCTCGGACGAGTATCTGCCGGTCATGGCGGACTGCGAGCGCGGGCTCGGGCGGCCCGAGCGGGCGCTCGACCTCGTCCGGTCCCGCGAGGCCGAACGGCTGGATCGCGCGGGCAGGATCGAGCTGGCCATCGTGGAGTCCGGGGCCCGCCGCGACCTCGGCCAGCACGACGCGGCCGTGATCACTCTGCAACGGGTTCCCGAACTGCGCGACCCCCAGCCGAAGCCGTGGTCGGCACGTCTGGCCTTCGCATACGCGGACGCCCTGGCCGAGGCGGGCCACGAAGAAGCGGCGACCGATTGGTTCGCCCGCGCCATGGCGTTCGACGAGGACGGCGAGACCGACGCGGCCGAACGCTACGCCGAGCTGACCGGTGGTCTCATCGAGGACCTGGAAGAGAGCGACGACGAGTCCGGGGCCGAGGACGGTGACCTCCAGGACGACCTCCAGGACGACCTTCTCGACGACGAGGAGGAAGACGAGCGGGAACCCGGCGGCGAGGGCGTCCGCGAGGCGGTCGAGAACGAGGAGGACCAGGAGGGCCTTCCCGGCGGCACCCGGAACGACGACCTCTCCGACGACCTTCCCGAGGAAGACGAGGACGAGGACGATCTGACCGGCGATCCGGTGGGCGGCGCCCCTTCGGGTGACGACACCGGCGTGGCGACGTCCCCGGGCGGTGAGGCGTCCGCACCGGGCGTCTCCTCCGCGCCGGCGCCGGCCGGAGAGCGGACGCGTGGCACCGATGAGGCGGAGCAGCCTCCGGCGAAGGAGAGCGGGCCGTCCTATGGCCCCGCCTTCATCGAACCGCACTTCGGCGACGTGCTCGACGACCCGGAGAACTCCGAGGATCGGGCGAGGCGTCAGCCCTGACGTCCCCTACGGGCGCCGCTCCGGCGGCGCCCGTCTGCCTTTCTGCAGAAAGCCGCGCTTCCGGGGATGCCTCAGGAATCCGGATTTCGGGGAAGTCAACGTGGGATGAGGTCAAGCCAGTGCATGATCCCCGCGACGTTCGAGGGCGCACCGCTCAGCAGCTCGAACTGCTCGGCGGTGGCGTCACCGGCGCGCAGCGCGGCGTACCGCTCCCGCGTCCGCTCGCGCACCATCGCGACCGCGTGGTCGAGGTCGAGGCCCTCGGCCCTGGCCTGTTTGGTGAGGTCCACCCAGATCCGGAGCTCCTCGGCCGACCGTTCGAGGATCGGGGACACGTCGTCCACCGGTCCGTAGTGGCTGAACAGCAACCGCTGCGGCTTCAGAGCCGTGAACAGCGCTATCGAACCGAGCGCGACGTCGAGGTCGAAGTCCGGCGGTGGGGTGGCGGGCCGCAGGTCCCCGGTCTCGGGCAGGTAGACACCGGCCGCGTCGCCCACGTACAGGTCACCGGTGTGCGAGTCGAGCAGCCCCACGTGGTGTTTGGCGTGCCCGGGAGAGTAGTGACTCGCCAGGGTGCGGCCGTTGCCCAGATCGATCGTCCCGGTGTCGCCCAGAGCCCTGATGCGGGCCGCGTCGGTGGGCGCCAGAGTGCCGAACAGTACGTCGAGCTTGTCGCCCCAGACCATCTTGGCGCTCGCCATGAGCCGGGACGGATCGGCGAGATGCCGGGCGCCCTTCTCGTGGACGACGATCTCCGCGGACGGGTAGTAGCCGGCGATGTCCCCCACGCCGCCGGCGTGATCCAGATGGATATGGGTGACCACGACGGTCGCCAGATCGTCCGGTCCCACCCCGAGGGATGACAAGGCGTCCCTCACCACGGGAGCCGAGGTCGAGGTGCCCGTCTCGACGAGACAGGGGCGGTCGCCGAGAATCAGGTAGCCCGCGGTGATCCCGGAATAACCCGCCATGCGCGTGTCGATCTCGTAGACGTCTCCGCCGAGTGGGGTCACGTTGTCCACAGGCCACTCCTGAAACTAGAACCGATATTCACAGAATGGCATTCAGAACCTCCTCGCCCCAACCCGGTCACGCACAGTGATCTCACGAGGCGGAAAGGAGATCACATGCACCGCAACGAGGTGGTTCTGGTGGGGCGGTTGTCCATGGAGCCGGTGCACCGGGAACTGCCGAGCGGAGCTCCGCTGACGCAGTGGCGTCTCGCGGTCCGCAGGCCGGGGGGTCGCCCGGGCCACCAGCGGTCCGACGCGATCGAGTGCGCGACGTTCGACGACGGCGTGCGTGACATGCTCACCGGCTGGCAGCTCGATGATCTTGTCGAGGTGGAGGGCGCGCTGCGCCGCCGCTGGTGGCGCGGCGGCAGCCGCTACGAGATCGAGGTGCGTACGGCACGGCGCATCGAACCGGCCGCGCCCCGCAGGAGGCGGAAAAGGCGGCGACCCGGCGCCGATGACGACACCGCGGCCGCCGGAACCGATGAGACCGAGAGTAGTGAGACCACCGGGGCGGCTTCCGGGGCTGAGACCACCGGGGCCGCCACCGCGGCTGAGACCGTTGGTATGTCTCAGCCCGCTGACGACTCCGAGGCCGCGGATCCCGGCGGCCTCGCGACGTCCTCCACTGGTGACATACACCCCGCGGGCCTTCCGCCGACCCCTTCCGGCGATGAGGCTGTCGGCTCTCCCTCGGCGTCGTCCGGCGATCAGCACGACGCCGTCCCGGCCGAGCATCTCGGCGAGCGGGTCAGTCAGTGGCGAAGATTCGCATGACCAGGCCCGTCCGAGGCTTGGGCCCGAACGAGGTCGACTTGCGCGGCACCCGCTCGCCCTGCGCCGCGACCGTGAGGACGTCTTCCGTCGACAGCGGATTCAGCAGCACCGCCGTCCCGCCGAGCCTGCGCGCCCTCTCGACGGCGGCGAGAGGGTCGTGGTGGACGACCATCACCGACTGCTCGCTGTCGGTGATCCCCCACACCTTGGGCAGGAGGAACGTGGTGAGGATCGCGGTGTCGAGCATCCGCCACCGCGGGGACTGTCCAGCCGACATCGCGTGCTCGACCTGCAGCGGATCCGGATCCGTCAGCAGATGGGCGGGCCCCTGGCCGGCGATCACGAAGGCCGGGCCGGTCGCGGTGGCGAGCCCCGCGAGGGCGTCCTCGACCAAGGCGAACTCGTGCACCTGCCAGGCGCCCTTGGCCCGGGTGGCGGCCTCCTGCAGGGGCAGCCCCGGAATGACGCGGTGGATGGCCTTGAGATCGGGCGGATAGACCGTGGAGTCGACCAGATACGCCAGACCGTAGTCCCACGGGCCGGGCCCGATGTGGTCCTTCTGCAGCGCCTCATACGTGGCGTAGCGATGGTGACCGTCGGCGATCAGCGCCTGACGCTCACACAGGTCCTCCGCGACCGCGTCGATCTCGTGGGGATCGGTCACCGCCCAGAGCCGATGGTGGACGCCCTCACGGGTCCGGACGTCCATAAGGGGAAAGCGCTGGGTCGCCACGTCGTCGACGAGCCGGGAGGCGGTGCCGCCGCCCTCGTACAACAGGAAGATCGGCTCGAAGTTGGCCTGCGTGGCCCGCATCAGGGCGAGCCGGTCGGCGACGGGCTCCGGCAGCACGTTCTCATGCGGAAGGATCGAGGTCGACCCGACCCCCACGCCTCCTATCAGGCCCCGCTGCAGGAAACCGACCCCGCTCTGCTCGTACACGTACAGGCCGGGCAGGGAGTCGACCGTCAGCACTCCGGCGGCGAGCCACTCGCTCAGCGCGGCGCTCGCCTCACCGTAGTGGCTCACCCCGGGAAGGATCAGGCGCACCACGTTGTTCGGATGACGACTGAGCAGTTCCCGCGATTCGTCAGGGGAGATGAGATCGTACGGCGGGGAGGTGACAGCGGCCAGATCGTCCACCGCGTAACGGACGCCGTGGAACGGACGTAGCACCAGTCCCGCCCGTTCAGAACTCTCCATACCGGGCATGTTGCCATAAGTGCCCGGACTCCCCGACGCTGCGGTGCCCGGTTGCTTGTGAAATCGGAGTGCAGGAGGGCTTACCCCATGATCGAAGGACGAAACGAGGCCTCTGCTTCTTCCAATGATCCGGGCGGTACGCCTTCCGGCGGCGTCTACGAGTGGTTCAAGCGCGGCATGAAACTTCTCGAAGAGGGCAGCCCGGCCGCGGCGGCGGCCATCCTGGAGCACGCCGCGCGGGCCGAGCCCGACTCGCGCAGCATCCGCGAGGGCCTCGCCCGGGCCCAGTTCAACGCCAAGCGGTACGACGAAGCCGCGGGCAGCTTCCGCTGGATCGTCGACGCCAACCCCGCCGAGGACTACGCCTACTTCGGCCTCGGCCTGTCGCTGTGGCGCAGCGGAGACATCGAGGCGGCGCAGGAGCCCCTCGCGGTGGCGGTCGCGATGCGCCCCGACCTCCGGCACTACGTGTCCGCGCTGAAGCAGGTCCGGGCCACGCTGCGGGCGAGGCAGGCGTGATCGTAGGCCATACTTTCGGCATGCCAAAGACCACCGGCGTGCTCGTGAACGCCTACGACACGTTGCTGCTCGACCTCGACGGCGTCGTCTATCTGGGCAGACGCGCGGTCCCCGGCGCCGCCGAGGCACTGGTGAAGGCCCGGGACCTGGGCGTGCGTCTCGCGTTCGTCACGAACAACGCGTCGCGCACTCCGGGGGCGATCGCCCAGCACCTCGGTCATCTGGGCATCCCCGCCGCCCCGGAGGACGTCGTGACGTCCGCCCAGGCGGCGGCCCGGCTGGTCGCCGAGCACGTGCCGCCGGGCTCGGCCGTCCTGGTGGTGGGCGGCATGGGCCTGCGCATGGCCCTGCGCGAGCACGGCCTGCGCCCCGTCACGACGGCCTTGGACGCTCCCGCCGCCGTGGTGCAGGGCATCGCCGACAACCTGTCCTACGGGCTGCTGTCCGAGGGGGCGCTCGCCGTGCGTCAGGGAGCGTGGTTCGTCGCGGCCAACGGCGACACGACGATGCCGACGGGCAGGGGCGAGCAGCCGGGGAACGGGTCGATGAGCCGCGTGATCGCCACCGCGACCGGTGTCGAGCCCGTGGTCGCGGGCAAGCCGGAGCCGCCGCTGCACCGCGAGTCGATGATTCGTACGCACGCGGAGCGGCCCCTGATCGTCGGCGACCGACTCGACACCGACATCGAGGGCGCGACGCGGGCCGGTGTCGACAGCCTGCTCGTGCTGACCGGCGTCGCCGGTCCTCTCGACGTGCTCACCGCCGCGCCCCACCACCGTCCCACCCACATCGCCGCCGACCTGTCCGGTCTGCACGCGCCCGTGGTCCCCGTACGGCGTGGCCAGGGCGGCTGGACCTGCGGCGGCTGGACGGCCGGATGGCAGGACGGGACGCTCGTGCTCAGCGGGGATGGCGACCACGTCGAGGGGCTTCGCGCGGCATGCGCCGCAACCTGGGAGGCGGCGGGGGACGGCCAAGCGGACGAGGACGCGGTGAAGGCCGCCGTGGCGGCGCTCAGCCGCTGACCGGCGTGAGGGCCGGCGGCCGCCGTCCACTCCGCGCTCCCGCTCGACGAGGTCTGAGCGGGAGCGGCCGGGAGGACCCGCGGGTTCCGAGCGGGAGCGGCCGGAAGGACCCGTGGGGTCCGAGCGGGAGCGGCGGGCAGGACCGGTGGGAGCCCGGGGGCGGAGTGACCGGGAGGACCCGCGCCTGGGCGGCAGCGGTCAGAGGAGCTTCCGAAGACGCAGCAAATCACCCAGGCTCGCGTCGATCTTGACTCGGCCGCCCAGCAGGGCGCGGCCCATGTCGAGCTCGCCGTTCACCATCGAGATCAGGTCCTCGCTCTTGAGCGTCAGCTTGACCTCGGCCGGCCGGCCGTCCTCCGGGGGCACCTCCTTGAAGGGGTCGAGCCCGCCCCGATGGATGCGGCCGTAGAAGGTCAGGCCGAGGTCGGAGATCCGGCAGGCCAGCCGGCGTTCGACCACGTGCTTGGCACGGTCCTCCTCGCTTATCTCGTCGAAGTGCTCGACGAGTTTGTCCAGCGCCGCCCGGCATTCCTCGACGGTCGCCATGTGCCTGCCTCTCTCCTCGCGGACCGTGTCTCCTCGTGAACCGCGCACGGATCACCGATCGACGATGTGATTGCCCTCTACCTACCGACAGTAGCTTTCCACGGGGGGCCTGCGCGCAATCCGCGTTGAGTCATGGAACGGCAACGGCACGAGTCCGCTGGTGCGTAAGCGGTAGATTTCCCAATCAAAGGGACTGTGCGGCGCTCTCGCGTCCACCAAAGGCGAGATCACCCGACGGAACGCCCGGCGGGGGCAACCTCCGGACGGCCCGGATGGCGCACGATCGTCGGTGGGGTCCGATAGCGTCGAGGCGACCGGCGCCGCAGCGGCCGGTGCGGGTGAAACCGCCGCCGTGTGGCCCCGTGCCGTCCGGGCCTCCATCCCGAGGCCTGCGCACCCGAGCGCGAGGCAGCGGCAGAGGCCGGCGCGGCGAGGAGAAAGCGGCGCACTGGCAGGGAGCGGCGCGGCGGGGCGGATGATCGGAGCAGGAAGGGACCATGACGGACAGCGGTATCGCGACCGGGGATCATCTCGCCCAGGGCGCCGATGGCGTGCAGGCCGCGTTGTCGTCTCTCGGACGGCTGGCTCACACGCCGGTGTCCGAGCACGTGGGCGTTTTCGAGCAGGTCCTCGCCGGCCTCGAAGCGGTGCTCGCGTCCGTGGAGGATGCCGGCGGGCGGCGGCCCGAAGCCCCCGGCGGCCGGGAGAGCGATCAGTGAGCCTCACCGGAGTGGCCGCGGACGCCACGAGCCGGCCGGGCACGCCGGTCCGGACGCCGCCGGACGTCGTGGCGGGGCGGGCCCGGTGAAGCGCGTCCGGCTGGACAGCGAGCTCGTACGCCGCGGGCTCGCCCGGTCCAGGGAGCAGGCGGCCCAGCTCATCGAGGCGGGCCGGGTCAGTGTCGGAGGCCGCGTGGCGGGCAAGGCGGCCACGCAGGTGGACACGGCCGCCCCCATCGTGGTCGCGGAGACGGCGGAGGGCCCCGACTACGTGTCCAGGGGCGCCCACAAGCTGCTGGGGGCGTTGCGCGCGTTCGAGGGGCTCCGCGTCGAGGGACGCCGGTGCCTCGACGCGGGTGCCTCGACCGGCGGCTTCACCGACGTGCTGCTCAGGCACGGCGCCGCCCACGTGCTCGCGGTCGACGTGGGGTACGGCCAGCTCGCCTGGTCGCTGCGCACGGACGAGCGGGTCACGGTGATGGAGCGGGTCAACGTCCGCGACCTGACCCCGGAGATGGTGGGCGAACCGCCGACGCTGATCGTCGGGGACCTGTCCTTCATCTCCCTCCGGCTCGTCCTCCCGGCACTGGTGCGCTGCGCGGCCGGGGTCGCGGAGTTCGCGATGCTGGTCAAGCCGCAGTTCGAGGTCGGCAAGGAGCGCGTGGGCGCGGGAGGCGTCGTACGCGACCCGGCTCTGCGGGCGCAGGCGGTGCGGGACGTCGCGACGGCGGCGGGCTCGCTGGGCCTGACGGTGAAGGGCGTGACGGCGAGTCCCTTGCCGGGGCCGTCGGGGAACGTGGAATACGTTCTGTGGCTCGGGAAGGGGCCGGGACACGACCCCGTGCCCGACGTGGACGCGGCCGTCGACACGGCGGTCGCGGAGGGACCCCGGTGAGCGCGGGCGGCGAGGCGTGGAGACGATGAGCGCGATGAGCACGGGTGGCGTGGCGGGAGACCGGGCGGACGCCAAGAGAACCGTCCTGGTGACGGCGCACACGGGCCGGGAGGCGGCCGTGCGCAGCGCCCGCCTGGTCATGGAACGGCTGATCGGGGCGGGCATCAACGTCCGGGTGCTCGACGAGGAGGCCGAGGAGCTCGGCTGCGCCCATGTCGAGGTGGTCCCGGAGAACGGGGCGGCGCTGGAGGAGGCCGAGCTCATCATCGTCCTGGGCGGCGACGGCACGCTGCTGCGCGCGGCCGAGCTGGCCCGCCCGGCCGCGGTGCCGCTGCTCGGCGTCAATCTGGGGCATGTGGGCTTCCTCGCCGAGGCGGAGGTGGAGGACCTGGCGTCCGTGGTGGACCTGGTGGCCGAGGGCCGCTACGAGGTCGAGGAACGCATGACGCTAGAGGTCGCCGTGCGTCTCAACGGCTCGGTTCTCGCGCGGACCTGGGCGCTCAACGAGGCGTCGGTCGAGAAGAAGGACCGCATGCTGGAGGTTGTCGCGGAGATCGACGGCCGCCCGCTGTCGCGCTGGGGGTGCGACGGCGTGATCTGCGCGACCCCCACCGGATCGACGGCGTACGCGTTCTCGGCCGGAGGCCCCGTCGTCTGGCCCGAGGTGGAGGCGCTGCTCCTGGTGCCCAACAGCGCCCACGCCCTGTTCGCCCGGCCGATGGTGGTGTCGCCGAAGTCCACGCTGGCGCTGGAGATCCTGCCCGACACCAGCGCCGGTGTGCTGTGGTGCGACGGACGCCGCCGCTTCGACATCCCGCCCGGCGCCCGCGTGGAGGTGCGCAGGGGCGAGGTGCCGGTACGGCTGGCCCGGCTGCTCGGCGTGGAGACGACCGGGGCGCCCTTCACCGATCGCCTGGTCGCGAAGTTCGGACTGCCCGTGCAGGGCTGGCGGGGTCGCGTACGCTCCGGGTGACCGCGGGCGGCGCCGCCGTCCACAGCAGGTTGCGGCGGTTGATGGTGATATGCCGGGTGAGCAGGGCTTTCGTGTCCACAGATTCTCGTTCGGGTCGTGGTCCGGACACGCTGTCCTCGAAAATCTTGACGAGTTACGCGTAGGATCTCTGGCGAGTTCGGTCGGCAAAACGGGAGGGACCAGTGCGGCCACGGGTCGAGGAGGTCCGCATCCAGGGGCTCGGCGTGATCGACGAGGCCGTACTGGAGCTGTCGCCGGGATTCACCGTCGTCACGGGTGAGACGGGGGCCGGCAAGACGATGGTCGTGACCGGTCTCGGCCTGCTGTTCGGGGGACGTGCCGACCCGGCCAGGGTCCGGCCGGGTGCCGACAAGGCGACGATCGAGGGCACGCTCGTGATCGAGCCGGGGGGCCGCGTGGCCCAGCAGGTCGCCGACGTCGGCGGCGAGGTCGAAGACGGGCAGCTCATCATCTCCCGGTCGGTCTCCGCGGAGGGCCGCTCCCGCGCCTGGCTGGGCGGCCGTGCCGTGCCGGTGGGCACGTTGACGTACATCGCCGACGACCTCGTGGCCGTGCACGGGCAGATGGACCAGCAGCGACTGCTGCAACCCGGCAGGCAGCGCGCGGCGCTCGACCGTTACGCCGGCGACGAGCTGGTGAA
This sequence comes from Microbispora sp. NPDC088329, assembly GCF_040685655.1. Classification (NCBI taxonomy): domain Bacteria; kingdom Bacillati; phylum Actinomycetota; class Actinomycetes; order Streptosporangiales; family Streptosporangiaceae; genus Microbispora; species Microbispora sp. NPDC088329. The sequence continues at coordinate 11,394 of NZ_JBFBIP010000008.1, forward strand.
ACCCCTGCGGGCCTACGAACAGGCCTACAAGCGGCACAGGCAGGTGGGGGAGCTGCTCCACGAGCTGACCGTCAAGGCCAGGGAGCGGGCGCAGGAGGCCGACGTGCTGCGGTTCGGCCTGGAGGAGATCGAGAAGGTCGAGCCCAGACCGGGGGAGGACGCCGAGCTGAAGGAGGAGGCCGAGCGGCTCTCCCACGCCGACGCGTTGCGGACCGCCGCCACGACCGCGCACGCCGCGCTGCTCGGCGATCCGATGTCGAGCGCGCAGGACGTGCAGGACGCCGTGTCGCTGCTCGGTCACGCGAAGGCGTCCGTGGAGTCCGTCCGCGACTTCGATCCCGCGCTCGCCGGGCTCGCCGACCGCCTGGCGGAAGCCGGTTACCTGGTCTCCGACGTGGCGACCGAGCTGGCCGCGTACGCCGAGTCGGTCGAGGCCGATCCGGCGCGGCTCGCCGCTGTGCAGGAGCGCAGGGCGGCGCTGAACGGACTCATGCGCAAGTACGGCGAGGACGTCACGGCGGTGCTCGCCTGGGCGCAGCGGGCCGCCGAGCGGCTGACGGAGCTCGAAGGCGATGACGAGCGCATCCAAGAGCTGACGCGGGAGCACGGCGAGCTCACCGAGCGGCTCGGCGAGCTGGCCGCTGAGCTGACGGCCATCCGCACCGCCGCGGCCGAGCGGTTCGGCCGGGTGGTGACCGAGGAGCTGACCGCGCTCGCCATGCCGCACGCCCGGGTGAGTGTGGCGATCACCGCCAGCGACGGCTTCGGTCCGCACGGCGTGGACGAGGTCGAGCTCCGGCTGGCCTCCCATCCCGGTGCTCCGCCGCTGCCGCTGACCAAGGGCGCCTCGGGCGGTGAGCTGAGCCGGGTGATGCTCGCCATCGAGGTGGTCTTCGCCGGCGCCGACCCCGTTCCGACCTTCGTGTTCGACGAGGTCGACGCGGGCGTGGGCGGCAAGGCGGCCGTGGAGATCGGCAGGCGGCTGGCCAAGCTCGCCAGGACGGCGCAGGTCATCGTGGTGACTCACCTGCCGCAGGTGGCGGCCTTCGCCGACCAGCACCTCGTGGTCGAGAAGGCGAGCGACGGCAGGGTGGTCCGCAGCGGCGTCGTGACACTCGACCGGGAGGGCCGCGAGCGGGAGCTGTCGCGCATGCTCGCCGGCCTGGAGGACTCCGAACTCGGCCGGGCGCACGCCGCCGAACTGCTGTCCATCGCCGCCGCCGACAAGGCCGCCTGGGAGAAGGCGTCCTCGGGAGCGGCCAAGCGCCCCGGCCGCCGCGCCGCAGGCTGAGGACCACGCCGGTCCTGCCTGCGCGTACACTCGGCGAGGCGCGCGGGGGTGACGTTTGGATCAAGGCGCGCAGGGAAGCAGTCAAACCCCGGAACGAGGGGGCTGAGGAAACGGGGGCGGACGGCGTCGCGGAAGGTGTGCGTTGGCCCGGCTGCCCCCGGTCGGCGCACCTCGGCAACATCCCTGACTTGTATGGCAAAACAGACGAGCCGTGGGGTGTGGAAGCGTGGCGGTCGCCGCCTCTGGCAGGATGGTCATGATGAAGGTCCCGAGCTTGAATGTTCCGGGCCTCCGCCGCAGGAAGGTCGAGGGCCTTCCCGGGGTGACGGCAGTGGCGAGAATCGACAGGCGGACCAAGAGGCTGACCAAGCGCCTCAAGCCTGGGGAAATAGCGATTATCGATCACGTCGACATCGACCGGGTCAGCGGGGAGGCTCTCGTCGCGTGCGGTGTGGCGGCCGTGATCAACGTCGCCGCGAGCATCAGCGGCCGTTACCCCAACCTCGGGCCCCAGATCCTGATCGACGCGGGCATTCCCCTGATCGACAACGCGTCGCCGGAACTGTTCGAGCGGATCGCCGACGGTGACGTGATCCGTGTCCACGAGGGCATGGTCCACCTCGGCGAGGAACTGGTCGGCAAGGGGCAGCCGCAGACGGCCGAGAGCGTCGAGGCGGCGATGACCGAGGCCCGTGCGGGCCTGGCCGTCCAGATCGAGGCCTTCGCGGCCAACACGATGGAGTACGTCCGGCGCGAGCGCGACCTGCTGATCGACGGAGTCGGCGTGCCCGACATCCGAACCTCCCTGGAGAACCGCCACGCCCTGATCGTGGTGCGGGGTTACCACTACAAGGAGGACATCGCCACGCTGCGGCCGTACATCCGGGAGTACCGCCCGGTGCTGATCGGCGTGGACGGCGGGGCGGACGCGCTGCTCGAGGCCGGATATGTGCCCGACATCATCGTGGGCGACTTCGACTCCGTCTCGGAGAAGGCCCTGCGCTGCGGCGCCGAACTGGTCGTCCACGCCTACCGCGACGGCCGGGCGCCGGGACTCGAGCGGGTGCGCGATCTCGGACAGGAGGCGGTCGTGTTCCCCGCGACCGGGACGAGCGAGGACATCGCGATGCTCCTGGCCGACGACAAGGGCGCCACGCTGATCGTCGCGGTCGGCACCCACTGGACGCTCGACGAGTTCCTGGACAAGGGCAGGTCGGGCGCGGCGAGCACATTCCTCACCCGCCTGCGGGTGGGAAGCAAGCTCGTGGACGCCAAGGGGGTGAGCCGGCTCTACCGCAGCCGGATCTCCACGTCGTCCCTCCTGTTGCTCGTAGCCACCACAATGATCACGATCGGTGTGGTGCTTTCGGTATCGCCGATCGGCCAGGTGTGGCTGAACGGCCTGCGCGTGGCCTGGAACGGCTTCATCTTCTGGCTGGTCGGACTCTTCTCGTGATCGATTTCCGTTATCACCTCGTCTCGATCGTGGCGATCTTCCTCGCGCTCACGGTCGGCATCGTGCTGGGCAGCACCGTGCTCGAGCCCACGCTCATGAAGTCGGCCGAGGAGACGACCGCCTCTCTGCGACAGGCCAACGAGAAGTACCTGACGCAGCTCTCGGAGCTGCGGACGCGCGAGGAGGGCGGCAACTCGCTCGTCACGACCCACCTGCCCGAGCTCGTGCGCGGCCAGCTCGCGGGGGAGCGCGTCGTGCTCGTCGAGGCTCCCGGCGCGCCGGCCGCCCTGCGCGACCCGATCGAGAAGCTCGTCACGAGCGCGGGCGCCACCTACAGCGGCAGGGTCAGCCTGACCGAGAAGTTCACCGACGCCGAGCAGGCGAGCGTGGTGGACGGGCTGGCCACCAACCTCGCCGCGGCCGGCACCACGTTCCCCGACGGGGCCACGCCGTACGACAAGGCCGCGGCGATGCTCGCCGGCGCGATCGTGACCAACGACCGCGCGCAGGCGGGCCGGGTCAACCCCGCGGCCGCCGGCGTGCTGGAGGCGTTCCAGGAGGGCGACTTCCTGACCCTGAACGACGATCCCGAGCAGCGCGCGACGATGGCCATCGTGCTCGCGCCGGCCCAGCCGTACGAGGGAGAGGACGCCGCCCGGCAGACGGACGCGATCGTCTCGGTGGCGGCCGGTCTCGACAGCGGTGCCCTCGGCACCGTCCTGGCCGGCACCGTCACCGCCTCCGCGAACGGCGGGGTCATCGGGGCGCTGCACGACACCGGCGGAGTGGCGTCGGCGGTCTCGACGGTCGACACCGTCGATTTCGCCGCGGGCCGTGTCGTGGTGGTCTACGCTCTGCGGGAGCAACTGGCCGGCCGTTCGGGTGCGTACGGCATCGGCAGCGGCGCGACGGCGTTCGAGCCCACGCTGACCATGCCCAGCCAGACCCCCACCCCGGTGGCGAGCCGGGGCTGAGCCACCGGCCGGCACCACCAACGTAGGAAGGGCAACAGCCGTGGCCAGACGTCCCCAGGCCGGCACCCGCGCCGCCGCGGCGCTCAGTGTCGCTGCCGGTGCCGCCGTCGGCGCCGCACTCGGCGCCGCCGCCGCACGCGCCGCCTTCGCCGCGTTCCGGCGCCGCCCGCCGATCGGCGACGAGAAGACCGCCGACGAGTACTGGACCCGGGTCAACCACCGGGGCGAGCCGGTCACCCTGCTGGAGGGCCCGGCGTTCGCGGCCGGAGCCGTCGCCGCCTCCGCCCTGGCCCCCGGCCTCCCCATGCGCGCCCGCGCGGCCGCCGTGCTCGCCGGCGCGGGCAGCGGCGTCCTCGGCGCGTACGACGACCTGTTCGGCACGACCTCCTCCAAGGGGTTCAAGGGCCACCTGGCCGCGCTCGCGCGCGGTGAGGTGACCAGCGGAGCGGTCAAGATCCTCGGCATCGGCGCGACCGGGCTCGCCGCGGCGGCGCTCGCCCCCGGCGACGGCCGGGGCGGCAGCGCGGTGACGCGGTCCCTCGACACGCTCGTCGACGGCGCGTTGATCGCCGGCAGCGCCAATCTCGCCAACCTGTTCGACCTGCGGCCCGGCCGCGCGATCAAGGTGGGGCTGCTCGCCGGGGTTCCCCTGCTGGTCGCCTCGATCGCCGCGCCGTACGGCCCGCGCTCCCGCCGGGCCGCCGCGTTGACCGCCGTTCCGCTGGGCGCGGCGGCGGCGCTGCTGCCCGAGGACCTGGGCGAGCGGGCGATGCTCGGCGACGCCGGGGCGAACGCGCTCGGCGCGCTGCTCGGCCTGGCGGCCACGGCCCGGCTGGGCAGGTCCGGCCGGATCGCCGCCCTCGGTGCCGTCGCCGCTCTCACCGCCGCCTCGGAGAAGGTCAGCTTCACCAAGGTCATCGCCGGCAACCCGGTGCTCAACCGGCTGGACATGCTCGGCCGCCGCGCTCCGCAGGCCACCCCCGGCACGTCGGGGTCGCGCGGGTGACCTGGACGACCAGGGCCGTCCGCGGAGGCGTACGGCACCGGCATGGGTAAGCGGCATGCTTAGACGGCTCGGGGCGGGGATCGCCGGGGCGGCGGTCCTGATCGGGGTCATCACGGTTCTGGCGCGGGTGACCGGTTTCGCGAAGCAACTGGCGTTCGCGCGCACGGTCGGCACGAACTGCCTGGCCACCGCCTACTACACGGCCAACAACGTGCCGAACATCGTCTTCGAGGTCGTGGTGGGCGGCGCGCTCGCCGGGATGGTCGTCCCGGTGCTCGCCGGCGCCGCCGCCCGAGCGGACGGCGGGGCGCGTGCGGAGGTCGGCAGGATCGCCTCCGCGCTGCTGACCTGGGTGGTCGTGCTGCTGGTGCCGCTCGCGGCGCTGACCGCGCTGGTCGCGGGGCCGCTGGCGCGGCTGCTCGTCGTCTTCGGGGTCGGGGAATGCGACGTCGGCCAGGTCGCCGGCGTGGCGGCGCGCATGCTGGTCGTGTTCGCGCCGCAGATCCCGTTGTACGGCATGGCCGTGGTGCTCTACGGCGTGCTGCAGGCCCATCGCCGGTTCTCGGGGCCGGCGCTGGCGCCGCTGGTGTCGAGCGTGGTGGTCATCATCGCCTACCTGGCCTTCGGGCCGCTCAGCGGCGGACACAAGGACCCCGCCACAGTGCCCGCACCGGCCGAGATCGCGCTGTCGGCGGGAACGACGCTCGGCGTGCTGGCCCTGGTCGTCACCGTGGTCGGGCCCACATGGCGGCTCGGCCTGCGATGGCGGCCCACACTCCGCTTTCCCGAGGGTGTCGCCGTAGAGGTGCGGCGGCTCGCCCTGGCCGGGCTGAGCGCGCTGGTCGCCCAGCAGGCCGCCGCGGCGATCCTGATCCCCATCGCCAACCGCGTCGGCGGGGGCGCGCTGCCCGCGTACAACTACGCCTGGGCGATCTACCAGGTGCCGTATGCCGTGCTCGCGGTGCCCATCGCGACCAGCGCGTTCCCCGCGCTCGCCGCGCGGGCGCGGACCGAGGGCGAGGGCGGGGCCGAAGGTGAGGGCTTCGCGGCGCTGGCGGCGCGCACGACGCGCGCGGTCGTGCTGGTCTGCGGTCTGGCGGCCGGCGCGCTGGCCGCGGTGGCTGGCCCGGTCGCGCACGTTTTCCTCGCCCAGGCCGACACCGAGATCGCGGCGGCGGAGTTCGCCCGGGGGATCGCGCTGTTCGCGCCCGGGCTCATCGGGTATGGCCTGGTGGCCCACCTCAGCCGGGTGCTGTACGCCGCGGGACAGGGCAGGGCGGCGGCCCGGGGACAGATCGCCGGGTGGCTGGTCGTGGCCGTGGCCCAGGTGGCGTTCGTCCTCGTGCTGCCGGAGGGCTGGGGCCTCGGCGGGCTCGCACTCGGCCAGGCGGCGGGCATGACGGTGGGGGCCGGGCTGCTGCTGGCCTCGGTCGTGCGGGCGCGAGGGGCGCGGGCCGCCGACGGCGTTGCGCGGGCCGGTCTGGCCGCCCTGCTGGGCGGGGGCGCGGGCTTCCTCGCGGGCGCGGCGGCCGCCCGGCTTCCCCTGGCGGGCGAGGGCCCGTGGGGCGGCCTCCTGACGGCCGCTCTGGCCGGTCTGACCGCCGTGGCCGTGGGAATCCTCGTCGCCGCACTCGTGGACCGGGCGGATCTGGCCGCCGCCCTGTCCGGAGTGAGACGCGGGAGGGGCGCGAGCCCGGCGGACCCACCGGCCGAGGAGACGGTATGAGCGAGCGAGTCGATAGGTACGGTGTCTGGCGAGGTGCTGAATCGCGCGCCTCCGGCACGACCGAACCGCGAGCCGGAGGCGGGGAGGTGGCATGAGCGAGCGTAGCGAGCGAATCGGTAAGCACAGTGTCTGGCGAATGCCGCTGCGAGCCGGAGGCGGGGAGGTGGCATGAGCGAGCGTAGCGAGCGAATCGGTAAGCACAGTGTCTGGCGAATGCCGCTGCGAGCCGGAGGCGAGGAGGTGGCATGAGCCGGATCGTGCTGGTGCTGGGGTCGAGCGTCGGAGGGGTGGCCCGGCACGTGCGGATGCTCGCGGGCGGGCTGGTCACGCGGGGGCATCGCGTGCTGGTCGCGGGTCCGGGCAGCACCGAGGAGACCTTCGGGTTCACCGGCACGGGCGCGGACTTCGCCGAGGTCGAGATCGCCGACCGGCCTCACCCCGTGCACGACCTGCGGACCGCTCTGCGCCTGCGCGGGCTCGCCCGCGGCGCGGACGTCGTCCACGCCCACGGCCTGAGAGCCGGCGCGCTGGCCGCGCTCGCCCTCACCGGGTCGCGGGGGTGGCCGCGCCTCGTGGTCACCCTGCACAACGCGGTCACGGCGGGCGGCGCCATCGGCGTGGTCTACCGGGTGCTGGAGCGGATCGTCGCCCGGCGTGCGGACCGTGTTCTGGCGATCTCGCCGGACGTCGCGGAACGCATGCGGGCCAGGGGCGCCCGGGGAGTCGACCTCGCGGTGGTGCCGGCGCCGCCGCTCGCCGAACCCGCCCGCTCGGCCGAGGACGTGCGGGCCGGCATTCACGCCCGGCTGTCCGGCGCGGCGCGGACACAGCAGGAGGTGGAGGAACGGCCGATCCTGCTCACGGTCGCCCGGCTGGCCCAGCAGAAGGGCCTGGAGACGCTGCTCGACGCGGCGGCCGGGCCGTACAAGGGGGACCCGGTCTTCGTGATCGCGGGCGACGGGCCGTTGCGCGAGGAGCTTCAGGCCCGGGTCGACGCCGAGGAACTGCCGGTGGTCCTGTACGGCTGGGCGGAGCCCGCCGACCTGCTGCAGGTCGCGACGGCGGTGATCGTGCCCAGCAGGTGGGAAGGGCAGCCGCTGAGCGTCCAGGAGGCGCTGCGGGCGGGCAGGCCCGTCATCGCGACCCGGGTGGGCGGCATTCCCGCGATGGTGGGTGAGGCGGCCCTGCTGGTGCCGCCGCAGGACCCGGGTGCGTTGAGCCGGGAGATCGGCCGCCTGCTCGGCGATCCCGCTCTGGCCGCCCGCCTGGCGCAGGCGTCCGAACGGCGTGGCCGCGAGCTCCCCGACGAGGACGCGGCCCTGCGGGCGGCGCTCGCGGCGTACGGGCTCGCGTCGTAGCGACGGGGTGGCCGGACGGTGCGATCACCCTCTCGCGCCGGTGACACAAGACCGTCGGCGCGGCTAGCGACCGCGTGTCTCCGCCGGCGAACGCGGCCATTCCGGCAAGGATTAGGCGAGGCTAAGTCTGATCCATATACTGGACGGGTTGGGGGGGAGTATCCCTTCGCGGCGGTTCCGTCATCACGGTGTCAGCACCCGGGGCCGTCGGTCCGCCGTGTACGGGCGGGAGAGACCTCCGGCAGTGTGTTCAGCGCGCGCCGGAGGTAGTCGTGGTACATGCACCGCTGTGGTTGTGGGCCCTGGTCATCGTGGGTCTCCTTGTCGTGGTCGCCATCGACCTGTGGATCGTCGATCGGGGTGAACCACGCGAGTTTTCGATGCGGCAGGCCGGCATCTGGGTGGGTTTCTACGTCTGCCTGGCCGTGCTGTTCGGCATCGGGTTAACAGTCTGGGCCGGTCCAGGGACAGGTGGCGAGTTCTTCGCGGGCTATCTGACGGAATACAGCCTCAGCGTCGACAACCTGTTCGTCTTCTACATCATCATGACCCGCTTCGGGGTGCCCAGGATCTACCAGCACAAAGTCCTGCTGGTCGGCATCGTCCTGGCGCTCGTCATGCGCGGGATCTTCATCGCCGTCGGAGCCGCCGCGCTGAGCCGCTTCGGCTGGCTGCTGTACGCGTTCGGGGTCTTCCTCATCTACACGGCGTACACGCTGATCCGGGACCACAACAAGGATGACGAGGAGTTCAACGAGAACATCCTCCTGCGCTGGGCCCGGCGGGTCTTCCCGACCACTCCCGACTACGTCGGCTCACGGGTGACCGTGCGGGTGGACGGCAAGCGCATGGTGACGCCCATGCTGATCGTGATGATCGCCATCGGCACCACGGATCTGCTGTTCGCCCTCGATTCGATTCCGGCCATCTTCGGCCTCACGAAGGCGGCCTTCATCGTGTTCTCCGCGAACGCGTTCGCCCTGATGGGACTGCGTCAGCTCTACTTCCTGCTCGGCGGTCTGCTGCAGCGGCTGGTCTACATCAGCTACGGATTGGCGTTCATCCTCGGATTCATCGGGGTTAAGCTGATTCTCGAAGCACTCCACGAGAACGAGGTCTCCTGGGCTCCTCAGATCCCCATCTGGGTGTCCCTGGCGGTCATCGGCGTGACCATGGCCGTGACCACCGTAGCCAGTCTCATCAAGGCTCGCCGCGACGACAAGATTGTTACTTCTTCGGCGGAAGCCTCCCAGACGGAGGCGTCTCAGGCGGAAGCCCCGCAGGGCTAGCGAAAACGGGCACTCACCCTGTTTGCTTGTTCTCGTTGTGCCACACATTGACTGCCGGATCGGTAATATCGATCGTTAGCTCGCATGCCGGTCCATAGTCGCCAGAAGAGTACAAAGGTCATCTGTGTCCAACGAATCGTTGCCCCGCGGCCCTGAATCCGGGCTCGCGGGAAGTGCCCGGGGCAGAGTCAGGCTCGCACGCGGGGTGTCCCCGTGGCTGGCTCCGACCGCCGCGGCGGCGGCCGTCACCGCCGTCCTCACCAGCAGGTCGCCCCGTTGGGCGCTGGCCGCGGCGCCGCTCGCCGCCCTCACCGGCGGGATGCTGTGGTTCTTCCGCGATCCCGAGCGCGTGCCGGGCGAGGGCAGGCTCATCTCGCCCGCCGACGGCGTCGTGCAGAGCATCGACCCGTGGCCGGACGGCCGCACCCGGGTCGCGATCTTCATGAGCCCGCTGAACGTCCACGTCAACCGGGCTCCCGCGGCCGGCACGGTCACCGCGGTCGAGCACGTGCCCGGCGGCTTCGTGCCCGCGTTCAACAAGGACAGCGACAAAAACGAGCGTGTCGTCTGGCATTTCGACACCGCGCTCGGGGACATCGAGATGGTGCAGATCGCCGGCGCCGTCGCGCGCCGCATCGTGCCGTACCTGTTCGCGGGCGCGAAGGTCGTCCAGGGCGAGCGGGTCGGGCTGATTCGTTTCGGCTCCCGGGTGGACGTCTATCTGCCCGAGGGCATCGTGCCGGCGGTCACCGTCGGCACCCGGACCGTCGCGGGGGTGACGCGCCTTGACCACGTCTGATCTCGGGTCTGATTTCGGGGCCGAAGCCGCCTGGCCGGTGGAGGACGCGCCCGAGGAGCCACGCGGGCCCGTCGGCAAGGCCTTCCGCCTGTCGGCCGCCGACTCTCTGTCCCTCGGAAACGCCCTCAGCGGCTTTCTCGCCGTCTGCGTGCTCGCCTGGTCGGCGATCAGCAACCTGCAGAACGACGTCAAGTTCGTCCCCGATCCGCGCTTCTTCGGAACCGCCGTCGTGCTGCTGCTCATCGGAGCGACCTGCGACCTTTTCGACGGCCTGGTGGCGAGGAAGTTCCGCGCGTCCGCCATGGGCGCGGAGCTGGACAACCTCGCCGATGTGATCAGCTTCGGCTTCGCGCCGGCCTTCATGGTCATGATCTGGGCCGGATTCTCCGGCAAGGTCCCCCTGTGGCTGGTGCTGTGCGCGGCCGGGTCCGTCCTGCTCGCCGGCGTCGTACGGCTGGCCCGCTTCGCCTGCGTGAAGACCAAGAGCGGCGACTTCATGGGCCTGCCGATCCCGATGGGCGCGATGACCGTGGTGTCGATCGTGCTGCTCTTCCAGCCGAACTACATCACCATGGCCGCCATCTTCGCGGTGGCCTGGCTCATGGTCAGCCGCATCGAGTATCCCAAGCCGAAGGGCAACCTGGCCGCCGTCGTGCTGGGCTGGATGCTGATCAACGTGGCGTGCCTGACGATCTGGGCGGCCGGTCTCGCCGGCGGCGACCAGCTGATCAAGGTGGGCGCCACGATGCAGATCGCGATCGTGTCCGCCATTCCACTTCGCGTTCTCATGTTCAAACAGCAGCAGCGCAGGGAACGACGCTCGGAGAACGCGGGCTGACGTCGTCGCACGGACAGGGCCCCGGTCGGCTGGGGCCCGCCACCTTGGGCCCGGGCCAATCACGTGGAGATAACGCCTAGTCCAATGGAGCCCTGGTCGCCATGCCTCGTGAGCACACCCGGACGTACTTTCTCGGCAAGCTGGCTCGTGAGCTCGAGCTGCGGGGGCTGGAGGCGTCCCTGCGCCCCGACCCGCCGTCGCTGAAGGTCCGGGACCCGGACGCGGCGCTGTTCACCGAGACCGTGGACTGCGTCGCGATGTCGGACGGCTGGTTCTACCGCTGGTCCTGGGGCGACGTGGTGGAGAGCGCGGAGGAGCCCGCTCTCGCGGCCGACCGCATCGTCAAGGTCTTCACCACCGGCGAGCCCCGGCCGCACCCTGCCCTTGGCGACGCCTGACGGGTCGCACCCTGCCCTTGGCGACGCCTGACGGGTCGCACCCTGCCCTTGGCGACGCCTGACGGGTCGCACCCTGCCCTTGGCGACGCCTGACCGGGCTCTCGGCGGAGCCCGGCCGGTCCGCTCCCCGTCAGAGGCGGATCCACTCCGTCGCCGTGGTGACCTTGTCCAGGACGTCCGGGAGGGGATCCACGCCCAGCCCCGGGCCGTCCGGCACGTCGAGGTGCCCGCCGTCCAGCTCGAACGGCGGGGTCACGTCGGTGTGGAAGTAGCGCCGGGAGGCGGAGGTGTCGCCCGGGAGCGTGAAGCCGGGCAGCGCGGCCAGCGCGAGGTTGGCCGCCCGGCCGATGCCGGTCTCCAGCATGCCGCCGCACCACACCGCGACGCCGTGGGCGCGGCACAGGTCGTGGATGCGCCGGGCCTCCAGGTACCCGCCCACCCGCCCCGGCTTGATGTTGATCACAGAGCAGGCGCCGAGGCTGATCGCCGCCGCCGCGTGGGCTGCCGATTCGACGGACTCGTCGAGGCAGATCGGCGTGCGGATCGACCGGGCGAGCCGGGCGTGCTGCACGAGGTCGTCGTCGGCCAGCGGCTGCTCGATCAGCAGGAGATCGAAGTCGTCGAGCCTGGCCAGGTGCCGGGCGTCCGCGAGCGTGTACGCCGCGTTGGCGTCCACCTGGAGCAGCAGGTCCTCCCCGAACCGCTCACGGACCGCGCGGACCGGCGTCACGTCCCACCCCGGTCCGATCTTCAGCTTGACCCGTACGTATCCCTCCGCGACGTACGCGCCGACGGTGTCGAGCAGTTCGTCCACCGAGCCCGAGATCCCGACCGAGACACCGCAGGGGACGCGGTCGCGGGTGGCGCCGAGGTATCGGGCGAAGGACTCGCCGGTGATCCGGAGCGACGCGTCGAGCACCGCGGTCTCCAGCGCCGCCTTGGCCATCCGGTGGCCCTTGAACGGCGCGAGGGCGGGGCCGACGGCCTGGGGATCCAGCCTGCGGGGGAGCGCGGGAATCAGGAAACGCCGCAGCACGTCGGCCGCCGCGTCCACGTACTCGGAGGAGTACAACGGCTCGGACATGGCGACGCACTCGCCCCAGCCTTCGGCCTCCGGCGTCACCACCCGCACCAGCAGGACATCGCGTGCGGTCTCGGTGCCGAACGACGTCCGGAACGGCGCGACGAGCGGCATCGCGATCCGGCGCAGTTCGATTCCAGTGATCTCCATGAGGTGCCCGGCTCCAGGGAAGGGACGGTGTGCGCCGTTCACTATACGGACGTTTCAGACCACCAGTCCGAGCAGGAGCACGCAGCAGAACGACACCACGGAGATGACCGTCTCCATGATCGACCAGCTTCTGATCGTCTCGCCGACCGACATCCCGAGATACTCCTTGACCAGCCAGAACCCGGCATCGTTCACGTGGGAGAAGAACAGCGACCCGGCGCCGATGGCGAGCACGAGCAGGGCGACGTGCGCGGGGGACTGGCCGGCGGCCAGTGGCGCGGCGATCCCGGCGGCGGAGATCGTGGCGACCGTGGCGGAACCGGTGGCCAGCCGGATCCCGACGGCGATCAGCCAGCCGAGCACGAGCACGGGCACGTTCGCGCCCTGCGCGGCCTCGCCGATGACCTTGCCGACACCCGAGTCGACCAGGGTCTCCTTGAATCCTCCGCCCGCGCCGACGATGAGCAGGATCCCGGCGATCGGCGGCAGTGAGCCGGCGATCGCCGAGGAGATCCGGGCCCGGCCGAAGCCCGCGGCGCGGCCCAGCGTGAACATCGCCACGAGCACCCCGATCAGCAGGGCCACGAGGGGAGTGCCGAGGACGTCGAACACGGTGCGCACCGCGTGGTCCTCCGGCAGGACGATCTCCGCGACGGCCCGGCCCAGCATGAGCACGACCGGCAGCAGGATCGTGGCCACCGTGACGCCGAAGCCCGGCCGGGGGCGGTCCGCGTCCTCCGGCGCCGTGTCCCCGGGCTCCTGGACCTGCTCGCGTTCGAGCCGATCGGGCGGCGCCGGCCGCACCCATCGGGCGGCGAACCTGGCGAACAGCGGGCCGGACACGATCACCGTCGGGATCGCCACCAGCAGGCCGAGCCCGAGCGTGAGCCCGAGGTCGGCCTTGAGCGTGTCGATCGCGACCAAGGGCCCGGGATGCGGGGGCACCAGGCCGTGCAGGACGGACAGGCCCGCCAGGGCGGGGACCGCGATCAGCAGCAGCGGGCGGCCGCTGCGCCGGGCCACCAGCAGGATGACGGGCATCAGCAGGACCAGCCCGATCTCGAAGAACATCGGCAGACCGATGAGCACCGCGATCAGCGTCATCGCCCACGGCAGCGCCCGGTCGCCGCTGCGGCGCAGGATGCCGTCGACGATCTCCTCGGCGCCGCCCGAGTCGGCCAGCAGCTTGCCCAGCATCGCCCCGAGGGCGATGAGCACGCCGACGCCGGCCACGGTCGAGCCGAGCCCGCCGGAGAAGCTGTCGATCAGCTTCTCCGGGGCCATGCCGGCCACCAGGCCGAGCACCCCCGAGCCGAGCGCGAGGGCGAGGAACGGGTGGGCCCGCAGCTTCGTGATCAGCAGCACGATGACCGCGATGCCGGCCAGGGCGGCCACGATGAGGCGGGTGTCGTGGCCGCTCCACGCGGCCGCGCTCGCGAGGGGGGTCACGAGGGGGGTCATCTGGGGGCTCCTCCGACGGTTCGTGCGGTAGCCGCTGCCCCGCAGGAGCCCCCTGAATCACGCGGACCGGATCAAGCGCCCGGCCGGGTATGCGTCACCAGCCGCGGGCCTTCCACTCGGGCAGGTGCGGCCGCTCGGCGCCGAGGGTGGTGTCCCTGCCGTGGCCGGGGTAGACCCATGTCTCGTCCGGCAGGCGGTCGAAGATCCGCTCGACCACGTCCGTGAACAGCTGCTCGAACCGCGCCGGGTCCTTCTGCGTGTTGCCGACGCCGCCGGGGAACAGGGAGTCGCCGGTGAACAGGTGGCGGTCCTGGTAGAGCAGCGCGATCGAACCGGGCGTGTGGCCGCGCAGGTGGATGACGTCCAGCGTCACCACGCCGACCGTGACCCGGTCGCCGTGCTCGACCTCCCTGGTCACCGTCACCGGCAGCTCGGGGGCGTCGAGAGGGTGGGCGACGGTCTGCGCGCCGGTGGCCCGGGCGACGTCCTCCAGGGCCCCCCAGTGGTCGGGGTGCCGGTGAGTGGTCACGATCGAGCTGATCGGCATGTCGCCGATGAGTTCGAGCAGCCGGTCGGGCTCGGCCGCCGCGTCGACCAGCAGCCCGTCGCCGGTCTCGGCGCACCGCAGCAGGTACGCGTTGTTGCCGAAGTCGCCGACCTCGATCTTCGAGATCGTCAGCCCCGGGATCTCTCGTACGTCGGCGGGCCCGCCCTTGGTGACGTCTCCGGTGTAAGTCATGATCGTTTCCTTTTCTGCTACTGGACGGCGGACTGCTCTAGTAGGCGGTGGGCGGCCAGGACGACGGAGGCTCGGAGGGCAGCCCCGCCGGGGACGGCTTCGGCCAGGCCGGCGGGGTCGGCACCCCCCCGGCCGCGTCGCGGCGTGGGCGCGCCTGCGGCGAGCCGAGGAGCCGCAGCCCCGCGCCGTCGGTCCTGCCGGCGAGCCACGCGAGCAGCTCGCGCGGCGTCCCCTCCACGACCGGGCCCTCGCCGAGTCCCGTCCAGGTCCGCACGACCTCGCCGGTGCCCGGCTCGCGGGCGACGACCTCGCTCACCGGGCTCTCGCCGCCGAGCCAGAGCATCGTGTCGTACAGCTCTCGTCTCACGTACGTTTCCGGCCAGTCGGCCCATCCGTAGCCTGCCCCGAGGTCGGCGTGGTGCACCTCGACCTCCCTGAGACGGCGGATCGGGACGTACCAGGCGGGGTGCTCGGGCGGGGTCATCCCCGAGACCGGCGCGGTCCACGCCTCGGCGGGCATCCGCCCGGCCGCCGCCGCGAACCGCTCGGCACTGTCGCGCAGGTCGGCGAGCTGTTCGGCGGCCGGGCGGGCGGCGCCCGCCTCGATTCCGGCCTCGCGGGCCCGCGCCGAGGCGTACTGCGGGGTGCGCACCCCGGTGCGTGCCCACTCCAGCAGGTTGACACAGCTGTCGGCGTTGCGGGCGATGTGCGCGAGCACGTGTCCCCTCGTCCAGCCGGGCAGCAGGGACGGCGCGCGCAGATCCTCGTCGGTGAGGCGGGCGGCGGTCGCCAGCAGGCGTTCGGTCGCCTCGGCCAGCTCTCGCTCGATCTCGTCGGTAACGGACATGGAAAGAATCATGGACCCTGGAGTCCCCTGCCGCCGTCCACGGGCGCGCGGGGGAAGAGGACGGCGCTCCCGGCGGTTGTATGAGCAGGGGTTTCGCGCGGAAGACAGGCACGGGTTTGACGAAGCTCATACCCTGGTTCACGGAGCGTGTCCCACGAAGCACGCGGGGCCGCCCCCTCCGGCCGCCGGACGACGCCCCCCGAAATTGTCGGTGGCTCTGGATAGCCTGCCCGTGCACCTCCATTCACCTCATCGACCTATCGGGACCACCGTGGCTGACCGCCTGATCGTGCGTGGCGCACGCGAACACAACCTGAAGGACGTCTCGCTCGATCTCCCGCGAGACGCTCTGATCGTCTTCACCGGGCTCTCGGGCTCCGGCAAGTCCAGCCTGGCCTTCGACACGATCTTCGCCGAGGGACAGCGGCGGTACGTGGAGTCCCTGTCCGCGTACGCCCGGCAGTTCCTGGGCCAGATGGACAAGCCCGACGTCGACTTCATCGAGGGCCTGTCCCCGGCCGTCTCCATCGACCAGAAGTCCACCAGCCGCAACCCCCGTTCGACCGTCGGCACGATCACCGAGGTCTACGACTACCTGCGGCTGCTGTGGGCGCGCATCGGCAAGCCGCACTGCCCGCAGTGCGGCCGCCCGATCGCCCGCCAGACGCCGCAGCAGATCGTGGACCGTGTGCTCGAACTGGAGGAGGGCACCCGGTTCCAGGTCCTCGCCCCGATCGTCCGCGGCCGCAAGGGTGAGTACGCCGAGCTGTTCCGCGAGCTGCAGACCAAGGGCTACGCCCGGGCCCGGGTCGACGGCACCATCGTGCGGCTGGAGGAGCCGCCCACGCTCAAGAAGTACGAGAAGCACGACATCGAGGTGATCGTCGACCGCCTGTCGGTCAAGGAGAGCGCGCGGCGCAGGCTCACCGACTCTGTGGAGACCGCGCTGCAGCTGTCCGGCGGCACGATCACGCTCGATTTCGTCGACCTTCCGGACGACGACCCCAACCGTGAGCGCTTCTACTCCGAGCACCTCTACTGCCCCTACGACGACCTGTCGTTCGAGGAGCTGGAGCCCAGGTCGTTCTCGTTCAACTCGCCGTTCGGCGCCTGCCCCGAGTGCACCGGCCTCGGCACCCGCATGGAGGTCGACCCCGACCTCCTCGTGCCCGACCCCGAGCGCACGCTCGGCGACGGCGCGATCAGCCCGTGGGCGAACGGCCACACCAGTGACTACTTCGTGCGGCTGCTGGAGGCGCTGGGCAACGCGCTCGGCTTCGACCTCGACACCCCGTGGGAGCGGCTGTCGAAGAAGGCACAGAAGGCGATCCTGCACGGCCACGACGAGCAGGTCCACATCCGCTACAGCAACCGGTACGGCAGGCAGCGCTCGTACTACACCGACTTCGAGGGCGTGATCCCCTGGGTCCAGCGCCGGCACGCCGAGTCGGAGAGCGACGCCAGCCGGGAGCGGTTCGAGGGCTTCATGCGCGAGGTGCCCTGCCCGGCCTGCAAGGGCCGCCGCCTCAAGCCGGTCTCGCTGGCCGTGACCGTCGGTGACGCCTCGATCGCCGAGGTCTCGGGGATGTCGATCGCCGACTGCGCCAAGTTCCTCACCGGCCTGCGGCTGTCGGAGCGGGACATGCACATCGCCGAGCGGGTGGTCAAGGAGATCAACGCCCGGCTGGGCTTCCTGCTCGACGTCGGCCTCGACTACCTCACGCTCGACCGCGCCGCCGGCACGCTCGCCGGTGGCGAGGCGCAGCGGATCAGGCTGGCCACGCAGATCGGCTCCGGCCTGGTCGGCGTGCTGTACGTGCTGGACGAGCCGTCCATCGGACTGCATCAGCGGGACAACCAGCGGCTGCTGGAGACGTTGATCCGGCTGCGCGACATGGGCAACACGCTGATCGTGGTCGAGCACGACGAGGACACGATCGCCGCCGCCGACTGGGTGGTCGACATCGGCCCCGGCGCGGGCGAGCACGGCGGCCAGGTCGTCGTGTCCGGCACCGTGCAGGACCTGCTCGCCAGCGAGGAGTCGCTGACCGGGGCGTACCTGTCGGGCCGCAAGGCGATCACGGCGCCGGAGATCCGGCGCCCGCGGGACAAGAAGCGGCAGCTCGTGGTGAAGGGCGCCCGTGAGCACAACCTGAAGGGGGTGGACGTCGAGTTCCCGCTCGGCGTCTTCACCGCTGTCACCGGCGTCTCGGGGTCCGGCAAGTCGACGCTGGTCAACGACATCCTGTACGCCGCGCTGGCCAAGGAGCTGAACGGCGCGAAGACCGTGCCCGGCCGGCATTCCCGGGTCGTCGGCACCGACCTGGTGGACAAGGTCGTCCACGTCGACCAGTCGCCGATCGGCCGCACGCCGAGGTCCAACCCGGCGACGTACACGGGCGTCTTCGACCACGTGCGCAAGCTGTTCGCGGCCACCACCGAGGCGAAGGTCCGCGGTTACCTGCAGGGCCGGTTCAGCTTCAACGTCAAGGGCGGGCGCTGCGAAGCGTGCGCCGGCGACGGCACCATCAAGATCGAGATGAACTTCCTGCCGGACGTCTACGTCCCCTGTGAGGTCTGTCACGGCGCCCGCTACAACCGCGAGACGCTGGAGGTCCATTACAAGGGCAAGACGATCTCCGAGGTCCTCGACATGCCGATCGAGGAGGCGCTGGAGTTCTTCGACGCGATCCCCGCCATCCGCCGCCACCTGAAGACCCTCAACGACGTCGGTCTCGGGTACGTGCGGCTTGGCCAGCCGGCGACCACGCTGTCCGGCGGCGAGGCGCAGCGGGTGAAGCTCGCCTCCGAGCTGCAGCGCCGTTCGACCGGCCGCACCGTGTACGTGCTGGACGAGCCCACCACCGGCCTGCACTTCGAGGACATCCGGCGGCTTCTCGGCGTGCTCAACCGGCTCGTGGACGCCGGCAATACGGTGATCGTCATCGAGCACAACCTCGACGTGATCAAGACCGCCGACTGGATCGTCGACATGGGGCCCGAGGGCGGGTCCGGGGGCGGCAGGGTCATCGCCGCCGGCACGCCCGAGGAGGTCGCCAGGGTCGAGGAGAGCCACACCGGGGCCTTCCTCCGCAAGATCTTGGGCGTATGAGTATTCGTCTCATTATTTCTCCCTACTCTTCTCCTTCCGACCGCGTCACCCCGAACCCTCCACGGGGAGATGGCCGCATCTGAGAGCACAGGGTGACGCGTCGCGCAGGGGAAGGCCCGGGGACCGTGGACGTCCCGGGCTGCCGCACAAGGAAGAAGGATGAGCATGACGGATACGACACGCCGGGCCGTGATCTTCGGCGCCGGAGGCGCCGGGCTGGCCGTGGCGCTGAGCGCGTGCGGCGCCTCAGACGGGGACGACACGACGGCGTCGGCCGGCCAGGGCGGTGCGTCCGAGGGTGGTCAGGCGGCGCAGGCCGGGGGTGAGATCGCGAAGACCGCCGACATCCCCGAAGGTGGCGGCAAGGTCTTCAAGGACAAGGACGTCGTCGTCACCCAGCCGGCGGCCGGCGAGTTCAAGGCGTTCAGCGCGACCTGCACCCACCAGGGCTGCCCGGTCGCCAGCGTCGCGAACAACGAGATCGTCTGCCCCTGCCACGGCAGCAAGTTCAGCGCCAAGGACGGCTCCGTGACCAACGGCCCGGCGACCAAGCCGCTCGCCGAGAAGAAGATCACAGTGAGCGGCGACAGCATCACCCTCGCCTGACGGGGGCCGGCGGGTCCGCCGTCCCGGCGGACCCGCCGGCCCGGATCGTCGGCAGGGATCGTCGGCAGGGATTGTCAGCAGGGCCCAGTAGTCTTTGGGTGTGGCGGATCCGGCAACCTATCGACCGGCGCCCGGATCGATTCCCGAGTCGCCAGGCGTCTATCGCTTCCGCGACCCGGGCGGCCGGGTGATCTACGTGGGCAAGGCGAAGAGCCTGCGGCAACGGCTCAACTCATACTTCGCGGACTTCGCCGGCCTGCACCCGCGGACGCAGACCATGCTCACGACCGCGGCGTCCGTGGACTGGACGGTGGTCGGCACCGA
Source organism: Microbispora sp. NPDC088329 (assembly GCF_040685655.1). NCBI lineage: Bacteria > Bacillati > Actinomycetota > Actinomycetes > Streptosporangiales > Streptosporangiaceae > Microbispora > Microbispora sp. NPDC088329. The sequence continues at coordinate 30,849 of NZ_JBFBIP010000008.1, forward strand.
GGTCGAGGCGCTCCAGCTCGAATACTCCTGGATCAAGGAGTTCGACCCCCGGTTCAACGTCAAGTACCGCGACGACAAGTCGTACCCGTACCTGGCCGTGACGATGGGGGAGGACTTCCCCCGGGTGCAGGTGATGCGCGGGGCCAAGCGGAAGGGCACCCGCTACTTCGGCCCCTACTCGCACGCCTGGGCCATCCGGGAGACCGTCGACCTGCTGCTGCGCGTCTTCCCCGTGCGGACGTGCTCGGCCGGGGTCTTCAAGCGGGCAGGGCAGATCGGGCGGCCCTGCCTGCTGGGATACATCGACAAGTGCTCCGCGCCCTGCGTCGGCCGGGTCACCCCGGACGAGCATCGCGCCCTCGCCGAGGACTTCTGCGACTTCATGGCCGGCAACACCGGCCGCTTCATCAAGCGGCTGGAGCGCGAGATGCGTGAGGCGGCCGCGGTGGAGGAGTACGAGCGGGCCGCGCGGCTGCGCGACGACATCCAGGCGCTGCAGCGGGCCCTGGAGAAGCAGACGGTGGTGCTCGGCGACGACACCGACTGCGACGTGATCGCCCTGGCCGAGGATCCGCTGGAGGCTGCGGTCCAGGTCTTCTACGTGCGCGGCGGCCGCATCCGCGGCCAGCGTGGCTGGGTGGTCGACAAGGTCGAGGAGGCCACTCCCGGCGAGCTGGTGGAGCAGTTCCTGCTCCAGATGTACGGCGAGGCGGCGATTCCCCGCGAGATCCTCGTGCCGGCGCGGCCCCCGGACGAGGCCGCGCTGATCGAGCTGCTGAGCGAGCAGCGGGGTTCCCGCGTCGACCTGCGCGTTCCCCAGCGCGGCGACAAGAAGAGCCTCATGGAGACCGTTGAGCGCAACGCCAAGGAGTCGCTCGCGCAGCACAAGCTGCGCCGTGCGAGCGACCTGACCACGCGCAGCCTGGCCCTGCAGGAGATCGCCGACGCCCTCGACCTCGATCAGGCGCCGCTGCGGATCGAGTGCTACGACGTGTCGCACATCCAGGGTGAGAACGTCGTGGCCTCGATGGTGGTCTTCGAGGACGGGCTGGCCCGCAAGAGCGAGTACCGCCGTTTCTCCATCAGGACGACGGAAGGCGACGTCGCCTCGATATACGAGGTCATCTGCCGGCGGTTCAAGCGTTACCTGGAGGAGCGGGCGGCGACGGGGGAGCTGGACGCGGAGACGTACGACGCGGCCGGGCATGACGGGGCGGGCTACGACGGGGCAGAGCACGAGGGGGCGGGGCGCGGCGGCGCGGCGACGCCGATCGACCCGGAGACGGGCCGTCCCCGCAAGTTCGCCTACCCGCCCAACCTGGTCGTGGTGGACGGCGGCCCGGCGCAGGCGGCGGCCGCCCAGCGCGCCCTCGACGAGCTCGGCATCGACGACGTCGCGGTGTGCGGGCTGGCCAAGCGGCTGGAGGAGGTCTGGCTGCCCGGCGACGACCAGCCGGTGATCCTGCCGCGCAGCAGCGAGGGCCTCTACCTGTTACAACGCGTCCGCGACGAAGCGCACAGGTTCGCTATCACCTACCATCGGACGAAGAGGTCGAAATCGCTCAAGGAGAGCGCGCTTGACCAGGTGCCGGGCCTCGGTCCGGCACGCCGTCAGGCCCTGCTGCGTCACTTCGGTTCGGTGAAGCGGCTGCGGGAGGCGAGCGCCGAGGAGATCCGCGAGGTCCCCGGCATCGGCCGCGCGACCGCCGAGGCCATCGTCGCGGCGCTGCGCGGTGAAAGCCCGTCCCCGGCGGGGCAGGGGTCGTGACGTGTCCGCGCCGGCGTCGTGGCACGTTCCGTCCCAGGCAGGGCAGCAGGAAGGGCGCCGTGGGAGTCGCCCGGCGCGGCGGTGGCGCGATCAGGTGAAGAGGTGTCATGCTCCGGCACCAGAGAGTCGTTCCCGCGGGGGAACGGGCCCGGTTTCCGATGGGGGTCGGCCACCCCGGCGTGGGTGGCGGAAAGCGGACGGGGCTGACGTTGGGCGGGCTGACATGGGCGGCAGGACGGTGAGCGGGCGATGAGCACGACTGAGCCGGCATTCGTGGTGATCACCGGAATGTCGGGGGCGGGGCGCAGCACCGCCGCGAAGTCTCTGGAGGACCTCGGCTGGTACGTGATCGACAACCTGCCGCCGGGGCTGCTGTCCTCGCTCGCCGAGGAGGCCGGCCGGGTGAACATGGCGACCGACCGCGTCGCCGCCGTGGTCGACGTGCGCAGCCTCGCCTTCACCACCGACCTCAACGCGGCCATCGAGGAACTCGACGGGCGCGGTGTCGGCGTCCGGGTGGTGTTCCTCGAGGCGAGCGACGAGGAACTGGTCCGCAGGTTCGAGAACGTCCGGCGTCCCCACCCCCTCCAGGGTGACGGGCGGCTCGTCGACGGGATCGACCGCGAGCGCGGCATCCTGCGCGAGGTCCGTGCCAACGCCGACCTCGTCATCGACACGTCCCTGCTGAACGTGCACGAGCTGCGCAAGAAGATCGTGTCGTTCTTCGGCGGCGAGGACCGCCCGGGACTCAAGGTCAACGTGGTGTCCTTCGGCTACAAGTACGGCCTGCCGGTCGACGCCGACCTCGTCGTGGACTGCCGGTTCCTGCCCAACCCCCACTGGGTGCCGGAGCTGCGGCCGATGAACGGGCTCGACGCGCCCGTGCGCGACTACGTGCTCAGCCAGCCCGGGGCCAAGGAGTTCCTCGACGGATACGAGGAGGTTCTCGGCGTCGTCGCCGCCGGATACACGCGTGAGGGCAAGGGCTACGCGACTCTCGCCGTGGGCTGCACCGGAGGAAAGCACCGCAGCGTCGCGATGGCCGAGCAACTCGGCGCCCGCCTGCGGGAGCGCGGCATGGACGTCCAGGTCAGCCACCGGGACGTGGGCCGCGAGTGACGGTCGCCGCCCGGGCCTGTCCGCGTCGGCCCGGCGAGGGCTGATCGCGGCGTCACAGGCCCGCGGCGCGAACCCAGGACGCCGGGGCGGCGGGACGGACCATGCCCGATTGCCGCGTCTTCACGCGGGTAGCGGGAGCCCGGCGCACAGGTGGATCACGCGAGGGGCGGGCTGCCCCTTTCAGGGCGTACGGTGGCGGGCATGCGGCCCGTGGCCGGTCCGGGCCCGCGCGACGGCCGCCGAGGCGCGCGGCCGGTTCCGGCCACGGCGACCGGGTGAGCGTGACAGATCAGCACGACCTGAGCGCCACGGCTCCGCAGAGCGGTGCCCGTGGCGAGCGCGAGGAGGACGATGAAGGACCCCGCCCCGGACCCCGCGGACCCCTCCGTCCCCGATCATCCCCGCAAGTCCCCCACCGTCGGCGCATCGATGCTCCCTCCGCACTCCGTAACCGCCGCCGCGAGCGGTCCCAGGGTCGTCGCTCTCGGCGGCGGCCACGGCCTGTACGCCTCCCTGTCGGCCCTGAGGACCGTCACGGACGACCTGACGGCCGTGGTGACGGTCGCGGACGACGGCGGCTCCAGCGGGCGTCTCAGGCGTGAGCTGGGGGTTCTGCCGCCCGGCGACCTGCGGATGGCGCTCGCGGCTCTGTGCGGCGACGACGAGTGGGGCAAGACATGGAGCGAGGTCGTCCAGCACCGCTTCAGGAGCGAGGGCGAACTGCACGGTCACGCCGTCGGCAACCTGCTCATCGTCGCGCTCTGGGAACTGCTCGGTGATCCCGTCGTGGGCCTGGAGTGGGTGGGCCGGCTGCTCGGCGCGCACGGCCGGGTGCTGCCCATGGCCTCCGTGCCGCTCGACATCCAGGCGGAGGTCGATCTGGACGGGACGATCGCGACGGTGCGCGGGCAGGTCGCCTGCGCGCTGACGCCAGGGCGGGTGCGCTCCATCTCGCTGCTGCCGTCCGATCCGCCCGCCTGTCCGCAGGCGATCGAGGCGATCGAGGCGGCCGACTGGGTGGTGTTCGGGCCGGGCTCCTGGTTCACCAGCGTCCTGCCCCATCTCAAAGTGCCGGAACTGGCCCGGGCGCTGCACGAGACGAGCGCCAGGCGGCTGGTGATCCTCAACCTCGCGCCGCAGGCGGGGGAGACCGACGGCTTCTCGCCGGAACGGCACCTGGAGGTGCTCAGGGAGCACGCCCCCGCCCTGGTCGTCGACGCGGTGGTCGCCGACGGCGGGGTGGTCGCCGATCCGAGGGCTCTGGAGAAGGCGGCGCACGCGATGGGCGGCCGGGTCGTTTTGGCCGATGTGGCCGCCTCTGACGGATCCGACCGGCACGACGGACCACGTCTTGCCGCTGTCCTGGATGAGATTTTCCGTGAGAAGCGGTGATTGCGTGCTCACCAGGTGCGAGAGACTGACGGGCAGAGTCTGTTTGGGGGAGGACACGCGCTGATGGCCATGACGGGTGTGGTGAAAGACGAGCTGAGCCGCCTTCCGGTGCTCAAGCCCTGTTGCCGGAAGGCGGAGGTCTCCACGCTGCTGCGCTTCGCCAGCGGGCTGCACCTGGTGGGCGGGCGCATCGTGATCGAGGCCGAGCTCGACACCAACGCCACCGCCCGCAGGTTGATCAAGGACATCGGCGAGGTCTTCGGGCACAAGGCCGAGGTGCTGGTGCTGGCGCCCGCGGGGCTGCGCAAGGGCTCGCGCTACGTCGTGCGCGTCTACAAGGACGGCGAGGCGCTGGCCAGGCAGACCGGCCTGATCGACAACCACGGGCGCCCCGTGCGCGGGCTGCCCCGGCAGGTCGTCTCCGGGGCCACCTGTGACGCCGAGGCGGCCTGGCGGGGCGCGTTCCTCGCGCACGGCTCGCTGACCGAGCCCGGCCGGTCGATGTCGCTGGAGGTGACCTGTCCCGGCCCTGAGGCGGCGCTGGCCCTGGTCGGCTCGGCGCGGCGACTGAAGATCCACGCCAAGGCCCGGGAGGTGCGCGGTGTCGACCGCGTGGTGGTGCGCGACGGCGACGCGATCAGCGCGTTGCTGACCCGGCTCGGCGCGCACGACAGCGTGCTGGCCTGGGAGGAGCGGCGGATGCGCCGCGAGGTGCGGGCCACCGCCAACCGCCTGGCCAACTTCGACGACGCGAACCTGCGCAGGTCGGCCCGGGCGGCCGTCGCCGCCGGGGCGAGGGTGCAGCGGGCGCTGGAGATCCTCGGCGACGACGCCCCCGAGCACCTGGTGATCGCGGGCCGGCTGCGGGTGGAGCACAAGCAGGCGTCCCTGGAGGAGCTCGGCCAGATCGCCGACCCGCCGCTCACGAAGGACGCCATCGCCGGGCGCATCCGGCGCCTGCTCGCGATGGCCGACAAGCGTGCCCAGGACCTCGGCATCGCCAACACCGAAGCCAACCTCACCGCCGACATGCTGGCGCAGTAGCGCTCGGAGCACGCCGCGCGCCGCCGGTTCGCCTCCGGCGGCCGCGCGACGCCCGGGCGGGAAAGGGCCCGCTCACGGGCCCGTCCGGCCTGACACGCCGTCAAAGTGCGGGCCGGTGGTCTACACCAATTTGGGTCCGATAAGGTCTGTCATTGAGGTTTAACACAGCCCTGGCGCCGGTACACCGGCGCACGACGTACGAGGAGATCGGATCCGTGAGCATCCGCGTAGGCGTCAACGGCTTCGGCCGTATCGGCCGCAACTTCTGGCGCGCTGTGGCGGCCAGCGGCAAGGACATCGAGGTCGTCGCCGTCAACGACCTCACCGACAACGCCACGCTGGCCCACCTGCTGAAGTACGACAGCATCCTGGGCCGCCTGCCGTACGAGGTCAAGTCCTCGGCGGACGAGATCACCGTTGACGGCAAGGCGATCAAGGCGTTCGCCGAGCGCGACCCCGCCAAGCTGCCCTGGGGCGACCTCGGGGTGGACGTGGTCGTCGAGTCGACCGGTCTGTTCACCGACGCCACCAAGGCCAAGGTGCACGCCGACAACGGCGCGAAGAAGGTCATCATCTCCGCTCCGGCGAAGAACGAAGACGTGACGATCGTCATGGGCGTCAACCACGAGAAGTACGACCCGGCCGCTCACACGATCATCTCCAACGCCTCCTGCACCACCAACTGCCTGGCCCCGATGGCCAAGGTCATCAACGACACCTTCGGTATCGAGAAGGGTCTGATGACCACCATCCACGCCTACACGCAGGACCAGAACCTGCAGGACGGCCCGCACAAGGACCTGCGCCGCGCCCGCGCCGCCGCGCTGAACATCGTCCCGACCTCCACCGGCGCCGCCAAGGCCATCGGCCTGGTCCTGCCGGAGCTGAAGGGCAAGCTCGACGGCTACGCGCTGCGCGTGCCGATCCCGACGGGCTCGGCCACCGACCTCACGGTCGAGGTGCGCAACGAGACCAGCGTCGAGGAGGTCAACGCCGCGATCAAGGCCGCCGCCGAGGGCGCGCTCAAGGGCTACCTCAGCTACACCGAGGACGAGATCGTCTCCAGCGACATCGTCACCGACCCGTCGTCCTGCATCTTCGACGCCGGCCTCACCAAGGTCATCGGCAACCAGGTCAAGGTCGTCGGCTGGTACGACAACGAGTGGGGCTACTCCAACCGCCTCGTGGACCTCATCGAGTACGTGGGCGCCTCGCTCTGATGATCGGAATCGACGAGCTCGACGTGAAGGGCCGGCGCGTGTTCGTGCGCGCCGACCTCAACGTCCCCCTCGACGGGGAGACGATCACCGACGACGGCCGCATCCGGGCGTCGGTGCCGACCATCAAGAAGCTGGTCGAGCGCGGCGCCCGGGTCGTCGTCGCCGCCCACCTCGGCCGCCCCAAGGGCTCGGTCACGCCGAAGTACTCGCTCGCCCCGGTCTCCCGGCGGCTGGCCGAGCTGCTCGGCGAGGACGTGGCGTTCGCCACCGACGTGGTCGGCGAGTCCGCGCAGAGCGTGGTGGCGGGCCTGCGGGACGGGCAGGTCGCCCTCCTGGAGAACCTGCGCTTCGAGCCGGGCGAGGAGTCCAAGGACGACGCGGTCAGGGGCGAGTTCGCCGGCAAGCTGGCCGCCCTCGCCGAGCTCTACGTGGGCGACGGCTTCGGCGCGGTGCACCGCAAGCACGCCAGCGTCTACGACCTGCCCAAGCGGCTGCCGCACGCGGCGGGCGACCTCGTCCTCGCCGAGGTCGAGGTGCTGCGCAAGCTCACCGAGGACCCGGCCAGGCCGTACGTCGTCGTGCTGGGCGGCGCGAAGGTCTCCGACAAGCTCGGCGTGATCGCGAACCTGCTGTCCAAGGTGGACCGCCTGCTCATCGGCGGCGGCATGGCCTACACCTTCCTCAAGGCCCAGGGCCACGAGGTGGGCAAGTCCCTGCTGCAGGAGGACCAGATCGACCAGGTCAAGGGCTTCCTCGAGGAGGCGGCCTCCCGCGGCGTCGAGCTGGTGCTGCCGCTGGACGTGCTGGCCGCGACCGAGTTCGGTCCCGACGCGCCGCACGAGGTCGTGGACGCCACCGCGATCCCGGCCGACCGCGAGGGCCTCGACATCGGCCCCCGCACCCGTGAGCTGTTCGCCTCGAAGCTGGCCGACGCCCAGACCGTGTTCTGGAACGGCCCGATGGGCGTGTTCGAGTTCGACGCGTTCTCCGGCGGCACCCGTGCCGTCGCCCAGGCGCTGGTCGACTCCAAGGCGTTCACCGTGGTCGGCGGCGGCGACTCGGCGGCGGCCGTGCGCAGGCTCGGCCTGCCCGAGGACGGCTTCTCGCACATTTCCACCGGTGGCGGCGCGAGCCTCGAGTACCTCGAAGGCAAGACGCTGCCCGGACTCGCGGCGCTGGAGGAGTAGATGTCCCGCAAGCCGCTGTTCGCCGGCAACTGGAAGATGAACCTCAACCACCTCGAGGCCATCAATCTGGTGCAGAAGCTGGCGTTCACGCTGACCGACCGCGACTACGACAAGGCGGACGTCGCGGTCATCCCGCCGTTCACCGACCTGCGTAGCGTGCAGACGCTGGTGGACGCCGACAAGCTCCGCATCGCCTACGGCGCGCAGGACCTGTCGGCGAAGGACTCCGGGGCGTACACCGGGGAGATCTCCGGGGCGATGCTCGGCAAGCTCGGCTGCACCTATGTGCTCGTCGGGCACTCGGAGCGGCGGCAGTACCACGCCGAGGACGAGGCCCTGTGCAACGCCAAGGTCAAGGCCGCCTACCGGCACTCGCTGACGCCCATCCTGTGCGTGGGCGAGGGGCTGCCGGTGCGCCAGGAGGGCCGTCACGTCGAGCACACGCTGGCGCAGCTCGACGGCGCGCTCGAGGGCGTCCCGGCCGAGCAGGCGAAGTCCATCGTGATCGCGTACGAGCCGGTCTGGGCGATCGGCACCGGCGAGGTCGCCACCCCGAAGGACGCCCAAGAGGTGTGCGGCGCGATCCGGGTGCGACTCGCCGAGCTTTACGGTGACGATGTGGCCTCTGTTGTCCGTATCCTTTACGGTGGCTCGGTGAAGTCGGACAACGTCGCCGGCATCATGGCGGAGGCCGACATCGACGGCGCCCTCGTGGGAGGGGCCAGCCTCGATGCGGGAGAATTCGCCAAGATCTGCCGATTCGGCGAGACTTCCAGCTAGCTGAGCCGTTCGGGGGGTGCGACTTGACAACAGGTCGTACCCTCGTAGGACACAACTGAATCGTCACGCGATGGCATCGTGCTCTCGCATGTGGATGACGCCGTGCACCCGCGTCGTGCACGCCCGGATATAGGACAGGTCTACGGTGATACTCGGAATTTCCATCGCCCTCATCCTGGCGAGCTCCTTGATGGTGCTGCTCGTGCTGCTTCACAAGGGCAAGGGTGGCGGCCTGTCCGACCTGTTCGGCGGCGGCTTCTCGTCGTCCTTCGGCGGATCGTCGGTGGTCGAGCGCAACCTGGACCGTCTCACCATCATCACGGGCGTCGTCTGGTTCGTCTGCATCATCGCGCTGGGCCTGCTGCTCAAGCCGTAGCGGACGGCCTCCGGCCACGCGTGACAGAGATTCACCTCCCCCCGTCCGCGGGGCGATCGAGCAAGGAGTTCATCGGTGGGTAGTGGCAACGCGATCCGTGGCAGCCGAGTCGGCGCCGGCCCCATGGGAGAGGCCGAACGCGGCGAGGCCGCCCCCCGTGTCCGGGTCTCGTTCTGGTGCGCGAACATGCACGAGACGCGCCCGAGCTTCGCCAGTGACGCGGCCGTCCCCGAGCTCTGGGACTGCCCGCGGTGCGGACTGCCGGCCGGGCAGGACCAGTCGAGCCCGCCTGCTCCGCCGAAGAACGAGCCGTACAAGACGCACCTCGCATACGTGAAGGAGCGTCGTAGCGACAAGGACGGCGCGCAGATCCTCGCCGAGGCGCTGGAGCGGCTGCGCTCCTCCTCCCGCCCGATCTACTGATCCGGACGACTGTGAAGGCCCTTTCCGCCGCCGGCGGGAAGGGCCTTCACGTTTGCGCGGGTTCCCGCGTCGCGGAGCGGTACACGGCCGCGGCGATCTGGGTGAACGAGCGGACGAGCGGGTTGACGTCGTCGCTGTTCCAGGCCACGACGAGGCGGCTGGGCGGCATGTCGGCCAGCGGAACCGATGTGAGCCCCTCGGGCAGCGCGTGAGCCGCCGGCGCCAGCCCGACCGTGCCGTTCCACAGAACGGCCTGGAGGCACTCGTGAACGGTGCGCACCACCGGGCCGTCCCTGAGTTCGCCGCCGGGCGTGACGGCGTTCCAGTAGGCGCACCAGACGGGATCGACGCCGTCGGGCAGCCGGAACCACGGCCGGTCGGCGAGATCGCTCAGCCGCAGGGTCTCGCGGCGGGCCAGCGGATCGTCGGCCCGCAGGACCACCCCCATGGGGTCGGTGCGCAGCGGGTGGGTGGTTATTCCGGTGTCGTCGAAGGGCGCCCTGGTGATCGCGACGTCGACGAGGCCGGCCCGAAGGCCCGTCGTCGGGTCGGTGAAGTCGGCTTCGCGGACGCGGACCCGGACCCCGGGGTGACGCCGGCGGAAGGCCGCGGCGAGGCGGGCTCCGGCCTGCTCCGCGCTGTCCGCGACAGTGCCGATGGTCAGGGTGGCGTCGCCGGCCGCGGCGGCGACCCGGCCGCGCACCCGCTCGGCCTGCTCCAGCAACGCGCGTGCCTCGTCGTAGAGCGCGGCGCCGGCGGCGGTCAGTGTGACGCCGGTGGGCGAGCGGTGGAGCAGGAGGGCGCCGAGGTCGGCCTCCAGGTGCCGTATGGCGCGGCTCAGCGGCGGCTGGGTCATGTGCAGGCGCGCGGCCGCCCGCCCGAAGTGGCGCTCCTCGGCGACGGCCACGAAATAGCGCAACGAGCGTAGGTCCATCACCGGCGACGATACCGGCACGGTATCCGGCCTGCGCAACCGGTGTTGGACGCGGCGGAGTATCCCGTAATGGACTGGAGCGGCCCAGTTGTCAGGCTCTCCATGAGGATGGATGCGATGTCCGAATATCTGCTGCCCGAGCCCGTCGTGCGTACCGAGGAGGTGCGTGAGCTCGCCCGCGACCTGATGGTGATCCCCAATCGCGGGGTGCAGCTGGTGCCCAACATCGGCGTCATCGGCGGCACGCATTCCGTGCTCGTCGTCGAGACCGGAATGGGCCCGCGAAACGCCGAGACCGTGCTCACGTTCGCGGCGGAGTACGCCGCGGGCCGCAGGCTGTACCTGACGACGACGCATTTCCATCCGGAGCACGCGTTCGGGGCGCAGGTGTTCGCCGGGGAGGCGACGTTCCTGCTCAACCGGGCGCAGGCCGAGGACCTGTCCACGAAGGGCGCCGCCTACCTCGAGATGTTCAGAGGGCTCGGCGAACCGGTCGCCCGGCGGCTGGAGGGTGTCGAGATCGCCGCCCCGGACGTCGTCTACGACGACGCGTACGACCTGGACCTGGGCGGCCGGGTGGTGCGGATGCGGGCCACGGGCCGCGCGCACAGCAGGGGCGACCAGGTGATCACGGTCCCCGACGCCGGGGCGATGTTCACCGGTGATCTCGTTGAGGCCGGGCAGTTCGCCATCTTCCCGTGGTTCCCGCCGCACGACACCGACGTGTCCGGCACCCGGTGGATCGCGGTGATCCGGCGGCTGGCCGACGCGTCACCGCGGGTGGTGGTGCCCGGCCACGGCGACGTCGGCGGCCCGCAACTGCTCGCCGACGTCCGCGACTACCTCGAACTGCTGCGTGACGAGACCTGGATGCGCAGGGACTCGGCCGTGAGCGAGCGGACGATCGTCGAGGAGGTCACCGCGCTCATGATCGAGCGGCACCCTGAGTGGGCCGGCCGGGAATGGATCGAGAAGGGCGTCGGCTGCCTGTGCGCGGAGCATCCCGCGTGACACCCGCCGATGTGGGGGAGCGGGCGGCACCGCGGACGGGTTCCCCCTCGCCCTGGGCATGCCGGTGTCGGTCGCGGCGATCCACGCGCTACACGGCGGCCGGAACGGTCGTCCCGGCTCGGTGGCGCTCGTCCTCACGACGGTCGGCATGCTCGGCTTCCGCGGCTCGGCGCTGCTGCTCGCCGCGGCCTGTCTCGCCGTGGCGTTCGCCGTGCCGCGGAACCGCTCCGCCCTCGCCGGGGACCGCTGAGGCGCCGTCTCCGTCAGCCGTGCACCTGTTCGCCGTCGAGGAAGGTCATGACGACCTCGGTCGTCCAGATGTCCTTCGGGTCGAGGGCGAAGGGGTCGCGGTCGAGGACGACGAGGTCGGCCGGACGGCCCTCCTCGATCACACCGGCGGGGGAGCGGTTGATCCAGGCGGAGCCCTCGGTGTAGGCCGTCATGATCGTCCGCAGGTCGAGGCTCTGCTCGGGCAGGAAGGGCGTCTGCGCCGTGGGGTACGTCGCGTGGACCGAGCTGCCCGGCTCGGTGCGGTTGACCGCCACGTGCATGGCCTCCAGGGGGTTGGCCGAGGAGACCGGCCAGTCCGAGCCGCCGGCGAAGCGGGTGCCGTGCCGTACGAGGTCGGCGAAGGGGTACTGCCAGGACGACCGCTCCTCACCGAGGTAGGGGATGCACAGCTCGTCCATCTGCAGGTGGTGGGTCGCCCAGAGCGGCTGCAGGTTGGCCGTGACGCCCAGCTCGGCGAAGCGCGGCACGTCCTGCGGCGTGATGATCTGGACGTGGGCGATGTGGTGCCGGTTGGAGGGGTCGGTGCCGCTCAGCGCGTCGAGCGCCTCGCGCACGGCCCGCTCGCCGATGGCGTGGAAGTGCACCTGGAAGCCCAGGGCGTCCAGCTCCTTGACGCATTCGCCGAGCAGCGCCGGGTCGACGTACGACAGGCCGGTGCCGCCGCAGCGGCAGTAGGGCTCGATGACGGCGGCGGTGAAGTTCTCCGCGATGCCGTCCTGCATGATCTTGACCGAGGTCGCCCGGAACCGGTCCAGGCCCTTGGCCGTCGCGCGCCGCTCGACCAGGTCGGGGATCTGCTCGGCACCGCGGGTGCGGTCCCACCACAGGGCGCCGACGACCCGCGCCCGCAGCCGTCCGGAGGAGGCCGCCGAGAGGTAGGCGGGCAGCTGGTCGTCCGACCCGGCGTACGACCCCACGATGGCGTCCTGCCAGCCGGTGATGCCCAGCGAGAACAGGTGGGCCTGTGCGTCCATCAGGGCGGCGTCGACGTCGGCCGGGGTCGGGCGGGGCGTGAGCAGGCCGACGAGGTCCATCGCGCCCTCGTGCAGCACCCCGCTCGGCGTGCCGTCCGGGTCGCGCTCGATGCGGCCGTCCGCGGGGTCGGGGGTGTCCCTGGTGATCCCGGCGAGCTCCAGCGCCCGCGTGTTGACCCAGGCGGCGTGGTGATCGCGCTGCACCAAGTACGCCGGGCGGTCGAGGAAGTCGAGCTGGGAGCGGTGGGGAAGGCCGCCGGGGAACGCCGACATGTCCCAGCCGCCGCCGTCGATCCACTCCTTGCCGGGGTTGTCCGCGGCGTAGCCGGCGATTTCCCTGGTGTAGGCCTCGAGGCCGTACACCTCTGCCAGGTCGCATCTGGCCCGCTCGAGCCCGGCCTGCACCGGGTGGACGTGGGCGTCGGTGAACCCCGGTGTCAGCAGGCCGCCGCCGAGGTCCACCGGTTCGGCGGCGGGCGCCAGCCGTACGAGGTCGGATTCGGCGCCGACGGCGGCGATCACGCCGTCGCGGACGAGGACCGCCTCGGCGAAGCCGCCGGGGACGAAGACGCGGCCGCCGCGGAACAAGATGGTGGAGCTCAAGGGTGTCGTGTCCTTCTGTGTGATGTACGGGCGTCCGGCGAACAGTGCAAGATCACGGAAACGATACGTACAGGTCGGCGCGGTGCGGCGTGCGATCGTGCGTGATCACGCACGCCTCCGGCCCTGGACGGCCGGGGGCGTGCGACGAACCGCACGATCACGGAGGAGGAGGGGGTCAGTGACCGGTGATCGTGTCGGCGATCCTGGCCAGTACGGACGTCCTGGTCATGCCCCTGTTCTCGCGGGCGTCGGCCAGGCGGTAGAGACGGTACATCGAGTGGACGCCGAGCCAGCGCAGCGGCTCCGGCTCCCAGGCGCGCACCCGCCGGTCCACCCACGGCATCCGGATCAGGTCGGTGTCGCGGCGCAGCACCAGGTCGCGGAGCGTGCGCCCGGCGAGGTTGGTGGTGGTCACGCCGTGCCCCGTGTAGCCGCCCGCCCAGCCGAGGCCGGTCGCGTGGTCCACGTGGACGGCCGAGCACCAGTCGCGCGGCACGCCCAGCACGCCCGACCAGGCGTGCTCCACCCGTGACCCGGCGACGGCGGGGAAGAACGCGACCAGCAGGTCCCACAGGGCGTCCACGGTCCAGCTGTGCGTGTGCCCCCGCTCGTCGACCCTCGATCCGTACAGGTAGGGCCTGCCGCGGCCGCCGAAGGCGATGCGGTCGTCGGCCGTCCGCTGCGCGTACATGTAGTAGTGCGCCATGTCGCCGAGCAGCTCGCGGCCCTGCCAGCCGATCTCCGCCCAGACCTTCTCCGGCAGCGGCTCGGTGACGATCATGGAGCTGTTCATCGGCAGCCAGTCGCGGTGGTGGCCGGCGATCATCGCGGTGAACCCCTCGGTGCAGCGCAGCACGTGGTCCGCCCGCACGGTCCCGTACGGCGTGACCGCCGCCGCGGGCTGCCCCGCCCCTCTCGGGACGATCTCGGTGACCGGGGTCCGCTCGTAGATCTCGACGCCCAGGTCACGTACGGCCCGCGCCAGGCCGCGGGCCAGCTTGGCCGGCTGGATCCTGGCGCAGTGCGGGCTCCAGGTGGCCCCCGTGGCGTCCGCCACGCGCAGCCGGTCGTTCATCTCGTCGGTGGTCAGCAGCCGGACGTCGTCGCGGTTCCAGCCCCACTCGCGCTGCGCGGTCAGTTCCTCGCGCAGCCGCAGTGCCTGCGCCGGGCCCCGGGCGACGGTGAGCAGGCCGCCCTTGACGATGTCGGCGTCCACGCCCTCCTCGCGGGCGACGCGGATGACCTCGTCGATCGCCTCGAACATCGCGCGCTGCAGCCGCCTCGCCGCGTCCCGGCCGTGGGTCTTCGCATACCGATCGGGCGATCCGGCCAGCGCGCCGGTCAGCCAGCCGCCGTTGCGCCCCGACGCGCCGAACCCGGCGAACTCCTTCTCCAGCACGACGACCCGCAGCGACGGGTCGGCCTTCTTCAGGTAGTAAGCGGTCCACAGTCCGGTGTAGCCCGCGCCGACGACGGCCACGTCGGCCCGCAGGTCGCCGCCGAGGGGCTCTCCGGGGGCCGGCACCCCCAGCGCCCGATACCAGAAGGACACCTCACCGTTGACGAAACCGGGGGACAGAGGAGCGGTCATGATGCACATCCTGCTATATCCGTGACAATCCCGCCATTCGACCACGGATGTCGTGGAAATCCGGCGAGACACATGCGGATAACGGTAGTCGTAACGCGCCACAGTGAAAGGAAACGGGTGGCTCACCGCCGTGTAGCACAGGGGTAACAGCGCTCCGGCAGGCTGAAGGCCGGCGCAACGGAGGGGAGCGGGTACCGATGGGGTTCTTCCGGATTCGTACGACCGTGGACGAACGGCCCGGGCGGCTGGCGTCGCTGGCGACCGCACTGGCCGACAAGGGCGGCAACATCCTCGGCCTGTCGGTGCAGCCCGACACGGACGGCACGGTCGACGAGTTCGTGACGGACATTCCGGCCTCTCCCGAGGCCGTACGCGAGGCGCTGGAGGCCGCGGGCGGACGGCGGGTGCGGATCGTGCCCGCCACCGCGCACGAACTGACCGACGAGCCGACGCGGGCGCTGCTGCTCGCCGCCCGGCTGCGCTCGGCTCCCTGGCGGCTGCCGGAGATCCTGGCCGAGCTGCTGCGCGCCGACGACGCCCGCTGGGTGTACGGCGCGGCCACCCGCCGGGCGCGGAACGGGGAGGACGAGGGGGACGGCGATGAGATCGCGGAGCTGCCCGACCCGACCCTGCTCGTGGTGCCCGTCGCGCCCCGCCGGTCGATCCGGCTGCGACGTGCCGGGCTTCCGTTCACGCTGACGGAGGCGGCCCGCGCCGCGGCGATGGCGAGGCTAGCGCAGCCGCCGGCCGAGCCGTCCGCGGCCGAGGGGCCGGTGCGGCTCGCCGACGGTGCGGAGGTGCAGGTCAAGCCACTGACGTCGCTCTATCGCGAGGCACTGCGCGACCTGCACGAGCGCTGCTCTCCCGAGACGCGCAGGTTCCGCTACTTCACCGCCAACCCGACCCTGCCGCCGCGCCTGTTCGAGCGGCTGTGCGACCGCGCCCGCGGCCAGTCGCTCGTCGCCGGTCACGACGGGCAGGTCGTCGCCCTCGGCTCGTTGATCTTCACCTCGGACCCCGGCATCGCGGAGATCGCGTTCCTCGTGGAGGACCGCTGGCAGGGCCGGGGGCTCGGCGCCCGGCTGGCCCGCATGCTCCTGGCCCAGGCCAGGGACCTCGGCCTGGCCGAGGTGCGGGCGACTTTCCTGCACGACAACACGCGCATGCGCAGGCTGCTCGGCTCCCTCGGTGCGACGCTCACTCCCACCGAGGATCCCGGTGTGATGGAGGCGCGGCTCGCCGTGGGCGTGCTGACGACGGCGTCCCCGAGCTGACGTCCTGACCGCGCGAGCCGTGGCCGATTCGCGGTCGTTCGCTTACGGTGCTTGTCGTGCGGGGGACGATGCGGGCGTTGGCGGACGGCGGCGCGGCGGCCGGCGTCGTGCTGGTTTTCTGGGCGGGGCCGACGGCCGGTGCCGGATCGTGGCCGTCGGCGGTCACGGGGGCGGTGCTGGCCGCGGTGACGGCCGGCGCGATGGTGCTGCGGCGGCGGGCGCCGTTGGAGGCGACGGTGGCGGCCGGGGTCGCCACCGTCGCCGGCGCCGTGCTGGGAGTCTGCCAGGATCCGATGCTGGCCGCGGCCTGGTGTCTGTACCCGCTGGCGATCGAGCGGGCACGCCGTACGCGGGTCGTGGTCGCGGTGCTGGCCGGGGTGTTCGCGGGTCTCGCCCTGGTCACCGCGGTGCCGGAGCAGGACGCGCTCGGGCTGGGGCGGCAGGTGACGCTCGCCGTGGCCGCGCTGAGCGTGGCCTGGGTGCTGGGCACCACCACCGGCAAGCAGATCGCGACCGCGCGGGAGGCGGAGCGGATGCGGGTGCAGCTGGAGGTGGCGCGGGACGTCCATGACGTGGTCGGGCACGCGCTCGGGGTGATCCTCGCGCAGTCGGGGGTGATCCTCAGCCTGCCGGACACCCGGGAGGAGGAGTTGCGCGACACGTTGTCGGAGGTGGAGACGCACGCGCGCACGGCGCTGGAGGACGTCCAGGGGCTGGTGCGTCAACTGCGCCGCCCGGACGGTGGGCCGGGCGGGGGGCCGGGGCGCGGACCGGACGGCCTCGACGGGCTCGCGGAGACCGTCCGGGCGGCCCGGGCCGCCGGCATCGACGTGGAGACCCGCATCGACGAGGGCCCGTCCCTCGACGAGGGGACGAGCGTGGTGGTGTTCCGCGTCGTGCAGGAGGCGTTGAGCAACGTGGTGCGGCACGCCCCGGGCGCGCGCTGCACCGTGCGGGTCCATCGGGAGGGCGACGTGCTGGTGGTGCGGGTCCGGGACGGCGGTGCCCGGACAGCGGGCGGCGGGAAGCGGGCTCCCGGTGCGGGGGTCGGACTGCGGGGCATCCGGGAACGGGCCATGCTGGTGGGCGGAACGGCGACCTGGGGCGCCCGGCCCGAAGGCGGGTTCGCCGTGGAGGCCCGGTTGCCGCTCGGACCGATCTCGCGGCGGCGGCGCGAGCCGGGGGATGCGCGACTCGCGGGTCCGCCTGCGGAGATCGACGGGCCGTGACAGCATCGGCGAGCGAGCCGATCAGTCTGGTCCGGAGGGTGTCCATGAGCGAGTCGCGGACCGAGTCCATCTCCGTCTTCCTGGCCGACGACGACGCGGGGCTGCGCGGGGCGTACCGGAAGCTGTTCGAGCGCACACCGGGTTTCCGGTGCGCCGGGGAGGCGGGGGACGGCGCGGAGGCCGCCCGGCTGGTCGCGGCGCTGAGACCGTCCGTCGCGCTGCTGGACGTGCAGATGCCGGGCACCGACGGTCTGGAGGCGGCACGGCGGATCCTGGCGGAGACGACCACCCGGGTCCTGATGCTCACGACGTTCGACCTGGACGAGTACGTGCATGAGGCGCTCACGCTCGGCGCCTCGGGCTTCCTGCTGAAGAACGCGGCTCCGGCGGAACTGCTGCACGCGGTCCGCACGGTGCACGCGGGGAACGCGATGCTCGCCCCCGAGGTGACCCTGCGGCTGCTGGACCGGTTCCGGCCGCGCCGGCCCGGCGAACGCCACCCGTTCACCCGGCACGTGCTGTCGGAACGGGAGCTGCAGGTGATCCGGCTGGTCGCCCGCGGTCTGTCCAACCAGGAGATCGCGGACGAGCTGCGCCTCAGCCTGGAGACGGTGCGCACGTACCTGCGCCGCGTCTTCGCCAAGCTCGACGTCAAGGACCGCACGCACCTGGCCGTGCTCGCCCACGAGGCGGGCCTGCTGCACGACCCCCGTTAGGCCGTCGTGTCCTGTCTACTTCCGGGTGACGCGCCCGCCCGCCGTCCCGCCCGATGCTGGGGAAATCCGGGGTCCCCAGGACGAGACGGACGAGACACGAGGCAGGGATGATAGAGGTCGCGGGAATCACCAAAAGGTACGGCAAGAAGCAGGCGCTGCACGACGTCGGGTTCACCGTCAGGCCCGGCCGGGTCACCGGCTTTCTCGGCCCCAACGGGGCGGGCAAATCGACGACTCTGCGCATACTGCTCGGCCTGGACCACCCGGACGCCGGCACCGCGCTGATCGACGGCAGGCGCTACCGCGACCTGCGCCATCCGCTGCGCACGGTCGGGGCGCTGCTCGACGGGGCGGGGCCGGTGCCCGAGCGCCGGGCCGTCGACCATCTCACCTGGATCGCGCAGAGCAACCGCATACCACGCCGCCGCGTGCACGAGGTGCTGGACCTGGTCGGCCTGACCCGCGCGGCCGGACAGCGGGTGAAGGGGTACTCGCTCGGCATGAGGCAGCGGCTCGGCATCGCGGCGGCGCTGCTCGGCGATCCGGAGATCCTGGTGCTGGACGAGCCGGTCAACGGGCTGGATCCGGACGGCATCCGATGGGTGCGGAACCTCCTGCGCGAGTACGCCGCGTCCGGCCGCACCGTGCTGCTGTCCAGTCACCTGATGACGGAGACGGCCGCCACCGCCGACGACGCGATCGTGATCGCCGGCGGCCGGATCGTCGCGTGCGGCTCGCTGGACGACATCAGCGCGGGACATCGGTCGCTGGAGTCGGCGTTCTTCGCGCTCACCGGGGAGCGGGAAGGCCGGGGAGGATGGTGAGCCGGCCGGCCGCCGTCCGGGCGGAACTCACGAAGATCGTCACACTCCGTGCCGTGTGGCTCGTCACCGGCGCCGTCGTCGCCCTGCACGTGCTGGTGCTGGCCCAGAACGTCGGCGCCGACACGGAGGCGGTGAACAGGATCACCGCGGACGGCATGATCGAACGGTTCCCGGGCGACGTCCGGCCGGCCCACGACATGCTCGTCGAATACATGGCCGCGTCGTCGCTGCAGATGTGCCTGTTCCTGCCCTGCCTCGCCGCGGTCATGGCGGGGCAGGAGTTCCGGGCCGGCCAGCTCGGGATGTCCCTGCTCGCGGTTCCGCGGCGGGGGCGTCTGGTCGTGGCGAAGACGCTCGCCGCGGGCGGCTTCCTGCTGTTCGCCGCCGTCGTCATCGCCGCGATCAGCGCGGCGTTCACGTACGTCACCGTAAGGGACTGGGACCCGGGTCTGGTGGTGAGCGCGGACGCGTGGACCGCCCGGGCGAAGTTCCTCGCCTTCGCGGTCCTGAGCGGCCTCGTCACCTTCGCCGTCACCCTGATCGTCCGCGGCACTCTCGCCGGCATCCTGGTCACGGTGGTGATGACCGCGTTGACCATGAGCCAGATCCTGGCCGCCTTCGCTCCCGCCCTGGACGCGCTGGTCCCGCTCAGCGCGGGCCGCAACCTGATCCTTCTCCCGGAGGAAGATCTCCGGCTGTCGGCCGGTCCGGGACATGCCATGGTCGTCCTCGTCGTCTGGCCGCTGCTGGCCACCGTCGCGGCCGCGATCGCCCTCAGCCGGCGGGACGCGCGGTGACCGCCGTCGAGCCCGGCCGCGTCGCGGGCGGCATCGGGGTGCCCGATCTCGTCCGCGCCGAACTCACCAAGATCTGCACCCTGCCCGCGACGTGGATCGCGCTCGCCCTCGCCCTGTCGGCCGACACGCTGGTCGGCCTGCTGGCCGCCACGGACGCCGTACGCGTCGCGGGCCAGGACGGACAGGTCGCGATCGCCCGGCTCGGCACCGTGCTGTCGGCCCCGGTGTACGCCTTCGTGGCCGTGCCGGTCTTCGCGGCCGGCGGGGAGTACCGGACCGGCCAGGTGCGGGTGAGCCTGCTGGCGGTGCCGGACCGCAACCGGTTCTTCCTGTCGAAGCTCCTGGCGATCCTGGCGGTGATGGCGGCCACGGCGCTCCCCGTCGTGCTGCCGGGCCATCTGGCCCGGCACGCGCTCGGTGACGCGGGCGAGACGGCCGGTGGCCTGTTCGCCAAGGTGGCGGCCTACCTGTTGCTCGGCTCGGTGGCGTACGGGTTCGCCGTGCTGGCGAGAGCGGTCGTCACGCCGTTGGCCGTGCTGGTCGTCCTGCCGATCCTCGTGTCCCCGCTGCTGCGGGGCTTCGCCCCCGGGGTGGTGCGGTTGCTGCCGCACGAGGCGACGCTGAGCTTCCTCGGCGTGCCCGAGGGGCCGGAGCTCGCGCTGGCCCGGCCGGTGGGGCTGTCGGTGGTCGTGGCGTGGGCCGTGACGGTCGTCGGCGCCGCCTGGCCGGCCACCGTCCGGCGCGACGGCTAGGAAGTGTCCTACCGTCCGGGGCCGAGCACGGGGCGGCTGTCGACTCGCGGCTACCTGATGTGGCACGGCACGGCTGTCCGGTGCCGGAATGAGAGATACCGCCGGTGCCGGTAGAACGGCACGGGAAACTCAGGTACAGGTGGTCTGTGGACTTCGACGAGGCGGCTGATCGGCTCTACGGCATGATGCCCGAGGACTTCACCGCGGCCCGTGACGCGCTCGCCAAGGAGGCGAAGGCGGCCGGCGACGCCGCGCTGGCCAAGAGGATCAAGGCCCTGCGTAAGCCCACGGTCGTCGCCTGGGCCGTCAACCGGACGGCCCGGGAACAGAGCCAGGAGCTCGGCCGGCTGCTCGACCTCGGCCGCCGGCTGCGGGAGGCCTGGCGGGCCCAGGACGCGGACGCTCTGGCCGAGGCCGGACGCGAACGGACCCCGCTCATCGCCCGTCTCGTGCGATCCGTGCGCGAGGCGGCGGAGACGGCCGGGCATCCGCTGGCCTCCACGGCCGAGCTGGAGATCGAGCAGACCCTCGACGCCGCCGTCGTGGACGAGGACGCGGCCGAGCAGGTGCGCCGGGGACGGCTGAGCCGCCCCCTCAGCTACAGCGGCTTCACTCCCGCCCCCGTCGTACGGCCCGCACCCGAACCGGCAGCACGCGAGCAGCCCGCACCGAAGGCGCGAGACAAGGGCACCGCCCGGCCGTCGAAGGCCGAGCGCCGGGCCGCCGAGGAGGAACGCGACAGAGCGGAGCGGGAACGGCTGGAAGCGGAGCGCGAACGCCGCATCGGGAGACTGGAGGAGGCCCTCGCCGAGGCCGAACGAGCCGCCGCCGAGGCGGAGCGGGGCCGTGCCGGCTGGGAGGCCGAACGGGCCGAGGCCGTACGCGAGCACGAGCGGCGCACGGCCAAGGTCGAGACGCTCGCGGCCAAGCTCGCCAAGGCCAGGACCAAGCTGAATTCGGCCGAACACCGGCTGGAGGTCGCCCGCCGGGAGGAGACGAGCGCAGAACGGGCCGCCCGTTCCGCCCGTGTACGCGTGGACGAGGCCCGTGCCGCCCTCGACGAGGCCCGCTCCGGCCGGGAATGAGGGCGCGGCGGGGAGGAGCGGAGCGGGCGGGAGGGAGGACCGCAGCGAAGGCCCAGCGGAGCGGGCTTCGCGAGGACCGGAGCTTCCGGCCGGCGCAGTGACGTCTCACCACGGGCGAGGCCGTCTCACCGTGGTGACGTCTCATCACGGGCGAGGCCGTCTCACCGTGGTGACGTCTCACATCGGAACGGCCGGGCGGGGGTGAGCCCCGGCCCGGCCGTTCCGATGTGATCTCCCGTCAGGGGGAGGCGATCCGTCCCAGAGACGGCGGGATCTTGTGCGCGGCGGCGCGGTCGAGCAGGAACAGCGTGCGCTGCCGCCCGCGTGCCCCGGCGGCCGGGATCTGGAAGGGCCCGGCGTCGGACAGCGCCATCCTGACCGCCTGCGCCTTCTCCTCGCCCGCGGCGACGACCCAGACCTCCCTGGCGGCCCGCAGCGCGGGGAACGTCAGCGACACCCGGGTCGGCGGCGGCTTGGGGGAGCCGTGCACGGACACGACCGGCCGCTCCTCCTCGTAGACCGCGGGCTTGTCGGGGAACAACGAGGCCACGTGCCCGTCGGGGCCCATGCCGAGCAGCAGCACGTCGAACGAGGGCACCGGCCCGTGGTCCTCCGGCCGTGCCGCCTTGGCCAGCTCCACCGCGTACGCGTCGGCCGCCTCCTCGGCGGTCATCCCCGAGTCGGGGCCCGGCATGGGATGCACCCGCGCCGGGTCCACGTCGACGTGGTCGAGCAGGGCCTGGCGGGCCCCGGTCTCGTTGCGCTCGGGGTCGCCGGTCGGCAGGAACCGCTCGTCGCCCCACCAGATGTCGAGCGCCCGCCAGTCGATGGCGTCGCGCGCCGCCGTCCCGGCGAGGGCGGCGAGCGTCGCGATGCCCACGCTGCCGCCGGTCAGCACCAGGTGCGCGGACCCGCGGGCCGCCTGGGTGTCCACCAGCCGTGTGATGAGGCGGGCGGCCACGG
The DNA here is from genome assembly GCF_040685655.1 of Microbispora sp. NPDC088329. Taxonomy (NCBI): domain Bacteria; kingdom Bacillati; phylum Actinomycetota; class Actinomycetes; order Streptosporangiales; family Streptosporangiaceae; genus Microbispora; species Microbispora sp. NPDC088329. The sequence continues at coordinate 53,202 of NZ_JBFBIP010000008.1, forward strand.
CCTGGGCCAGCAGTTCGGCGTCGCGGTGGACGATGACGCCGGGAACGTCGCTCACCCGCCCCCCTGACCCTTCATCTCCGCCAGGCGGCGGATCGCGGCGGCGTAGATGTCGTCGGGGTCGAGCCTGCGCAGCTCCTCGGCCAGCAGCTCCGAGGTGGGCCGCCGGGCCAGGGCGACCCGCCGGTCGGGGTTGCCGGGCCGCGACAGCGTGGCGAGCCTGGCGTCGCTCCTGCTCACCGTCAGCTCGCCCCCGCCCTCGATCGACAGCCGTACGCCGGTCAGGCCGGGGCCGGAGGAGTCGGCGACCTCGATCGGCGCCTCCAGCCGGTCGCACAGCCAGGCGGCCAGCAGCGGCGCGCTGGGGTTGCCCGCCGCGGCCTCCACCACACCCCTGGTGATCTTCCCCATGGGCTGGTCGAAGGCGGCGGCCAGCAGGCTGCGCCACGGCGTGAGCCGGGTCCAGGTCAGATCCGTGTCACCGGGGACGTAGCTGCCGGCCCGCGAGGAGATGGCGGCGACCGCGTCCCCGGCCGATTTGGCGTCCATGATCCGCCGGCTGCCCAGGTGCCCGACCGCGTTCTTGGCGGGGACGTCGGGGCATTCGCCCGGCCACCACACCACCACCGGCGTGTCGGTGAGCAGCAGCGGCGTGATCACGGAGTCGGCGTGCTCGGTCAGCTCGCCGTAAAGGCGCAGCAGCACGACCTCGCCCGGCGCCGACTCGCCCACGCGGATCTCCGCGTCCAGCCGGTTGGGCTCGGCCGGGTCGCGGTTGATCACCATGAGGATGCGCGAGGGGTGCTCGCGCGCCGCATCGGTGGCCGCGCGCAGCGCGTCGTACTGCCCCGCCTCGTCCACCACCACGACGAGCGTCAGCACCATGCCGACGGCGGGGGCGCCCATCTGGTGCCGCAGGCGGGTGAGCGTCGAGGAGATCTTCGACGCGGTCGTCTCGGTCAGGTTGAAGGTCGTCACACCGCTCTCCGCTCGATCCGCCCCGGATGCGTCTTGCTCACAACCGCCTCCAGGCGCGTCCGTCCCTGGCCAGCATCGCGTCGGCCGAGGCCGGCCCCCAGGAGCCGGACTCGTACCCTTCGGGCTGGCCCTGGGAGGCCCAGAACTCCTCGATCGGGTCGAGGATGTTCCACGACAGCTCCACCTCCCGCTGGTGCGGGAACAGCGGCGGGTCGCCGATGAGCACGTCGAGCAGCAGCCGCTCGTACGCCTCGGGGGAGGACTCCATGAACGACTCGCCGTAGGCGAAGTCCATGTTGACGTCCCTGACCTCCATGGCCGTGCCCGGCACCTTGGAGCCGAAGCGCACCGTGATGCCCTCGTCCGGCTGCACGCGGATGACCAGCGCGTTGTGCCCGAGGATCTCGGTGTCGTCCTTACTGAACGGCAGATGCGGCGCCCGCTGGAAGACGACGGCCACCTCGGTCATCCGGCGGCTGAGCCGCTTTCCGGTCCGCAGGTAGAACGGCACCCCGGCCCACCGGCGGTTGGCCACCTCCAGCTTCACCGCGGCGTACGTCTCCGTGGCGGAGTCGGAGGAGATGCCCTGCTCCTCCAGGTAGCCGACGACGGGCTCGCCGCCCTGCCAGCCCCGCGTGTACTGCCCGCGGGCGGTGCCGGTGGCCAGGTCGGCCGGTAGCTTGACCGCCCGCAGCACCTTCTCCTTCTCCCGGCGCAGCGCGTCGGCGTCGAAGGAGGTGGGGTCCTCCATCGCGACCAGCGCGAGGAGCTGGAGCAGGTGGTTCTGAATCACGTCACGGGCCGCGCCGATGCCGTCGTAGTAGCCGGCCCGGCCGCCGATGCCGATGTCCTCGGCCATCGTGATCTGGACGTGGTCGACGTAGCCGCGGTTCCAGATCGGCTCGTAGAGCGTGTTGGCGAAGCGGAGCGCCAGGATGTTCTGGACGGTCTCCTTGCCGAGGTAGTGGTCGATCCGGAAGACCGAGCTCTCCGGGAACACCGCGCTGGTGGTCTCGTTGAGCTCCCTCGCGCTCTTCAGGTCGTGCCCGAACGGCTTCTCGATGACGACCCGGCGCCAGGAGCCCTCGGGGCCCTTGGCCAGGTTCGTCCGCTTGAGCTGCTCGATCACGAGCGGGAAGAACTTCGGCGGCACCGACAGGTAGAAGGCGTAGTTGCCGCCGGTGCCCCGGGTCTCGTCGATCTCCTTCAGCATCATGGCGAGCACGTCGAAGGCGCCGTCGTCGCCGAACTCTCCGGGGCAGAAGTGGATGCCCTCGCTGAGCTGCTTCCAGACCTCCTCGCGGAACGGCGTCCGCGCGTGCTCCTTGACCGCCTCGTACGTGACCTGGGCGAAGTCCTCGTGTGCCCAGTCGCGGCGGGCGAAGCCGACCAGGGAGAAGCCCGGGGGCAGCAGCCCCCGGTTCCCCAGGTCGTAGATCGCCGGCAGCAGCTTGCGCTTGGCGAGGTCGCCGGTGACGCCGAACAGCACGAGCACGCACGGCCCGGCCACCCGCGGCAGGCGCCGGTCGCGCGGGTCGCGCAGCGGGTTGGCAGCCATGGTCACTTCGGTCGTCGCGGTCGTGGCGGCCTGAGCGGCGGCCAGGACCGCACGCTCGGCGGCCGTCAGGTCGTCCCCCACCTGTTGCGGCAGCTCCTCTGCCGCCTGCCGCGCGGTGCTGCCAGGCACCTCGGGCGCAGTGCCACTGCGCGCATCGGGCGCGGCGCCGCCGCCCGCCTCCGGCTCCTGCCGGGCGTCGTCGGCGGGGGCCTGCGGCTCCTGTTGCTCCGTCATGTGTCCTCCCTGCGGACGGGCCCTTCGCCTGTAACGCATCGCATGGTCAGAGCTCCTCCGCCACGGAGAGCAGGTGCCTGACTCCGGCGACGCGGTCGGTGAGGTGCAGGCGGACCGCCGGACGGCCACGGGAGGTGAGGGCTCCCAGGTCGCCCAGCGCCTGCGCGAGTTGCAGCCTGCCCAGCGTGTACGGCTTGCCGGGGACCTCGACGTCGTCGGTCACCGCCCCGGTGATCTGCAGGAACACGCCCGCCTCGGGCCCGCCCTTGTGGTACTGGCCGGTGGAGTGCAGGAAGCGCGGCCCCCAGCCGAACGTGACCGCGTGGTCGGTCCGGTAGTCGAGCAGCGCCCGCAGGGTGGCGACGTCGGCGCTCGCCCAGGTGTCGGTCATCTCCTCGAAGGACGCCTCGCCGACGACCGCCGCGTCGAACGCGGCCTCGCGGTCGAGGTACGCCATGACGGCCAGGTAGCCGCGCTCGGGGATCGCGCGCAGCAGCCAGGTGAGGACGTCGGCCAGGTTCTTGAGGTCGCCGGGCACGTCGCCGTACACCTCGACCGGGCCGTCGGTGAGCATCGGAGTGCCGGTCGGCAGCGGGCCGTCCCCGGCCTCCTGCAGGATCCGGGTGGTGTTCTCCTTCGACTCGGCGACGTTCGGCTGGTCGAACGGGTTGATGCCGAGCACCCGGCCCGCGACCGCCGTCGCGTACTCCCAGACGAGGAACTGCGCGCCGAGCGGTCCGTCGACGGTCGTGCCGCTGTCGGGGCCGATGGTCACGAGGAACTGGTCGCCGGCCTCGGCCGCCTCCGCGCCGACGACGGGCAGGATGCCCTTGCCCTCCTTGCCGGTCGACTCGGCGATGAGCTGCTCGATCCAGTCGGGCAGGCCGACGATGTCGGAGGGCGCGTCGCGCAGGATGAGCTTGTCGCGCCCCTGCAGCGCCCGCGCGCCGAGCAGCGCGCCGAGCTCCAGGCCCGGATTGCCCTCGTCCTGCGCCAGCAGCGGAGCCACCGCGGCGGCGTCGTCGAGCAGCCTGGCCACGTCGGCGCCCGCCAGGGCGCTCGGCACCAGGCCGAACGCGGTGAGCGCGCTGTAGCGGCCGCCCACGTTCGGGTCGGCGAGCACGACCGTGTATCCGGCCTCGTTGGCCGTGCGCTCCAGCGGGGAGCCGGGGTCGGTGACGACCACGATCCGCTCGGCCGGGTCGATGCCGGCGTCGCGGAACGCCTGCTCGTAGACGCGCCGGTGGCTGTCGGTCTCGACCGTGCCGCCGCTCTTGCTCGCCACCACGACGATCGTGCGGTCGAGCCGGTCGGCGAGCGCCCGCCGCACCTGGTGCGGGTCGGTGGTGTCGAGGACGGTCAGCGGCGCGTCCTCGGTGGCGCAGATCACCTCGGGGGCGAGGGAGGAGCCGCCCATGCCGGCGAGCACGACGTGGTCCAGGCCCGCGGCCCGGGCCCGCTCCACCAGCGTGCCGATCTGCGGCAGCAGCTCACGGCTCGTCTGCGGCAGGTTGAGCCAGCCCAGCCGGATGGAGGCCTCGGGCTGCGCCTGCGGGCCCCAGAGGGCGGGGTCGCCCGCGGCGAGAGCCGCGGGCACCCCCTCGGCCACGAGCTTGTCCTTGACCGCGGTGACGGCGTCAGCCTCGTCGCCGAGGGTCACCTCGATTGTCATATGAAGATCAGGCCTTCCGCAGTTCGCCGTCGACGGTCTCCAGCAGCTCGCTCCAGGACGTCTCGAACTTCTCGACGCCCTCCTCCTCCAGCGCGCGGACGACGTCGTCGTAGTCGATGCCGGCCTGCTTGAGCGAGGCCATGACGTCCCACGCCTGCTGGTAGAAGGGGCGGATCGTGTCGCCGGAGATCCGTCCGTGGTCGGCCGTCGAGTCCAGCGTCTTCTCCGGCATCGTGTTGACGACGCCGGCCGTGACGAGCTGCTCCACGTACAGGGTGTCGGGGAAGTCGGGGTTCTTCACACCGGTGGAGGCCCACAGCGGCCGCTGCGGGTGCGCCCCGGCCGCGCGCAGCGTCTGCCAGCGCGGCGAGTTCATGACCTCCTCGTACGCGGCGTACGCCAGGCGGGCGTTGGCCACGGCGGCCTTGCCCTTGAGCTCGGCGGCCTCCGGCGTGCCGACCTTGTCGAGGCGCTTGTCGATCTCGGTGTCGACGCGGCTGACGAAGAACGACGCGACCGACTCGATCGTGGCCAGGTTGAGGCCGTTGGCCTTGGCCTTCTCCAGCCCGCTCAGCCAGGCGTCCATCACCTGGCGGTACCGCTCCAGCGAGAAGATCAGCGTGACGTTGACGCTGATGCCCTCGGAGATGGCCTGCGTGATCGCCGGCAGGCCCTCCACGGTCGCCGGGATCTTGATGTGCACGTTCGGCCGGTCGACCAGCCACCACAGCGCGCGGGCCTCGGCGATCGTCGCCTCGGTCTTGCGGGCCAGGCGCGGGTCCACCTCGATCGACACGCGCCCGTCGACGCCGCGGGTGGCGTCGAAGACCGGCCGCAGCACGTCGGCCGCCCAGCGGATGTCGAACGTGGTGATCGCGCGTACGGCCTCCTCGACCGTCACGCCGCGGGTGGCGAGGTCGCGCAGCTGCGCGTCGTAGGCGTCACCCTTGCTGAGCGCCGAGGCGAAGATCGTGGGGTTGGAGGTGACACCCGTCACGTTCTTGTCGCGGATCAGGGCGGCGAGGTTGCCGGAGCGCAGCCGCTCCCGGCTGATGTCGTCGAGCCAGATGGAGACTCCGGCGTCGGTCAGCCGCTTCAGATTCTCATTCATCCTTCGTCCCTCAGTTTCCGGTCGTCTCGCCCTTGTCGGCGCCCGTCTTGGCCAGGCTGGCCTTGGCGGCGGCGACGACGCGGTCGGCGGTGAGGCCGAACTGCTCGTAGATCGTCTTGTACGGCGCGGAGGCGCCGAAGTGGTCGAGACCGAGGACCTCGCCCGCATCTCCCACGAACTCGCGCCAGCCGAGCGTGATTCCCGCCTCGACCGCGACCCGCGCCTTGACGGCGGGGGGCAGCACGGTCTGCTTGTAGGCGGCGTCCTGCTCACGGAACCACTCCACGCACGGCATCGAGACCACGCGGGTCGGGATGCCCTGCGACTCGAGGATCGTGCGGGCCTCGACGGCGAGCTGCACCTCGCTGCCGGTGCCGATGATCACGACCTCGGGCTGGCCGTTGGACGCGTCCTGCAGGACGTAGCCGCCCTTCGCGACGGCGTCGGGGTCGCCCGCGCCGTCCAGGTTGGGGACGTTCTGCCGGGTCAGGGCGAGGCCCGCCGGGCGGTCGTTGTTCTCCAGAACGGCCTTCCACGCGGCCGCCGTCTCGTTGGCGTCGGCCGGGCGGACGACGTCGAGGCCGGGGATCGCGCGCAGCGCCCACAGGTGCTCGATCGGCTGGTGGGTCGGGCCGTCCTCGCCGAGACCGATCGAGTCGTGCGTCCAGACGTAGGTCACCGGCAGCTTCATCAGCGCGGCGAGCCGCACCGAGGGCCGCATGTAGTCGCTGAACACCAGGAACGTGCCGCCGTAGGGGCGGGTGCCGTTGTGCAGCGCGATGCCGTTCAGGATCGCGCCCATGCCGTGCTCGCGGATGCCGAAGTGCAGTGTCCGGCCGTACCGGTTCCCGGGGAACTCCTTGGTCTGGTACTCGTCCGGGATGAAGGACGGCTCGCCCTTCATGGTGGTGTTGTTGGACTCCGCCAGGTCGGCCGAACCGCCCCACAGCTCCGGCAGCACCGGCGCGAGCGCGCTCAGCACCTCGCCGGACGCCTTGCGGGTGGCGACCTGCGAGCCGATCTCGAACGACGGCAGGGCCTTGTCCCAGCCCTCGGGCAGCTTGCGCTTGGAGATCCGGTCGAACAGCTCCGCCCTCTCGGGGCTGGCCTCGCGCCAGCTCTGGTACCCCTTGTCCCACTCGGCGCGCAGGGCCCGGCCGCGCTCGACGACCTCACGCGCGTGGCTCAGCACCTCGGCCGGGACATCGAAGCTCTTGTCGGGGTCCAGGCCGAGGACGCGCTTGGTCGCGGCGACCTCGTCGGCGCCCAGGGCCGAGCCGTGGATCTTGCCGGTGTTCTGCTTGTTGGGCGCCGGCCAGCCGATGATCGTACGGAGCTTGATGAACGTCGGCCGCTCGGTCTCCGCGCGGGCCGCCTCCATCGCCTCGTACAGCGCCTGGACGTCCTCCTTGTACTCGCCCGTGGCGGTCCAGTCGACCTCCAGGACCTGCCAGCCGTACGCCTCGTAGCGCTTGGCGATGTCCTCGGACAGGGCGATCTGGGTGTCGTCCTCGATGGAGATGTGGTTGGAGTCGAAGACCACGGCCAGGTTGCCGAGCTTCTGGTGGCCCGCGATCGCGCTGACCTCGTGGCTGATGCCCTCCTCGAGGTCGCCCTCGGAGGCGAAGCACCAGATCATGTGGTCGAACGGCGAGGTGCCGGGCGCGGCGTCCGGGTCGAACAGGCCGCGCTCGCGCCGGGCCGCCATGGCCATGCCGACCGCGTTGCCGATGCCCTGGCCGAGCGGGCCGGTCGTGGTCTCCACGCCGGCCGTGTGGCCGTACTCGGGGTGGCCCGGAGTGAGGCTGCCCCACTGCCGGAGCGCCTTGAGGTCGTCCAGGGTCAGGCCGTAGCCGGACAGGTACAGCTGGATGTAAAGCGTCAGGCTCGAATGCCCGCAGGACAGGACGAACCTGTCCCGTCCCGCCCACTTGGGATCCGAGGGGTCGTGACGCAGGACCCGCTGGAAAAGAAGGTAGGCGGCGGGGGCGAGGCTCATAGCGGTGCCGGGGTGACCCGATCCCGCCTTCTCCACGGCGTCCATCGCCAGGGTCCGCACGACGTCGACCGCCTGCCGGTCAAGGTCACTCCACTCAAGGCTTGCGCTGCTCAACTGCTCGATCCCCTCTTGTTTTCGCGCCGGTTCTGGCATTTCCCGCCCACAGGGGACCCTAACGGGTTCGCCGTAATACCGTTTGGTAGCCACCTCGGTAACGGCGCCTGCGGGTTCGGCCCCGATTGGGGGACCACCTGCGGTGGCGACTACAGTGATTGACCAAGTGCCGGCTGCTGCCCGGAGATCCGCCCTAATCAGAGGTTACGCGTTGACCCCGCACGTGTTGGAAGCGCCTTGACGGTCTTGACGAACAAGCAGACGGTGGCCCCCATCGGGTCCACCGCGACGGCCACGGCTCCCCGCTCCGTCGGGGCGCTCGTGAAGGCCTACGTGGCGCTCACCAAGCCCCGGATCATCGAGCTGCTGCTGATCACGACCCTGCCGGTCATGTTCCTCGCGGCGCACGGTCTTCCCGATCTGTGGATCGCCACGGCCACCATGGTGTTCGGCACCCTGTCGGCGGGCAGCGCCAACGTCCTGAACTGCTACATCGACCGGGACATCGACCGGACGATGCGGCGCACCCGCAGGCGGCCCCTCGCCAAGCACGACGTGTCGCCGATGGGCGCGCTGGTTTTCGGTGTGATTCTCGGCACTCTTTCCACGCTCGGACTCGCGCTCACGGTCAACGGGCTGGCCGCGGTGCTGTCGCTGGGCGCGATCCTGTTCTACGTCTTCGTGTACTCGCTGGTGCTCAAGCGGCGCACCTCGCAGAACATCGTGTGGGGCGGCATCGCCGGCTGCATGCCGGTGCTGATCGGCTGGGCCGGCATCACCGGAGAGCTGTCGTGGGCCCCGGTCGTGCTGTTCGGCGTCGTGTTCTTCTGGACGCCGCCGCACACCTGGACGCTCGCCATGCGATACCGCGAGGACTACGCGGCGGCCGACGTGCCCATGCTCCCGGTGGTCACCACCGAGCGCCGGGTCGTTCAGCAGGTCGTCGCCTACACCTGGGCCACCGTGCTGTGCTCGCTGCTGCTGTGGCCGATCGCCGGCACCTCCCTGCTCTACCCGGCGGCCGCGCTCGTGCTCGGCGTGGTCTGCCTGGTGGAGGTCTACCGCCTCCTCGGCCGGGTGAACGCCGGCAAGACCGGCGTCGACCTGCGCCCGATGCGGTTCTTCCACTGGTCGAACATCTATCTGGCGCTGCTGTTCCTCGCCGTCGCGCTCGACTCTCTGCTCGTCTGACCCTTTCCGGCCCGGCCGCCGCTTCCGGCCGGCTGGAACGCGCCGACGCACGAGCCGTGGCGTTCCTGCGAAAGCAGGAGAGGTCCCATCCGAACTTCGGACGGGACCTCTTTTTTTGTGCTGGTTCAATTCCGCGCTGGTCCGGCGCCGCTGTCGTGGTGGTAGCCGCGCGTCGTCAGTCCCGGGCCCCGGGACCGGTGGCGAGCGAGACGGGGGCGCCGGTCTTGCCGTATCCGAGGGCCGCGACCCCGGGTGGTGCGGTGCGGACCGAGGCCCACGGTTTTCTGGCCGGGTTCTTCGAGCGACAGCCGGCAGACCGGGACGTCGAGGTCGCCGATGGGGCGAGATTATGTACCTCCTTCTATCACTCTTTACCCTTTCGCCTCTTATCTCAGGTCTAGCCCCGTCTGGTGCTGTCGCGCCTATATGTGGATAATCTCCCCGCACTGATCGATATGACGTGAAGCAGGACTTCGTGGCCATTCCTCCCCGGCCTGGTCCCGGCTGGAGGTTCAACGCACCGCCCGGGTGGCCGTCCCCTCCGGAGAACTGGGTGCCGACGGCGGCCTGGTCGGGACCCGAGGACGACTGGCCCGAGGCTCCGCCCTACTGGATCTGGTGGGTGAAGGACCCGGCAGCCGCCACGGAGGCCGAGGCGCCCGCGGGGACGGCGCCCGAATCCGTGTCGGCATCGGCGGCCCGGGCCGCTGGCGCGGCTGACACCCCGGAACCGGAGCCGGGCGCGGAGAGCATCCCGACTCGGGAGCAGGCGGCGGCCGTCGACGCGTTGCTCGACCAGAGCAAGCCCAGCCGCGGAACGTTGCGGCAGGCCCTGAGCCGGATCCTGCGGTGCTCCGAGGTCGCCGAGGGGGTCGAGGCCATCGAGAGAGTGACCAGTCAACGAGGCGGGCAGGCCGGCCAGGCCGAAGAACTCGAGACGGGCGCCCTGCGGGACGGGGACGAGCTCAAGGACGCCCTCGTACGGGCGCTGACCACCTCCTACCGGGCGGACAAGGCGTACCTGAAGTGGGCCAAGCGGTATCGCGACGGCGGATGCCGGGGGCGTACCGTGGGCGACTCCGCGTACGACGCGGGCAACGCCGCGTCCGAGGACGCCACCGCGGCCAAGACCGAGTTCGTGCGGCTGTGGAATCCCATCGCCACCGAGCAGGGCCTGCCCGCGCGCAGCGAGGCCGAGATTTGAGCGGCACCATTCCCCCTCGGCCCGCGGACGGGTGGTCGTTCGACCCGCCGCCCGGATGGACCGTTCCCGACGACTGGGAATCTCCTGCCGACTGGGAGGGACCGGATCCGGACTGGCCCCCCGCACCGCCGTACTGGCTGTGGTGGAAGGAGCCACCAGAGCCCGCGGCCGCCACACCGGCGGCGATCGGTCCGCTGAGCGCGGCCGACCCCGCGAGGGTCGGGGGGTACCGGCTGGTGGGACGGCTCGGATCGGGAGGCATGGGAGTCGTCTACGCGGGAGTCGGTCCCGACGGCCGCAGGGTCGTGGTCAAGGTGGTCCACCCGGCCTTCGCCGGGAACGGGGAATTTCGCGCCCGCTTCGCGCGGGAGACCGCGGTCGCCGGCAGAGTCGCCGGTGCGTGCATCGCCCATGTGATCGAGGCCGACACCACCGCCGAGAAGCCCTGGCCGACCACCGAGTACGTCGCCGGGCCGACGTTGGACGCCTACATACGCGGACACGGCCCGTTGGCCGGGGACGGCCTGTACGGTCTGGCGGAGGCGATCGTGTCCATCCACGCCGCCGGTGTGGTGCACCGCGACCTGAAGCCCGCCAACGTCATCCTGTCTCCGGACGGACCGCGCGTGGTCGACTTCGGCATCGCCAGGGCCCTGGACGAGTTCTGACGCCCTGTCAGCCGGCCCAGGCGCGGCCACCCGGCGACCGACCAGACCCGGCCGGGATCATGCATGGAGGGCCCTGCCGGCGACCGCCTGGGCGTCAGCGGCGGTAGGTCTTCCGTACGTTGTCGTCGGGGGCGGGCAGGCGCTCGGCGGCGGGGCCCTCGGCGAAGCCCTTCAGCAGGTTGGTCGTCGCGGTCGTGACGAAGGCCCGCGTACGCGCGTCGATCCCGTGCGCCCGCGGCAGGTCGCGGGTGCGTGCCATGAGCGTCTCGGCCCACCGCATGGTCCCCGAGGCGAACACCCCGGCCCCACTCCGCGCCGTGTAGTAGGCGGCGTCGGCGAAGCTGGGCCGCCCGGCGCAGGTCACCGGCGAGTGGGCGAGGATCTGCAGCGGCCTCGGCGTCGGCACGTCCGTGTTGACCCGGTCGTACTCCACGCCCACGAGGTGCGGGAACGCGTCGCCGCGGCGCACGCCGGTGCCCTCGAAGATCCAGTGTCCGGGCTCGTGCACCACGAAGGGCGCGTCCACGGGATATCCGTCGTAGTAGACCCCGATGAGGGACGACTCGGGATCGGCCTTCGGCGCCGCCCGGAAGTCGGTCGTCGCCAGCGACGGGCGCGTGCGGACCAGCGGGTCGCGGTCCACCGCGGTCTTGTAGCAGACCACCAGCTTGCCGTCCTCCTCCATCCGGACCCGGCGGTAGCAGGTGTTGGCGCCAAGGAAGGCCAGGTTGGCGCCGGCGTCGCGGGCCTCGGTCACGGCGCGGCGCACCCCGGGCGTCCAGTACTCGTCGTGCCCGAGGAAGATCACCGCGGAGGCGCCGGTGAGCACGTCGTCGCCGGCCTCCAGGTCCCCGCCCGTCGTGTACGCCAGGGGCAGGCCGAGCCGCTCGGCCAGCGCCACCACGGGCCGCTCGTGGATGAGGAACTTCTCCATCCCGGTGCTGTCGTAGGGGCGGTCGAAGCTGACCGCGAGCGAGCGGCTGTCGTAGCGGCCGTCCTCGCCGTAGTAGAGGCTGTAGCCGCCCCACCGGTTGTACGCCTGCCAGGTCGGGGTGGCGTGGACCAGGACCGTGCGGCCCGCCCCGGAGGCCGAGCGCACGACCAGCGGCACGTACCGCTGGTGGCCGCGCTCGGTGTCCAGTCGCAGCAGGTAGGCCCCCTCCGGCCAGCCTTCGGTGGTCACGGTCAGGGTGCGCCGCCACCCGGCCCGTATGGTGCGGGTGTCGCCGACGAGCCGTCCGCGGCCCTGGTCGCGTCCCCTCATCCACCCCGAACGCCACACCCGGCGGGCGAGTGTCCCGCCGTACCAGCCCATCCGGTAGGCCGTGACCCGGTAGCGGCCCTCGGTGGTGGAGACGTGCAGCCCGAACTTCTCCCCGGGCAGCACGCTCGCGCGGTCGCTGTAGCCCTCGATCGCCTCATCGGGGCCGCGCCTGCGCACCCGCCAGTCCGGGTCGCCGGGCAGCAGCCGTTCCCCCACCGGCTTCCCGGCCGCCGCAGTGGGGGTGGGAGTGGGGGCGGGGGAGGCGGGAGCGGAGGCCTCGCGGGACCCGGGCGCGCATGCGGCGACCGAACCGACGGCGGCGGCGCACGCGACACGGAGGAATCCGCGACGTCCGAGCCCGTCACGTGGTGCGACATCCATGATCGCCCATTGTGCCCGCAACCGGGACGTGCTCGGGACAGGCCGCGCGACCGGGCTGCGAGATACTTGTCCCGGCACGGAATGCATGGGGATCTTTTGGGGCCGGAGGGGGACCGCGGCGGGCGTGGTCGGTTACAGTCGCACAGTGGCAGGCCTCGACCCCCGCGCCGTTCTCAGGGAGCGTCCGTCCATCGGCCTCATCGTGGGTCTGGTCGTCGCCGGAATCTGCGCCCTGGTGTCGTTCTCCTTCGACATCATCAACGGCGAGCCGGTCCAGTTCTTCATCGCGCTCGGGCTCGCCGTGGCCCCCGTGCCGCTGCTGCTCGCGGGCGTGCTCGCCCTCGACCGGATGGAGCCGGAGCCGCGCAGCAACCTGATCTTCGCGTTCGCCTGGGGCGCGGGCATCGCCGTCCTGCTCGCCGGCGTGCTCAACTCGCTCAACCTCGTCTACGTGGCCCATCAGCTGGGGGACACGACCAGCGCGCGCAACCTCGTCGCCACGTTCGGCGCCCCGCCCGTGGAGGAGACGGCCAAGGGGCTGGTCCTTCTCGGGCTGCTGTGGTTCCGGCGGCAGGAGCTGGACGGGCCCACCGACGGGATCATCTACGCCAGCATGGTCGGGCTCGGCTTCGCCATGTCGGAGAACGTCAGCTACTACCTGGCCGCCCTGGAGGAGAACGGCGCGCAGGGGCTGGCCGCCACGCTCGTGCTGCGGGCCGTGCTGTCGCCCTTCGCCCATCCGCTGTTCACCTCCCTGATCGGCATCGCGGTGGCGTACGCCGCGCAGCGCGGCGGTGCGGTGGGGGTCGTCGTCATCGTCATCGGGTGGATCGGCGCCATGCTGTTGCACGGCCTCTGGAACGGCTTCGCCTCCTTCGCCGGCCTCGGCGGGCTCGCCATCGCCTACCTGCTGCTGATGGTGCTGCTCGTCGTCGAGCTCATCGTGATCTTCCGGGACAGACGGCGGATCGTCGGCCTGATCCAGCACTATCTGCCGCCGTACGAGCGCAACGGGCTGATCAACCAGGCCGACATCTTCATGCTGTCGTCCCTGCGCCGGCGGCGGCAGGCCAGGGCGTGGGCCAAGGCACACGGAGGCAGAGCCGGGGCACGAGCCATGATCGACTATCAGGTCGCGTCCACCGAGCTCGGGCTGCTGCACGCCCGTGCGGCGCGGGGAGGGGTGGACGAGGAGACCTTCCGCGCCCAGCAGCGGTCGCTGGCGAACTTGATGGCCTACGCCCGGCTGTCGTTCCCGCTGCCCGAACGCCACCAGGCGAACGCCGCGCGAGGGGTGCCCCCGCCGGGATACGCCCCGGGGGCGCCGGCTCCGGGCCGATGGCCGGGCCACCCTCCTCAGCCGGGCGGACCCGGCTACGGGCCTCCGCCCGGGCCGTACGGGCACGGCCCGGCGCCCTCGGGGGACGGGCCGCAGGATCCGGGGCTGGGCAAGCCGTAGGCGCCGCCCGGCCGGAGGGCCGTGGCCGGAACCTGCCGCCGCCGTGAGGACGGTCAGAAGCGGACCGCCTCGACGAACCGGTGGAGAAGCGCGGGGTCGCCCGACGCCACGCTGCCTTCGGCCAGTGCCTGCTCGGGAGTCTTGGCGCCGGCGGGAGACGCGTCGCCGGGCTCGTCACCGGTTTCCTCTCCCGCCTCAGGGCGCGCCTGCGCCCGTCGCCGTAGGCTGACGTCGGCGCGAGGCCGTACGCGTCGGCCGGTGCCGGGGGCGTACGGACATCCCACGCACCGCCACACCCGCGCTCGGGGACCGTGGCCGCCGTCGGCCGGCCCGGACCGCGGCCCCGGCCGACTCAAGGAACGGAGTCGCCGTGTCAGGACCACTTGACGGTGTGCTCGTCGTCGACCTCACCCGCGCCCTCGCCGGGCCGCACGCCGCGATGATGCTGGGCGACCTCGGCGCCCGCGTCATCAAGGTGGAAAACCCCGGAAGCGGGGACGACACCCGCGGCTGGGGGCCGCCGTTCGTACAGCCCGAGACCGGCGACCGCGAGTCGACCTACTTCCTGTCGGCCAACCGCAACAAGGAGTCGATCGCCCTCGACCTCAAGGACGACGCCGACCGTGAGGTGCTCACGGGCCTGCTGCGCCGCGCCGACGTGCTGCTGGAGAACTTCCGGCCCGGCACGCTGGCCCGGCTCGGGTTCGGCACCGACGTCCTGGCCGAGCTGAACCCGCGGCTGGTCACGCTGTCGATCAGCGGCTTCGGGCACGACGGACCGGAGGGCGGCCGGGCGGGCTACGACCAGATCGCCCAGGGCGAGGCCGGGCTGATGTCCCTGACCGGGTCAGGGCCGGACGACCCGCAGCGCGTCGGGGTCCCCATCGGCGACCTCCTGGCCGGCATGTACGGCGCCTACGGCGTGCTTGCCGCGCTCATCGAAAGGGAACGCACCGGCCGCGGCCAGGTGGTGCGCACCTCGCTGCTCGCGGCGATCGTCGGTGTGCACGCCTTCCAGGGGACGGCGTGGACGGTCGCCGGCCGGGCCGGCCGGCCGCAGGGCAACCACCATCCGTCGATCGCGCCGTACGGGCTGTTCCGCTGCAAGGACGGATCGGTGCAGTTGTCGTGCGGCAGCGAGTCGCTGTGGCGCCGGCTCTGCGGTGAGTTCGGCCTGGACCCCGAGGCGCCGGGGATGGCGACCAACGGCGAGCGCGTGGGCAACCGGCAGCGGGTGATCGAGCTGATCGAGGACGCGTTCGCGGAGCATCCCGCCGAGGAACTGCTGGCCCGGCTGGCCGCGGCCGGCATCCCGGCCGGCAAGGTGCGCACGATCGATCAGGTCTACGCCTGGGAGCAGACCCTGTCGCAGGGGCTGCTCGTCGACGTCGAGCACGCCACCCTCGGCCGGCTGCGGCTGCCCGGCCCGCCGCTGCGCTTCTTCTCTCCCGGCCCGGACGGCGAGACGGAGACCACCCGCCGCGAGCACGCCGCGCCACCGGTGCTCGACGCCGACGGTCCCGCGATCCGGGCGGAGGTGGCCCGGAGCGCCGACGGCGTCCCCACGCCGCCTCAGGTGACCTGACGCAGCCCGCCGAGCCCGGGCCACCACGCCGCCGGCGACCGTGCCGGTCCCGGCTGGGCCGCTTGGCCCCGGCGGCCCGTACGTGTTTCAATCACTGTTGCGCGGTGGCCACATGATGGGTGGGCTCCAGGAGGGCGTGCGGCGATGCCGCATGCGTTCTTCTCGTACGACAGCCCCGACGGCGCGTCCTTTCGCGGAAGGCGTGCCCGCCCATCATGAGGAGAACCCCCTATGAGATCGCTGTCATTGAAATCCGGGCGCAGGCTCGCCGTCCTCGCCGCGGTGGCGGCCGTGCTCGCCGGTCTCGTCGCGGTCCTGACGCAGACCGCCGCCGAGGCGCACGGCGCCCTGCAGGCCCCTGCGAGCCGCACGTACGCGTGTTACACCGACGGCCTCACCGGCGGCCAGATCATCCCGAAGAACGCCGCCTGCAAGGACGCCGTGGCGGCGGGCGGCACCCAGCCGCTCTACGACTGGTACGGCGTGCTGCGCTCCGACGGGGGCGGCCGCACCCGGGGCTTCATCCCCGACGGCCAGCTCTGCAGCGGCGGTTTCAGCAAGTACGCCGCCTACGACGCGCCGAGGACCGACTGGCCGACCACCACGCTGAAGGCGAACAGCACCTACGACTTCGTCTACGGCGCGTGGGTGCCGCACCCCGGCGGCTTCAAGCTGTACGTCACCAAGGACGGCTACAACCCGACCAAGCCGCTGACCTGGGCGGACATGGAGGAGCAGCCGTTCCTCACGGCCGACCCCGAGCCCGCCGTCACCAACGGCGCCTACCGCTTCTCCGGCAAGCTGCCGAACAAGAGCGGCCGGCACGTCATCTACGCCGTGTGGTACCGGTCCGACAGCCAGGAGACCTTCTACGGCTGCTCGGATGTGAACTTCCTCAACGACGGCGTCTCGCCGAGCCCGTCGCCGCGCGTCTCGCCCGGCACGAACGACCCGTCGCCGACCCCCTCGCCCTCCCCGGCCGGGAACCCGGCGTGCACGGCCACGGTGAAGCTGACCAACACCTGGCAGGGCGGCTTCCAGGGCGAGGTCACGATCAAGAACACCGGTACGGGCCCGCTCAACGGCTGGTACGTCCAGTGGCAGATGTCGAACGGCGCGACGATCAGCCAGGCGTGGAACGGAACGTCGATGCAGAGCGGCCCGTTCGCGATGATCCACGCACCTGAGTGGAACTCCTCGCTGGCCCCGGGGGCCTCGGCCACGGCCGGGTTCCTCGGCGCCGGCTCGGCCACGCCGTCGATCAGCGACATCAGCTGCGGCTGACGCCGGTTCCCGCGGCGCAGGATCCGCGGGAGACGCCCGGGGGTGCCGCCAGGCGGCACCCCCGGGCGTTGCGCGATGGGTGGGCGGAGGAGGATCCGCCTCGTACCCGCGGTGCGATAGCCACTGTGGGTGTGGCCTCACCTCCCTCTGGGGTGGTGGGAGCGCTCCCACGTGGCCGGACCCTAACGCGCCGCGCCGTCACCGGCCAGCGGACCCGCCCCGGCCCGGCATGTCCGCCCAGCTCAGAGCGCGGCACACGATGAAAGTTTCGCCACGGCCGCTCGTCGCGCCTCCCGCCACGGCCGCCCGTCGCGCCCTCTCGGCGGCCGCTCGCCGCCGTCCCCGCCACGGTCCTGGAGGCGGGAGTCAGCCGGCCAGCGCGCGGTCGAGCGCGGTCTCGCGCCGGCCGAGGAACCGCGGCGAGGAGTGCAGGACCAGGCTGTCGACCAGGCCCTTGGCCGAGGCGGGGAACTCCCTGACGGCGTAGGCCATCGTCTCGACCGGCCAGTCGCGGCTCGAATCGTCACCGACGCCGAACGCGTCCAGCCCGGCCGTACGGCACAGCGCGACGGCACGGGCGAGATGGAACACCTGGGTCACGACGACGAGACGGGACGCACCGAAGATCGTCTTGGCCCGTACGCAGGAGTCCCACGTGTCGAACCCGGCGTAGTCCAGCACGATCTTCGCCGCCGGCACGCCCCGGGCGACCAGGTAGTCGCGCATGACCGAGGGCTCGTCGTAGTCCTTGCGGCTGTTGTCGCCGGACAGCAGCAGGGCCCGCACCCTGCCCGTGCGGTACAGCTCCGCGGCGATGTCGAGCCGGGCGCGCAGCATCGGGCTCGGCCGGCCGCCCAGGACGCCCGCGCCCAGCACGAGCGCGGCCGGCATCGCGGGCACCTCGGCGGTCCAGCGCGTGCCCGGCTCGGCCGTCACCCGGTGGGCGGCGCTGGTCAGCCAGACCCAGGTCATCGGCGTCAGCGGCAGCACGCTCAGGGCGACCAGGCACTGGAAACCCCTGCGCAGGGCCGTACGCGACCAGGTCCAGGGGCGGACGGCCCACGACAGGACGCCCTTGAGCGAGGAGGAGCCCGGCGATCCCTCCACCTGGGGTCACACCCCCGCGTGGTGGAGCTCCGGCTGCTCGGGAGCGAGGGCGGGCACCGGGCCCCGGGTCCGCAGCCGGAACACGACGCGCAGCGCGCAGACCCACACGAGCGTCGCTCCCAGCACGTGCAGGAGCACCAGGGCCGCGGGGACGGCCAGGAAGTACTGGACGTACCCGACCACGCCCTGGGACAGCTCCACTCCGAGCAGCACGAGCGCGCCGCGCCGGGCCCGGCCGGGGGAGCCGGTGACGTGGAGGGCGAACAGGAGGGCGAACGTCAGCCCGACGACGACGTAGGCGATGTCGGTGTGCAGCCGCACCACGCTCTGGATGTCGAAGCCGAAACGGGAGGCCGCCTCGTCTCCCGAGTGCGGCCCGGTGCCGGTCACCACCATCCCGGCCAGCAGCAGCGTGAGGGTGGCCGCGGCGAGCACGTATCCGAGCGTGCGGATGTCCCTGTGGACCACCCGCTCGGGAGGGGCGTCGCCCTCGCCGGCCCGGGCGAACAGCACGACGGCGGCGGCGATCATGCCGATGGACAGCAGGAAGTGGACGCTGACGGTCACCGGGTTGAGCATCGTGCGGACCACGACCCCGCCCCAGAGGGCCTGGACGACGACGCCGACCGGCTGCACCAGCGCGAGCCGCAGCAGGACCGGCCGGCCGCGTTCGCCCCGCGACAGCTTCCAGGCGGCGATCACACACGCGACCGCGACCGCGAGCACGAGGAACGCCAGCAGCCGGTTGCCGAACTCGATCGCCATGTTGACCGGCGCGTGCGTGTCGATCCTCGCGGGCACGAAGCTGTCCGGCGTGCAGCGGGGCCAGGTCGGGCAGCCGAGGCCGGAGCCGGTGACGCGGACGGCGGCGCCGGTGACGGTGATGCCGACGTTGACCACGATCGCCGCCAGGGCCCACCGCCGCATCGACTCGCCCGTCGGGGACATGAACGAGCGGTAGAAGGCGAGCAGCGTGCCGCGGATCCGGTCAGTCGTGGGATTCACGGAATTCATCGTAGGCGGCCCTGTGGGTGGTCCCCTCCCCGGCCCGCGCGCCGTACGCCTTGATCGTCACATCGGGACCGGCCGGTACGATCGGCCGTACGGAACCGAGGAGGGCGGTGGCCGGTCGATGGGCGGGGCGTGGGACGGACCGGGGGACCGCACGCGTGACGACCTCCGCGGGCCGGGCGGCGGAGCACGGCGAAACCTTCGCGAGCAGGTGGCGCAGGCGCTGCGCGACGCGCTGGTGGCCGGGGAGATGCGGCCCGGTGTCGTCTATTCGGCCCCCGCGCTGGCGGCCAGATTCGGGGTCTCCGCCACACCGGTGCGCGAGGCGATGCTCGATCTCGCCAAGGAGGGCCTGTTCGAGGCCCTGCGCAACAAGGGCTTCCGGGTCGCGGAGGTGTCCGAGCGCGACCTCGACGAGATCATCGAGATCAGGCGGCTGCTCGAGGTGCCCACGGTGGCCCGGCTCGCGCGGGAGCGCCGGGCCGTGGAGGCGGAGGAGCTGCGCCCGATCGCCGAGGAGATCGTCTCGGCCGCCGGGAGGGGCGATCTGCTCGCCTACGTCGCCGCCGACCAGAGGTTCCATCTCGGGCTGCTGGCCCTGTCGGGCAACGCCCGGCTGGTCGGGACCGTCAGGGACCTGCGGGCCCGGGCCCGGCTCTACGGCCTGCGCGGGCTGCCCGACGCCCGGATGCTGGCGGCCTCGGCGCGCGAGCACCTCGACCTCCTCGACGCCGTCGTACGCGGCGACGCCGGGGCGGTTGAGAGCCTGATGAACCACCATCTCCGGCATGTGCGGGCGATCTGGTCGGCCGGCCCGCCCCGGCCTGAGCGGTACGGCTCAGCCGCCGCCGGCGCGGGTGGCGCCGATGGAGGCGACGACCACGCAGCCGATCGCGGCCCACTCGCGGAGTTGGAGCACCTCGCCCAGGACGAACAGGCCGACGAGCGCGGCGGCGGCGGGCTCCAGGCTCATCAGGATGCCGAAGACCCGCTTGGGCATCCGGCGCAGGGCCTCGAGTTCCAGTGAGTAGGGGATGACCGAGGAGAGCAGACCGACCCCCGCGCCGATCAGCAGGATCTCGGGCCGCAGCAGGTCGCTCCCGCCCGCGGTGACGCCGATGGGCGCGACGACGACCGTGGACACGATCATGGCGAACGACAGCCCGCTCGCGCCGGGGAAGCGGGTGCCCGTGGCCGCGGAGAACACGATGTAGGCGGCCCAGCACGTTCCCGCCAGCGCCGCGAACCCGATGCCGACCCAGCTCGCGGCCCCCGCTCCTCCCCAGGGGGCGAGCAGGATCACGCCCGCGGCGGCCAGCGCCACCCACAGCAGGTCGAGCCGGCGGCGGGAGGACACCACGGCCAGGGTGAGCGGCCCGATGAACTCGATGGCCACCGCGATCCCGATCGGCAGCCGGGCGAGGGCCTCGTAGAACGACAGGTTCATCAGGCCGAGGCTGAGCCCGAACGCGATACCGACGGCGAGGTCGCGGCGCGACAGCCCGCGTACCTTGGGCCGGGCGACGGCCAGCAGCATGACGGCGCCGGTCGCGATGCGCAGGAAGACCACGGCCGAAGGAGGCAGCTGCGTGAACAGGTTCTTGGCCAGGCCCGCGCCCACCTGGACCGACAGGATGCCCAGCAGCACCAGCCCCGGCGGCGGTATCGCGTTCGACGCGGCCCGAAGCGCCCTGCCCGGCGACGGCCTCATTCGGTACGGCTCGGCCCCCGGAAGGGATTCAGCGGTCATGCCGGCGACCCCACAAATTGCCATTGATCACGAACAATGCCCGCAATCATATGCGTGGCCGTGAGATCTCCGGTGCGGGCCCCTGGCGTCACTTCGGGCGGCACCGTGCCATTCCCGGCGGCCCCGTGCCATTCCCAGGGGCCCCGTGTCACTCCCAGGGGCCCCGTGTCACTCCCAGCGGAACGTGCGGGCGGCCAGGGCGAGCGCGGCCACCGTCCAGCACAGCAGCACGAGCAGCGCGCCGCCGGGGAAGCCCCCGCCCGCGCTGAAGGCGGTCCGCAGGCCGGAGGTGAGCGCGCTGATCGGCAGCAGCCCGAGCACGTGCTGCACCCCGGCGGGGAACCTGTCCAGCGGGAACAGCACGCCGCCGAGCCCGAGCAGCACCAGGTAGACGAGGTTGGCCCCGGCCAGCGTGGCCTCGGCCCGCAGCGTGCCGGCCATGAGCAGGCCGAGGCCGCTGAAGGCCGCCGTGCCCAGCAGCAGGAGCGGCACGGCCCACAGCGGGTCGCCGTGCGGCGACCAGCCGAGCGCCAGCGCCACCACGACGATCACCACGACCTGCAACGCCTCCACGGCGACGACCGCGGCGGTCTTGGCCAGCAGCAGGCCGGTCCGCGACAGCGGGGTCGCGCCCAGGCGTTTGAGCACGCCGTACCTGCGCTCGAAGCCGGTGGCGATCGCCTGCCCGGTGAACGCGGTCGACATGACCGCCAGCGCGAGGATGCCGGGGGCGACGAAGTCGACGCGCGGGCCGCCGCCGACGTCAACCAGCGGGGCCGTGGAGAAACCGACGAGCAGCAGGATCGGGATGATCATCGTGAGCAGGAGCTGCTCGCCGTTGCGCAGCGTGGCCCGGATCTCCGCGCCCGCCTGGGCGAGGACCATCCGGCGCAGCGGCGCGGCCCCCGGCCGCGGCGTCAGGTCCAGCGTGGCGATCGTGCTCAACGCAGCTCCCTGCCGGTCAGTTCGAGGAAGACGTCCTCCAGCGTGCGCCGCTCGATGCGCAGGTCCTCGGTGGTCACGCCCTCGGTGGCGCACCAGGCGGTGACGGTCGCGAGCAGCTGCGGGCCGACCTGGCCCTCGATGATGTAGTGGCCCGAGGGCGACTCCTTGGCGGCGCTGCCCGGCGGCAGCGCCGCCAGCAGTTCCTCCAGGTCGAGACCCGGACGCGCGCGGAACCTGAGCTGGCGTTCCGCGCCGGTGAGCGACTCGGGCGTGCCCTCGGCCACCACCCGGCCGTGGTCGATGACCACGATGTGGTCGGAGAGCTTCTCGGCCTCGTCCATCTGGTGGGTGGTCAGCACCACCGACACTCCGGCGGCGCGCAGCGCGGCGACCAGGTCCCAGCAGGCGTGCCGGGCCTGCGGGTCGAGCCCGGCGGTCGGCTCGTCGAGGAAGACCAGTTCGGGCCGCCCGATCACCGCCGCCGCGAGCGACAGGCGCTGCTGCTGGCCGCCCGACAACCGCCGGTACGGCGTACGCGTGTGGCCGGTCAGGCCGAGCACGCGGAGCAGGGCGCCGGGGTCGAGCGGGTGGGCGTAGAACCGGGAGACCACCCGCAGCCACTCGCCCGCACGGGCGGCGGGAGGGACCCCACCGGTCTGCGGCATGATTCCCAGGCGCGGCCTGAGCGCGGGGTCGGCCGGGTCGAGGCCGAGCACGCGCACGGTCCCGCCGTCCGGCCGGCGGAAGCCCTCGCAGATCTCGATCGTGGAGGTCTTGCCGGCGCCGTTGGGCCCGAGGATCGCCGTCACGGCGCCCCGCGCGCAGGTGAGGGTCAGCCCGTCGACGGCGGTGGTGCTCCCGTAGCGCTTGACCAGCCCGTCGATCTCGACCGCGGGCGCGCCGTCGAGCGTGCCCTCAGGCGTGCTGCCAACCCCCGGCACTCCCACCGGCCTCCCCTCGCAGGATCGACCGCCAGAGCCGGCCGGACGCGGTCGCTCTGGTCAATCGCCGACGGCATCGAGTCTAGGGAGCGGCGAGCGCGCCCTCGTCGGCGAGTGCCGCTATTCCAGCCCATGGCGGTAAAGGATGCGGAAAACTGTCGTCAGGCCAGGTTAGGTAAGCCTTGCCTGCGTGAGAAATTGCATCCCCATCGACCTCACCTTGGGTTTGTCGCCAGGGAAGGAATTACGGCACACTGATGTTGTGAAATACGTGCAGGGGAAGCAGAACGCCGAGAAGGCCGTGGTGACGCGGCCCGTTCCGGCATCCCCTGCGCACAGGGACGTCGTCAACAAGGACATCGGTGCCGAGCGCGGGACCCGCGCCAGGGTGGCGCGGCTCATCCTGGAGCACGGCCCGGTGACCGCCGCCGCGCTCGGCGAGCGGCTCGGGCTGACGCCGGCCGCGGTGCGCCGTCACCTCGACGCGCTGCTGGCCGAAGGCATGATAGAACCCCGTACGGCCCGCCCGCGCGGCCAGCGAGGGCGCGGCAGGCCGGCGAAGATGTTCGCCATCACCGACGCGGGCCGCAGCGCCTTCGTCCACGCCTACGACGACCTCGCCGGCAGCGCGCTGCGCTTCCTGGCCGAGCGTCTGGGCGGCGAGGCGGTGTCGGAGTTCGCGCGGGCGCAGGTGTCCGGGCTGGTCGGCCGGCTCGAGGCGCTGATGCGCGAGGTTCCGGCCGACCAGCGGATCAGGGTGCTGGCCGAGGCGCTGTCCGCGGAGGGTTACGCGGCGTCGGCGTCCGCCACCGGCAAGGGCGGCGAGCAACTGTGCCAGCACCACTGCCCGGTCGCGCACGTCGCGGCACAGTTCCCGCAGCTGTGCGAGGCGGAGACCGAGGCGTTCGCCCGGCTGCTCGGCACCCCGGTGCAGCGGCTGGCCACGATCGCCAACGGCGACGGGGTCTGCACCACCCATGTGAGTTCACACGCGCTCGCCGCACGGCACGCGCGTGCCGATCTATCGACCGCAGATCTTTCGAGTACATCGACGAGCAAGGAGTCCGGAAGGTGACTGTCACCGACCGCCCGGAGCTGGAAGGCCTCGGGAATTACAAGTTCGGCTGGGCCGACACGGACGTGGCGGGGGCCACTGCCCGGCGTGGGCTGTCCGAAGAGGTCGTCCGCAACATCTCCGCGCTCAAGAACGAGCCGGAGTGGATGCTCGACCTGCGCCTCAAGGGCCTTCGGCTGTTCGAGAAGAAGCCGCTGCCGACCTGGGGCTCCGACCTCACGGGCATCGACTTCGACAACATCAAGTACTTCGTCCGCTCCACCGAGAAGCAGGCCGCCTCCTGGGACGAGCTGCCCCCGGACATCAAGAACACCTACGACAAGCTCGGCATCCCGGAGGCGGAGAAGCAGCGCCTCATCGCCGGCGTCGCCGCCCAGTACGAGTCCGAGGTCGTCTACCACAAGATCCGTGAGGACCTCGAGGAGAAGGGCGTCATCTTCGTCGACACCGACACCGGCCTGCGTGAGCACGAGGAGCTCTTCAAGGAGTACTTCGGCACGGTGATCCCGGTGGGCGACAACAAGTTCGCCGCGCTCAACACCGCCGTGTGGTCGGGCGGCTCGTTCATCTACGTGCCGCCGAACGTGAACGTCGAGATCCCGCTGCAGGCCTACTTCCGGATCAACACCGAGAACATGGGCCAGTTCGAGCGGACTCTGATCGTCGTGGACGAGAACTCCTACGTCCACTACGTCGAGGGCTGCACCGCGCCGATCTACTCGTCCGACTCGCTCCACTCGGCGGTCGTCGAGATCGTCGTGAAGAAGGGCGCCCGCTGCCGTTACACGACGATCCAGAACTGGTCGAACAACGTCTACAACCTGGTCACCAAGCGCGCCGTGGCGTACGAGGGCGCGACCATGGAGTGGATCGACGGCAACATCGGCTCCAAGGTCACGATGAAGTACCCGGCCGTCTACCTGATGGGCGAGCACGCCAAGGGCGAGACGCTGTCGGTCGCTTTCGCGGGCGAGGGCCAGCACCAGGACGCGGGTGCCAAGATGGTGCACCTCGCGCCCAAGACGTCCTCGACGATCATCTCCAAGTCCGTCGCGCGCGGCGGCGGCCGCACGTCCTACCGCGGCCTGGTGCAGATCGACGAGGGCGCGGCCGGCTCGGCCTCGACCGTCAAGTGCGACGCGCTGCTGGTCGACCAGATCAGCCGGTCCGACACCTACCCGTACGTCGACGTCCGCGAGGACGACGTGTCGATGGGCCACGAGGCCACGGTGTCCAAGGTGTCGGAGGACCAGCTGTTCTACCTGATGAGCCGCGGCCTCGGCGAGGACGAGGCGATGGCCATGATCGTGCGCGGCTTCGTCGAGCCGATCGCCCGCGAGCTGCCCATGGAATACGCCCTGGAGCTCAACCGACTGATCGAGCTGCAGATGGAAGGAGCGGTCGGCTGATGGGCCTGGAGACCAAACCGCTGTCGACGCTGCATGAGAAGGCGTCGTACGACGTGGCGGACTTCCCGGTGCCGACGGGCCGCGAGGAGGAGTGGCGCTTCACGCCGCTGTCGCGGCTGAAGGGGCTGCACAACGGCACCGCCGCCGTCACCGGCGGCGTCGTGGTGGACGTCGAGGCGGCGCCCGAGGTGCGCGTGGAGACCGTCGGCCGCGACGACGCCCGGCTCGGCAAGGCCTACACGCCGGCCGACCGGGTCAGCGCGCAGGCGTACTCGTCGTTCGAGAAGGCCACCGTCGTCACGGTGCCGAAGATGACGGCCGCCTCCCGGCCCACCGTGATCAACCTGCGGGGGTCCGGCGCCGGCGCAGCCGCGTACGGGCACATCCTCGTGTCCGTCGAGCCGATGGCCGAGGCCGTGCTGGTCCTGGACCACCGCGGCAGCGCCGTCTACGCCGACAACGTCGAGTTCGACGTGGCCGAGGGCGCGACGCTCAAGGTGGTCAGCCTGCAGGACTGGGACGACGACGCCGTGCACGTCTCCCACCACCACGCGCGGCTCGGCAAGGACGCGACGTTCCGCTCGTTCGTGGTCACCCTCGGCGGCGACCTCGTACGGCTGTCGCCCTCGGTGTCGTACACCGCCCCCGGCGGCGACGCCGACCTGACCGGGCTGTACTTCGTCGACGCGGGCCAGCACCTGGAGCACCGCCTGCTGGTGGACCACAGCGTGCCCAACTGCCGCAGCAACGTGACCTACAAGGGCGCGCTGCAGGGCGACGGCGCCCACGCGGTCTGGATCGGCGATGTGATCATCCGGGCCGAGGCCGAGGGCACCGACACCTACGAGTTGAACCGCAACCTCATCCTCACCGACGGCGCCCGCGCCGACTCGGTGCCGAACCTGGAGATCCTCACCGGCGAGGTCGCGGGAGCGGGACACGCGTCCGCCTCCGGCCGTCTCGACGACGAGCACATCTTCTACCTGCAGGCCCGCGGCATCCCGTTCGACGAGGCGCGCCGCCTGGTCATCCACGGCTTCTTCGCCCAGCTGCTGGAGAAGATCGAGGTGCCGGAGATCCGCGAGCGCGTCCTGTCCGCGGTCGAGGCGGAGCTGGCCCGATGAGCTCCGAGATCGCCCACTGGGAGAAGGTCTGCCAGGTCGGGGACATCCCCGACGGCGGCGTCATCGGCCTGGAGGTCGGTGAGACGCCCGTCGCTCTGGTCAGGACCGGCGGCGAGGTCTTCGCCCTGCACGACGTGTGCTCCCACGCCGAGGTGCGGCTCAGCGAGGGCGAGGTCTACGACCACACCCTGGAATGCTGGCTCCACGGCTCCTGTTTCGACCTGCGCAGCGGCAAGCCCACCGGGCCGCCCGCGACCAGGCCCGTCAACGTCTACCGTGTCAAGATCGAAGGCGACGACGTGTACGTCTCGCTCTCGAAGGAGTAAATACTCGTGTCCACTCTTGAGATTCGTGACCTGCACGTCGCCGTGGGCGACAAGGAGATCCTG
Organism: Microbispora sp. NPDC088329; assembly: GCF_040685655.1. Taxonomy (NCBI): domain Bacteria; kingdom Bacillati; phylum Actinomycetota; class Actinomycetes; order Streptosporangiales; family Streptosporangiaceae; genus Microbispora; species Microbispora sp. NPDC088329. The sequence continues at coordinate 79,652 of NZ_JBFBIP010000008.1, forward strand.
CGCGGCGTCGACCTGACGGTCCGCAGCGGCGAGACGCACGCCATCATGGGCCCCAACGGCTCGGGCAAGTCCACGCTGGCGTACGCCGTCGCCGGTCACCCGAAGTACACCATCACCTCCGGTTCCGTGCTGCTCGACGGCGAGGACCTGCTGGAGATGTCGGTGGACGAGCGCGCCCGCGCCGGCCTCTTCCTGGCCATGCAGTACCCGGTCGAGGTCCCCGGCGTCACCGTGTCGAACTTCCTGCGTTCGGCGATCACCGCGGTCCGGGGCGAGGCGCCCAAGCTGCGCGACTTCGCCAAGGAGCTGAAGGGGGGCATGGAGGCGCTGTCCATCGACCCGGCCTTCGCGCAGCGCAACACCAACGAGGGCTTCTCCGGCGGCGAGAAGAAGCGCCACGAGATCCTCCAGCTGGAGCTGCTCAAGCCCAAGATCGCGGTGCTGGACGAGACCGACTCCGGCCTCGACGTCGACGCCCTGCGCGTCGTGTCCGAGGGCATCAACCGGTTCCGCGCCTCCGGTGACACCGGCGTGCTGCTGATCACCCACTACACCCGCATCCTGCGCTACGTGAAGCCGGACTTCGTCCACGTCTTCGCCGGCGGGCGCGTGGTGGAGGAGGGCGGCCCCGAGCTGGCCGACAAGCTGGAGTCCGAGGGCTACGAGGCGTACACGACGAAGGCGGCGTCCGCCTGATGAGTGCGCCCGGCTTCGACGTGGAGAGGATCAGGAAGGACTTCCCGGTCCTCGGCCGCGAACTTCCCGGAGGCAGGTCGCTGGTCTACCTCGACTCCGGCAACTCCTCCCAGAAGCCGACCCAGGTGGTCGAGACCATGCGCGACCACCTGACCTGGCACTACGGCAACGTCGGCCGGGCGCTGCACGTGCTGGGCAGCGAGTCCACCGAGGCGTACGAGACGGCGCGCGACAAGATCGCCGCATTCGTGCAGGCCCCGTCGCGCGACGAGATCGTCTTCACCAAGAACGCCTCCGAGGCCCTCAACCTCGTGGCGTACGCCTTCGGCAACCCCATCGGCGAGGACGAGCGGTTCCGGCTCGGCCCCGGCGACGAGATCGTCATCTCGGAGATGGAGCACCACTCCAACATCGTGCCGTGGCAGCTGCTCGCGCAGCGGACCGGCGCGACGCTGCGCTGGTTCCCCGTGACCGACGAGGGCCGCCTCGACATCGGCGGCCTGGAGGAGCTGGTCAACGAGCGCACGAAGATCGTCTCGATCGCCCACCAGTCGAACGTGCTCGGCACGGTCAACTCGGTCTCGCCGGTCCTGGCCCGCGTACGCGAGGTCGGCGCGCTGATGATGCTCGACGCGTCGCAGTCGGTGCCGCACCAGCCCGTTGACGTGACCGAGCTGGGCGTCGACTTCGTCGCGTTCACCGGCCACAAGATGGCCGGGCCGTCCGGCATCGGCGTGCTGTGGGGCCGCCGCGAGCTGCTCGACGCCATGCCGCCGTTCCTCGGCGGCGGCGAGATGATCGAGGCGGTCTGGATGGACCGCTCGACGTACGCGCCGGTGCCGCACAAGTTCGAGGCGGGGACGCCGCCCATCGTCGAGGCGATCGGCCTCGGCGCCGCGGTCGACTACCTCACCGCCGTCGGCATGGACCAGATCAAGGCGCACGAGAAGGAGCTGGTCGCGTACGCGCTGGAGGCGCTGCCGGAGGTCCCCGGGCTCAGGATCATCGGCCCGCGCACGCCCATCGCCCGCGGCGGCACGATCTCGTTCACGCTCGAAGGGATCCACCCGCACGACGTGGGGCAGATCCTCGACGACGTGTACGGGATCGCCGTCCGGGTAGGTCATCACTGCGCCCGGCCGCTCCACCTCAGGTTCGGAATTCCGGCGACCACGCGGGCGTCTTTCTACCTGTACAACACGACGGCCGAGATCGACGCACTGGTCCGCGGCCTCCACCACGTGCAGAAGGTGTTCGGCTGAGCCATGATCGGTGAATCCATGTACCAGGAGCTGATCCTGGAGCACTACAAGCATCCCCAGGGCCGGGGCCTGCGTGAGCCGTACGACGCGGAGGTGCACCACGTCAACCCCACCTGCGGCGACGAGCTGACGCTGCGGGTGAAGGTGGCCGACGGCGGCAAGGTGCTCGACGTGTCCTACGACGGCCAGGGCTGCTCCATCAGCCAGGCCGCCGCCTCCGTGCTGCACGAGCTCGCCACCGGTTCCACGGTGGAGGAGTCGCTGTCGGTGGTGGAGGAGTTCACCCGGCTCATGCAGGGCAGGGGTCAGGTGGAGCCCGACGAGGACGTGCTGGGCGACGCGGTGGCGTTCGCCGGGGTGGCGAAGTTCCCCGCCCGCGTCAAGTGCGCGCTGCTGGCCTGGATGGCCTACAAGGACGCGCTCATGAGGAGCCAGGGATGACCGGCGGCCTCCGCCGTGTTGGGAAGTACGGCGCCGCGCCGCGGGCGCCGCGAGGTGAGGAGACGACGTGAGCAAGCCGACCGAGACCCCGACGGGAACCGCGACCGAGGCGGCGACCGGAACCTACGACGGGGAGAGCTCCCTCGACGACGTGCTCGAGGCGCTGAAGGACGTCGTGGACCCCGAGCTGGGGATCAACGTGGTGGACCTCGGCCTCGTGTACGGCGTCAACCTCGACCCGGCCGGCGAGGGCGAGCGGCCGATCGCCACCATCGACATGACGCTGACCAGCGCCGCCTGCCCGCTGACCGACGTGATCGAGGACCAGGCCAACTCGGCGCTCGCCGACCTGGTCTCCAGCGTGGTCATCAACTGGGTGTGGCTGCCGCCGTGGGGCCCGGACAAGATCACCGACGAGGGGCGCGACCAGCTCAGGATGCTCGGTTTCAACGTCTGATCGTCCTTCCTCTCCACGCCGCCACGACCCCTTGCCGTGATTTTTAGTTTGTCGCGGTCGCCTGCGCCGGCCTGCCTTGGTGAACCCTGTTCGTGATCGTGCAGTCGCACGGTCGCGAAGGGCGAAGATGCGGGCCGGACAGGGCATGCTGCGATGAACTGCAGGATCACGGCGTGTTTGTGCCCGGGTCACGAGCATGGTGTGCGGCAAACTGCACGATCACGCGGGTTCGATCGCAGGCCGGCCGCGTGGTCTGCGACAAGCTGCGCGATCACGGTGGTCGGAGTGGTGGCGGGGATGAGTTGTGCGGGAATGCCGTACAGTTGTTCTTTGCTCTTCCTTTTGCGACGTGAGTGAAAGGCGTCCGTGAGAGCCGCCGCCCGGCGGTCTGCACATCTGCGGGACGCATACTCACGGCATCTGCGGGCGCAGGCCGCCGCTGTCTCCGGCCCGCCCTATTGGCACGGCACGCCTGCCGTGCCTGACCTGGCTCGTCCTTTCGCAGAAGTGACGCGCCCGCGTGTTCCGGCACGTCTTTCTTCGAAAGGCACGATTACGTGACCATCTCTGACCTCGGCGAGGGCACGACGACCTCCGCCGAGTTCGCGGCGCTGGGGCTGCCCAGACCGCTCGTGACAGGGCTCGCCCGGCAGGGCATCACCACGCCGTTCCCGATCCAGAGTGCGGCGATTCCCGACATCCTCGCCGGGATGGACGTCCTGGGCCGTGGCCGGACCGGCTCCGGCAAGACCCTCGCCTTCGGCCTGCCCACGCTGGCCAGGCTCGCGGGGGAGAAGGCGGCGCCGCGGCGGCCCCGCGCCCTCGTCCTGGTGCCGACCCGCGAACTCGCGTTCCAGGTGGCCGCCACCATCGAGCCGCTCGGCCGGGGGCTGTCGTTGCGCACCAGGACGGTCGTCGGCGGCATGCCGATGGGCCGCCAGATCGAAGACCTGCGCCGGGGGGTCGAGATCGTGGTCGCCACGCCCGGCCGCCTCACCGACCTGATCGAGCAGGGCGCCTGCGCGCTGGACGACGTCGAGATCACCGTCCTCGACGAGGCCGACCACATGTGCGACCTCGGCTTCCTCCCCGTGGTGAGCGCGCTGCTCGCCCGCACGCCCGCCGACGGTCAGCGTCTGCTGTTCTCCGCGACCCTCGACGGCGATGTGGACACGCTGGTCCAGCGCTTCCTGACCGACCCGGTGGTCCACTCGCTGGACCCGGCCACCTCCCCGGTCGAGACGATGGAGCACCACCTGCTCCAGGTGCAGCGCGACGACAAGGCGGACGTGACGGCGGAGATCGCCAACCGGGGCGGCCGTACGATCATGTTCGTACGCACCCAGCACGGTGTCGACCGCATCGTCAAGCAACTCGCCCGGGCGGGCGTCCGCGCGGGCGGCCTGCACGGCGGCAAGCGGCAGAACCAGCGCACCCGCATCCTCGACGGGTTCCGTCAGGGCGACATCGGGGTGCTCGTGTGCACGGACGTCGCGGCACGCGGCATCCACGTCGACGACGTCAGCCTGGTGCTGCACGTGGATCCGCCCGCCGACCACAAGAGCTACCTGCACCGGGGCGGCCGCACGGCACGTGCGGGCGAGCGCGGCGTGGTGCTGACGCTGGTGCTGCCGAGTGAGCGGCGCTCCACCGAGTCGATGACCCGAAAGGCCGGGGTCACCGCGTCACGGCACCGGGTGGCGCCGGGCGACCCGATCCTGGCCGAGATCGCCGGGGCCCGGCGGCCGAGCGGCGCGTCCGTGCCCGTGTGGGAGCCCGACGTGCGCGCGCCGCTGCGGCCCAGGCGGGATGACAGGCCGCGCGACGACAAGCCGCGCGGCCGTTCCCGGCGCTTCGGCGACCGTCCCCGCGGCGGCGACCGCCCCGGTGACCGCCCCGGCGAGGGCGACGCCCGGCGCAGGTGGTCCGACCAGGGCGAGCGGCCGAGTGCGGCGTGGGCCGGCGACGGTCGCGCCGACGGCCGCGGCGAGTCCCGAGGAGGGCGGGGCGGCGGTCACCACCGCGGCCACGCCGGCGGGCAGGCCGGGTACGGCGCGGGCGAAGGCGGCCGTGGCGGCCGCGGACGCCGCTTCACCGGCCGCTGATCCACCCCGTTTTTCACGTTTCTCCACCACCGGGCCGTCCGTATGGGCGGCCCGGTGGTGTGTGGGGCCGATTGTGCCGTCCCACGCCCTCGTTCTCAGTCGCCTCGTCCTCAACTTCGCACGGCGTGAGGAACCGGCGCCCGCCCGAGCGTGCTTCAGGGCACTGGCTTGACTCTAACTATGTAGACCGGTCTATTGTGTCCTCATGATCGGAACAAGAACCGGGATCGGCGCGCGGCTTGTGACGCCGGTGCCCGAAACGGTGCAGCGGCAGGGCCACAGCGGCACGGGCACGGGGGTGTCGCCGTGAGCGCCGCGGACCGGCACGCACTTGTCCTGGGGGCGACCGGGTTCGTCGGACGCCACCTGGTTCTCGCGCTCGGCCGGGCCGGCGTCCGGGTGAGCACGGCCAGCCGGAGCCACGAGTCCTTCCGGAGGCTCGGCCACTGGCTCGCCGAGCACGGGCACGACGAACCCCCGGCGGACCTGCGGGTCGATTTCACCAGGCCGTCGCCGATCGAGGGCGAGTGCGACGGTGTGACGGAGATCTACAACTGCGCCGGCGCCTACCGGTTCGGCATGCCGGCGGACGAGGCCCGCCGTGCCAACGTCGGCAGTGTCCGCGCGGTCGTCGCCTTCGCGGCGCGGCTGCCGCGTCTGCGCCGCCTCGTCCACGTCTCGGGATACCGCGTGGGCGGACAGGATCCCCGTCCCTGGACCGAGGAACGGCGGCGGGAGGCCTACCGCACTCTGGGTGCGTACGAGGCGTCCAAGGCGGAGGCGGACGCCGTCTTCCAGGCCGAGGCGGAGCGGCTGGGCGTGCCCTGGTCGATCGTCAACCCCGCCAGCGTGATCGGCGACAGCGCCACCGGCGAGGCCGGTCAGTATCTCGGGCTCGCGACGACCCTGCGCGACCTCTGGCAGGGCGGTCTCCCGGCGATTCCCGGGGACGCGCGGACGTTCGTACCCGTAGTGGCGGTCGACTACCTCGCCCGGTTCATGACCCTGCTGCCGGTCGACGAGACCGCCGAGCGCGCCTCCTACTGGCTGCTGGACGACGACACGCCCGCGCTGCCCGGCCTGCTCGCGCTCGTCGCGGAGCACTACCGGGTCAAGGCGCCCCGTGTGCGGGTTCCGGTGGCACTGGTCAAGCGCCTGCCCCGCCGGCTCACGAAGGCCGATCCCGAGACGCTGACGTTCCTGTCGGGCGACCGCTATCCCACCGGTTCGGCGCGGGCCTTCGCCGCCCGTCACGGGCTGGTCATGCCGGACACCGTCACGACGATCCGCCGCTGGGCCGACGACCTGGCGGCGAGCCGCTTCGGGGACGCTCCGGCCCGCGGCAGGCGGTTCACCCACCCGGGCGGGGTACGGACGTTCGAGACCGGCGAACCGGGCGCGCCCACGGTGGTGCTGCCGGGACTGCCGGTCAACGCCGACACATGGGCGCCGGTCGTCGCGGCGATGGGCCGCGCCCGTGCCGCCGACCTGCCGGGGCTCGGAATGAGCGCGGGACACCACGACGACTGGCCGTCGTGGCTGGCCGCCCTCGTGACCGAGACCGGCGCGCGTCACCTGATCGGTCACTCCATCGGCGCCGCAGCCGCGGTCGAGGCCGCGGCCGCCCATCCCGGCGCGGTGGACCGGCTCACGCTCGTGGCGCCGTTCTTCCTCCAGGCGCGCCCCGCTCCCATCCCCCGGCTCCTGGCCCGCCGGTACCTCGGCCGGGTCTCCTCCCACGCGCTGGCCGAGCGGCTCACGGGGGATCCGGCCCACGCGCCCGCCCTCGAATCGAGCGTGGCGGATCTGCGCCGCGGCGCCGCCGCCACCGCCGCCCGCCTCCTGGCGGCCACGGCGTCGCCGCGGTGGCGGGCGAGGCTGCGGGCCGAGCTGGCGCGGTACCCCGGGCACGTGCACATCGTCGTGGGCTCCCACGACCCGCTCAGCCCGGAAGGACGAGCCTTCGCCGACGCTCTTCCACGGGCCACCGTGACGGTCGTCGACGGCGCGGGCCACCACCCCCAGCTGACGCACCCGGAGGAGGTCGCCGGAGCCGCCGCCTGGAACGCCTCCCCGGGCGCGTCCGCCGTTCCGCCCGTGAGACCGCTCGGCCCGTGAGACCACTCAGCCCTTGAGACCGCTCAGCACGATCCCCCGGGTGAAGTAGCGCTGGAAGGCGAGGAAGAAGGCGATCGACGGCAGGGAGGCGAGCATGCCGCCCGCCATGATCGCCCCCTGGTGCTGTGCGCCCGTGAAGTAGGAGTTGAGGCGGGCCAGCGCGACAGGGATGTTCGCCATCTCGTCGCTCTGCACGATGATCAGCGGCCAGAGGAAATTGTTCCACTCCGCGAGCACGATGAAGATCGACATCGCGGCGAGAGCCGGGCGCAGCAGCGGCAGCACGATCCGCCACCAGATGCGCCACTCTCCGGCGCCGTCCACTCGGGCGGCCTGGATGAGCTCGTCCGGGATCGAGTGGAGGAACTGCACCAGGAAGAACAGCACGAACGCCTTGGCCAGCGCCGGGATGATGTAGCCCTGGTAGGTGTCCAGCCAGCCCAGGTTGCGCATGATGACGTAGTTCGGCACCAGGGTGGTCTGCCAGGGCACCATCATCGAGGCGACGATCAGCAGGAAGATGAGCCGTCGCCCCGGCACGCGGTGCTTGGTGATCACGTACGCCGCCAGGGAGGCGATCAGCAGCGACCCGACCGTGATCGCGACGGTGATCACCAGACTGTTGAACATGAAACGGGCGAACCCGAAGTCCACCTGGAACCGCTGGAAGATGCCCTGGAGGTGGCCCGGGTTGACCCGGGCGGGGGAGTAGCCGGGGTCGTAGAAGTTGCTCAGCGTGGGATGCTCGGGCACGAACGACGGGGGTTGCCGGTTCAACTCCGTCACCGGCTTGAACACCGTGATCAGCATCCAGTAGAACGGCGCGACCATGGTGAGCGACAGCAGGTAGAACGGCAGGCGCAGCAGGTGTCCCCGCCAGGTGGTGCGCGCCCCGGCGGGCGCCCGCCGGGGCGCGGCGGGCGGGCCGGTGACGATCGGTGCGGTCGTGGGGGCGACGGCCATCACAGCTCCTTCAGGGCGCGGCCGATGCGGAGGTTGACCATGCTGAGGGCGAAGATGATCAGGAAGAGCACCCACGCGATCGCCGATGCGTAACCGAGCTTGAAATGCGTGAAGCCCTGGTCGTAGAGGTAGGGCACGATCATCAGGCCGGAGTCGAGCACGCCGCCGATGTTGTTGGTGCCCCGGAACACGATGTAGACGGCTTCGAAGACCTGGAAGGCCCCGATGAGGCCGGTCACGACCACGTACGTCGTGACCGGGCGCAGCAGCGGCAGCGTCACCCGGCGGAACTGCTGCCAGGTGCCGGCGCCGTCGATGCGGGCCGCCTCGTAGTACTCCTGCGGGATCGTGTTGAGCCCGGCGACGTACAGGACCATGCCGTAGCCCATCCCGCCCCACACCGACATGAGCACGAGGATCGGGATCGTGAGCCCGGGGGTGGCCAGCCACTCGACGGCCCTGCCGCCGAACCAGCTCGCGACGGTGTTGGCCAGGCCGAAGTCGCCCGGATTGAAAATCCACTTCCAGAGCAGCATGAGCGCGATCGACGAGGTCACCGAGGGCAGGAAGAAGATCGTCCGCATGATGCGATGGGGCCAGCTCGATCCGCTGAAGGCCAGCGCGAGGCCGAGCGACAGCAGTGTGCCGATCCCGACGGACGCCACGACGTACAGGAACGTGTTGCCGAGGGCGTGCCGGAACCGGTCGTCGTCGAACAACAGATGCCGGAAGTTCTCCAGCCCCTCGAACTCCGGGGCGTTCACGCCGTCGAACTTCGTGAAGCTGAGGTAGAGCGAATTGGCCAGCGGCCAGACCAGGAAACCGGCGAACAGGCCGAGGAACGGCAGCAGCATCAGGTAGGAGGTGCCGTAGCGGCGCCATCGTCGCCGGGGCGCGGCGGCGTGAATTGCCATGTCGTCTCCAGTCGGGTCGTTTCCAGTCGGAGGGAAACCGTGGGCGGACCCGGGCCGGTGAGAGGTCAGGTGTCACCGGCCCGGGCGGGTGTGGAGGACGGAAGCCGCGGCCGGTGAGGGGTCAGGCGTCACCGGCGAGCCACGGCCGTCCCGGCTATCCGGCGTTGCGCTCCATGACCTTGGCGGCCTCGGCCAGGGCCGTCTTCACGTCGGCCTTGCCGAGGATCGCGGCCTGGAACTGCTTGGCCACGTCGGACGCGCTCTCGTCCCAGCCGGGACACCCGGGCGCCGCCGCGCCGGTCTTGATGATCTTCGCGAACACCGCGGAGTGCTCCGGCGTGAACGGGGAGTCGGCGACCTTGTCCGGGCGGGGCGGGACGTAGGCGACGTTGCGGGCCTTCGACTCCGCCGTCACCGCGTCGACGGCCTCGTCGGTGTAGAGGTACTTGACGAAGTCCGCCGCCTGCTGGATGTGCTTGCTGTAGGAGGTGACCCCGACGGCCCGGCCGCCGATGAAGGCCGTGGGCGCCGCCGGGCCGGCCGGCAGGGGGGCGATCGCCCACTTGCCCTTCAGCTCGGGCTTGCTGGTGTCGATGGCGAGGGCGTTCCAGTTGCCGCCGTAGACCATCGCGGTGCCCGTGCCCAGCGCGTCGGAGGTGGTGATCGTGTCGGTGGGCGCGCCGTACTTGCGGTGCAGGTCGATCCAGTACGACAACGCCCGCTCGGCCTGCGGGGTGTTCAGCGAGGGCTTGCAGTCCGGCGTGTAGAAAGCGCCGCCCGCCTGGTAGAGGAAGTTGAAGTAGCCGATCCAGTCGAGGTTGCCCCAGTCGATGCTGAACGGCGTCTTGACCCCCGACTTCTTGAGCTTCTCGATGTCGGCGGTCAGCTCGTCCCAGGTCTTGGGCGGCTCCTTGATGCCCGCCTTGTCCAGCAGGTCGGTCCGGTAGTAGAGCGCCTCGGTGGACATGTCGAGCGGAATGCCGTAAATGGTGCCGTCGGGGGAGACGGCCGACTTCCACTGGGCGGGCTGCGCCTGGGCCTGGAGCTGCTCGACGCCGTATTTGCGCAGGTCCACCATGCCGCCGCGCAGGCCGAACTGGATGGTCCAGGTCATGCCGCCGGAGATGATGTCGGGCCCGCTGCGGCTGGTCGAGGCCGCGAGCAGCTTGGCGTACGCGTCGTCCCAGGCGAGCGTCTGCACCTTGATCGTCACATTGGGGTGCGACTTCGTGTACAGGTCGGCGGCCTTCTGGAAGGCCGCGCTCTCGTCGTCGCCCCCGGTGGACCACCACGTGATGGCGGCGGGGGCGTTCGCGTCCGCCTGCTTGGTCTCCGACGTGCCGCTTGTCGCGCAGCCGGCGCCGAGGGCGGCGATCAGGGCGGCGCAGGTGGCCGCCGTCGTTCGTCGCATGAACGTCTCCGATCTCTACGGAAAGTGATCGACTGACATGTCGTGTCCCCCGAGAGGCGGCCCGCCGCGAGACCGTGCCGGTGCGGCGCACCCCCGCTTCGAATTGGTGCAGAGTCCAGCACTAAACCGGATTAGTTTCAAGGGGGTGTTTCATTCCGTCAATGCGGACATCGCGCCGTTATGGAGGCTTATTCGCAGGTCAGTAGTGTTCTCGGCAATGGAGAGAGTAGTGGTGTACTGCCCTTAACCGGGTCAGAGGTCTGAAACAAGGCACTTGTGTACCCTTGCGGCGTAACCCGAGCCAGGCCGATCACCCACGGGAGTTCCCCATGTTCGTCGACATGCCTCTCGACCAGTTGCGCGCGTACCTGCCCGAGCGCCGGGAGCCCGCCGATTTCGACGCCTTCTGGGACCGCACACTGGCCGAGGCCCGTGCGCACGGCCTGAACCCCGTCTTCGAGCCGTACGAGGCCGAACTCGCGCTGATGGACGTGGCCGACGTGACGTTCGCGGGGTTCGGCGGGCATCCGATCAAGGGATGGTTCGTCGCGCCGACGGGCGCGCCGGGACCACTGCCGTGCGTGGTGGAGTTCATCGGGTACGGCGGCGGCCGGGGCCGGCCGCACGACTGGCTGCTGTGGCCGGCCGCCGGATACGCGACGTTCGTGATGGACACCCGCGGACAGGGCGGCACCTGGCGCTCCGGCGACACTCCCGACCCCGTCGGCGGCAACGGCGCGCAGATCCCCGGCAAGCTCACCCAGGGCGTGTTCGACCGGGACGACTACTACTACCGGCGGCTCTACACCGACGTCGTACGCGCGATCGAGGCGGCCAGGTCGCACCCCCGCGTGGACGCCGATCGCGTCGTGGTGACCGGCGGCAGCCAGGGCGGCGGCATGGCGCTGGCCGCCGCCGCGCTCGTGCCGGACCTCGCCTACGCGTTCGTCAACGTGCCGTTCATGTGCGACATCCGGCGCGCGGTCGAGATCACCGACGAGGACCCGTACGGCGAGCTGGGCCGGTTCTGCGGCATCCACAGGACCCGGGTCGAGGAGATCTTCGCGACCCTCGACTACTTCGACGGCCTGCACTTCGCGGCACGGGCCCGTACGCCCGCCCGGTTCTCCGTCGCCCTGCGCGACGGCGTCACCCCGCCCTCGACCGTGTTCGGGGCGTACAACCACTACGCCGGACCCAAGGACATCACGGTCTGGCCGTTCAACGGCCATGAGGGCGGTGAGTCGCAGCAGGCGCTCGAGCAGCTGAGACTGGCCAGGAAGATTCTCGGCTGAGCCCGATCCCGCGGGGCCCGATCTCGCGGGGTCCGATCTCAGAGGGCCCGATCTCGCAGGGTGGACGCGGGGCACGGCCGCCCGCCCCCGCGACTACCCTGGGGCCCGATACCCTGGACACGACTTAGGCCCACGACCCGAGAGAGACCATGAAGACCTTCGAAGAGCTGTACGCCGAGCTGGCAGAGAAGGCGCGCACCAGGCCCGCGGGGTCCGGCACCGTGGCCGCCCTGGACGCCGGCGTCCATGCCATCGGCAAGAAGGTCGTGGAGGAGGCCGCGGAGAGCTGGATGGCGGCCGAGCACGAGTCGGCGGACCGGGCGGCCGAGGAGATCTCCCAGCTGCTCTACCACGTCCAGGTGCTGATGCTGGCTCGCGGGATCGGGCTGGACGAGGTCTACAAGCATCTGTAGCCGCCGCGGCGGCCCCGGATCTCGACCACCTCGCTCCGCTTGAAAGGATCTCCCACTCATGCTGCGCATCGCCGTACCGAACAAGGGCGCGCTCTCCGAGGCCGCCCAGACCATGCTCAAGGAGGCGGGCTACCGCCAGCGCAGGGACAGCAAGGAGCTCGTGGTCGTCGACTCCGACAACTCCTGCGAGCTGTTCTTCCTGCGCCCCCGCGACATCGCGGTCTACGTCGGCGAGGGCACCCTGGACGCCGGGATCACCGGGCGCGACATGCTCTTCGACTCCGGCGCCCCCGCCGAGGAGATCATGCCGCTCGGCTTCGGCCGGTCGACGTTCCGCTTCGCGTCCACGCCCGGCGCCTACTCGGGCGTCGCCGGCCTGTCCGGCCTGCGCATCGCCACCTCGTACGCCGGGCTGCTCGGCAAGTACCTCGCCGACCAGGGGGTGGACGCCCGGGTCATCAAACTCGACGGCGCGGTCGAGACGGCGATAAGGCTCGGCGTCGCCGACGCGGTCGCGGACGTGGTGGAGACCGGCACGACGCTGCGCAACGTCGGCCTGGAGGTGTTCGGGGAGCCGATCGCGCACTCCGAGGCCATTTTGATCAAGCGGGCTGGGGCCCCAGAGGCCAACGGGTTCCAGCAGCTCATCCGCCGCCTGCAGGGCGTGCTCGTGGCCCGCGACTTCGTGATGATCGACTACGACATCCGGGCCGAGCGCATCGACGAGGCCATCGCCATCACCCCGGGCATGGAGGGGCCGACCGTCTCCCCGCTGCACCGCGAGGGATGGGTGGCCGTACGGGCGATGGTCCGGCGCAAGGGCCACCAGCAGGTGATGGACCAGCTCTGGGACCTTGGCGCCAAGGCGATCCTGGTCACCGACATCTACGCCTGCCGCCTCTGACCCCCCGGGCGGCGCCCGCGGCTCAGGGGTCCGGCGCCGGCAGGCGCTCGATCGCGATCATGACGGTGTCGTCGTCGGGCCGGCCGTCCACGTGGAGGAACAGGCGCTCGCGGATCCGTTCGACGAGGGTGTCGACGTCGTCGCCGGCCCGTTCGCCCAGGCGTGCGGGGAGATCGAAGAACTCGCCGGTGCGGTCGCGGGCCTCGATGACGCCGTCGGTGTACAGCAGGAGGACGTCGCCGGGTCCGAAGGGGTAGGTAGCCGGCCGGGGTTCGGACGCCGTCAGCAGTTCGAGCCCCAACGGGGGACCGACCTGGTCGGGCTGCAGGGTCAGCACGCGGTTCCCGCGGAGGAGGAGCGGCGGCGGGTGGCCGCAGGCGATCACGTTCACCGTCGGTTCGGTGTCCGGGATCTCGACGACGGCCGCGGTGACGAAGCACTCCTGGACGTCCGGATCGGTCTCGGCGCGCTCAGTGAGGTTCTGGCAGATGCTGGTCTCCATCCGCGTGATCAACGTGGAGAGGCTCAGATGGCGGTGTGACGCCTCGCGGAAAGCGCAGAGCGACGCCGCCGCGTCATTGATCGCGGCCAGTCCCTTTCCCCGCACGTCACCGATCAGAAGACGGGTGACGTTGTCCGCCCGAGCGGCCGCGTACAGATCACCACCGATTTTCGCCTCAGCGGCCGCGGCCAGATAGATCGACGCGATGCGCAAGGGGCCGACCCGCCGGGGCAGCGGTCGCAGCAGGACGCGCTGGGTGATCTCGGAGATCGACCGCACCTGGTGGAGCACAGCCTGGTGCCGTTCGTGGATCGCACGGAAGACGACCACGACGGCCGTTACCGCGAACAGGGCGATCATCTCGACGTGGTGTTCGGAGCTTCCCAGGACGCCCTGTCCCAGGCCGTCCACCACTTCGGCGGCCATGGCCAGCGCCCCGATGACCGCGGTGCACCACGGCCCGGCGAACGACGCGGTGAGCGCGGGGGCGACGACGAGCAGCGGCCCCAGGTGAACGCTCCTCGGAAGCGCGAGGTCGAGGGCCGTGATGATCACAATGAGCCCGAGCGGGATCACCACCAGGAAATGGCTCGCCTGGAGAACCCGGCGGAGACCTCGGAAGGTCGCCATACGGCGCATCTCTCCTGGTTATCACGCTGCGGACATCGTCCGGCAGCCAGGGCCGGACGTCGCGGAGAAGGAAAGCCGGCTGCGCGGGCGGGCAGAGCTCCGGCGGCCCGGTGGCCCGGCGGATGACAAATGTCATCGCGAAGGCCGGAGACGCGGCACTGATGGCCGGACCCGCCCGATCTTTACCGTGAGGGCATGAACGCCATCGCCTTCACCGACGTGACCAAGAGATACGGGCACGTGCTCGCGGTCGACGGTCTCGACCTCGAGGTCCCGGCCGGCGCCACGGTCGCCCTCCTCGGGCCGAACGGGGCCGGCAAGTCCACCTCGATCAACATGCTGCTCGGCCTGCTGCGGCCCACGTCCGGCGAGATCCGGATCTTCGGCGAGCGGCCGGAGACGGCGGTCGCCAACGGCCAGATCGGCGCGATGCTCCAGGAGGGCACGCTGATCCCCGAGCTGACCGTCGCCGAGACCGTGGAGTTCGTCCGCAGGCTCTATCCGAACCCGCTGCCGCTGCCGGAGATCCTCCGGCTCGCCGACCTCACCGAAATCGCCCGTCGGCGGGCCGACCGGCTGTCGGGCGGGCAGACCCAGCGGGTCCGCTTCGCGCTGGCGATCGCGGGCGGGCCGAGGCTGCTGCTGCTCGACGAGCCGACCGCGGCCATGGACGTCGAGTCCCGCCGTACGTTCTGGGACAACATGCGGGCGTACGCCGCGCAGGGCCGCACGATCCTGTTCGCCACGCACTACCTGGAGGAGGCCGACGAGAACGCCGACCGGGTCGTCGTGATCGCGCGCGGCCGGGTCGTCGCCGACGGCAGCGCCGCCGAGATCAAGGCCGGGGCCGCCGACCAGGCGGTGAGCTTCCTGCTCGGCGAGCAGCCGGTCGCCGGGCTCGACGCGCTGCCGGGGACGACCGGAGTGGAACTCCAGGGCGGCCGCGTCACGCTGCGCACGACCGACCTCGACGCCACCGTCGCCGCGCTATATCGCAAGACCACCCTCGACATCCGCGACCTCCAGCTCCACGGGGCCGACCTGGAGGACGCCTTCCTCGCACTCACCAAGGAGGCCTGACGATGCGTCACTACATCAAGGTCGAGCTGCTGCGCATGATGCGCAACAAGCGCTACGTCATCTTCGTGATCGCCTTCCCCGTCGGGTTCTACCTCCTCTACTCCAACCTCTGGGGGTCGGAGTCCGACCAGGCGACCGGGCTGCGGGGCAGTGTCCTGCTCATGGTCTCGATGGCCGCGTACGGCGCGCTGGCCGCCTCCATCATGTCGACGGCCGTGCCCTGGTCGCAGGAGCGGCACAGCGGCTGGCTGCGGCAGCTCCAGATCACCCCGCTGCCGGGCCGGGCGATCATCTTGACGAA
The DNA here is from genome assembly GCF_040685655.1 of Microbispora sp. NPDC088329. Classification (NCBI taxonomy): domain Bacteria; kingdom Bacillati; phylum Actinomycetota; class Actinomycetes; order Streptosporangiales; family Streptosporangiaceae; genus Microbispora; species Microbispora sp. NPDC088329. The sequence goes on from NZ_JBFBIP010000008.1 coordinate 95,144, forward strand.
GCTGGTCTCCTCGTTGCTACTGGTCCTGCCGTCGCTGCTGCTGGTCGGCCTGGCCGCGGTGCTGACCCAGCACGTGTCGCTGTCGCCGGTGCAGTGGGTGGAGCTGATCCTGGTGATGTGGGCGGGCACGATCCCCTTCGCGGCGCTGGGCCTGGCGATCGGATCCCTGCTGCCGCCCGACACCGCGCAGCCCGTCGCGATGATCGGCATGTTCGGGCTGGCCCTGCTCGGCGGGCTCTGGTTCCCCGAGAGCATGATGCCCGCGGCCATGAAGAGCATCGCCCACGTGACTCCGTCGTACGACTACGCGCGCATCGGCTGGCGGATCGCGGCGGGCGAGGCCCCGCACGTGGCGGACGCGGCCGGCATCCTCGTCTGGGGGGTGGCCCTGGTGGCGCTGGCCCTCGTCGCCTACCGTCGTGCGACGGTGCGCGCCTGAAGGAACAGCGCAGCGATGCGCGCCTGACATCCACCATGTTCGGAGGGACAGCGGGATGAGCCGGTTGGCCAACGTGTTCACCTTCGGCGGGATCGACGAGCGTCCCTCCCGCCTGAGGCGCCTGATGGGCATGTCGCTGGGTCTGATCTACCTCTTCTACCCGGTGTCCGAGGTGGCCGACGGCACGGTGAGCGGCGCGCGGGCGGTCTGGTGGATGGTCTCGCTCGCGGTCTTCGTGGCCGTCTACCTGGCGATCGTGCTGGGGCCGCGAGATTTCAACCACCACCCCCGGTGGATGTTCCCCCTGATCGGCGTCGTGACGACGATGGCGGCCGTCTTCCCGTTGATCTTCCGGAGCCCTTCCTGGCTCACCCTGTCGGTCTACATGGTGGTCGTCTACGCGATGGGCCTGCCGCCCCGCCGCGCCCTGCTGGGGATCGCGGCGATGGCCGGGCTCGTCGTCGCCGAGGGCAAGGTCATGGGCGCCGACGACGGCACGGTATGGGCGCTCGTGCTGCAGATCATCACGCTCGGCGTGCTGTTCGTGAGCGTCCGCAACACCCGCGTCCTCGTCGTCCAGCTCAGGCAGGCGCAGAGCGAGGTCGCCAGGCTGGCCGCCACCGAGGAGCGGCTGCGGATCGCCCGCGATCTGCACGACCTGCTGGGGCACAGCCTTTCGCTCATCGTGCTCAAGAGCGAGCTGGCCCGCCGCCTGGGCGAGCAGGGCTCGCCGAAGGCCGCAGGGGAGGTGGCCGACATCGAGACGGTGGCGCGGCAGGCGCTGGCCGAGGTGCGCGAAGCCGTCAGCGAATATCGCCGGCGCCGCCTGTCGGAGGAGATCGACGGCGCCAGGTCGGCGCTGGGCGCCGCCGACGTCGCCCTCACCGTGCGCACCCGCGGCACCCCGCTGCCCGAGGACCTCGACGGCCTGTTCGCCTGGGCCGTGCGCGAGGCCACCACCAACGTCGTACGGCATTCCGGGGCCACCCGCTGCGAGATCGACGTGTCGTACGGCGAGGAGGGTGCGGTGCTGGAGATCGCCGACAACGGCGGCGGCGCGTACGAGCCGGGCAACGGCCTCACCGGGCTCGGCGAGAGGGTGCGCGCGGCGGGCGGGAGCCTGGAGGTCGAGGCCGGCAAGCACGGGTTCAGGGTGCGGGTGGCGGTTCCGCCGCCCCTGGACCGTACGGCCGAGATGATCGCGGATAGGTTGGGCCAGTGATCAGGGTCGTGCTGGCGGAGGACCAGAGCATGGTGCGGGGAGCGCTCGCCTCCCTGCTCGGCCTGGAGCCCGACATCGAGGTGGTCGGAGAGGCGGCGGACGGCGACGAGGTGATCGGCGTCGCCGAGGCGACCAGGCCGGACGTCGCGCTGCTCGACATCGAGATGCCTGGCAGGGACGGGATCTCCGCCGCCGAGGAGCTGCGCCGGCGAGTCCCCGAATGCCGGGTCGTGATCCTCACGACCTTCGGCAGGCCCGGCTACCTGCGCCGCGCGATGGAGGCGGGGGCGGTGGCCTTCCTGGTGAAGGACAGCCCCGCGAGCGAACTGGCCGCCGCGATCAGGCGGGTGCTGCGGGGCGAGCGCGTGATCGATCCGGGGCTGGCCGCCGCCGCGCTCAGCGCCGGGCCGAACCCGCTGTCGCCGCGCGAGCGCGACGTGCTGTCCGCGGCCGCGGACGGCTCGACCATCAACGACATCGCGCTGGGGCTGCACCTGTCGGAGGGCACCGTGCGCAACTACCTGTCGGCGGCCATCCACAAGACCGGCGCGCGCAACCGCATCGAGGCCGTCCAGAAGGCCCGCACGCAGGGCTGGCTCTAAAACGGGCCTGGCCACACGGCGATCCCGGCGGGCGCACATCGGCGGCCCCCGGGCAGACGTCAGGCAGGCGGGCACGGGCCGCCGCCCCCGGGCGGCCCCGGGTCGGCCCCGGGCGGTCCAGGGCGGCGGGCTCAGCGGGCGGCCCGCAGGTCGGCGGCGTGCCGCAGCAGGTCACCGACCCGGACCACGCCCATGCACCTGCCGACCTCGTCGACCACCACGAGGTCGTCGTACACGCGGGCGTTGTCCCGCCCCGCCACCTGCATGGCCGCGATCACCGGGGTCGTCTTCGCCACGATCTTCGCGGGGTCCGCCAGGCGGCCGGCCGGCTTCCTCGCGTGCAGCGCGTGGCCGTACGCCCCGGCCATGAACAGCAGGAACCGGCTGCGGTCGATGCTGCCCTGGGGCCGCTGGTACTCGTCCACCAGAATCACGCTCGTGATCGACGGCTCGGCGCTCAGCACGGCGACCACTTCCTCGGCCGTCGACTCGGCCGGCAGCGTCACCGCGGGGAGCAGGATCTCCTGCACCCGGGGCCCCAGCGTGGCCGTGGGGGTGACGGCCTCGGTCACCGGCAGCGGCACGTGGACGCGGTTGTATCCGTGGGAGGGCCGCCAGTCGGACGGCGCGAGCAGGGGACCCTGGGCGAGCCTGATGCCCCAGCCGCGTACGGCCGTCAGCTGGGTCTCGTCCCGCACGCCGGGGGCGAGCACGTGCGCGCCCACGCCCCGCGCCAGGCGGACCAGCGACTCCGCGAGCGCGCCGCGCCGGTGGTCCCGCGGCCCCCGAGCCACCAGGTCGGCGGACAGGGCGATCACGTACGGCGAGGCGTCGGCGAGCAGGTCGAGCGGCAGCGCCGCGGCGCCGAGCCCGCCGAACGCGATGAGGTAGCCCACCGCACGCAGGCCGTCGATCGCGGACAGCAGGGCCGAGCGCTCCACCAGGGCCGGCTCGCCTTCGATCACGAGGATGACCTCGCGCGGGCGCCGGTTGCACATGCGGATCGCCTCGTGCAGCGGCGCGAGACCGGCCGAACCTCCGGCCACCGCGGCCGCGGAGATCGGCAGCACCAGCGGCAGCAGGGCCTCCTCGCGGGCGGCGGCCAGCACGCCGTTCACCGTGGCGTTCACCGTGCCGGTCGCCGGGCCGTTCACCGTGCCGGTCGCTGGGGCGTTTGCTGGGGCGTTTGCTGGGCCGGTCGCTGTGCCCGCCGCGCCCGGAGCGCCGGGAGAGGCGCCCTCGGCGATCACCTCGACGGCCACGGCGCCGCCGGTGTCGAGGTCCACCACGGGGAGGAAGAGCGGGGCGGACGGAGGCCGGTCGGGGAAGCCGGGCACGGGCGCGTAGGCGCGCTGGTCGTACGGCTGGGCGGCGGCCGCGGGGGCGTATCTGCGCGCGATGCTCGCCGGGCTGTGCTCCTGCACGTGCTCCCCGGAGAACGGGGTCGCCGGGACAGGGCCGGGCACCGGGACGCGCTGAGGGGTCGCGGCGAGCGGCGCCGCCGGGGAAGAGGGGAGCGACACGATTGCATTGTGAGACGCGGGGCCCCGGACGTTGACGCTCGGCGAAGGAAATTCACCTATATTTCCCCGTCAGTTGGACGGAATATGGCGAACCGGTGCGCCGATAGGCTGATCAGCCATGACGGCACGGCCGGCCGCGGGCGGCGGCAGATGGATCTCGGTCGCCCCCGAGCGGCTCGCGGGATGGATCGCGCGCTTCGCCGAGCGGCACGGCGTGATCGAGGCGGTCGTCCTGCGGGACATGGTCCGCCTCGACGCCGCGGACGGCGCGGTCGCCGAGTGCCACGTGCCGTTCCCGCCGCTGCGCTCGTCCACGGTGCCACCGCCGCGTTCGCCGTCCCCGCCGCCGGCGCCCGTGCCGCCGGAGCACTGCCGTGTACCGTCCGCGCGGCCCTTCGCGCCGCCGGAGTCCGTGCCGCCGGAGTCCGTGCCGCCGGAGCCCGTGGCACCCGGGTCCGCAGTGCCGGGCGGTGGGCGCGAGGGTGAGTTCCGCCTTCCTCCGCCTGCCGCCGCGCTGGTGGCCCACGCGTGCCGTGACCGGACCGTCGGCGTGCTGCTGGCCCGGCTCGGCGGGCACGCCGTCGGCGTTTTCACCGGCGCCCGCCTCGTGGTGGCCAAGGTCGGTTCGCGGCAGGTCCACGGGCGCAGCGCGGCGGGCGGGTGGTCGCAGCGGCGCTTCGCCCGGCGCAGGGACAAGCAGTCGGCCGAGGCGCTGCGGGCCGCCGCCGACGTGGCCGTCCGGGTGCTCCTGCCGAGGCTCACGGACCTGGAGGCCGTCGTGCTCGGCGGAGACCGGCGCTCCATCGAGGAGATCAGACGGGATCGGCGCCTCGCTCCGCTGTTCGCTCTGGAGACGGGCCCCTTCCTCACCGTCCCCGACCCCAGGTGGGCGGTCCTGGAGGGCGCACCGGACCGGTTCCGCGCCGTACGGATCCGCCTGATCGACCCCTGACCGGCCGCGCGGCGGCGGGGCGCGGGCGGAAATTCGCCGCAGGCGGTGGTGCGGACGACGGCACTACACTTGAGCCATGCGCACTCCCGATTGATCGCTCCCGGCCCCGATCCTGACCGCATCACCTACGGGAGTGTCCCCTTCATCATGATCATCGCTACCGACGTCGAACTTCGCGCGGGCTCACGCCTGCTCATCGAGGGCGCCTCGTTCCGGGTGAACCCCGGCGACAAGATCGGTCTCGTCGGCCGCAACGGAGCCGGCAAGACCACGCTCACCAAGGTCCTGGCGGGAGAGGGCCTGCCCGCCACGGGCACGGTCACGATCTCCGGCAGCGTCGGCTATCTGCCGCAGGACCCCCGCACCGGCGACCTGAGCGTGCTGGCGCGCGACCGGATCCTGTCGGCCCGCGGCCTCGACGACGTGCTGCGCGAACTGCGCGAGGCCGAGGCCGGCATGGCGGCCGACGACCCGCGCGTACGCGACCGGGCGGTCCGCGCCTACGGCCGTCTGGAGGACCGCCTGCACGTCCTCGGCGGCTACGCCGCGGAGTCGGAGGCCGCCTCGATCGCCTCCAGCCTCGGGCTGCCCGACCGCGTCCTCGGACAGCCGCTGCAGACCCTGTCCGGTGGGCAGCGCCGCCGGGTGGAACTGGCCCGCATCCTGTTCTCCGGAGCGGAGACTCTCCTGCTCGACGAGCCCACAAACCACCTCGATGCGGACTCGATCGGCTGGCTTCGTGAGTTTTTGCGCTCCCACCAGGGCGGCTTGGTGATCATCAGCCATGACGTAAACCTTCTTGAGGCGACGGTAAACCGGGTGCTCCATCTGGACGCGAACCGCTGCGTCATCGACACCTACAACGTCGGCTGGAAGGCGTATCTGGCCCAGCGAGAGACCGACGAGAAGCGGCGCAAGCGGGAGCGGGCCAACGCCGAGCGGCAGGCGTCCGCCCTGTTGTCCCAGGCCGACCGCATGCGGGCGAAGGCCACCAAGGCCAAGGCGGCCCAGGACATGGAGCGGCGCGCCCGGCGGCTGCTCTCGGGCGTCGAGGGCGAGCGCCGGTCCGACCGCGTCGCCAAGCTGCGCTTCCCCGACCCCGCACCCTGCGGGAAAACCCCGCTGACGGCCCGCGGCCTGTCCAAGTCGTACGGCTCGCTCGAGGTGTTCACCGATGTCGACGCCGCGGTCGACCGCGGGTCGCGGATCGTCATCCTGGGCCTGAACGGCGCGGGCAAGACCACGCTGCTGCGCCTGCTCGGCGGCATCGAGAAGCCCGACACCGGCGAGGTGGTGCCCGGCCACGGGCTCAAGCTCGGCTACTACGCGCAGGAGCACGAGACACTCGACGCCGGCCGTACGGTGCTGGAGAACATGCGGTCGGCCGGGCCCGATCTGGCCGACGTCGACCTGCGCAAGGTGCTGGGGTCGTTCCTGTTCACCGGCGACGACGTGGACAAGCCCGCAGGGGTCCTGTCCGGCGGCGAGAAGACCCGTCTCGCCCTCGCGACGCTGGTGCTGTCGAGCGCCAACGTGCTGCTGCTCGACGAGCCCACCAACAACCTCGATCCGGCGTCCCGCGATCAGGTGCTGAGCGCCCTCGGCTCCTACACGGGCGCGATTGTGCTGGTCACGCACGACGAGGGCGCCGTGGAGGCGCTGAAGCCGGATAGGGTGATTCTGTTGCCAGACGGAGTAGAAGACGCATGGAGCGACGAATTTTCCGATCTTGTGGCGCTTGCCTGATCTTAATTTGAGCGGGTAGGGATCTTTTCCCGCGGAGTAGGTAGCCGATCCCGTCCAAATGACTGATCATGGGCTGAAGTAACGCTGCGGAAGTCTGGCACTACAGGAGGTACTCGTGGCCGAGACTCTGAAGAAGGGCACCCGGGTGACCGGGGCCGACCGGGAAAAGCTGGCCGCTGATCTCAAGAAGCGCTATTCCGCGGGTGAGAGCATCCGCGCTCTGGCTGCTTCCACCGGCCGGTCGTACGGGTTCATCCACCGCATCCTGAGCGAGTCCGGGGTGACTCTGCGCGGGCGCGGCGGCGCGACCCGGGGCAAGTCCAAGCGCTAGAGATCCACCTCAAGACGCGCGACCGCAGCCGCTCGTTCCTGCAGGAGGAGCGGTCGCGTCCGACTCGCCAGAACGATATTCGGTAAGCTCGGGCGCGACCGCGGTATGAACAGGAGGGCGGACGCCGGCACGGACGGTGCGCCGCACCGGACCGGCCGTGCGAGGCGACGTCGCTCCACACAGGACGCAGGAGCAAGGCATGGCGGAAGCGGCAATGGGGGGGAATCTGGAGCACGCCCGTGAGACGGGCGGCGGCTCCGATGTGTCGACGATCTCGGCGGCCGCGCCGGCCGAGGTCGGAGTGCGCTTTGAGGTGGACGGCGAGATCGCGACCGTCACTTTGGACCGGCCGGACAAGCGCAACGCGCAGACGTTCGCTACGTGGTCGGCCCTGGCCCGGATCGGGGAAACCCTTCCGGAGCAGGTGAGAGTGGTCGTGGTCAGAGGCGAGGGGCCGTCCTTCTCAGCCGGGATCGACCTGCGCATGTTCACGCCGGAGGGAGTGCCGGGGCAGGAATCGTTCACGAGCGCCGCCGCGCTCGGCGACGCCGAGTTCGAGCAGCGCATCGCGGAGGCCCAGAAGGGCTTCCTGTGGCTGCGCAGGCCGGAGATCGTGTCGATCGCGGCCGTTCAGGGCCACGCGATCGGGGCGGGCTTCCAGCTCGCACTCGCGTGCGACCTGCGTGTCGTCGCCGACGACGTCAAGTTCTGCATGAAGGAGCCCGCGCTGGGGCTGGTTCCCGACCTGACCGGGACCAAGCCCCTGGCCGACATCGTGGGGGTGTCCCGGGCTATCGAGATGTGCCTGACCGCGCGTACCGTGGGGGCCGCCGAGGCCGTACGGCTCGGCCTGGCCGAGATCGCGGTGCCCGCGTCCGAGCTGGCCCAGGCCGTGGAGGATCTGGCCGCCGCACTGCTGGCCACCGATCGCGCCGCCTCGGCCGCCACCAAGCGGCTGCTGCAGGCCGCGCCGGGACGCACGCTGGAAGAACAGGCCGCCGCCGAGCGGGCCGAACAGATGATCCGCATCAAAGCGTTGTTCGCATCGAACTGATGACGCTGTTCGCTTCCAGCTGACCGGGGAATCGGGGGAGTCCTCCCACCGCTGCATGCCTGGGAGGATGTACGGCATATGTCGATGATGAACGGAGGCTACGGTCTCCAGGTGATGCGGTCCTTACGGCGTGACAGCTCCGTGACGAAGGAGCGGCTCACGCCGGGGACCGTCCGGCGCATCGCCGGTTACGCCCGGCCGTTCCGCAGACAGATCGCCGGGTTCCTCGCGCTGGTCGTGGTCGACGCGGTCATCGTGGTCGCCAACCCGCTGCTGATGAAGGCGATCATCGACTACGGGATCACCCCGAAACGGGTCGACGTGGTGGTGTGGCTCGCCGTGGCGATCGGGGCGCTCGCGGTGCTGGACGCCGGGCTCGGCCTGCTGCAGCGGTGGTATTCCGCGCGCATCGGCGAGGGCCTGATCTACAACCTGCGCACCGAGGTCTTCGACCACGTGCAGCGGATGCCGGTGGCGTTCTTCATGCGCGCCCAGACCGGCGCGCTGGTCTCCCGGCTGAACACCGACGTCATCGGGGCGCAGCGGGCCCTCACCAGCACGCTGTCGTCCGTGGTGTCCAACGTCATCAGCCTGGTCATGGTGCTCGGCACCATGCTCGTGCTGTCGTGGCAGGTCACGCTGGTCGCGCTGGTCCTGTTGCCGATCTTCATCTTCCCGGCCAAGTGGGTCGGCCGCCGGATGTCCGCGCTCACCCGCGAGCAGATGCAGCTCGACGCCGAGATGAGCTCGGTGATGACCGAGCGGTTCAACGTCGCCGGAGCGATGGTCGCCAAGCTGTACGGCAGGCCGGACGACGAGGCGGCCCACTTCGCGGACCGCGCGGGCCGCGTTCGCGACGTGGGTGTGATCGTCGCCATGTACGGCGCGGTCTTCCGCATCGCGCTCGGCCTGGTCGCCGCGCTGGCGACCGCGCTCGTCTACGGTCTCGGCGGCGCGCTCGCGATCTCCGGGGCCTTCGCGCTCGGCACCCTGGTCGCCCAGTCGTCCCTGCTCATGCGCCTGTACGGCCCGCTGACCAGCCTGTCGAACGTCCACGTGGACGTCATGACGGCGCTGGTGAGCTTCGACCGGGTCTTCGAGGTGCTCGACCTCAAGCCGATGGTCGCGGAGAAGCCGGACGCGCGGCCGATCCCCGAGGGGCCGGTCACGATCGAGTTCGACGGCGTCCGCTTCGGCTACCCGGCCGCCTCCGAGGTCTCGCTGGCGTCGCTGGAGTCGGTGGCCCGCCCGGACACGGGGCCCTCACAGGAGGTGCTCAAGGGCGTGACGTTCACCGCGCATCCGGGCGAGCTGGTGGCGCTCGTCGGTCACTCGGGCGCGGGCAAGACGACCATCACCTCGCTGGTGTCCCGGTTGTACGACGTGAACGAGGGCGCCGTGCGGATCAACGGCGTGGACGTCCGCGACGCCACCCTGGACGGCATCAGGGACGCGGTGGGAGTGGTCATGCAGGACGCCCACCTGTTCCACGACACGATCGGCAACAACCTCCGCTACGCCCGCCCGGAGGCGACCGACGAGGAGATCTGGGACGCCCTGCACGCGGCCCAGATCGCCGACCTGGTCAAGAACCTGCCCGAGGAGCTGGAGACGGTCGTGGGCGACCGCGGCTACCGGCTGTCGGGCGGGGAGAAGCAGCGCATCGCCCTGGCCCGCCTCCTGCTGAAGGCGCCGCGCGTGGTGGTGCTGGACGAGGCCACCGCCCACCTCGACTCCGAGTCCGAGGCCGCGGTGCAGCAGGCGCTGAAGACCGCTCTGCGGGGGAGGACGTCGCTGGTGATCGCGCACCGGCTGTCGACCATCCGCGAGGCCGACGCCATCCTCGTGATCGAGGACGGCCGGGTGGTCGAACGCGGCCGGCACGAGGAGCTGCTGGAGCGGAGCGGCGCGTACGCCGAGCTGTACCGCACCCAGTTCACGGGCTCGGGCCCGGGCGGCTCCTGAGACGGCCTGAGGCCGCTCCTCAGCGGTAGCCGAGACGGGCGAGCTCCTCCCTGGCCACCTTCTCCACCAGCTCGGCGTCCTCGGCCGGCAGCCGCCTGCGCCAGCTCCCCGGACGGGGGATCGCCGCGCCGTACAACGCGATCGTGGAGACCTTGGCGTCGAGGAAGGACGACACCGCGTCGATCGCCTCTCCCGGCGAGGCCACCATGTCCTCGTACCGGAGGGTGAGCAGATGTTCGGCGGGCAGTTCGCGGCGCAACGCGGCGTTCAGCCGTACGGCACCGCGCCAGCGCAGGGCGCACTTGCCCGCGGGCGGCATCCCGGCCCAGCGCTCGCGGTGCTCGGCCGACCGCACGCCGAGGAACGGGTTGGGAAACTCCGCGTCCTCGCTCAGCATGGCGGGCTTGGCCCAGGTCATGCAGGCGGGGTCGGTGAGCATGTCGGCGACGACGTCGCGGCCGTCGCGGATGATCTGGATGAGCCGGGCGTCGGGGAACGCCCGCAGCAGCACCGGCGCGCTGTAGAGCAGGTCGGGGCTGGCGTCGCCGAACCGGGACGGCGTGCCCGGCCCGGCGCACGGCCCCGCGCCGACGATGCCGCCCGCCTCCCGGCAGGCGGCCGTGCACTCCGCGCAGGCCCCCGGGACCACCTGCCACGCCTCCGCCAGCACGTCCCGCAGCACCTGCGGGGCGCCGCCGCTGCGGGCGATCGACGGCCTCCTGGCGAAGGCGTAGACGACCCGGGCGACCGGGCCCCTGCCCATGGTCACGTGGAAGCCGGGCGAGCGCTTGAGGGCACGGCCCAGCAGGTCCGCGCCGGAGTGCGGCGCCGCGACAACGAACACCGGACGACGGACCTTGACACCGTTGACCACGAGGATGTGCGTCGGAGGTCGCATAGATACCGCTAAGTCTGACACCCTTTGAAGGGTGAGCGAGCGCTTCCGCGGCGGGGCGGACGGTGACGCCTCGGTAACGGTCCCGGGCCTGCCCCGGCGGCTGCGGCCCGGGGACACCGTCGCGCTGGTCGCGCCGGCCGGCCCGGTCGATCCCGTACGGCTGGAGCGCGGCACAGAGGTCCTGACCGGGCTCGGGCTGCGGGTCGTGCACGGGGCGTCGATCCTCGCGCGGGACGGCTACCTCGCCGGGCCGGACGCCGCACGGGCGGCCGACCTCCAGGACGCGTGGTGCGACCCCGGGGTGGCGGCGGTCGTCTGCGCCAGGGGCGGCTACGGCACCACCCGGCTGCTCGGGCTGCTCGACTGGGACGCCATGGCGGCGGCCGGGCCCAAGATCCTGCTCGGGTCGAGCGACATCACCGCCCTGCACCGGGCCTTCGCCGACCGGCTCGGCCTGGCGACGCTGTTCGGGCCGATGCCGGCGACCACGACGATCGGCGGCCCGGAGGGGCCCGAGCCGGCCACCTTCGCCCACCTGCGGGAGGCCCTGTTCGAGGGCGGCACGCCCCCGCCCGTCGCCGGTGACCGGGTGATCGTGCCGGGCCGGGCCGAGGGCCGGCTCACCGGGGGGAACCTCGCCCTGCTCGCGGCCCTGTGCGGCACGCCGTACGCGCTGCGGGGGCGGGGCCGTGTCGTGCTGCTCGAGGACGTGACCGAGGAGCCGTATCGGATCGACCGCATGGTGACACAACTGCTGCAGGCGGGCTGTCTGGACGGCGTGGCGGGGATCGTGCTGGGATCGTGGGTGGACTGCGGCGACCCGCTGCCCGTGCTGGCCGAACTCCTCGCCCCGCTGGGTGTGCCGACCATCGCGGGCCTGCCGGTGGGCCACGGCGCACCACAGTTGGCGATGTGGTTGGAGACGAATGTGGCTATTGTGACCGAATCGTGCTCTGTCGCGGGCACCTTCCGCGACTCTGACGCGGCAACCTGAGACGCGCCCGGATGTGCCCGGGCCGTGGCGAAGGGATGGTGCGTTGGGACTCTTGCGGCGACTGCTCAGCCGGACGCGGCCGGACCATCCCGCCCCGAGAGCCGTCGAGGACGTCGATCTCGACTCCCTGCTGGCCCTGGTCGCCGAGACCATGGGCTATTCCTGCGTGTTCGCGGCCGACGGCACGTCACTGACGCTGAACTCGCCGGAGCGTGAGCGGGTCGTGAACCTCGTCGGCCTTCGCCGGGAGGCCGGGCGCCGCGCCCGCGAGGACTGGCCGATGCTGGTCTCCGAGCATCTGGCCCACGCCGTGTCGGGCGAGCCGTTCGACGCCTGCAACCTCACGCCGATCAAGCCGCTGCTGCGGACGCGGGTCCACGCCGCCGACGACCCCGCCTTCCCCGACCCCTCCCGGATCATCGGCCGCCACCTCAGCGCCGATCTCATCGAGGTGCTGACGATCGGCGCCCGTCCGGTGCGCCCGGAGGAGGCGTTCTGCTGGCCCATCCCGCCGGCGGAGGCGCTCGACGTGGCCATCGGCAACGCCCTGACCGACGAGCGGCCCACCGTGTCGCGCCTCGACCTCGGCGGCACCGAGGTGTCGCTGCTGACCGCGCCCAGCGCGGCGGCCCACCTGCGCCGTCTCACGGCGTACATGGACGTGCCCGAGGACGGCATGCTCGCGGTGCTGCCGCACCGGGGCATGGTCGCGGTGCATCCGGTGGCCGGCATCGGCGTCGTCCGTGCGATCGAGCGCCTGCGCATCTTCGCCCACCGCGAGCACGCCTGCCGGGCCGACGGGCTCAGCCCTCACGTGTACTGGTGGCGCCGGGGCAAGCTGACCCGCATCCAGGCCGACCTCATCAGCCACGACGGTCAGACCCGGCTGGTCGTCGCGCCGCCGCCGGAGTTCGCCCGCCTCCTCGCCCGCATCGCCGGCCAGGGGTAGCCCACACCGGGGGGGGCCGCGATCAGGCCCTTCCCGCGCCCTGCCGGGTGTCCCGCGGGGCCGCGGGCCAGGCGAAGGCGGCACCGGCCGCGTGCGCCTGGCAGGCCGTCTCCTCGCGGGCCGTCCAGCCGAACTCCTCCCGCAGCGCCCCGAACTCGCGGCGCAACGTCGTCCCCGAGGTGGTACGCGTGTCGGTGCTGATGGTGACGCTCAGGCCCGCCATCAGGAGCGCGTGAGCCGGGTGATCGGCCAGCCGGGGCACCGCGGCGGTCTGGACGTTGCTGGTGGGGCACATCTCCAGCGCGATGCGCTCGCGTCGGAGCCGGTGGAGCAGGGCGCGGTCGGAGGCGGACCGCACGCCGTGCCCGATGCGGCGCGCGCCCAGGACGTCGATCGCCTCCCAGACGCTCTCCGGGCCCGCCGCCTCGCCCGCGTGGACGGTGCAGGGCAGTCCCGCCGCCTGGGCGACCGCGAAGGCGGGGCGGTGCGGAGCGCCCGGATGCAGGCGTTCGTCGCCGGCCAGGTCGAGCCCGGCCACCTTGTCCCGGTGGCGCACCGCGGTCTCCGCGACGGCGACGCTCTCGTCCGGCGTCTGATGCCGCAGGCAGCACAGCACCAGCCCGGTGCGTACGCCGGTCGCCGCCGCGCCGGAGGCGAGACCGGCGGCGACCGCCTTCACCGCCTCATCCTGGGTCAGGCCCTGACGGCCGTGCAGTTGCGGGGCGAAACGCGCCTCCCCGTACACCACGCCGTCCGCGTGCCAGTCCTCGACGAGCTCGTGTGCCGCGCGTCGCAGCGCGTCCGGCGTCTGCAGGACGCGCAACGGGAGGTCGATGAACGTGAGGAACCGGGCCAGGCTGCCGCATCGGGCGGGCGCGGTCACGAGCGTGTGCGCGGGGCGCGTCAGCGTGATCCCCTGAGCCCTGGCGAGGTCCGCGACCGTGGCGGGGCGGACCGAGCCGTCGAGATGGCAGTGCAGCTCGAAGCGCCCTTCCGCCCGTGGGATGGACGATGGGAGCGTCATGCGGCCCGGCCCGTTCCGGCGCACGTGGCGAACAGCAGGTCCTTGAAGCCGGCCTCGTCGACGCGGCGCACCATGGTCAGATTGGGCTCAGGTGCCGCACGGCGGCGGTCGACGATCATCTGCCCGCGGGTCTCGTCGCCGAGCGCGACCGTCACGTGTGCCCGCTCCTGTTCGAGGACCAGATCGGGCCGCAGCGCCACGGCCATGGCGACCGGGTCGGGCAGGTCGTAACCGGCCAGGCCGGTGACCTCGCGCGCCCATTCTGCGACCGTCCGGTTGATCCGATGGGCGAAGGCGGCGATGGGGGTGCCCAGCCGTTCGAGCCGCCGCTGGTCCTCCGGCGTCATCACGGCGTACTTGCGGGAGACGTCCCAGCCGATCCAGGTGACCTTGTCCGGGCGGGCCGCCCGCAGGACCACGCCCGCCGCCTCGGGGTCGGCCCACACGTTGAACTCCGCGGTGGCGGAGACGTTGCCGTGGGCGTCCGCCGCGCCCGCCATGCAGTACACGTGCCGGAAGCCGCCGAGCAGGCCGGGCTCCCGCAGGAGGGCGGCGGCGAGATTGGTCAGCGGGCCCAGGGTGACCAGGGTCAGCTCGCCCGGGAACCGCCGGGCGTGGGACAGCAGGACGTCGGCCGCGTGGCCAGGTTCGGGACCGCGCCGCGGGCCGGGCAGGCCGATGTCGCCCATGCCGTCCTGCCCGTGCACGTGCTGGGCCGTGGACAGGGGTCTCAGCAGCGGGCGGTCGCACCCCGCGTGGACGGGGACGTCGGCCGCTCCCGCGATCTCCAGGGAGATCAGCGCGTTGCGGGTGGCCGTCGGCAGCGGGACGTTGCCGGCCACGGTGGTGACGGCCCGCACGTCGGCCAGGCCGCCGGCGGCCGCAAGGAGGAGGGCCACGGCGTCGTCGGACCCGGTGTCGGTGTCGATCAGGAGAGGTATCGGGGGCATGCCGCGACTTTCTGGACGGAGAGTGACGGAACTGGAGGAGGTGGAGCCGGCGATCGCAAAGAACGTCGGATGGCAGTTCTAATCGTTTAGATGAGAAGATGCAAGCCCGTACAGGAAAGGAGCGTCCATTGGCCGTCACGCTCGCGGACGTCGCCCGACGGTCCGGCACGTCCACGGCGGTGGTCAGCTACGTGATGAACAACGGCCCGCGCCCGGTGGCTCCGGCGACCAGGGAGCGGGTCCTCGCCGCCGCCGCCGAGCTGGGCTATCGCCCCAACCGGATAGCCCGGGCGCTGCGGGCCGGCACCACCGGGGTCGTCGGCCTGGTCCTGGCCGACGCCTCCAACCCTTACTTCGCCGCCCTGGCGCGGAGCATCGAGCGTGCGCTGGACCGGCGGGACACGCTGATGATGACGGGCAACGCGGGCTACCGTCCCGACCGGCAGCAGCACCTGGTGGAGCGCTTCCTCGCGGCGCAGGTCGACGGTCTCGTCGTGGTCTCCGCCGACGGCGGCGGCGACGTCGCGGCCGAGGCGGTCGAGGCGGGCGTGCGGTCCGTCTACGTCCATCACCGGCCGGTCCCGGGTAAGGCTCCGCTCGTGTCCGCCGACAACGACGCCGCGGTCCGCGCGGCCGTCGAGCACCTCCGGGGCCACGGGCACCGGCGCATCGCCTTCCTGTCCGGTCCCCACGACGCCGGTCCGGTCGCCGAACGCCGGGACGCCTGGCACCGCCTCGTCTCCTCCGCGGGCCTCGAACCCCTGCTGCTGCGCTGCGACTACTCGCGGGACGCGGCGGCGCGGCTGACGGCCGAGCTGATCGCCGGGGGGACGATGCCGGGCGCCCTGATCGCGGCGACCGACGAACAGGCCATCGGGGTCCTCGCCGCCGCGTCGGCCGCGGGGCTGGCCGTCCCCGCCCGGCTCGCCCTGATCAGCTGCGACGGGACCCCGGACAGCGCCTACACCGCCCCCGCGCTCAGCGTGACGGAGCAACCGCTGGACGACATGGCCGAGCGGGCCGTCGCGCTGCTCCTCGACCGGGAGCCCCCGAACGCGTCGCTTCCCGCCGCACGTCTCGTCCCGCGGCGCAGCTGCGGCTGTGACGCGTGACCCGCGCCGAAAATCGCGTGCGGGGGACGCCCGCGCGGGATCAGACTGGCCGCATGGCGATCAAAGACTTCGACCGCAGGCCGTACGCCGGCGCGGAGGACCTGCGTGCCATGCAGGATCTCGCCGGACGGGTGTGGTCACCCGGGGCGACCTGGCACGTCGGCGATCTGGCGTGGGAACGCTTCCAACACAGCGGCAGGAAGCATGAGTGGGCGACCATGCTCTGGAGTGCCGGCGGCCGGACCGCGGCCTGGGGGTGGGCCGATGCCGGGCATCTGAGTCTGCTCGCCGATCCCGCGCACGCCTCGCTGGCCGAGGAGGTCCTGGACTGGTTCGCCGCCCAGGCTCCGGGGCCGGCCCGCACGGTCGTGGTCTCCAGCACCGAGACCCACCTGTTTCCGGCGCTCGACCGGCACGGCTACCGCCGTACAGACGAGGGCCCTTTCTTCCTGCACATGGTCATGGACCTGGACGACGGCCTGCCCGATCCGGGCCCGCCCGCCGGATACCGCCTGCGCGCGGTGGGCGACGCCGACGTCCCGGGACGCGTCGCCGCGCACCGGGCGGCGTTCCATCCGTCGCGGGTGACCGAGGAGAGCTACCGGGCCGTACGGGAGGCCTGGCCGTACCGGCCGGACCTGGACTGGATCGCCGAGGCGCCGGACGGGAGCGCCGCGGGGTTCTGCCTGGTGTGGCTGGACGAGGCCAACCGGGCCGCCCGGATCGAACCGGCGGGCACCGTGCCGGGCCATCGCCGGCACGGCGTCGCGCGGGCCGTCTGCCTGGCCGCGCTGCAGGCGGCGCGGCGGGCGGGCGCACGGAGGGCGGTGGTGAGCCCGCGCGGCGACGACGCCTACCCGGTGCCCGCGCGCCTGTACCGGTCGCTGGGGTTCCGCGAGTGCGCCAGGAGCCTCGGCTACCGCCTCTCGGCGTAGCGGGCCAGCGCCTGGGCCGTGCGGATCAGGTGGATGTGGGTGAAGGCCTGGGGGAAGTTGCCGAGTTGACGGCCTGATCGGGGGTCGTACTCCTCGGCGAGGAGGCCGACGTCGTTGGCGAGGGCGACGAGGCGTTCGAACAGTTCGACGGCCTCGTCGTGGCGGCCGATCATCGCTCTGGCCTCGGCCAGCCAGAAGCTGCAGGCGAGGAAGGCGCCTTCGCCGCCGGGCAGGCCGTCGACGGGGTTGTCTTCCGCCACCGGGTAGCGCAGGACGAAGCCGTCGGTCATGAGCTCGCGTTCGACGGCCTCGACGGTGCCGATGACGCGGGGGTCGTCGGCGGGCAGGAAGCCGACGATGGGGATCTGCAGGAGGGCGGCGTCGAGCTCGCGTGAGCCGTAGGACTGGGTGAAGGTGTTGCGCCCGGGGTCGTAGCCCTTGTCGCAGACCTCGGCGTGGATGCGGTCGCGCAGGGCGCGCCAGCGCTCCGCGTCGCCGCGCCGGCCCAGCTCCTCGATGACGCGGACCATCCGGTCGGCCGCGACCCAGGCCATGACCTTGGAGTGGACGAAGTGGCGGCGGGGGCCGCGCACCTCCCACAGTCCCTCGTCGGGCTGGTCCCAGTTGTGCTCGAAGAACTCCATGACCTTCGTCACCAGGGCCCAGGCGTGGTCGTCCGGCGTCATGCCCTGCTTGCGCGCCTGGTAGAGGGCGTCGACGAACTCCCCGTAGATGTCGAGCTGCAGCTGGGTGGCGGCGCCGTTGCCGATCCGCACGGGAGCCGAGTTCTCGTAGCCCGGCAGCCAGTCGAGGGTCATCTCCGGAAGGCGGCGTTCGCCGGCCACGCCGTACAGGACCTGGACGTCCTCGGGACGGCCGGCGATGGCGCGCAGCAGCCAGGATCGCCAGGCGGCGGCCTCCTCGACGTACCCGGCGCCGGTCAGCGCGTCGAGCGTCATCGCCGCGTCGCGCAGCCAGCAGTAGCGGTAGTCCCAGTTGCGTACCCCGCCGAGATGCTCGGGTAGCGAGGTGGTCGGCGCGGCCACGATGCCGCCGGTCGGGCTGTAGGTGAGCGCCTTGAGCGTGATCAGCGAGCGGACCACTGCCTCACGCCACGGGCCCCGATAACCGCACCGGGAGACCCACTCCTCCCACAGGAGCCTGGTCTCGGTGAGCTGCTCCAGCGGATCGATCCGCTCCGGCTCCGGCTGGTGGGAGGGATGCCAGGTGAAGACGAACGGCACCCGCTCCCCGGAGGCGACGGTGAAGGTCGCCTCGTGCCGGTAGTCGCTGCCGCGCAGATGGACGGGGGAGTGGATCCAGACCGAGTCGGGACCGCCGATGGCGTGCAGGTGCCCGTCGCTGCGGCGCACCCAGGGGACGATGCGGCCGTAGTCGAAGCGGATGCGGATCTCGGTCGTCATCTCGACGGTGCCGGACAGGCCCTCCACGATCCGTACGAGGTCGGGGTTGGCGTGGCGGGGCGGCATGAAGTCGATCACCTTGACCGCGCCCGTGGGCGTCTCCCAGACGGTCTCCAGGATGAGCGTGTCCTCGACGTACGCGCGGCGCGCGGCCCGCTCGCGGCCCGCGGGGGCCAGGCGCCAGAAGCCGTTGGACTCGTCGCCGAGCAGCCGCGTGAAGCAGGAGGGGGAGTCGAACCTCGGCAGGCACAGCCAGTCGATCGAGCCGTCACGGCCGATCAGGGCGGCCGACTGCATGTCGCCCACGAGGGCGTAGTCCTCGATCCGCATGCCCGTCACGCTACCCGCAGGAGGCGGTCCTCTCATCGTGGACGCGTACGGCGCACCTGCGACAGGCCGCCGCCGACCTCCTCGCTCAGCGCCTGGGCGGTGTGGATCAGGTGGACGTGGGTGAACGCCTGGGGGAAGTTGCCGAGTTGACGGCCTGTTTCACGGTCGTATTCCTCAGCGAGGAGACCGACGTCGTTGGCGAGGGCGACGAGGCGTTCGAACAGTTCGACGGCCTCGTCGTGGCGGCCGATCATGGCGCGTGCCTGGGCGAGCCAGAAGCTGCAGGCGAGGAAGGCGCCTTCGCCGCCGGGCAGGCCGTCGACGGGGTTGACCGCGGCGACGGGGTAGCGCAGGACGAAGCCGTCGCTCGTGAGCTCGCGTTCGACGGCCTCGACGGTGCCGATGACGCGGGGGTCGTCGGGGGGCAGGAAGCCGACGATGGGGATCTGCAGGAGGGCGGCGTCGAGCTCGCGTGAGCCGTAGGACTGGGTGAAGGTGTTGCGCCCGGGGTCGTAGCCCTTGTCGCAGACCTCGGCGTGGATGCGGTCGCGCAGGGCGCACCAGCGGTCGAACGGCCCGGTACGGCCCAGCTCCGCGGCCCCCTGGGTCATGCGGTCCATGGCGAGCCACGCCATGATCTTCGAGTGGACGAAGTGGCGGCGGGGGCCGCGCACCTCCCACAGTCCCTCGTCCGGCCGGTCCCAGTTGTGTTCGAGGAACTCGGCCCCTTTCACCAGCAGCGCCCAGGTGTAGTCGTCGGGCGGCATGCCCCGCTTGCGCGCCCGGTAGAGGGCGTTGACCACCTGGCCGTAGACGTCGAGCTGGAACTGGCCGGCGGCGCCGTTGCCGATCCGCACGGGGGCCGAGTTCTCATAGCCGGGGAGCCAGTCGAGCGTCATCTCCGGCAGGCGGCGTTCGCCGGCCACGCCGTACATGATCTGGTGGTCCTCGGGGCGGCCGGCGATGGCGCGCAGCAGCCACACGCGCCAGGCGTCCGCCTCCTCGACGTACCCGGCCCGCAGGAGCGCGTCGAGCGTCATCGCCGCGTCGCGCAGCCAGCAGTAGCGGTAGTCCCAGTTGCGTACCCCGCCGAGTCGTTCGGGCAGCGAGGTGGTCGGCGCCGCGACGATGCCGCCGGTCGGGCTGTAGGTGAGCGCCTTGAGGGTGATCAGCGAGCGGACCACGGCCTCCCGCCAGGGCCCGCGGTAGCCGCATCGGGCGGCCCAGTCCTGCCACAGCCGCACGGTCAGGCCGAGCTCGGCGAGAGGGTCGATGGCCCGGGGCTGCGGCTGATGTGAGGGGTGCCAGGTGAACACGAACGGCATCCGCTGCCCGGCGGTCACCGTGAAGGTCGCCTCGTGCCGGTAGTCGCCGCCGCGCAGCGGGACGGGCGAGTGGACCCAGACCGAGTCGGGCCCGCCGACGGCGTGCAGGTGGCCGCCCACCCGGCGCGCCCACGGCACGATCCGGCCGTAGTCGAAGCGGATGCGGATCTCGGTCGTCATCTCGACGATGCCCGACAGGCCCTCCACCACCCGGACCAGGTCCGGGTTGCCGGACCTGACCGGCATGAAGTCGACCACCCTGGCCGTTCCCGTGGGGGTCTCCCACTCGGTCGAGAGCACCAGTGAGTCCTCGATGTAGGCCCGCCGGGCGGCCCTGTCCCGTCCCGCGGCCGCCAGCCGCCAGAAGCCGTTGGACTCGTCGCCGAGCAGCCGGGCGAAGCAGGAGGGGGAGTCGAAGCGCGGCAGGCACAACCAGTCGATCGAGCCGTTCCGGCCGATCAGGGCGGCCGACTGCGTGTCGCCGATCAGTGCGTAGTCCTCGATCCGCATGCGCTCACCTCCCCCGCGCCGTACGGCGTGTCCCCTCAGGGCCGGGCGTGGGCCTCCTCCCGCGGCAGCGGCCCGACGTCCGCCTGCCGCCCCGGGCGCATCCGCGCGTGCCGCTGCCCCGGGCCCGGTCCCGTACGGCCCGCCAGAGCGTCGGCCACGACCCCGGTGGCGAAGGCGTAGACGGTCTTGTGCAGCAGATCGACGGCCAGTTCGAGACGGGGCCAGGAAGGAGGCGGTGCGCCGGCTCCCGTGGCGTTCTCCAGGATCTGGTCGTTGGTGAGCCGCACCACGGCGAACTTCGCCGACGACCACGGGCCCCGCAGCCCGGCATGGGCCATCACGGAGCGCAGGACCCCCAGCAGCGCGCCCTCGCCGTAGTGCATGGCCCAGTTCGCGACGTCGGACGCGCGCCCGGAGCGCTCGGCCATGCCGGTCAGGCGTTCGAGGACCCGCGCCGGGACGTGGGAGCCGGGCCGCCCGGTCAGGCGCTGCTCCACCTTCTCGCCGAGGGTCATCACCGCCGCCCCGGCCGCTCCGGCGGCCAGGCCTTCCCACACCGCGCGCCTCATCATGACGGCTTCGTACCCGGTGGCCGGGCGGTGTCCCCGGCGGGAGCCCACAGCTTCATGAAGACCTGCGTCACCGGGCCGATCGTCAGGGCGAAGACCACCGTTCCGATGCCGACCGTGCCGCCGAGCAGCCAGCCCACGGCGAGCACGCCGATCTCGACGACCGTGCGGGCGAGCCGGATCGACAGACCGAGCCGGTTGAGGCCCGTCATCAGGCCGTCGCGCGGCCCCGGGCCGAAGCCCGCGTGGATGTAGAGCCCGGAGGCGGCGGCGATGGCGACGATGCCGCTCAAGAGGAAGGCCCACTGGACGGGCCAGGCCGCGGGCGCCGGGACCAGCGCCATCACCCCGTCGGCGCTGGTGCCGACCACCAGGACGTTGCTGATCGTGCCGAGGCCGGGCCGCTGCCGCAGGGGGATCCACAGCAGCAGCACCAGCGCGCCCACCAGGTTGATGCACAGGCCGATCGACCACCCGGTGCGCACCGACATGCCCTGGTGGAAGACCTCCCAGGGGTCGAGGCCCAGCCCGGACCTGACGAGCAGGGCGATCCCGGCGCCGTACAGCGCAAGCCCGGCGTAGAGGCGGACGAGCCGCAGCGCGAGCGAACGGGGGCGGGGCAGGGAGAAGCGGGAGCGAGCGGGGGTGGGGGAGGGGGAAGCGGGAGCGAGTGGGGGTAGGGGAGATGGAAGTTCGGTCATAGTCGGCCCATCGTGCAGGCCGGTGGGGTTGCGAGAAAAGAGCCAATCAGAGAAATTGGCCTTTATGGATCGGCATCTCAGTGCTCCCCAGCTCGCCCGGCTCGTCCGGGTGCCCGCCGAGGCCCGGCCCTACTACAGGGCGCTCGCGGAGGCCGTGCGCGGCCTGGTCCTCGACGGGCGGCTCGCCGTCGGGGTGCGCGTGCCCGCCGAGCGGCACCTGGCCGAGGCGCTCGGCGTGAGCCGCACCACCGTGACCGCGGCGTACGACCGGCTGCGCGAGCAGGGCTATCTGGAGAGCAGGCAGGGGTCCGGCAGTCGCACGGCCCTGCCCGACGCGGGTGCGCTCGGCACCGACAATCCGTGGCTCGCGTCCGACGACGACGGGCTGCTGCCGCTGCACGCGGCCGCGCCCCCGGCGACCGCGCTGCTGGGCGAGGCCATCGAGGAGGCGGGCCGGGCCTACCACCGGTACGCGCTGGGCATGGGCTACCACCCGTCCGGGCTCGCGCCGTTGCGCGAGGCGATCGCCCGCAGGTACGGCGAGCGGGGGCTGCCCACCCGGCCCGAGCAGATCCTCGTCACGGCCGGGGCCCAGCACGCCGTCCATCTGCTGATGGCCGCGTTCGCCGGTGCGGGCGACGCGGTGATGGTCGAGTCGCCGACCTATCCGCACGCGATCGACGCGGCGCGGCTGCGGGGAGCCCGCCTGGTGCCGGTGGGCGTCCAGGAGGACGGCTGGCATCTCGACCTGGTGAGCTGCGCGATGCGCCAGTCGGCCGCCCGCCTGGCCTACGTCATCCCCGACTTCCAGAACCCGACGGGACATCTGATGTCCGACGCCGACCGCGGCGCGCTGGTGGACGCGGCCCGCCGCCACGGCGTCACGCTGATCGCCGACGAGAGCTGGGCCGAGATGGCGCTGGACGACGCGGCGCGTGCGGCGCCGCTGGCCGCGTTCGACACCGACGGCCGGGTGATCAGCGTCGGGTCGGCCTCGAAGCTGTGGTGGGGCGGCCTGCGGGTCGGCTGGATCCGGGCGGGCGCCGCGACCGTCCGCCGCCTGGCCGGGCTGCGCGCCGCCGTGGACATCGCGGGCGGCGTCTTCGAACAGCTCGTGGTCGCGCACCTGTTCGAGCGCATCGAGGAGGCGCGCGCCGAGCGCCGCCGCACGCTCGGCGCGTCGTGCGCGGCGCTCGCCGCGGTCCTGCGCGAGGAGCTGCCCACCTGGGCGTTCACGCCGCCGCGCGGCGGCGGCTCGCTGTGGGTGCGGCTCGACGGGCCGGTGGCGCGCTCGGTCGCCGAGGCCGCCGCGGCCCGCGGCGTACGGCTGGCGCCGGGGCCGTGGTTCGGCGTGGACGGCACGCTGGAGCGGCACCTGCGGCTGCCGTTCACCCAGCCGCCGGCCGTGATGGAGGAGGCGGTGCGCCGCATCGCCCGCGACCCCGCCGGCTATCGCCCGCGGGAGCCGCTCACGCCGACCCTGTGAGCACTGCCGCTCAGGTGGACGTGGGTACGGGCGGCAGGTGGTGCTCGGCCATCAGCGTGCGGAGCCTGCGGACGAACATCAGCATCACGAGCCCGGCCGCGATCGCGGCGAGCGCGAGGGTGAGGAAGTAAACGGGCATCGGCACGACCCTGGTCAGCCGGTAGGCCTGACCGCCGACGGAGTCGCCGAGGGCCATCGAGAGGAACCACAGGCCCATGAGCTGGTTCTCGAACGCCCGGGGTGCGAGCTTGTTGGTGACCGACAGCCCGGCCGGGCTGAGGAACAGCTCGGCGACGGTCTGGATGAGGTAGACCGACAGCAGCCACATGATCGAGACCTTCACCCCGCCCGAGGCGACGCCCGCCGCGACCGACATGACGACGAAGCTCAGCCCGACGATCACCAGGCCGACCGCGAACTTGAGCGGCGTGCTGATCCGGGTGCCCGCCTTGAGGAACATCTGCGCGAAGAGAGGGGCGACGATGATGATCGCGAGCGAGTTCACGTTGCCCACCCAGCCCGGCGGGATCGCGAAGCCGAGCACGTTCAGGTCGGTGTCGTGCTTGGCGAACAGCAGCAGCGCGCTGCCGGCCTGGTCGTAGACCAGCCAGAAGATCGCGGCGGCCAGGAAAAGCCACACGTAGGCGGACAGCCCCCTGCGCTCCTCGGCGGTGACCTCGCGGGAGGAGAACAGGAAGACGAAGTACGCGACCGGCACGGCCGCCGTCACGACGGTGAGCGCCAGGGCGAAGCGGTCGACGGTGAGCGTGCCGCTGAGCGCCCACAGGGCCAGCGCGCCCGCGCCTGCGGAGAGCGCGACGCCCGCGACGCGCTTGAAGCGGCGCTCCTCCTCGGGCGTGAGCCGGTGGTCCGGCTCCTCGCCGGCGCCGCACAGGGTCGCCCGGCCCCGTATGTACTGCGCGAGGCCGAGGGCCATGCCGACCGCCGCCGCGCCGAAGGCGAGGTGCCAGCGGCCGCCCGTCTGCAGCCAGGGCACGATCATGATGCCGAGGAAGGCGCCGAGGTTGATGCCCATGTAGAAGATCGTGTAGCCGGAGTCGCGCCGCGCGTCGTCCTCGTGCCGGTACAGCTCGCCCACCAGCGCCGACATGTTCGGCTTGAGCAGTCCGCTGCCCAGCGCGATCAGCACGAGACCGAGCCAGACGAAACCCCCGCCGAGGGGCATCGCCATGCTGACGTGGCCGCCCATGATGACCAGGGCGCCGCACAACACGGTCCTGCGGGCTCCGAGCAGCCGGTCGGCGAGCCAGCCGCCCACCAGGGCGAGCAGGTAGACCGAGGCGATGTAGACGCCGTAGATGCCGACCGCGGTCGTCTCGGGCAGGCCCATGCCGCCGCGCGCGACGGGCGCGGTCAGGAACAGCACGAGGACGGCGCGCATGCCGTAGTAGCTGAAGCGCTCCCACATCTCCGTGCCGAACAGTGTGGCCAGCCCCCGTGGATGGCCGAAGAACGTCCGCTCGCCCACCGGCGGATTCGATCTTCCGGATGCCATGCGTTCTCCCCCCGGTCACGCATCGTCCCCGTACCTTACCTGCCTTTATGTCCTATTTGTCCGGATGTCGTGCCGGCTCGGACGCGATCGAGGGGTCCCGGCCCGGGCGTGCGGAGGCCGGGACCGGGACGCGGCCGAGCACCGCCGCCAGGTCGAGCGTGACTAGCCTGGGCGCATGTTCCTGTATCACGGGTGGGTGACCATCCGCGAGACGGCCGGCCTCGATGACGATGACGAATCGCTGCGGAGACAGGTCGCGGCCATCCGGCGCCTCGTCGACGATCTGGGGGACGGCGCACTGCTCGATCTACGCTGGATGAACGGCACCCCCTTCCTCCATGTGGGCGGCATGTCCAACCATCGGGGGACGTGGGGGAGGGCGATCCTTGACCTGTTCGCCCGCGTCGGCGACATCGCCCCGGGTTCGTTCGGCCTGCTGTACGTGTGGGACGACGAGGATCCCGAGCACCACAACGAGTTCCGCGTCTTCAGGATGGTGCGCGGCGCGGTAACCGAACACGCCGACGTGCTGCTGTCTCCCGCCGTTCCGACGCTGGAAGACGAGTGGGACGGTTCCGTCTCCGGGTGAATCCGCTCGATGGGCGCGATCATCAGCCGATCGTGAGCAGGCCCTCCACCGCCCTGACCTTGTGTGACGGAACTCCGGCCCACGCGCTCGCCTTAAAGCGCCATACCGAGCCGGCGCTGAACTCCCCGCTTCTCGGCGTGCCGATCCTCAACTGCGACGGCAACGATCGCACGCCGGGCATCTGGTTCTTCTCTCTGCCGCCCGCGTCGCCCTTTGGGTCTTGTCCGCGGTGATCTCCTGTGGTGCGATGCATGCCACGCGTGCGAGATGCCCCGTCGGGAGGCGCGATGACCGGCGTACTTGAGGAACGGGCCGCGATCGAGCGGGAGATCGCGGGCAGGACGGTGTGCGAGCAGCTCAGGTGGGCCGCGCAGGAGCATCCGGACGCGCCGGCCTACTCCGATCCCGCCGGTGACGGCTGGGCGACGATGACCTACGCCGAGGCCCGCGCGAGGGTGCTGGAGATCGCCGCGGGTTACGCCGCGCTGGGCCTGCGGCCGGGCGACGCCGTCGCGCTGATGCTGGTGAACCGCAGCGAGCACGTGCTGGCCGACCTCGGGGCCATCCACGCGGGCGCGGTCCCCTGCTCCGTCTACGCCACCTTCGCCCCGGACCAGATCGCGTACGTCGCCCGAAACGTCGGGGCGCGCGTCGCGGTGCTGGGCGGCCCGGCCGACCTGGCCCGCTGGGAGCCGATCCTCGGCGAGCTGCCCGCGCTGACGAGGATCATCATGCTGGAGGGCGCCCCCGAGGGCGACGAGCGCTTCCTGAGCTGGGAGGCGTTCCTGAAGCTCGGCGCCGACGCGCTCGCCGCCGGCCCGGCGGCCGTGGACGAGCGCTGGCGCGCGGTGACCCCCGGCGACACGCTGACCGTCCTGTACACCTCGGGGACGACGGGCGTCCCCAAGGGCGTCCCGCTGACGCACGCGAACGTGCTGTTCGAGATCGTCACGACCCAGCGGATGATCGACCTGCCCATGCACGGCACGCAGATCTCCTACCTCACCTACGCCCACATCGCCGAGCGGGTGCTGAGCCTCTACCTGCCGCTGGTCAAGGTCAACCACGTCTACTTCTGCACGGACATGGCGAACCTCGGCGCGACGCTCGGTCAGGTGCGCCCGGTGCTGTTCTTCGGCGTCCCCCGCGTCTGGGAGAAGATGACGGCCCGGCTGCAGGCGCTGCTGGCCGCCCAGCCACCCGAGCGGCAGGAGAGCGTGCGCGCGGCCATGGCCGCCGGGCTCGCCTACGTCGAGGGGCTGCAATATGGCCACACGGTCACGGACGAGGTGCGGGAGGCGTACGAACGGGCCGACGCCGCGCTGCTGTCGACGGTCCGCGCCCTGATCGGGCTCGACCGGGCCTGCTGGTGCGCCACCGCCGCCGCGCCGATGCCGGCCGAGGTGCAGCGGTTCTTCGCCGGTCTCGGCCTGAAGGTCATCGACGTGTACGGCATGACCGAGACGACCGGCGCCTTCACGGTCAACACGCCGGAGGTGTTCAAGCTCGGCACGGTGGGCCGGGCCGAGCCGGGCGTCGAGGTGCGGATCGCCGAGGACGGCGAGATCCTCACCCGCAGCCCGCTCAACACCCGGGGCTACCTCGGCCTGCCCGAGGCGACCGCCGAGCTCCTCGACGCCGACGGCTGGCTGCACACCGGCGACGTGGGGTCGATCGACGAGGACGGCTTCGTGCGCATCGTCGACCGAAAGAAGGAGCTGTTCATCACCTCGGGCGGGGAGAACGTCTCCCCGGCCGTCATCGAAGGCCATCTGACGGAGCACCCGCTCATCGGGCAGGCCCTCGCGTACGGGGACCGCCGGCCCTATCCGGTGGCGATCCTCACCCTGGACGGCGAGGTGGCGCCCGAGTGGGCGCGGGCGCGCGGCATCCCCTTCGGCTCACTGGCCGACCTGGCGGAGCATCCGGACGTGCTCCGGGAGATCGAGGCGGCGATCGTGGCCGCCAACCGCAAGCTCGCCCGGGTGCAGCAGGTCAAGCGGTGGCGGCTGCTGCCCGTCGAGTGGACGGTCGAGACCGACGAGCTCACGCCCAGTCTCAAGCTCAAGCGCCGGGTCGTCCACGGCAGGTACGCCGAGGTGATCGAGGAGCTGTACGCGACCGGCTGATCCACCGCACACGGTTTTTACCGAGCCGGGAGTGTGTCGGGGGCGGGACGGCCCGCGGGCGTGCGTACGGTCACGGGGCATGATGAGACCTCTGCTCGCGACGCTGGTCCTCGCGACCGCGACGACGGCGGCGGCCGCGCCGGCCCCCGCCTCCGGCGACCTGGCCATCCGCTCCGTCGAGGTGCGCCCCTCCGACCCGGTGGTCGGCCCGAGCGGGTCGGTGCGGCTGGTCGTCGACGTGGTGGCGCGCGGCGCGGACCGCGTCTCGGTCGTCCTGGAACCCGGCCGTGCCCCCTCGGGAGGCGATGGGCCCGGAGGGGAGCCCGGCAAGGAGCCCGAACCGGACGCCACCCCCTCGCCCGGCGACGCCGTGCCGATGCCGTCCGTCCCCTCCGATCCGGTCTCCCCCGAACCGGTCAGCCCGGGCACCGCCGTGCCCGCCGCCGTGCCCGCGGCCCTGCCCGCGGTGCCGCTGCCGGGCCTGGGCGGGCTGGCGTCCGGCGCGATGCCCGGCGTGGTGGGCGCGTCGCCGCCGCGTGGGCGGCCGGCCCGGCGGATCTCGCCGGCCCGGCCGGGTGAGTCGTCGGGGGAGTGGGAGACCTGGCGGTTCCTGCCGGACAAGCCGCTGTCGCGGTGGTACCCGAGCGGCCCCTGGACGGTCACCGCGACCGCGGTGAACGCGCGAGGCGAGCGGGCCGTCGCCCGGACGGAGTTCAACCTGCGCCGGGCGACCGAGATCGAGGGGCTCAAGGTCACGCGCGACGGGGACGGCGTACGCGTCACCGGGACGCTGCTGCGGGTGGATCCGGTCGGGAGGGTCGACTACCGGCCCTTCGCCGGGCAGCGGGTCAGGATCTGCTTCCGCCCCGCCGGGTCGTCCCGGTGGAGGACCGTCGGGGAGGCGGTCACCCGGAGGGACGGCTGGTTCAGCGCCCGGGTCCGCGCGGACGGCGAGGGCACATGGCGTGCCGCGTATGCCGGTACGTCCCGCTACGCCGCCGACGCCAGCCCGCAACGAGAAGCCTAAAACGCTACCAATGCCCTATTTGGCTGCAAACCAGACATAAGAGACAGTTATCGTTTTGTAACCTCTTTATTCAGAAGTTCCGGCAACTTTTCCCTCCCTTGTGGCGTCTATGACGTAGGCGTGCCCCAAACCGGGGGTGCGTTCCTGAACGGGGAGAGGAATTACCCTCATGGTGAAACGAGTCGCTACCACCCTGGTAGCGGTCGCCATGGGCGCCACGGCGCTCGCGACTGCGCCCGCCTATGCGGCCCCTGTCGCGCCTTCGCCGTCGCCCGGGACCGACTCCATCCATGCGGACAACGCCCGGAAGGCCTACACGCCCGACCCGCGCATCCTGTCGGTCGACGTCGACCCGAACGTGGTCGTGGTGAGCAGGGGCCGATCCGCCCAGGTCACCGCCCGGGTCACGACCAAGGACGTCCAGAGCGTCGACATCGACCTGTGGAGCCCGCGGGGTCATGGCGGCCACGGCGGCGACCACTGGTTCGGCAAGCGCAAGAACGGCCGCCACGACGGTCCGAAGTTCGACCACGCGTCGCGCTCGTGGAGCTTCGACTACAACGACCGGGCCGGCACCTACCGGGTGCACGTCGAGGCGATCGGCCTCGACGGCAAGAAGTACACCGCCGACCGGTCCTTCACCGTGAAGCGCAACGAATGGCACTCGCCGCGTCCGACCGGTCCGAAGGCGACCCGCATCGCCGGCTTCGACGCCACGCCCAACCCGGTCCGCAAGGGTCGCGTGCTGACCCTCAAGGGCAAGCTGCAGGTCGCCCAGTGCTGGGGTGACTGGTACTACGACGACTGGAACGACTTCTCCGGCCGTCGTGGCGGCGACCGCTACTGCTCCGACAGCCGTAACTACTGGAACGACTGGCGCTGGCTGGGCTCGCAGGACGTGAAGGTCTACTTCCAGTCCTCGGGCTCCCACCGGTGGCAGTACGTGGACACCGTCGAGACCGAGGGCGACGGCGACTTCGCCGCCAAGGTCCGGGCCTGGAAGTCCGGCACCTGGGCGGTGCGGTTCGACGGCGGCCGCGGTTTCAAGGGTTCCGAGGCGACCGACTACGTGAAGGTCTGGCGCCACTAGAAGATCCGACCGGACGCCCGGCTCCCGTTTCGGGGGGGCCGGGCGTCCGGCTTTCTCTGACGCGGTTCCTGATTAAAGGTGACAGTTCGGGTAGAGAGGTCACGGCGTGCGCGCGGAACCCTCATAGTGAGTGGAGCGTCGCGGTCACCAAGGGCGAGCACCCGCTCGCACCGCGTGTAGGGGGGTCTGGCTTGATCCGACTGATGCTCGCCGAGGACATGCACCTCATCCGCAAGGCGCTGGTCGCGCTGCTGTCGAGCGAGGACGACCTCGATGTGGTGGCCGAGGCGGACAAGGGCGAGGACATCGTCCGGCTCGGCTGCCTGCGGCGTCCCGACGTCGCGGTGCTCGACATCGGGATGCCCGGTGTCGACGGCCTCACCGCCGCCGCCGAGTTGCACCGCCGATTACCCTCCTGCAGGACCGTCGTCCTCACCGGGCTCGGGACGCCGATGGCGCTGCGCAAGGCGCTGGACGCCGGCGTGCGCGGCTTCGTCGTGAAGGACGCCTCGCCGAGCCACCTCGTGGACTGCATCCGCCGCGTGGCGGGGGGAGAGCGGGTCATCGACCCCGAACTCGCGGTTGCCGCGCTCGACGCGGACAGCAACCCGCTGACTGCCCGCGAGCTGGACGTCCTGGAGACCGCGGCCCGCGGCGCCACCGTCGGCGAGATCGCCGACCGGCTGTCGCTGTCGCGGGGCACGGTCCGCAACTACCTGTCCCGCATCCTCACCAAGGTCGGCGCCCGCTCACGCGTCGAGGCGATCCAGATCGCCTCCGAGTGCGGCTGGCTGTGGCCCGCCGCCGGCCGCGACATCGGCATCCTGCGCTACCGCCCCCGCCGGTAGCCTCTCCGGGTCCTCCCAGCGGCCCTCCCAGTGGCCCACCAGGTCGGCGTACAGGGGGGAGGCGGCGACCATCTCCTCGTGCGTGCCGACCAGGACATGGGTGCCGTCCATGACCAGCACCCGCCGGGCCCGCAGGGCCGAGGAGATCCGATGAGCCACCACGATCACCGTGCCTGACCGGGCCGCGAACGCCGCCTCCGCCCGCGCCTCCGCCGCGGGGTCGAGATGGCAGGTCGACTCGTCCAGCACGACCAGCCGGGCGGGGGACAGATAGGTCCTGGCCAGCGCGACGAGCTGCCGCTCGCCCGCCGACAGCTCGGCCGGGTCGAGCGGTCCGCCCGCGGTGCGCCGCGCGAGCTCCGTGAGCCCGAACGCCGCCACCGCCTCGTCCACCCGCTCGGGAGGCGTCCCCGGCGCGAGATAGGTGAGGTTCTCCGCCAGCGTGCCGGGGAAGACGTAGGCCTCCTGGGGGATCAGCGCGCGGGCGGCCGGACGGACGCGCGCGGCCGGGACCCCGCCGACCAGGACCTCGCCGTCGTCCGGGGTCAGCAGGCCGGCGACGAGCGCGGCCAGTGTGGACTTGCCGATCCCGCTCGGACCGACGACGGCCAGGTGGTCGCCCTCGGGCACGTCGAGGTCCAGGCCGTCGATCACCGGCTCGGGGGCCTTGTGCCGCCGCGTTCCGTAGGCGAAGCGAACCCCGCGCAGCTCCAGGCGGACCCCGTCCGGATCGCGGTCGCCGTGCGGCACCGGCGGGCCGGGCGCGTGCAGGATGCGCTCCAGCGTGACGGCCAGGCGCACCCCGCTGACGCCGAGGCCCTGGACGAGACCGCCGAGCGCGGGGGCGAGCGACTGCATCACATAGGTCAGCGAGCCGAGGATCACCCCGCCGGTGACGCCCTGGCGTACCAGCCAGGGCGCGCCCGCGAGCAGGAGCACGACCGGCAGCCACGCGCCCACCGCCAGCGAGAGCGTCCGCGACGCCGTCACCCGGGCGAGCGCCCGCGTGGCCGCCGCCTGCCGGGAGACCTCCCGCCCGACGCTCGCCGCGACGCGCGCCTCGCCGCCGCAGGCGGTCACATCGCGCAGGCCGCCCGCCATCGCGGCCACCGCGGCGGCCGTGCGCTCGTCGGCCACGATGAACTCGCGCTGACGCCGGGCCAGGGCGGGCAGGGAGACGAGGAACAGGCCGAGCCCCAGGGCCACCGGCGCCAGCACGAGCGGGACGACCTCGGGAGCCAGGGTCGTCAGCCCCACCGCCACGCTCACCAGCGTGAACACGAAGGTCCTGACCACCGTGATGATCGCGCCCAGGGCGTCCCTGGCCAGCTCGACCTGATGGTTCATCCGGGCGACCGCCGAGCTGTCGCCGCCCCGCCCGGCCCGCAGCGCCCCCGTGACCACGCGCCGGAGCAGCTCGTCGCGGAACGGCTCGACGATCCCGGCGACGAGCAGCAGCACCCGCCGGGCGGCCACCGCGGCCGGCGCCCACGCGGCGGCGAGCACGCCCAGCCACAGCAGGCCGTCGCCGGGCCGCCCCGCGGCGAAGCCGTCGTCCACCGCCCGCGCGATCGCGTATCCGCCGGTCAGCGCGGGCAGGGCCTCCGCCAGCGACCAGCAGGCCAGCCACAGCAACCGGGAGGGGTCGCGCAGCAGCGCGCTCGCGATCACCCGCCGGGCGTCCGCCCGTGCGGCGGTCCGCGCGCCGGTCCCCGGGCCTGCCGTCACGCGCGTCTCCACGGTCTGCTCGCCCTCTTCCGCCGGCGGTGCTGTGGGCGTGCGGCGCCTCACGACGCCTCCACGGCCTGGAAGACGGCCCGATAGGCGGGGTCCTCCCACAGCCGGTCGTGTGTGCCGCTCGCGCGGACGCGCCCGTCCTCCAGCCACACGACCTGGTCGGCCTGCGCCGCTGTCGCCACCCGGTGGGCCACCACCAGGCGGGTGTGACCGGCCAGGCGCCCGGTGAGCGCGTGCCCGACCTGCCGTTCGGTCACCGTGTCCAGGCTCGACATGGCGTCGTCGAGGATCAGCAGCCGGCCGGCCTGCGCGAACGCGCGGGCGAGGCCCACCCGCTGGATCTCGCCCCCGGACATCGGCGCCTCGCCGACCGGGGTGGCGTACCCGAGCGGCAGCCGCCGGATGAAGGCGTCCGCGCAGGCCGCGGCCGCCGCCGCCCGCACCGTGTCAGCTCGCGCCGTGTCAGCTCGCGCCGTGTCAGCTCGCGCCGTGTCGGCCTGCGCCGTGTCAGCCGGCACCGTGTCCCCGGGCGACGTGGTTGGGGCGCGGCCGGCGTGCGGCCGGTCGGGCGCGTCCGGCGCGGCGAGCCCGAAGGCGACGGCCTCACCCAGCGTCTCGCCGAACAACGCGGGCCGCTCGAAGGCGTACCCGACCGCCCGTCGCAGCGGCTCCCTGCCGATCTCCCGCAGGGGCACGCCGTCCAGCAGGACGGCGCCGCGTTCGGGGTCGACGAGCCGGCCGGCGACGGCGGCCAGCGACGACTTGCCCGAGCCCGACCGGCCCACGATCGCCGTGCACGTGCCGCCGGGCACGACCAGGCTGACACCGCTCAGCACGCGTGCGCCGTCGACCCGTACGGTCACCTCGCGCAGTTCCAGGGCCCCCGGGCCCGGTGGCAGCGGCCGGTCCCCGTATCCCGGGGGCGGCACGGTGAACAACTGCTCCAGGCGCCCGGCGGCCGACCGGGCGCGGGCGATGCGGGCGGCGTACCCGAGCGCGGATCCCAGGCCCGCGCCGAGCACGACGTAGCGCGCGGCGGCGAGCAGCTCCCCGACGGTGAGGCCGCCGGCCGACAGGCGCAGCCCGCCGACGGCGAGCACCGCGATCTCCAGGAGCGGGACGACGACGGCGGCCTGGACGCCGGCCCGCGCCTGCAGCCGCCACAGCGCCATGCCGTGAGCACTCAGGCGGGGGAGCGGGGCGAGCACGCGCGCGGCCTCCTGGTCCTCGGTCCCGGCCGCGGTGATGGTGCGGGCCCCGGCCAGGGCGCCGACGAGCATGGCCGCGATCTCCCCCTGGGCCTGCTGGTAGCCGCCGGAGGCCGCGGTGGTCCTGCGCATGAACGCGCGCAGCACGGCCACGATCAGCAGGAGCCCGGCCACCAGCGTGACCGCGAGCCACGGGTCGATCAGCGCGAGGGCGACGACGCTGCCCGCCGCCGGGATGATCAGGGTGGCGGCCGTGACCACGGCCTCGGGGGTTCGCCCGGCCTCCTCCACGTTCACCCCGGCCCGGGTGACGATCTCACCCGGCGTGAAGTGACGGGTCATGCCGGCGCCGACGGACAGGGTGTGGGCCACGACCCGGGAGCGCAGCCACTGCGCGGCCCGCGCACCGCTCACACCGGCCGCGAGCACGCGCAGCGCGTCACACGCGACGACCAGCGCGACCAGCAGCGCGGCTGCGGTGAGTGGCCCAGTGAGTGGCCCGGTGAGTGGCCCGGCGAGCCCGGCGCCGGCCTGTGCCCCCTCCGCGTCCCGCGCCTGGGTCCGCACCACGGCGTCGACCGCGCCGCCGAGCGCCGCGGGGAGCAGCAGGTCGGCCGCGGCGCCCAGCAACGCCGCCGCGCTCAGCGCCGCGAGCCAGGGGCCGCCGCGCCGTACGGCCCGCGCGATCAGCAGGTCCGCCGGACGAGAGCTCACGTGGTCCTCCATAAGCGAGGTCGGGGGTGAGGGCGGGACGGCGCCGGAAACGCGGAAGCCTGGGCGGCCGCGACGACCGCCCAGGACTCCCTCAGCGTGCTATCAGCCGCAGATGAGGCTGAGGCTGCTGTTCTCGTGCGGGGTGCAGCCCAGCAGGCTCAGGTTGCTGCCGCCGCCACCGCCGTGGCCACCGGGGGCCTCGAGGGTCTGCAGGTCGAGAAGCGCCATTTCGATCATCTCCTTGTATGAGTGTCGTCAGCCGGGATGAGGCTGAAGTTCGTGTTCACCGGAGGGTCCGTCAGCCGCAGATGAGGCTGAGGCTGCTGTTCTCGTGCGGGGTGCACCCGAGCAGGCTCAGGTTGCTGCCGCCGCCACCGCCGTGGCCACCGGGGGCCTCGAGGGTCTGCAGGTCGAGGAGCGCCATGTGCGTTCACCTCCTTACGGGGCTGGTCGGGACGGATGACCCGGCGGCGGTGCGCAGGGGCCCCTGCGCCTGGGACCGTCCGGGGGGCTCGAGGAACGGGAGGCCGACCGGCTCGTCGTGCAGCGCGGTGCCGAGCGCGAGCAGCACGCCGGCGCTCCCTGTGGCGAGGTCCATGGACATGCGGAGCAACTGCGCTCCGGGGAAGGCCAGCCCGCCCTGGTGGGGAAGCTCGTGCCAGGCCAGCCGGGCGATCTGCGCCGCGGCGGCCTCGGGGTCGGGGCGGGAGCCGGACGACAGGCAGGCGATCATGCCGGCCCGGCCCGCGAACAGCCCCGGCTGGACGTAGTAGCGCAGCGTCGTGACCGGCCGGATGGCGGCCAGCGACTCGGCGAAGACCTCGTCGTGCCGGTGGGCGAGGTAGCGGTCCAGCACCAGGCCGATGCCGGCCGACCCCTCGTCGAGGTAGGGGTTGGTCCGCCAGCCCTGCTGCACCTGGAGCTGGCCGTCCTCGCGGCCGACGCACCGGCGCAGGTCCTGCCGCAGTGCGGTGGCCGCGAGGTCGAGCAGCCCGGGGTCGCCGGTGCGCTCGTAGGCGTGCAGGAACATCAGGGCGGGTCCCGACGAGCCGTACATCAGCCCCGCGTGCGGGTACCTGCCGCCGCTGATCTCGGGGACGTCGTCCGGGCCTCCGAGCCGGTCGGCGACCTTCGTCACGAGGCGCGCGGCCCGCTCGCGGAACCGGGGTTCGCCGGTCCCGTCGTGCAGGTGCATCAGGGCGAGGGCGACGCCGGACAGGCCCCGGTAGAGGCTGAGGTCCAGCCCTTCCCACGACTCCCGCGCGCACCGCTCGGCCACGTCGAGCGCGTCCTCGCGGCGGCCGAGCGCGTCCAGCGCGTACGCCACGCCGTGGAGGCCGTTGTAGAAGCCGGGCCCGATGCCGGGCTTGGCGGCCTGCCTGAGCAGCCATTCCTCGTGCTCCGGAAAGCGCCCGGCCCCGGTCGCGGCCAGTGCGTACAGGACGCCCGCCGCGCCGTTGGCGAGGCTCACCCCGCCGCCGGGCTCGAACTGAACGATGTCGCCGGGGAACAGCCGGTCCTCGCGATCGGGCGTCGCCGAGGCGAGGATCGCCGTCGTCAGCGCCTCCCGCACGTCGGGCCAGCCCTCCCGCGAACGGCCCGGCCGCGGGAGCCGGCTCGGCTCCGGCGCGGACGCGTTCTGTCCGAGGATCGTCCGTACGGCGTCCTCGATCAGCGCGGGGGGCACGGGGAACGTCTCGATGACGAGCCGGCCGAGCTGGGCGGCCTTGGGCCGGTGCAGTTGCAGCAGCATGGTGGTCATTGGGGCGAACACCCCGAGATGCAGGCAGGCCAGCGCGTACTCGTCCGCCTCGACGCCGGCGAGCTCGCGCGGCGGCACGAAACCGGGGTTGGCGAGCGTGGGCCGTCTGTGCTCCTCGACCGGTGAGGAGACCTCGAAGTCGATCAGCACCACGCGCTCGTCCTCGACGAGGATGTTGAAGGGGTGCAGGTCGCCGAACACCACCCCGCGCTCGTGCAGGGCCGACAGCGCCGCCCGCACCTTGGCGAGCATCCCGACGGCCCACTCGGTGTAGTCCGCGTCCATCTCCGGGGTGCGGTCGGCCCGCGTGAGAGGGTGCTTCTGGGCGATGAGCTGGCTGAGCGAGGTGCCGTCGATGTGTTCCTGGACCAGGAAATGGTGCTCGCCGACGGTGAAGTAGTCGTGCAGGGCGGGCACGGCGTCCAGGCCGGCCAGGCGCTCCAGGATGGCGGCCTCGTGCCGCAGCCGGGTGACGGCGTCGCGTCCCTCGACGTCGAGCCCGGCGTGCGGGCGGGCCTCCTTCAGCACCACCTTCTCGCCGGTGCGCTTGTCGCGCCCGAGATACACGCCGCCGCCGTTCGAGAAGTGCAGGACGCTGTCGACCGCGTACGGCACGCCTTCGAGCGTCACCGCGTTGCGCGCGGCCAGGTGCGGTTCGAGGAACGCCGGCAGGGGCACCCAGGAGGGCAGGGAGAACGCGGGACCGCGCATGTCGGGGACGAGCGTGCCGTCGGCGTCCTCGATGGCGAGCACCCGCTCGCCGTTCTCGTCGAGGCAGTGGCGCTCGGCGAACCCGCCGTACCGGACGAACAGGGGCCCTTCGCCGTAACGCAGGTCGCTGAGGATGTACGGGCCCGCGACGCCGTCGAGGATCTCGGCGAGCTCCTTGAGGGTCAGCTCGAGCTGGGCCTCGTCCACGGGGTAGATCGTGACCAGCTTGCCGCTCGACCCGCGGAAGGCGTACTTGGAGTTCTGCATCGTCATCACGCGCCGGCCGCGCAGGAACTTGAAGGCCAGCCCGCGGGGCACGCAGTAGTCCCAGGCCGCCGCGATCACCCGCTCCGCCTCCGGCACGGAGGAGGAGATGTGGATCTTCCATCCCTGTGTGGGCAGCTTCGCGCAGGCCGGTGCGTAGTGCAGCCAGGTCTCGCCCGCGAGGTGCGCCCATCCGTCGGGCGTGGGCCGGGCGGCGATGGCGAAGTCGGGATGCTCCGCGCGCTTGGCGTCGAGGGTGTCGTAGAAGAAGGGATCTGCGAGGCAGTAAATCTCGTACTTACTAATCACCAGATGTCCCCTTAGGCCGGTCACATCAAAGAATTCCGGAAATGAAGAGAAGGGCCTAGTTACGCCCGTCAACTGCGCTATGTGAAATCCGCATATAACGAACCGTGACGCAGTCATGGGTCGATGGTGATGCCGTTGACGGCCAAATCTGGGGTTCCAGGCGAGGTATTCGGTCAAGTGACTGGTCAAAGGCGGCGGCGGCGGTAAGGGCCGCGACCGGCGGGGGAGGTGACGGGTGCGTGCAGGGGATCGGGTGATGCGCGGCCGGCGCTCGAAGCGCGGGGAGGGGCGTCGGGGCGCCTCGCCGCCCTGGCCGGGCGACCCCGGCGTGGGCCGGCCGGGATGGGCGAGGTGGTCCCCGCGGCCGGGAGTTCGCGGTCCGGGGCCATGCCGGGCCCCGGCGACGCGGGGGAACGGAAACGACCGGGCCCGGGGCGGCCTTCGCCGGTCCGGCACGACGCCGGCCGCGGTGCGGGCGGCGTCAGCGGCGGTCGCCGCCCCTGCGGGGAATCTCGGCGACGAGGCGGAACCAGCCGTCGGGGTCGAGGACCGTTCCCACCATGCCGTTGAGCGCTGCCGCCCGCTTGCGCAGGTTGCCCAGGCCGGTGCCGTCGCCGGGCGGTGCGGTGGGGTCGACGCCGTCGTTGGCGACGGTGAGTGTCGCGACGCCGCCCCGCACGACGATCTCGATCGTGCACAGGGTCGCCCTGCTGTGACGCAGGACGTTGGTCACCGCCTCCCGCACCATGATCGCGAGGACGGCGCTCACCTCGTCGCCCAGCTCGGCGTCGGCTGTTTCGATCTTGCAGTCGGTTCCGTACGCCCGGAGCACGGCGCGGGCGTTGGCCAGCTCCGAGGCGAGCGAGACGTCCCGGAAGGAGCGGGTCACGTTGCGGATGTCGGCGGACGCCTGGCGGATCGACTGCACCACGTCGGCCAGCGCCGGCCGCAGCGGGCTGTCGTCGTCCGCGAGCCGGTAGGCGAGTTCGCTGCGCAGGGTGGCCAGCCACAGGCGGCTGCTCACGAGGTCGTGCACGTCGCGGCCGAACTGCTCACGGGCTTCTGCCGCCGCCTGCCGTACGGCCTCGGCCTGCATGACGCGCAGCCGGCGCAGACGGACCGCGAGGACCAGCAACGCGGCGATCAGGAGCGTACCGAGGAGAGCGAGCAGGGCGAGCAGGGCGATGTGCGGCAAGTGGGGCAAGTAACGACCCTCCAGTCATCCTTGCCGTAACATCGGCCTCGCCATTCGGTACACACGTCAGATCATTGCATACCGATCAGGAAATATGGCCAGTCCATTCATATCAAAGTAGGTCCTATTACCAGTGTGTATAGGATCTCTGGATAGCCATAAAAACGGGCGTTCATCAACTGTGAATCCGGATGTAACAATTTCACGACGCCGTGCCCGCTTCACGACGGGAGGCGTAGGGGCTCAGGCGAGCGACCGCACCGCCGCCCCGAACACCGCGGGCAGGCGCCGCGCGGCGGGCACGATCATCCGGGCCGCGGAGGGATGCCGCCGGGCCCGCACGAGCGCGGCCGTCAGCAGCCGGGAACGCCACGACAGCCGCCGCCATGCGGTCTCGTACTCCTCGGGGCGGCCGGCCCGCAGACACCCGACCAGCGCGCGGGCCGACAGCAGCGCGAGCGAGATCCCCTCGCCGGTGAGCGCGTCCACGTAACCCGCCGCGTCGCCGACGAGCAGCACCCGCCCGGCCACCCGCCGCCGCACCCGCTGGCGCAGCGGCCCGGCCCCGCGCACGGGGGTGGCGGGCGGGCCGCCCAGCCGGGCGAGCAGGCCGGGGAACCGCGCCAGGTGCTCGTCGTACGGCCGCCGCTCGCTGCTGAGCACGGCCACGCCGACCAGGTCGTCGCCCACCGGCGTGACATACGCCTCGCCGCCGGGGGCCCAGTGCACCTCCACGAAGTCCGTCCACGGCGCGACCCGGTAGTGGCGGCGCAGGCCGTATCTGCGCGGGCCGCCGGACGGCAGGTCCAGCCCGAGCCGCGCCCGGATCGGCGAGTGCAGCCCGTCGGCCGCGACCAGCCACCGCGCGTCCAGTTCCGGCGCGTCCAGTTCCGGCCGGCGGGGTTCGGGACCGCAGAGTTCCCGCTCGTACGGTTCCGGCCCGTCCGGTTCCCGCCGGGTCGTCACGCGGGCGCGTACGCGCTCGCCGGTGGCGCGCACGGCGTCCACCCTGCCGGGCACGACGCGGACGCCGAGCTCCCGCGCGCGGAGGGCGAGCGCGGCGTGCAGGGCCGTCCGGCGCACGCCCAGCCCGGTGCCGTCGCGGAACTCCGCCTGCACCCGGTGCCGCCCGTCCACGTAACGGATGCCGCGAAACGGCCTGCCCTCCGGCACCGCCACCCCGAGATCCGCCAGGGCGGCGGCGCCGGTGGGCATCAGGCCCTCCCCGCACGCCTTGTCGACCGGGCCGGGCCGCGGTTCGATCACCACCGCCTCCATGCCGGCCAGCGCCGCGTGGATCGCGGTGGCCAGCCCGGCGGGCCCGCCGCCGGCCACCAGCACGTCGATCACGCCGCGGTCCCCGTCCCGGCGCCGGGCCCGGCGTGCGCGGGGGCGGCGGCCAGGGCGGCGTTCTCGCAGCGCAGGCGCACGGCCATGAGAGGCACGTTGAGAAGGGTGAAGGCCAGTGCGGTCAGCCAGGCGGAGTGCACGAGCGGCAGCGCCGCGCCCTCCACCGCCACGGCGACGTAGTTGGGGTGGCGCAGCCATTCGAACCGGTACGGCCCGCGGGTCACGAGCGGCATGCCGGGCACGACGATGACCTGGGTGTTCCACTGCGGGCCGAGCGTCGTGACGCACCACCAGCGCAGCGCCTGCGCGGCCAGGACCAGTCCGAGCATCGGCCAGCCCAGGCCCGGGAGGAACGGCCGGTCCGCCAGCCACACCTCGAGCAGACATCCGGCCAGCAGGCCGGTGTGCAGGGCGACCATCCAGGGATAGTGGCCCCTGCCGTACACCACGCCGCCCCGGTCGAGGCTCCAGCGGGCGTTGCGGCGCGCGACGACGAGCTCGGCGAGGCGCTCCACCGCGACGAGCGCGATGAGCAGCACGTACCAGAACGACACGGGCCAGGACGACATCCGTCCCTCTCCCTCCTCACCGGCTTCCCGCCGGCCGCTTCACCAGTTGAGCAGGACGAGTTCGGAGCAGAAGCCCGGGCCCATGGCCAGCAGCAGACCCGGCGTGCCCGGCGGCGGCCGCAGGGCGAGGGTGTCGCGCAGCACGTGCAGCACCGAGGCGGACGACAGGTTGCCGTTGGCGGCCAGCGATCCCCAGGTGAGGTCGAGCGCGCCGTCGGGAAGCGCGAGCGTCTCCGCGACGGCCTCCAGCACCTTGGGGCCGCCGGGGTGGCAGACCCAGGCGGTGACGTCGCCGGTTGTCAGGCCGTGATCGGCGAGGAATCCGTGCACGTCGTCGCCGAGGTACGCGCGGACCACGTCGGGCACCTTGGCGTCCAGCACCACCCGGAAGCCGCCGTCGCGGACGTCCCAGCCCATCACGCGTTCGGTGTCCGGGTAGAGGTGGCTGCGCGTCGCGACGACGGCGGGCCCCGCCGCACGGCCCGCTCCGGGCGGCTCGCGGTCGTCCCCGCACGCGACCACGGCGGCGGCGCCGTCCCCGAACAGCGCCCCCGCCACGAGGTTGGCCGTGGAGGTGTCGTCGCGCTGCAGCGTGAGGGAGCACAACTCGACCGAGAGCAGGACCGCCACGTGACCGGGCCAGCCGCGCAGGTAGTCGTGCAGCCGGGCGATCCCCGCCGCTCCCGCGACGCACCCGAGGCCGAACACCGGCACCCGCTTCACGTCCGGGCGCAGCCCGATGCGGTTGACCAGCCGGGCGTCCAGCGACGGCGCGGCGACGCCGGTGACCGACGTACACATGATCATGTCGACGTCCGCGGGGGTGAGGCCGGCCGCCTCCAGCGCCCTGGTGACGGCCTGCGCGCCCAGGTCGAGCGCGGCCTCGACGAACAGGTCGTTGGCCGTGCCGAAGCCGTCGAGCTTGCCGTACTGGTCGAGCGGCAGCACCAGGTTGCGGTGCTCCACCCGGGCACTCGCGTGCAACCTGTCGAGGAGCCGGCGGTCGGCGCCCGGGGGGAGACAGACCCTCGCCAGGGTGTTCGTGATCTCCGCCTGCGAATAGCGATGAGGGGGAACGACACCATGGACGGCCGCGATCCGCGTCATCTCACATCCTCAGGCTGGCGAAATCGTGACAAGTCCCTCTTGCCCGTTGGGGGGAGCTGCAAGCCTTACGGGACTGATCGTGATCCTAATCCGCGAAGTCCGGTTACGCTCGGGATCGTGACCGGCTCAGGGGCGTCACCCGAGGACACGGCGGCCGAAATCGGCCCGGGCGCCGCGGTGCCGGTTCGCGGCCCGCGTCCTGGGAACCCCACCTCTGCCGACATCACGGGCGACGAGGCGGCCGAAATCGGCCCGGGCGCCGCGGTGCCGGTTCGCGGCCCGCGTCCCGGGAACCCCACCTCTGCCGACATTACCGACATCACGGGCGACGAGGCGGCCGGACACCCCCCGATGGCCCCGGCGGCGGTCCCGACAGCGGCCCCGGTGGTGGTCCTGGCGGCGCGGACGGTGGCCGGGCTGGCCCGTGCGTGTCACCCAGGCCCGACCGCGGCGGTGACGACCCTGGTCGCGGCGCTCGTGGCGCTCGCCGGGTGGGGCCCGGCGGGGACCGCGCTCGCGGCCCTCGCCGTGCTGACCGGCCAGCTGTCCGTGGGCTGGTGCAACGACGCGGTGGACGCCGCCAGAGACGCCGCGGCGGAGCGGACCGCCAAGCCGATCGTCGCGGGACTGGTGACCGTGGGGACGGTGCGCGCCGCGGCGTTCGCCGCGCTGGCGGCCTGCGTGCCGCTCTCGCTGGCCTGCGGCGTGACGGCCGGGGCGACGCACCTGCTCGCCGTGGCCGCGGCCTGGGCCTACAACCTGTGGCTCAAGGGCACGGCCGCCTCGTGGGTGCCGTACGCCGCAGGGTTCGGCGCCGTGCCGGTGTTCGTGGCGGCCGGGATGCCGGGCCGTGCCCTGTCCGTCTCACTGTCCGCCTCCTCGCCCGCCCCGCTGCCGGCCCCGCTTCCGGCATGGTGGGCCGTGCTCGCCGCCGGGCTGCTCGGCTGCGCGGCGCATCTCGCCGACGTGCTTCCCGACATCGAGACGGACGTCGCCGCGGGGGTGCGGGGCTGGCCGCAGCGCCTCGGCCCCGCCCGGGTGCGGGTTCTCCTGCCGCTGCCGTTGCTGGCCGCGTCCGCGCTGCTGGTGGTGGCGCCTCCGGGACCGGCCCGCGCGGGCGGATGGCTCGCGCTCGCCGGGGTGGCCGTGTGCGCCGCGGCCGGCCTGCTGCTCGGCCGGCGCGTGCCCGCGGCGCCCTTCGTCGCCGCCGTCGGCGCCGCCGGGATCGACGTCCTGCTGCTCGCGGTCACGCCGGGCGCCTTCACCGCCTGAGCCGCCGCCTGATCCGCGACCCGAGCCGCCACTTGAGCCGCGGCCCGAGGTGGCCTGAGCCGTAACCTGATCCGCGGCCTGAGCCGGCGTCGCGGCCAGGCCGCGCCGGCGGTCATTCGCGCCGCAGGAACAGTCCGAGTCCCACGGCCGCGATCGGCACCAGGCAGAGGATCGTGAAGACGCCCTGCGGGCCGTACGTCTCCGCCGCGACGCCGAGCACCGGCGCGGCGAGCCCTCCGACGCTCACGGCGAGCCCGAGTGTGACCCCGGCGGCGGTGCCCGGCCGGTTCGGCAGGTAGTCCTGGCCCAGCTTCACCAGCACGGCGAAGGGGATGTTGATCGCGATGCCCGCCAGCAGGGCGAACAGCAGCGGCAGGTAGGGCCCCGGCAGCAGGCGCAGCCCGGCGAGCGCGGGGATGGCCAGCAGGCCCCCGATCTGCACGGTCCGCACGAGCCCGATCCGGTCGGCGAGCCGCCCCCCGAGCAGGGTGCCCGCCACCCCGCCGACCAGGAAGGAGGCCAGCGCCCCGCCCGCGAGGCCGCGTGCGGCGTGCAGGTGCCTGATCCAGAACAGTTCGATGAAGGTGAGCACGCCGAAGAACGTCACCGACCTGACGATCTCGATGCCGGTGAGGACCAGGAACGGCGCCCACCTGTCGGTGCCGGCGCGCGTGCCCGCCGTCGCCGTCCGGGCCGAGGGCCGCTTCCTGAGCAGCACGAACGCGATGAGCAGGGCCGGCGGGATGAACAGCGCCGTCGCGCCGACGCCCATCGCGATGAGGGCGGGCGTGGCCAGCACCGGCGCGAGGAAGAAGCCGACGCTGCCGCCCGCCGCGAAGACGCTCATGGCCGCGGCGCTGTCACCCGCCGTCTCCCTGGCTCCCTTGCCCGCCGCCGGATGGAACATGGCC
The DNA here is from genome assembly GCF_040685655.1 of Microbispora sp. NPDC088329. Lineage (NCBI taxonomy): Bacteria > Bacillati > Actinomycetota > Actinomycetes > Streptosporangiales > Streptosporangiaceae > Microbispora > Microbispora sp. NPDC088329. Next base: position 138,493 of record NZ_JBFBIP010000008.1, read on the forward strand.
ACCCCGAGACCGGACAGCAGGACGAGGGTCCAGACCGCGGCGTACGGCTCCACGAGTCCGGACAGCCCGAGGCCGAGCCCGGCCAGCGCGACGCCCGCGGCGGCCAGCCAGCCCAGGCGGAAACGGTCGACCGCCAGGCCGATGAACGGCTGCGGGATCGAACTGCCCAACGCCGCGGCCAGCGTCAGTCCGGAGGCCGCCACGTAGCCGTAGTGCCGGTCGAGCACGAAATAGGGCACGCAGGCCGGCACCAGTCCCTGGTAGAGGTCGTCGACGGCGTGCGCGGCGGCCCACAGCCACATGCGCCGCCACGGGGACGTCGCCCGCGCCGCCGGCGCCCGTACGGATGTCTGTGTCACTGATCGTCTCCTTGAGAGGCTCCATCGAGCATCGCGGAGGACCGCGGCGGCGAACTATCGATACTCTGCCGAGTCATGTCGGCAACCCGCCATCCGCGTAGCGGCGGCCCGTCCCGCGTGCCGCTGGCCCACCGCCAGCGCATCGACTGGCACGACCACGCCGCGCATCAGCTCATTCACCCGCACCGCGGGGTGCTGCGGATCTCGACCCCGGTCGGGGACTGGGTGGTGCCGCCGCATCGGGGCGTGTGGATACCGGCCGGGGTGGCGCACGCGCACGAGGCGTACGGGCCGACCGAGATGCGGGCGCTGGTCTTCGACCCCCCGGTCAACCCGCTGCGACTGGACCGGCCCACGGTCCTGGCGATCACACCGCTGCTGCGGGAGGTGGTGGTCGCCCTGACCGGCGACGACGACCTGACGGCGGAGCAGCGGGCCAACCTCGAACGCGTCCTGCTCGACCAGCTCCGCAAGGTCGAGGCGCTGCCGCTGTGCCTGCCCGCGCCGTCCGATCCCCGGCTGCGCGACGTGGCCGCGATCCTGGAGGCGGATCCTGCGGACGGCCGGACCCTCGCCGAGCTGGGCGCGGCGGTGGGCGCCTCGGAACGCACACTCAGCAGGCTCTTCCGCGCCGAGACCGGCATGAGCTTCCCGCAGTGGCGCACCCAACTGCGGCTGCACCGCGCGCTCATCCTGCTGGCCGGCGGCCGGTCGGTGACCTCGACGGCCGCCGCCTGCGGCTACAGCGGGCCCAGCGCGTTCATCCAGGCGTTCAGGCACGCCTTCGGCACGACCCCGCACGCCTACGTGCGGTCCTGAGGCGGACGGCCACGACCGGGTGAGCACCACGTATCCGGCCTCCCGGAACACCACCCGGTAGCCCTGCTCGCGCAGCGCCTCGACCCGGGCGATCTGCCGGCGGACCGAGTCGAAGGGAAAGGTCCTGACCCCCACGTCGGCGGCGACCCACGGCGCCCCCCGCGGCGTGCGGTCCCACAGCAGGGTCCGCGTACGCGGCGACAGGGCCGGAGCGAGGGAGCCTGCCGCCTCGACCAGCACGCCGTCCGGGACGGCCGCCACGGCTCGCTCCGCGGCGCGGGTCCGGACGGTCTGCGCGTAGAAGGAGGGCGTGAACAGCGCGCCGAACGAGAAGAACGGCACCAGCGCGAGCGCGGCGCCGAGCACCAGCAGCGCCCATCCCCGCACGAGCCTTCCTGGCCGGCCGGGAAAGCGGGCGGCCGCCCGCAGCGCTCCGTCGACACCGGCGGCGAAGATTACCGCGACGACGAAGGCCGTGTAGTGGTATCGCGGCGTCCACCAGTTCGGGTACGTGCTCGCGAGCATGCGTTCCAGCAGCGGCGGCAGCAGAGCGAGGCCCAACGGGGACAGCACGGCGGTGAACAGCACGGGAGTGAGCGTCAGCACGAGCGTGCGCGGCTTCAGCGGCGGGTCGGCGAGCAGCGCGACGACGTCGCCGGGCCGCGTGACGGCGTGCACCACGGCGCGGGGGAGGTCGGGGCCGAGCGTCCAGTACGCCCAGTAGTAGCCGGCCCTGCCGCCGAAGTGCGGGATGAGGACGCGCGTCGCCACCAGGGTCGCGGCGACGCCGCCGGCGACGAGCAGCGCGCCGAGCCTCCGGCCGCGGCGGCGGGTGAGGAGATACAGCCCGAACCCGGCCAGCAGCAGGCCCATGTCCTCCTTGACCAGGAGAAGGGCCGTCCCCGCGAGGACCGCCGCCCGTTCGCGCCCGGCCTGGCACCGCTCCAGCACGACCGCCGTGAGCAGCGGCGCGAACGCCACCTCGTGGAAGTCGAAGGCCACGGCCTCGGTGATCGGCCACGACAGGGCGTAGGCGGCCGCGACGGGATAGGCGACGCGACGGCCGTCCGTGACCGGCGAGGAGGCCGGCGAGGAGGAGCGGAAGGAGGCCCGTGAGGAGGCCCGTGAGGAGGCGCGGAAGGCGTACGCCCACACGAACGGGATCGACAGCGCGAGCAGGACGGCCTGCGCGACGAGCAGCGTGGCGGGCCCGTCGTGGATCCAGTACAGCGGCGCCAGCAGCGCCAGCGCCGGGGACCAGTGGTCGCCGAGCACGCAGAACCCCGGTCCGAACCCGTTGTGCACGCCCTTCAGCATCGAGACCGGCGCCTGGAAGCGCGCGTACGAGCGGATCGCCTGATCGAATATCACCAGGTCGTACGCGCCGGCCCGGAACCGGGCGAGCGTCATGAGGGAGTACAACGCGTAGAGCGCCGCGGCCGCGGCGGTGAGGGCCGCGACGCAGGCGACGTCCCCACGGGTGGGTTTCCCGGTGGAGGGGGCGCCGCCGAACTGGTCCCGGCGCCGCGCCCGGCACCATCGTGCGGCCATCCCTGCGACTGCTCGCGCGATCCCCGCCATCCGTCCCGTTCGCTTCCGCCCGCTCCCTGCGGCAGCCTAGCGGCGCCGCACGGCGCGGCCCGGAACCGCCACGTGAGCGGCGGGCGTTCCCTCCGGCCCGGAGCGGCCGGGATGCGCGAGCGGATCATCCCGCCCCTGTCTGCGGCAGACTATGCGTCATGCTCCACGGCCGCGAAGCGGAACAGGCCGAGATCGACCGGCTGCTGACCGATCGCACCGGTGTGATGATCCTCCGCGGCGAGGCGGGGATCGGGAAGACCGCGCTGCTGGAGTACGCGGCCTCCGCCGCGCACGGCCGCGTCCTGCGGGTGAGCGGGGTCGAGTCGGAGGCGGAACTGCCGTTCGCGGCTCTGCACCTGCTGCTGCGTCCGATGCTCGACCGCCTCGCGGCGCTGCCGGACCAGCAGGCGGACGCCCTGACGAGCGCCCTGGGGCTGGGCCGGGCGGCGCCCGGTGACCGCTTCCTCGTCCGGCTCGCCACGTTGAGCCTGCTGACCGAGCTGGCGGCCGACCAGCCGCTGGTCTGCCTGGTCGACGACGCCCAGTGGCTGGACCAGGAGTCGGCGGACGCGTTGCTGTTCACGGCCCGCCGCCTGCATGCCGAGCCGATCGCGCTGATCTTCGCGGCGCGCGACGACGGGACGTCGTTCCCCGCCCCCGGACAGCCGGAGCTGTGGCTGACCGGGCTGGCGAGGCGACCGGCCGCGCGCCTGCTCGCCGAGCGGGCCGGAGAGCTCCCGCCGGCCGTACGCGAGCTGATCGTGAACGAGGCGCAGGGCAACCCCCTGGCGCTGCTGGAGCTTCCCCGCACGCTCACCGCCGAGCAACGGGCCGGAGCCATCGGGCCGCCGGTTTTCTCCCTCGGCGGCGCCGAGCCGGTCTCCGGCCGGGTGCTGGCGGGCTTCCGCGCCGCGATCCTGGAGCTTCCCGCCGCGACCCGGTCATGTCTGCTGGTGGCGGCCCTTGACGACAGCGGCGACATCGACACGCTCAACCGCGCCCTGCACGGCATGGGCGTCTCGCTCACCGACTTCGCGCCCGCGGAACGCGCGGGGCTGGTCGGGGTCACCCCCACGGGTGTGGCCTTCCGCCACCCTCTGGTGCGTACGGCGACTCGGCTCGCGGCGGACGTGGCACAGCGCGTCGCCGCGCACCACGCCCTGGCCGGGGCAACTGACGAGGACCGCCGTGCCTGGCACCTGGCGGCGGTGGCCACCGGGCCCGACGAGCGGGTGGCGGGGGAACTGGAGGAGGCCGCGATCCGCGCCGCGAGGCGCAGCGGCCAGGCGGCGGCGTCGGCGGCGTACGAGCGGGCGGCGCGGCTTTCCGCCGATCCGCGGGCCGCGGCGCGCCGCTGGGCCGCCGCCGCGGCGGCCGCCCTGGACGCCGGCCTGCGGCGGCGCGCCGAGGAGCTCACCCGCAGGGTCTGTCCCGCGGCCGACCCCGCGGTGGCGGCCGAGCTGGCGAGGGTGCGGGCCACGCTGGCCTTCGAGGCGGGCCGGCCGCTGGAGGCGATCCGGCTGTCCCTCGACGGCGTCGAGGCCCTGGCCCCGGTCGACCCCGAGGCGGTGCTGCCGATGGCGAGCATGGCCAGCGTCTACATCTGGAGCAGCACTCCCCATCCCGACCAGCTCGGCCTGGCCCGCCGTATCGCGGACCTGACTCCGCTCGTCGAGGGCCCCCTGAGCGTGCTCAAAGAGTTCAGCATGGACGTGGTCCACCTGCTCGAGGGCGATGACACGGCCGTCTTCGGCATGCCGTACTCCAGGCTGGGGCATCGGGCGGCGCTCCCGTTCGAGCTGCGCGCCATAAGGACCTACCTCGGCTTCGTCCACGGCCGGCAGCGCATGATGCTGGAGGACGCGAACGGCCTGGTCGCCGAATGCCGTCAGACCGGGCGGGTCGGCCGCCTCCCGCAGGCCATGCTGCTCCAGGCCGTGGCGCAGATCCTCAACGGGCGCCACCGCGCCGCGCGGGCCGGCGTGAGCGAAGGCCTGCAGATCGCGGCGGACAACGACCAGCCGTACTGGGACAACTACCTCACCGGCGTCTCCGCCTGGCTCGCGGCGGTGGCCGGGGCGGAGGAGGAGTGCCGCCGGCTGATGGCGCGGGCATGTGCGGCCGAGACGTGGATGACCGGCGCCACCTGGGCCACGTACGCGGCCATCATGCTGGACCTGGGGGCGGCCCGCTACACGTCGGTGCTCGAGCGCATGGACGAGCGCATGAGCGGGCCCGGCCGGCACGCCTTCATCTGGCGGTACGCCTATCCCGACTACGTCGAGGCGGCCGTCCGGGTGGGCACCCCCGATCGGGCACGTGACGCGCTCGAGCGCTTCGCCACGTGGGCGCGTGCCATCGGGCAGCCGTGGGCGCTCGCCGTGCTGGAGCGCTGCCATGCGCTGGTGACCGGCGACGAGGCGGCGTACGAGCGGGCGCTGGCCCTGCACCGCGAGGCCGACCACCCCTTCGAGCAGGCCCGCACGGAGCTGCTGTACGGCGAATGGCTGCGCCGTCACCAGCGCCGCGCCGAGGCCCGCATCCGGCTGAACGCCGCCATGGAGACCTTCGTCCGCCTCGGCGCGGCCCCGTGGTCCGCCCGCGCGGCGGCGGAGCTGCGTGCCACCGGCGTCTCGCCGTCCCCCCGCGACCACGGCCGCGACCCGCTGGCCACGCTCACCCCGCAGGAGCTCCATGTGGTGCGGCTGGCGGCGGGCGGCGCGTCGAACCGGGAGATCGGCGCGCAGCTCTTCCTGAGCCCGCGTACGGTCGCCTATCACCTGTACAAGGCGTTTCCCAAGCTGGGCATCAGCTCGCGTGCCGAACTCGCCAGGTTCGTGATGACCTAAGCGGACCCCGCCGACGTGCCCGGCATTACCGTCACATGACGGAGGCGGCGCGGGCGCGTCCGTTCCTAGCCTCGGCGGCATGAGCATTCCCACCTATTCACTGGCGGAGCGGGACCGCCGCTGGGCACTCGCCCGCGGCATCATGGAAGCCGAGGGCGTGCAGGCGCTCATCGCGTACGGCGAGCACGAGTGCGTGGATCTCGCCCCCTTCGCCCCGGACGCCTACTTCACCAACGACCGGCCCGGCGCGATCGTCGTCTTCTGCGGCGACGCCGATCCCGTGGAGCTGACCTGGTCGACGCTTCCCGTCGCCGACCACATCCAGGCGAGCAGACGCGGCGAGGAGCTGTGGATCCCTCCGGAGCGCGTCCGGGTGGCCAAGCACGCGGCGGGCGTCGCGGAGGTCCTCAGGGAACACCGCCTGGAGGCGGCGTCCGTCGGGGTGCTGGGGCTGGACCCCTACCCGCCGTTCCACATCAACCCGATCATGCCGTACGGGCTGTGGTCCCAGGTGCTGGCCGAGCTGCCGGAAGTGACCTTCAAACCCGTCGGGTTGAGCTTCCTGCTCGCCACGGTGCGGCAGTCCGAGGAGGAGCTCGCCGTTATCAGGTATTCGGCCGAGACGGGCGACGTCATGGCCGAGGCCATGCGGAGGGCCGCCCGGCCGGGGGTGAGCGAGGCGGAGATCTACGCGGCGGGGATGGCGGCGGCGTTCCGGCGCGGTCTGGCCGCCCCGGGCATGCTGCTGTCGTCCGGACCGGGCTTCGTCTCATGGGGGCCGCCCGCCTGGTCCTACCGGCCCCAGGCGCCGCGCGTCGTCGAGGAGGGCGACGTCGTCATGGCCGAGGTGTTCTGCCGCTTCGGGATGAAGGAGACCCAGCACCAGGTGGCCATCGCCGTGGGCGAGCCGCACCCGGACATCGAGACCGGCGCGAAGGTGGCCCGGGCCAGCTACGACGCCGGCCTGGCCGCGGCCCGTCCCGGCGCCACCTTCGGCGACCTGGTGGAGGCCATGGAGGGTCCGCTGCGCGACGCCGGCGCGTGGAACGTCCACCCGCTGGTGCACCTGCTCAACCCGATGGGGCCCGTCGGAGGCTTCGGCGCCGGCCTGCGCAGGCTGCCCGAGGCGGCGCGGTACGGCCGGCTGTTCGACCTGCCGACCATGGGCGGCCGGCTTCCCCTGATGCCCGGGATGACTTTCGCCTTCGAGCCCAACGCGGTCGTCGGCGAACGCCTGGCCAATCTCGGCGGCACCGTCGTCATCGGCGAGGACGGCCCCGTCGAGCTCAACCCCTTCACCGCCCAGCTGCTGAGGAGCGAGGGATGAACGCCACGAGCCGCATTCCGGAACGCGAGCTGGCCGAGCGGCCGAGCGGATACTCGGGGCCGAACCTGTCGCCCTCGGGCCTGCGGCTGGTCCCGCACGCCCTCGCGGACGGCGTCCACGCGCTGATGGCGACCATCCCTCCCAAGGACAACAACGGGCTCGTCGTCGGCCGGGACGCCGCCCTGGTCGTGGACGCGGGAATCACCCCGGAGGTGTCCGACCGGATCCAGGGGCTGGCCGCCGAGCTGACCGACCGGCCGTTGCGGTACCTCGTCAACACGACCTACCACGGTGATCACACCTTCGGGAACATGGCGTTCCCCGCCGCGACCGTCATCGTGTCGTCGCGGCACAACAAGGAGAACATGGCCGACCTCGCCTACGAGAAGCGGGTCAGGTCGGGCAACATGTACGGCGACGAGGCGCTCTTCGACGCGGTGACCCGATGGCGCACCCCGGACCTCGTGTTCGACGCCTTCGCCGAGATCGACCTGGGCGGGCGAAGTGTGCAGCTGTGGCATTTCGGCCCGGGGAACGGGCCCGGCGACACGGTGGTGTACGTGCCCGACGCCCGCGTGGCGTGGACGGGTAACCTCCTGTGCCACGCCGGCATCGCCCACATGCTGTTGCAGGGCGGCCCCGAGCCGTACGTCGGCACCCTGCGCCGGATGAAGGAGGCGCTTCCGGATCTGGTGACCATCGTGCCGGGTCACGGACCCTCCGGAGACGGCCACGCGGCCATCGACGCGCTGATCGCCTACCTCGAGCGGCTGCACGAGGAAGTCCTCCACGCCGTGGAGGCGGGCCGTACGGTGGAGGAGACCATGACGGCGTGCACCGACCCGTGGGCGGAGGGTCTGGACCCGGCGCTGTCCGCTGCGCTCGCGTGGTACCGGATCCCGCGGGACGTCGCCCGGCGCGGCATGCTCGACCTGTGCCGGAATCTGCACCGCCTCAACATCTTGGCCACTCACCGCCTCTACGCCCGTCCCTGAACCGGGCCCCGAGTGACGGGGCGTCCACGTCCGGCCGCGTGCCCGGCCTGCCTCGCTCCGGGGCGCCGGACCGGGTCAGCGCAGGACGGAGAACCAGCGGCCGGCCTCGGTCCACACCTCCGTCCGGCGGAAGCCGGCGCTCCGGGCCAGCGGGACGATGCCGGACACCCCGACCCGCGCCCAGGCGAACCATCCGGTGACCCTGCCCTCCCTGCGCAGCCTGACCCGCAGCGCGCGGGTCGCGGTGCCGGGCGGATCGAGCTCGGCGACGACCTCGCCGCCGGGCCGCAGCAGGTCGCGGACCCGCCGCAGCAGGGCGTCGGGGTCGCCGCCGATGCCGATGTTGCCGTCGGCGAGCAGCACGGTGCCCCAGCGGCCCGCGCCGGGCACGTGGCCGAACACGTCGCGGCACAGGGCCCGCCCGCCCGCCAGGCGGGTCAGCCGGACGGCCCGGGGGGCGACGTCGATGCCGAGCGCCCGCACCCCGCGCCTCGTCAGCGCCACGGTCAGCCGCCCCGGCCCCGAGCCCACGTCGAGTGTGGGGTCGGCGCAGCGGGCGAGCATCGCCTCGTCCCCCTCGGCGCCGTCGAGCCAGCGCCACGACTCCAGCGGTCGTGTCGTGCCGTCGGCCGACTCGACCTCGACCAGGGCGCCGTCGAGCGCCTCCGCGTACAGCGCCCCCGGATGCAGGGCCTTGGCATGCGGCACCTTCGGACGCGGCGGTTCCGCACGCGGCGCCTCCGGGAGCAGGGGGCTGATCACGCGGGGACGTCCGCGCCGAGGGCCGCGAGCGTCGCCGCGAACCGGGAGGAAGGGACCAGCGCGGCCACCGCGCGCGCGTCGGCGGCGGTGTCCACGTCGGTCAGCTCGGGCAGCAGGGCGGCTCGCACGCCCGCGGAGCGGATCCGCTCCATCAGCAGGGGCCCGGTGTCGGGCCGGGACATCGGCAGCCCGGCCAGCAGGGCGGGGTCGGGCCTGCGCTGCCCGAGCAGCCAGAACCCGCCGTCGGAGGCCGGGCCTACCACGACCTCGTGCCCGTGCAGCAGCCGTCCCGCCTCGGCCAGCAGAGCGGGGGTGACCTGCGGGGTGTCCATACCGACCAGCACGGCCGGGACGGGCAGGGCCGCCCAGGCGTCGGCGAAGGCGGCGGCCAGCCGTGCCGCCAGGCCGTCCCCCCGCTGCGCCACCACGTCGTACCCCGCGGGCAGCCACGGCCCCGGCTCGCCGAGCAGGGCGAGCACCCGGCGCGCGGCGGGAGCGGCCGTGACGGCCGCCAGCGTGTCGCGCAGCGCCGCCTCGGCGAGCGCGGCGGCCTCCCGCGCGGTGTACGGCGGCGTGAGCCTGGTCTTGACCACCCCCGGCACGGGCGCCTTGGCGATGACGACGATCTGCGTCGCGTCCCGGGTGATGTCCGGCGTCACGCCGCCCGCCACATGTCGCGGACCGTCCGCACGGTGCCGCGGACCGTCCCCGTCACCTTCGAACGGCCCACCCGTGGCAGGTAGTCGACCTCGACCTCGCCGATTCGCCAGCCCGCCTCGCTCGCCCGCAGCACCATCTCCAGCGGATAGCCGAACCGCCGGTCCCGCAGCCCCAGGGCGAGCAACGCCGTACGGCGGGCCGCCCGCATCGGGCCGAGATCGTGCAGCGGGGCGCCGGTGCGGCGGCGCAGCCGCCAGGCGAGCACCCGGTTGCCCAGCCGGGCGTGCGCCGGCCACGCCGATGCGGTGACGGGCCTGCGGCGGCCCAGCACGAGGTCGGCGGCGCCGCTCACCACCCCCTCCGCGACGTACGGCACCTGCCGGGGGTCGAGGGACGCGTCGGCGTCCATGAAACACACGACGGGGGCGGTCGCGGCCTCCAGGCCCGCGTGACAGGCGGCGCCGAAGCCCGGCCGCGGCTCGGTCACCACGAGCGCGCCGTGCCGGGCGGCCACCTCGGCCGACCCGTCGGTGGACCCGTTGTCCACCACGACGGCGCGGCAGCCGTCCGGCATGCGGCCGAGCACCCAGGGCAGCGCCGCCGCCTCGTCGAGGCAGGGAAGCACCACATCGATCTGCATGCCGCAGAAGTTAGGGCCGCAGGGACCGCGCAGTTCTTACGAAGTGACTACGCCTGCGGCCCGCCCGCCGGGACCGGGGCGAACGCGGGGCGAGTTCTTACGAAGTGACTACGGGGCGGGGAGAGGGACCCCGCCGGGCCTAACGTGTGGGCCGTGATCACACGACGGCGTGCGACGGCGGCCTGGGCGGCGCTCGTGGCGGGCGCGTTCGCGGTGGGCGGGCTGCTGCACGCCCGCGGGGTGCTGCGCATCGACCATCTCCCGCCGCTGCACGCGCTGGCGCGGCTGCCCACGGCCGCGCTGCTTCCGGCGGCGGCCTTCGCCGTGGTCGCGGTGCCGGTGCTGCCCCGGCTGACCGCGCACCTGCCGATGCGCGCCGCACTGGCGGCGGCCTTCGCCGCGTCGCTCGCCTGGACGGTCCTGCTGGCCGTGTCGGGGGAGGGGCTGGCGTGGCCGTTCACCCACCCGCAGGAGTACCTGGCCGGGCTCGGGGCCGTGGGCGGCGACCCCCTCGGCTGGCTGGCTCACTTCACCCGCGACCTGCCGGCCTACCCCACGCACGTACGCGGCCATCCGCCGCTGCCGGTGCTGGTGCTGTGGGCACTGGCCGCCGTGGGCCTGCCGGGACCGTTCTGGGCCGCCGTCCTCGTGGTCGTGACGGGGTGCTCGGCCACGGTCGCGATCGGGCTGGCCGTGTGGCGGGTCGCGGGGGAGGAGGCGGCCAGGCGCGCGCTGCCGTACCTCGCCCTGAGCCCGGCGGCGGTGTGGATCGCCACGACCATGGACGCGTTCTTCGCGGGTGTGGCGGCGTGGGGGACGGCGCTGCTGGTGCTCGGCGCGCAGAGCCGGGCGGGCCGGGTGGCGCTCGGCCTCGGCGCCGGACTGGCCCTGGGCGCGCTGCCCTACCTCAGCTACGGCCTCGTGCCGTATCTGCTCGTTCCCTTCGTCGCGGCGGTCGCGGTGGGAGTGCCGCGGGCGGCCGTGGCCGCCTGCCTGGCCGGGATGGCCGCGGTGAGCGCGTTGTTCGCCGCCGGGGGGTTCTGGTGGCCGGCCGGTGTGCTCGCCACCCACGCCGAATGGGCGGCCGACCCCGGCGCGGACCGGCCGTATCTGTACTTCCTGGCCGCCAACCTGGCCGTGCTCGCCCTGGTCACCGGTCCCGCCACCGCCGCCGGGCTCGTGGCGCCGGGGCGGGCCGGGGAGCGGATCCTGCCGCTGGCGGCGCTGGCGGCGGTGCTCGCCCTCGACGTCAGCGGCGTCACCAGGGGCGAGGTGGAGCGGATCTGGCTGCCGTACGCGCTCTGGATCGCCGCGGCGGGAGGGCGGACGGGGGGAGACCGCCGCCTGCTCGCCGCGCAGGCGGTGCTCGGCCTGCTGCTGCAGGGGTTCGTGAGATCTCCCTGGTGATTCAGCCGGCCGTCGCCAAAGGGGCGTGGGCGAACTCGCGCATGCCGTCGGCGAAGCGGATCCGCGCCCGGAAACCCAGCTCGGCGGCGGCGCGGTCCGGGGAGGCCACGATGTGCCGCACGTCGCCGAGCCGGTAGCGGCCGGTGACCTCGGGGGCCGGACCGCCCCGCGCCGCGCTGAGCGCGTCCGCCAGGTCGCCGATCGTGCGGGGCTCACCACTGGCCACGTTGTACGCCCGGAGCCGCCCGGGCGGGGCGGACTCCAGTGCGCCGAGCGCGGCGAGGTTGGCCGCCGCGACGTCCCCGACGTGGACGAAGTCCCTGCGCTGGCCGCCGTCCTCGAACACCGCCGGCGCCCGCCCGGCCTCCAGCGCGGACCGGAAGATCGCGGCCACCCCCGAGTAGGGGGTGTCGCGCGGCATGCCGGGCCCGTACACGTTGTGGTAGCGCAGGGCGACCGCCGCGCCGCCGGTCTCGCGGGCCCAGCCGGCCGCAAGGTGCTCCTGGGCGAGCTTGCTCGTGGCGTACGCGTTGCGCGGATCGGGCGGGACGTCCTCGTCGACGGTCCCCGGCGCCAGCGGGGCGCCGCAGCGCGGGCACGCCGGCTCGAACCGGCCCGCGGCCAGGTCCGCCTCGTCCCGGGGGCCGGGGCGCGCGCGGCCGTGCTCGGCGCAGTCGTAGACGCCCTCGCCGTAGATCACCATCGACGACGCCAGCACCAGCCGGGCGACCCCGTGCCGCGCCATGGCGGCGAGCAGCACCGCGGTCCCGAGCGCGTTGACCGACACGTACGCCGGCAGGTCGGACACGTCGACGCCGAGGCCGACCTTGGCCGCCTGGTGCACGACGGCGTCGACTCCGGCGAGCGCGCGGCCGACGGCGTCCTCGTCCCGCACGTCGCCTTCCGTGACGCCCGCGCCGCCGCGCAGGTCGAATCCCCGCACCTCGTGCCCGGCGTCCCGCAGCAGATCGGCGACGCGGCTCCCGATGAAACCGGCCGCGCCGGTGACCAAGATTTTCATTGCGCCACGGTAGCGACGGCCCGGCTCGCTGAAAATTTCAAGTTCCTTACGCGATGACCGGCGGAGACAGGGGCGATCCTTTGACGGGGAGGCACGGCCGACCGATGATCCGGGCACATCGTCGGCGGATCTTCGTCTTCGGAAGAGGTGGAACCGTGCCCAGACTGTCATGGCCGGCCGCGTGGGCCGCGGCGGGCGCCGTCGCGGCCGCCCTGCTGGCGGTCAACATCGCCGCGCCGCCCGTGCTCGCGGGCGGCGCGGCCGGATTACGGGTTGTCAAGGCGATGACCACGGTCTCGCCGTCGCCGTCGCCGTCGCCGTCGCCGGGGTCGGATGTGACGCCGCCGACGGCGCCGGGCGACCTGCGGGCGTGCCCGCCGCCCCCGCCCCCGAGCGGGAGCTTCCAGGGTGTGGTCGGCCTGTGCTGGACGGCGTCCTCCGACACCGTCGGGGTCGCCCGGTACGACGTGTACCTTCTCACCGCCAACGGGTTCGTCCCGGTGACCTCCACCACCCGCACGACGGCCGTCGCCACCGGGCTGGTCCACGGCCGGACCTACACGTTCTACGTCGTCGCCAGGGACGCCGCCGGAAACGCCAGTCAGCCCTCGGCGCTGCTCAGCACGCCCGCGGTCTCCGGCGCGAACGCGACGCCGACCCCTGCCACGGGCGACACCACGCCGCCGACCAGGCCGGCCGGGACGCAGGCCGACTGCCTGCCCGACTTCAACGGAACGTCGTTCTGCTGGACGCCGTCCACCGACGACGTCGGCGTCGCGGGCTACGACGTCTACCGGCGCGTCGGCACCGGCTGGACGCGGGCCGGCAGGGATCTGCCCGGCACGGCGCGGTCCTTCACCGAGGCCGGCTACAGCTCCATCCCCGGTCAGCAGTACACGTACTTCACCGCCGGTCAGTCGTACGTCTACTTCGTCGTGGCCAAGGACGCCGCGGGCAACGTCAGCCTGCCGTCCGACCTGGTGACGGCCACGGTGCCGGCCGACTACCCCACGCACTCGGCGTCACCGGCGACGTGCAGGGTCGACTACGGCACCTGGACGTGGCCCGGCGGCTTCGCGGCCACCGCGAAGATCACCAACATCGGCTCCGCCGACATCGACGGGTGGGAGCTGCGCTTCGCCTTCCCCGAGCAGGGACAGGAGCTCACCAGCGGCTATTCGGCGACGTGGTCCCAGTCGGGCAGGGACGTCAAGGCCGTGAACGCGGACTGGAACTCGAGGATCAAGCCCGGCGCAACCGTGCAGATCGGGTTCAACGGCACCTACGCGGGCGCCAATCCCGATCCCCGGAGCTTCACCCTCAACCTTCGCAACTGCGTGGTGAGCTGATCCCCGCCGCCGTACGGCCGGCCTCCGCCCGGGGCGGGCCGTACGGCGGAACCCGTTTCTCCGGGACGGACGCGGGCAGTCAGGACGTATGCCGCTGCTCGACACCACGCTGCTCCTGCTGCTCGAGGGCTACGCCTGGCTGCCGGCCCGCTGGCGGGAGACCCAGGGGGAGATGGTCCACACCCGGCTGATGGGCCGGCGCGCCGTCGTGCTGCGCGGGCCGGACGCCGTCCGCTTCTTCTACGACGACAACCACATCCAGCGCGCTCCGGCGCTGCCCGAGCCGATCAAGAGCACCTTGTTCGGCCACGGCGCCGTGCACACGCTCGACCAGGCCGCGCACCGGGCGCGCAAGGGCATGTTCATGTCGCTCATGACCCCGCAGAGCGTCGCCGCTCTGGTGGGCGAGACCACCGCGGCGTGGGACGCGGCGGTGGCGACCTGGCCGCACAGGGCACACGTCGTGCTCTTCGACGAGGCCGCCCGCGTCATCACGCGAGGGGCGTGCCGATGGGCGGGCATCCCGCTCACCGAGGAGGAGACCGGGCCCCTCGCCGACGACCTCGTCGCGCTGGTCGACGGCTTCGGGTCGCCCGGCCCGCGGCACTGGCGGGCCCGCGCCGCGCGCAGGCGCCGCGAGGCATGGCTGGCGGGACTGGTCGAGGACGTGCGGCGCGGCGCCCTGCGGGTGCCGGACGCCTCGGCGCTCGCCGTGGCCGCCCGCCACCGGGAGCCCGGCGGAGAGATGCTCGCGCCCCGGATCGCGGCGGTCGAACTGCTCAACCTGGTGCGCCCCACCGTGGCCGTGAGCTGGTTCCTCGCGTTCGCCGCGCACGCGCTGCACTGCTGGCCGGTCAACCGCGTCCGCCTGCGCGAGGACACGGACGGCACGTACGCCGAGGCGTTCGCGCACGAGGTGCGGCGCTTCTACCCCTTCGCGCCGTTCGTGGCGGGCACGGCCGTCAAGGACCTCACCTGGGAGGATGAGCCGATCCTGGCGGACTGGCTCGTGCTGCTCGACATCTGGGGCCAGAACCACGACCCGGCCCTGTGGCCGAACCCGTGCGCGTTCGACCCCCGCCGCTTCGCCGGGCGGGAGATCGGCCCGTACGACCTGATCCCGCAGGGCGGGGGCGACCCGGCGACCGGCCACCGGTGCCCGGGCGAGCCGGTCGCCGCAGGCCTGCTGGAGGCCCTCGTGCCACGGCTGGCCCGGCTGGACTACACCGTGCCGGAGCAGGACCTCACCGTCTCGCCGTACCGGATCCCGGCCCGGGTGGCGAGCGGATTCGTCCTGCGTCCGGCCGGCGCGGCCGTGCCCCGGGAGACGGTGGGGGCGGAACGGCCGCGCCCGGCGGCTCATCCCTTGTAGTTGAACACCTGGCGCAGCGTGTGCCGGACCTCCACGAGGTCCTTCTGGTCCGCCATCACCCGGTCGATGGGCTTGTACGCCTCGGGGTGCTCGTCCACCAGGGCGGCGGCCCGGTCGGAGTTCCAGGTCCGGCCGCGCATCGCCTCCTTGAGCGACGCCGCCGACAGCTCACGCTTGGCCCGGCTCCTGGACATCCTGCGCCCCGCGCCGTGCGAGCAGGAGTTGTACGACAGCGGGTTGCCCCGCCCGCGCACGATGTAGGACCGGGTGCCCATCGAGCCCGGGATGACGCCCTCGTCTCCGGTGTCCGCCTTGATCGCGCCCTTGCGAGTGATCCACAGCTCCTTGCCCTGATGGGTCTCCATCTGGGTGAAATTGTGGTGGCAATTGATGGTCCGGACCCGGGCGCCGGTCCCGACGACGCGGAACAGCGCCTCGCTCAGCACCTTGTCCATCCGCGCCCGCGACCCCATCGCGTACCGCTGCGCCCACAGCATGTCCTCGATGTACGCGGTGAACTCCGCGGTGCCCTGGGTGAAGTAGGCGAGGTCGTAGTCCTCCATCCCGATCCCCAGGTCGCGCATGAGCCGCTTCGCACCGTTGATGTGCGCGGTGGCGAGCTGGTTGCCGATCCCGCGCGAGCCCGAGTGCAGCACGGTCCAGACCCGGTCGCGCTCGTCGAGGCAGACCTCCACGAAGTGGTTGCCCGAGCCGAGGGTCCCGAACTGGCAGGCCACCGTGTTCTCCTGCTTGGGGGTGAGCGAGGTGTGCGGCCGGCCCAGCTCGGCGAGCGCCCGGTCCACCGCGCGGTCGTCGTGCCCCTTGCCCACGCCCGCCGGGATGCGCCGCTCCACCAGCCGCATCAGCGGGTCGAGCGAGTCGGGCAGGTCGGCGGCGGTGAGCGTGGTCTCGGTCGCGACCATGCCGCAGCCGATGTCCACGCCGACGGCGGACGGGATGATCGCGCCCTCGGTGGGGATGACGGAGCCGACCGTCGCGCCGATGCCGACGTGCGCGTCCGGCATGAGCGCGACGTGGCCGGGCACGAACGGCAGGCGCGCCGCGCGGGCGGCCTGGTCGATCGTTCCCTCGTCGATCTCGCTCGCCCAGGACAGCAGCTTCGGGGCGATGTGCTTCGGCATCGTGGATCTCCTCCTCGGTCGAGATCCACTGTGCCGGGGAGGCGGGTGCGATCCCAACCGAATTATTCGCGCGCGAAAGTCGTTTGCCGCCCTACCCGCCCGCCGCGCATCATGCCGCAATGCGCGACGATTCCCTGGAGCCCGATGATCGGACCGAGGCGGAACGGCATCGCCGCGGCGGCGACGCCCCGCCCCCGCCCGCCAGGGGCGTACGACTGCCGTGGACCGCGGTGCCCGCGCACCTGCGGCTGGCGGTCGAGGCGCACCTCGGGGACCGCGTGACCGAGGCCGTCACCCAGCCCGGCGGCTTCTCCCCGGGCGTGGCCGCCCGCCTGCGGCTCGCCGGTGGCGGCAGGGCCTTCGTCAAGGCGGTCGGGCCCGAGCCGAGCCCGCTCAGCCCCGCTATCCACCGATCGGAGGCCCGGGTGGCGGCCGCCCTGCCGGTCACGGCGCCCGCGCCCCGGCTGCTCGCGTCCTTCGACGAGGACGGCTGGGTGGTCCTGCTGTTCGAGGACGTCGAGGGACGGCAGCCGGCCCAGCCCTGGGTCGCGGCCGAGCTGGGCCTCGTGCTGGGCGTGATGGCCGAGCTGGCCGAGTCGCTCACCCCCTCGCCCGCGGCCGTGCCGCCGGCCGCCGAGCGGTTCGCGGAGGAATACCGGGGATGGCGGCGCCTGGCCGCCGGCCCGGACGTCCTCGGCCCGGATGTTCTCGGCCCGGACGGATCCGACGTCGCGTGGGCCCGGCGGCACCTGGACCGGCTGGCGGAGCTGGAGGCGGGCTGGGGCCCGGCGGCGGAGGGCGACACGCTGGCCCACGCCGATCTGCGGGCCGACAACCTGCTGCTCGCCGCGGACGGGCGTGTTTACGTGGTGGACTGGCCCTGGGCGTGCCTGGCGGCCCCGTGGTTCGACCTGCTCGGGATGCTCCCGAGTGTGGTCATGCAGGGCGGGCCGCCGCCGGCCGAGGTCTTCGACGGCCACCCGGTCGCGGCGAAGGCGGACGGCGACGCGGTCACCGCGGTCCTGGCCGCCGTGACCGGCTTCTTCCTGCAGCGGGGAAGCCTCCCCCCGCCGCCGGGCCTGCCCACGCTCCGCGCGTTCCAGCTCGCGCAGGGCCGGGCGGCGCTGGCCTGGCTGCGGCGGCGGACCGGCTGGAGATGACAGCGGCGACCGCGCCGCGATCGGGCCCGTGCTCGCGGTGCGGCCGGCCATCTTTCCGGAGTCATGAGGGCGGCGAAGGGGCAGGCATGGAGCGGTGATCTCCGGTTGGCGCATGACCCTGGGTCGGAAACCGGGGAGCCCGCGTGGAACCCTGGGCGAGGGCGGCGGCGGAAGCCGTGACCGGCGGGACGGCTCGGCCGGGACGCGGTCCCGTCCGTCCGCCGATTTCGCGTGCGCGAGAGGAGAGCGAGAATGAATCCCGCCTCGGCCGCCGTGGGCGGCGCGGCCACCTTCGTCTGGCTCGGGATGGTGCTGGCGATCTCCTTCCTGGAGGCGCCCCTGAAGTTCCGCGCGCCGGGGGTGACGATTCCGATCGGGCTCGGCATCGGCCGGCTCGTCTTCCGCGCGCTCAACGCCGCCGAGGCCGTGCTGGCGGTCGTCGTGATCGCGGCGGTCGCGACCGGATCGCCCGCCACCGCCGCGGTGGTGCTCACAGCGGTCGCCGCGGCCGTCCTGGTGATCCAGGTCGCCGTCGTACGCCCGCCGCTCAACCGCAGGTCCGACCGCGTCCTGTCCGGCGATGACCCGGCGCTGCACCGGTCGAGGGCGCACCTCTACTACGTGGCGCTGGAGGGCGTGAAGGTCGTGTCGCTGCTCGCCCTGGGCTGCGTCCTGCAGGCCGTCTAGCGGTTCCTCCCGCCGGCGGGCCGCGGGCCGGTCCCGGCGGTCAGGGCGAGCAGCGTCTGACGCAGCGCTGTGCTCGTGGCCGCCGTGCACGGTGTCGGCCGCGCGCCCGCCGGGCGCCGCGGCGGCGCGTTCGAGTAGTTCCCCGGCACGTACGCCGAGACGGATCGGCTCCATGTCCGTCAGTCCGCCCCGGGCTCCACGCGGTGCCGCGAAAAGGCGATGGCCGTGGCCGGGAGACGGGCGTTAAGCTGGGCCGAGCACACGAAAACGCGGTCCCGGTTGGTAGCCCGGGCGCCCGCCGGGGCCTTCCGGGCCGGTGGTTTCCGTATCCGCCTCTCGTGTCCCCTCGGGGAACCTCGAAGGATGTCCGGTGTGCCGGAAAGCGGCTTCGCCAAGCCGCCTGTCGGCATACCTGTGGAGGCATCGTGGTTTCCCTGTCCGTCTGTTTCGAGAGCCCGTTCTGGGTGGGCGTCCTGGAGATCGTCGAGGACGGCGAGCTCCGCGCGACCCGGTTTGTGTTCGGATCGGAGCCCACCGACCCCGAGCTGCATGAGTTCCTCATGCGGCACGGGGTCGCCCTGCTCGAACGCGCGGAGGCGGCCCCCGCCGTACCCGTGGGGGAGAGCGGTGAGCGGCGGGTCAATCCCAAACGCGCGGCCAAGCTGGCCGCGCGAGCGGCGGCGCAGGTCACACGGCGCGGCACGGCCGCGCAGGAGGCGCTGCGGCTCGAACTGGAGAGCACCAAGAGTCAGGCGCGCGTCAACCGGCGCGAGCGCGAGCGCGCGCTGGCCGAGCACCGGCGCGAGGTCGCCCGCCGCAAGCGGATCGAGCGCCGCCGTGATCGCTGACTTCGCCCGTGGCGACCGAGGTTGCCGCCATCGTGACGGCAGGGCTTAGGCTTGAGGCTCTCTGGGGGTTGGAGGTCCTCTCGTGCTGGTTGACTCGTTCGGCCGGGTCGCGACCGATCTGAGGGTGTCGCTGACCGACCGGTGCAACCTGCGGTGCGCCTACTGCATGCCGCCCGAGGGCCTCGACTGGCTGCCCAAGCCCGACCTGCTCACCGGCGAGGAGATCGTCCGCCTGGTGACGATCGGCGTGGAGCGGCTCGGCGTCCGGGAGGTCCGCTTCACCGGTGGCGAACCGCTGCTGCGGCGCGAGCTCGTCGAGATCGTGGCCGCGACCGCCGGGCTGAGCCCGCGCCCCCAGGTGTCGGTGACGACCAACGGCATCGGCCTGGCCCGCCTCGCGGAGCCGCTCGCGCGGGCCGGCCTCGACCGCGTCAACGTCTCCTTGGACACGCTCGACCGTGAGGTGTTCGTCCGGCTCGCGCACCGCGACCGGCTGCGCGACGTGCTGGACGGGCTCGCCGCCGCGACGGCCGCGGGGCTCACTCCGGTGAAGGTGAACGCGGTGCTGATGCGCGGCGTCAACGAGCACGAGGCCGTGCCGCTGCTGCGCTTCTGCCTCGACCGGGGATACGAGCTGCGCTTCATCGAGCAGATGCCGCTCGACGCCCAGCACGGCTGGCGCCGCGAGGAGATGATCACGGCCGACGAGATCCTCGGGCTGCTGAAGGACTCCTTCGACCTCACCGAGGACGACCCGCGCGAGCGGGGCAGCGCGCCCGCCGAGCTGTTCCTGGTCGACGGCGGCCCGCACCGGGTGGGCGTGATCGGCTCGGTCACCCGCCCGTTCTGCGGCGCCTGCGACCGCGTCCGGATCACCGCCGACGGCCAGGTGCGCAACTGCCTGTTCGCCACCGAGGAATCCGACCTGCGTACGGCGCTGCGCTCGGGCGTGCCGGACGAGGAGCTGGCGGCGCGGTGGATCGCCGCGGTGCGGGGGAAGAAGGCCGGGCACGGCATCGACGATGCCGCGTTCCTCCAGCCGGCCCGCCCGATGTCGGCCATCGGCGGCTGACGAAGCCCGGAGAAAGCCCCGAGAGCCGAGAGCCAGAGAGAGTTCAGGGAGCGACCCGTGCTTCCCCGTTCCGGAACCGGCGCCGATGCGGCACCCAGCGTGCCGCCCTGCCCGCCGCCGTACGACGCCGTGATCCTGGCCGGCGGCCGGGCCGAGCGGCTCGGCGGCGCGGACAAACCCGGCGCGCTCGTCGGCGGGCTGCCGCTCGTCGAGCGCGTGGCGGCGGCGGTCCGCGACGCCCGCGCCGTGGTCGTGGTGGGCCCGCCGAGAGACATGCCGGGCGTGTCGTTCACCCGGGAGGACCCGCCGGGCGGCGGGCCGGTGCCGGCGCTGCGCGCCGGGCTCGCCGAGGTGACATCCCCGATGGTCGTGCTGCTCGCCGCCGATCTGCCGTTCGTCGTCGCCGGTCACGTCGGTGCGATCCTCGCGGCGGTGCCCGAGAGCGGTGCGGGGGCGGTGCTCGTGGACGACGAGGGCCGCGAGCAGTGGCTTACCGGTGCGTGGCGGACGGCGGCGCTGCGGACGGCGCTCGGCGCCTACCGGGGGCGGTCGCTGCGCGGGCTGCTCGGCCCGCTGGGGCCGGCGCCCGTGCGCCCGCCGGTGGCGCCCGGCGAGACCCCGCCGTGGTTCGATTGCGACACCGTCGAGGATCTCCGCGCGGCCCGGGAGCGGGCCCGGCGGCACGGGTGAAGGGAGTGCGCGTGAACGTACTGGAGGAATGGACGGCACTGGTCTGCCGTGAACTGGGCATCGACCCCGCCCGGGTGGACCGGACCGCGGTGCTCGACCTGACCAGGGATGTGGCACACGGTGTGGCGCGGCCGGCCGCCCCGTTGACCGCCTACCTGGTGGGGCTGGCGCAGGGGGCGGGCACCGCGCCGCCCGACGTGGTGGAGCGGGTGTCCCGGATGGCGAACGACTGGGCGGCGGCGACCGCGGAGCCACCCGCGACTCCCGACGCTCGCGATTCCTGACACCTCGCGGCCCCTGACACGCCGCGATTCCCGAGGCGCTGCGATTCCCGAGGCGCTGCGATTCCCGAGGCGCTGCGATTCCCGAGGCGCTGCGATTCCTGACACGCGCGGCTTCTGAAACGCCGAGGCTCCTGACTACGGCTGCCGCGGTCCCGGCGCGCCGCGAAGAGGGGAAGGGCGGGCGCCGGGGCCGCTCGGCGGAAGGGCCATCCCCTGCGGGGGACGACCGCGACGGCCGGTCCGTATGGCCATGCCACGTTGTAAAAAGGGCGACGCCGGGTGGTTACGGGGGCAAACCACCCGGCGCCGCTTCATCGGCGTTCCGACGGGGGCCCGGAACGCCGGCACCAGCGCTCCGACGGGGGACCAGAGCGCTTGGCTAAACTGTACACCTCTAACCACTGGGTTGCGTCAAGACTTTGTCACGACCCGATCTCGCGTCGATGCCGTGGTATCTCGTTTTGGTTAGACGAGGTCAAGTCCGGGGGTGGAGGAGGCTCGTGACCTCTTTGATTGGCCCCGATAACGGCAAGGTATGGCAAAAGGACCGCCCCCGCGACGAACAGGGCCTTGACCGGCCAAGGGGCCGGCACCGCCACGGCCAGAATGAGGCAGGCGAGCCGGATGCCCATCTTGATGAGATAGCTGATCTCCCGCTTGCGGACGTCGTCGGACAGCGACGGCTGGGCGTCCGTCACCTGGTGAACGACCGGGCGGTCTTTTCTCAACCAGCGCCATGGATTCACGATTTCCACGGTAGACCCCGAGGGAGGCGGGGGTGACGCCCGCACCGGCGTTACGATCACGCGACAGGCACAGGCAGGAGGACGTGATGTCGGATCGCACCTACCGGGTGACCGAGATAGTGGGCACCTCGGCTGAGAGCGTCGATCAGGCCATTCGCAACGGCGTCAGACGGGCCGCGCAGACGCTGCGGCATCTGGACTGGTTCGAGGTGACCGAGGTGCGTGGGCACATCGTGGACGGCGAGGTGGCCCACTTCCAGGTCGGCATGAAAGTGGGCTTCCGCCTCGAGGACACCGGATGAGGCCGGGCCGGCTGTGATCAGCTGGCCTGGCTGACCGTCGACATGTTGAAGTCGGGCACGCGGACCGGCGGCATGACGGCACGGGTGAACCAGTCGTTCCACTCGCGCGGCAGCGTCTGCTCGCTCGCGCCCACCTCGGTGAGGCGGCCGAGCAGGTCGACCGGCGACTCGTTGAACCGGAAGTTGTTGACCTCGCCCACGACCTCGCCGTTCTCCACGAGGTAGACGCCGTCCCTGGTCAGGCCGGTCAGGAGCAGCGACTGCGGATCGACCTCGCGGATGTACCACAGGCAGGTCAGCAGCAGGCCCCGCTCGGTCGAGGCGATCATCTCCTCCAAGGAGCGGCCGCCACCGGGCACCGTCATGACCAGGTTGTCGATCTGCGGGGTGGTGGCGAGGCCGGTCAGCTCGGCGGAGTGCCGGGTCTGCACGAGGTTGGCCAGCGTGCCGTCGCTGATCCACTCCGTGCGGGCCAGGGGCAGGCCGTTGTCGAAGACCGACTGTTCCCGGCCGGAGGAGTGCGCGACGACGAACGGGGCGCACTCGACGCCGGCCCCTGCCGGATCGCTGCGCAGCGAGATCGGCAGCGTCGAGAGCCGCTCACCCACCCGGGTGCCGCCGCCGGGCCGGGAGAACACCGTGCGGCCGTCGGCGGCGTCCCGCGCGCCGGCCGACCAGTACAGGTAGATCATCAAATCGGAGACCGCCGTCGGCGGCAGGAGCGTCTCGTAGCGGCCCGGCTCCAGGCTGATCCGCCGCTTGCCCCACTCCAGCCGCCGGACGAGCGTCTCGTCCAGGGCGGCCACGTCCACGTCGGAGAAGTCGCGGGTGGCCACACCCGTCCACGCCGAGCGCGACATGTCCGACGACTTGGCGTTCAGTTCGAGCCGCCCGGTCGGCTGGTCGTGGCGCAGCCGCAGGCCCGTGGACGAGCCGACGAACGTGGAGGTCATGATGTGTTCTGCGAAGCCGTACAGCCTGCGTCCCGAGGCGTCGGCGGCGGCGAACGCCTCCCCGAGCGCGGGGGCGAAGGTCCCGAACACGTCGATGGAGGTCGGCTCCACCGGACGCTCCCAGCCCTCCCCGGCCGTGCCCTCGACCAGCGGCCGGGCGTCCTCCGACGGCCGGGCCTCCCGTGCGGCGCGGTCCGCCGCGGCCACCACGTCCGCGAGCTGATCGGCGCGTACGGCGGAGCGCGAGACCACCCCCACCCCGGCGCCCACGACGGAGATGACGGTGAGCCGGGACGAGCGCGCGACCCCGTTGGTCGTCAGCGTGTTGCCGGCGAAGCGCAGGTTGGCGGTCGAGCCCTCGTCCACGATGACGACGCAGCCGTCGGCCTCGCTCAGCGCGAGCGCCCGCTCCACCGTCTCCTGCGGTGTGGTCACCCCGTCGCTCACTTGCTGCCACCCTCCTGGACGGTGTTGAGGATCCGTACGCCGCGGAACAGTGCCGCAGGGGCGCCGTGACTGACCGGCGCGACCTGGCCCGGCTGGCCCTTGCCGCAGTTGAAGGCGCCGCCGAGCACGTACGTCTGCGGGCCCCCGACGGCCTCCATCGAGCGCCAGAAGTCCGTGGTGGTCGCCTGGTAGGCCACGTCGCGCAGCTGCCCGGCCAGGCGGCCGTTCTCGATGCGGTAGAACCGCTGGCCGGTGAACTGGAAGTTGTATCTCTGCATGTCGATCGACCAGCTCTTGTCGCCGACGACGTAGATCCCGCGCTCGACCCGCGAGATCAGCTCGTCGGTGGACGGGCCGTCCGCGGCCGGCTGGAGCGACACGTTGGCCATCCGCTGGATCGGCACGTGCCCGGGGGAGTCGGCGAACGCGCAGCCGTTCGACCGCCCGAGGCCCTTCAGCAGCGCCATCCGCCGGTCGAGCTGGTAGCCCACCAGCGTGCCTTCGCGGACGATGTCGAACGACTGGCCGGCCACGCCCTCGTCGTCCCAGCCGACGGTGGCCAGGCCGTGCTCGACCGTTCGGTCGCCCGTCACGTTCATCACGGGCGAGCCGTAGTGCAGGGTGCCGAGCTGGTCGAAGGTGGCGAAGGAGGTGCCGGCGTAGGCCGCCTCGTAGCCGAGGGCCCGGTCCAGCTCGGTCGCGTGGCCGATCGACTCGTGGATCGTGAGCCACAGGTTCGACGGGTCGACCACCAGGTCGTACGGCCCGGCCTCGACCGAGGGCGCCTTGAGCTTCTCGTCGAGCAGGTCGGGGATCTCGGCCAGCTCGGCGGGGAAGTCCCAGCCGGTGCCGGTCAGGTACTCGTACCCCCGGCCGGCCGGCGGGGCCAGCGTGCGCATGTCGTCGAACCGGTCGCCGTCGGCCCGCATCGCGGTCAGGACGGGGTGCAGCCGCACGCGCTGCTGCGTGGTCACCGTGCCGGCCGTGTCGGCGTAGAACTTCTGCTCCTTGACCTGCATTAGCGAGGCCGAGACGTGGTCGACCCTGCCGAGCAGGCCGGACGACCACTCCGCGAGCAGCGCCGCCTTGTCCGGCAGCGGTACGTCGAACGGGTCGACGTCGTAGGCCGACACCCAGGTCACGTCGTCGTACACCGGTTCGGGGGCGAGTTCCACCGGCTCGCGGTTGATGGGCGCGCTGACCGCCGCCACCCGCACGGCCTCCTCGGCGGCCCGGACCGCCGCCTCCGGGGTCAGCTCGATCCCGGACGCGAAGCCCCACGTGCCGTCCTTGATCACCCGTACGGCGAAGCCGAGGTCGTCGGCGTCCGAGGACCCCTCGAGCCGGGCGTCGAACAGGCGCAGCGTCTCCGCGCGTACGCGTTCGAGCCGGAACGAGGCGTGCTCGGCTCCCAGGTCACGGGCGCGCTGCAGGGCCGCGTCCGCCAGCCGCCGCAGCGGCAGGGCGAGGAAGTCGGGGTCGATCTGGCGCATGTCCACGATCCTAACCCTGTGATCTTGTGCCCAGCGGACAAGTGGAATACCCCCGGGTAGCCGATACGGTCGGTCGCATGGTTCGCTCTGTTCTCGTCACCGGCGGAAATCGCGGCATCGGCCTCGCGATCGCCCGCGAGCTGTCCGCCGCGGGGGACGCCGTCGCCGTCACCTACCGTTCCGGCGAGCCCCCGGAGGGGCTGTTCGGGGTTCGCTGCGACGTGACGAGCTCCGCCGACGTCGACGCCGCCTTCGAGAAGGCCGAGGCCGAGCACGGCCCGGTCGAGGTGGTCGTCGCCAACGCGGGGATCACCAAGGACACGCTGCTGCCGATGATGAAGGAGGAGACCTTCACCGACGTCATCGACACGAACCTGACCGGCGCCTACCGCGTCGCCAAGCGGGCTGTGCGGCCCATGCTGCGGCTGCGGCGCGGGCGCATCATCCTGATCTCCTCCGTCGTCGGCCTGTCCGGCTCCGCCGGCCAGACCAACTACGCCGCCTCCAAGGCCGGCCTGGTCGGCTTCGGCCGGTCGCTGGCCCGTGAGCTCGGCTCGCGCGGCATCACGGTCAACGTGGTCGCGCCCGGGTTCGTGGAGACCGACATGACCGCGGTGCTCGACGAGGCGCAGCAGGAGCAGATCCGCAAGAGCATCCCGCTCGGGCGGCAGGCGCAGGCCGAGGAGATCGCCCGGGTCGTCAGGTTCCTGGCGAGCGACGACGCCTCCTACATCACGGGGGCGGTCGTCCCCGTGGACGGCGGCCTCGGCATGGGCCACTGAGCGAACGACAGACTGGAGCTGGACATGGGTTTGCTGGACGGGAAGCGACTGCTGGTCACCGGCGTCCTCACCGACTCGTCGATCGCCTTCAACGTGGCGAAGCTGGCCCAGGAGGAGGGCGCCCAGGTCGTGCTGACCGGTTTCGGCCGCCTCAGCCTGGTCGAGCGCATCGCCAAGCGGCTGCCCGAGCCGCCGCCGGTGATCGAACTGGACGTCCAGAACGACGACCACCTCGACACGCTCGCCGACCGGGTCGGTGCGCACCTCGACGGATTGGACGGAATCGTCCACTCGATCGGGTTCGCCCCGCAGTCCTGCCTCGGCGGCAACTTCCTCAACACCTCCTGGGAGGACGTCGCCACGGCGGTCCACGTCTCGACGTTCTCGTTCAAGTCGCTCGCCGTCGCCTGCCTGCCGCTGATGAAGGAAGGCGGCGCGGTCGTCGGCCTGGACTTCGACGCGACCAAGGCGTGGCCGGTCTACGACTGGATGGGCGTGGCCAAGGCCGGGCTGGAGTCGTGCTCCCGCTACCTCGCCCGGGACCTGGGCAAGCACGGCATCAGGGTCAACCTCGTCGCCGCCGGTCCGCTGCGCACGATGGCGGCCAAGAGCATCCCCGGGTTCAAGGAGTTCGAGGAGGCCTGGCCCGAGCGCGCCCCGCTCGGCTGGGACCTGGCCGACACCGCCCCCGCCGCCAAGGCGTGCGTGGCGCTGCTGTCCGACTGGTTCCCCGCCACCACCGGCGAGATCGTCCACGTCGACGGCGGCGTGCACGCGATGGGCGTCTGACGGCGTCCCCTCGCGTCGTCCCGCGTTCCGCGGGCTCACGGGCCGCGGCGCAGTCTTGCCGCGGCCCGTCCCCGCGCTTAGCATCTGGGCGTGTCTGACTCCCGCCCGTTCTCGTGAGTGGGCTTGGGCTGTCAGCGAGCGTGGTGCCCGGGCCGCCCCGTCCCCGTATGCCGCCGGACGGCGTCGCCCGCGGCGACGTGGCCGCCGAGACTCCGGTGTGGGGACCATGGGACGACCAGAGCGCGACCTCAGCCCCGAGGAAGGGCCCGTACAGGCGTTCGCCGTCGCGTTGCGGCGGCTGCGCGAGGAGGCCGGGTCGCCCCCCTACCGTGCTCTGGCGGAAAGGGCGCACTACTCGCCCACGGTCCTGTCGCGGGCCGCGGGCGGCCGCGCACTCCCGAGCCTGGAGGTCACGCTCGCCTTCGTACGGGCCTGCGGCGGCGACGAGGACGCGTGGGCGCGGCGCTGGCAGCAGGTCAGCGAGGAGCTGTCGGCGTCCGCGAGGGCATCGGCGGAGCCCGCCGTCGACGTCGATCCGTGCCCGGCGCCCGGCGCAGCGGGGGCCGTATCGTCCGGCGCGTCCGGCGGGGCGGGAGGCCGGCCCGGCGCCAATCTCGTGCGCGGCAGTGCCGGCCGGTCGACAGGCCGCCGGAGCCTGCCCGCACCGGTCGCGGCCCTCGCCGTCCTCGTGGCCCTCGGGGCCGTCGGCGCGACGGCGCTCGGTCTCGCCGGGCACGACGGGCTCGCGCCCGGCTGGCGGGCGCGCAACCAGCACGTCACCGAACGGGTGGTGGACGCGAGCAGGGCCGAGGACATGGACGGCGACGATCCCCGCGCCCGCGGGTGCGGGACCGACCTCGAGACCATCGAGACGCTCGACGCGGTCCCGCTCGACCTGCCGGACGGCACGAGGTTCGGGACGCTCCGGCTGCGGCGCAGCCCCGGGTGCGACACGGCCTGGGCGTCGGCGTACTTCGACAATCCCCGCCTTTACACGGTCTGGCTCGCCGCGCACCGCCCGGCGGACAAGGCCCAGGTCCGCTCCCAGTGGTCCAACAACACCCCGCCCGGCAGCTACGGCGACATGCTCTCCCTCGCTCCCGGGTGCGTGTGGGTGGAGGGATGGGTGGTCACCGGGCAGGGGGAAGGCCCCCACGCGAGGACCCGCTGTCTGCGCTGACCCCGCCCGGCTCCCCTCACCCGCCCGCTCGGCCTCGCGCTCGGGCGTTCGCGCCGCGGGGGCCGCTCACCCCCGTGCCCGGGCGCTCGCGGTGGCCGGCCCGGCGCCGCAGCACCAGGCGTACGCCGTGGCGACCACGTCCGGCGCGTAGACCTGGTCGGAGTACGCGTCGGTGCCATAGGAGACGTAGGCCTCCGTACAGGCGCCGGAGCCGGTGCCGCGGCACACCTCGACCGTCAGCGGGCCCCTGTGCCCTCCGCCGGCCGTGACCCTGGACCAGTTGGTCCGGCACGTGCGGGAGTAGCGCAGTTCGACCGTGGCGTCCGCGCGCCAGGCCGGGCGTCCGTTCCGGTCGTGGAACCAGAGCCTCGAACTGGCGACGGTGTACGCGTCGGAGTCGCATCCGGTGTCGACGGGGTCGGTTCCGTCGCACAGCCCCCTGCCGGGGTTGAGCGAGCACAGTGTTCCCGAGCGGTGGGGCAGGCGCCCCGGCTCGGTCCCCGCCGGCGCCGGTCCCGCGTTGGCCCCTCGCGATCCGGAGGGAGCCGGCGGGGAACCCGATCCCGAACCCGCGCCCGATCCCTGCCCGGCCCACGCTCCCGTAGCGGTCCCCGCGAGCACGACGGCCGCGGCGACCGGACCGACGGCGAGTGCCTTGAAACCGGCGCGCAGGACGCTCCACCTCGTCACGGAACTTCTCCCTCCCTGCCCGGCACCCTTACCGGTGCCACCGGGAAATGGATAACCCGCCGCGATCGGATGTGGCGACGGCAGGGCGCGCAGCCGCACCAACGGGCATCAACGCGCACCAACCCGTCACACCGTGCGCCGCGCATCAACGCGTGAAACCGGGCGGCGTCACACGGCACGCGGCGCCCGCGAACCCGGGACATGTCACCGGGACATCACCGTGACGCGGCGCCGGCGAACGGGATAGCGGCGGGGGAGGTGTCTTCGGGCGCGTCCACCGGGTGCCGCCACAGTCCCCTGCGGCGCAGCAGGGGCAGCACGCCCTCGCCGAACCAGTAGGCCTCCTCCAGGTGCGGATGACCGGACAGCACGAACTCGTCGATGCCGAGCGCGTGGTACTCCTCGATCCGCTCCGCCACCTCGGTGTGGCTGCCCACCAGGGCCGTGCCCGCGCCGCCGCGGACCAGGCCCACCCCGGCCCACAGGTTCGGCGAGACCTCAAGCGCGTCGGTGCGGCCCCCGTGCAGGGCCCGCATCCGCCGCTGCCCCTCCGACCCGCTGCGCGACAGACCCGCCTGGACCGACGCGACGACCTCCGGATCGAGCGCGGACAGCAGGCGCTCGGCCTCCGCCCACGCCTGCGCCGAGGTGTCCCGGCTGATCACGTGGAGCCGGATGCCGAAGCGCACCTCGCGGCCGGCGGCGGCGGCCTCCCGGCGGATCCAGGCGAGCTTCTCGGCGACCTGTGCGGGCGGCTCGCCCCAGGTCAGGTAGACGTCGCTGTGCCGCGCCGCCACCGGGCCCGCGGCCGGGGACGATCCGCCGAAGTACACGGCAGGCACCGGGGACGGCACCCGGCTCAGCGCGGCGTCCGCGACCCTGACGTGCCTGCCCTCCAGGGTGACCCGTTCCCCGCGCCACAGGGCGCGTACGACCGTGAGGAACTCGTCGGTGCGCTCGTAGCGCTCGTCCTTGGCGAGGAAGTCGCCGTAGGCGCGCTGCTCGTGGTCCTCGCCGCCGGTGACGACGTTGACCAGCAGGCGCCCGGACGAGTGCCGCTGGAACGTGGCGGCCATCTGCGCGGCGAGCGTGGGCGACAGCAGCCCGGGCCGGAAGGCGACCAGGAACTTCAGCCGCTCGGAGTTCGCGACCAGCATGGCGGTGGTCAGCCAGGCGTCCTCGCACCAGGCGCCGGCCGGGGTGAGGGCGCCCTCGAACCCGAGTTGCTCGGCGGCGCGCACGATCTGGCCCAGGTACGTCAGGGTGGCCGGCCGGTCCCCGCCTGCCGTGGTGATGTCCGTGCCGTGCCCGCCGCCGACGAGGTAACGGCTGTCGCCGTACGTGGGCAGGAACCAGTGGAACGTCAGTGTCATGGGACTCCCCTCAGGACGCGGCCGGCAGCCGACGGCGCGGCGGAGGGCTGCCGGACAGGACGACGATGGCGGACATGGCGGAACCTCCGTCAGACGGGGACCGGACGCGGATGGGCCGGATCCGGGATCAGATCAGGCCGTGCCGTGGGGGCGGGGTCCGGTTCAGCGCGTACCTGCCGATGTGCTGGATCTTCCAGCGCACCGGATCGTGCAGGGTGTGGGTGCGGGCGTTGCGCCAGTGCCGGTGCAGGTTCAGCGAGTCGAGCGCCGACCTGGTGCCGGACACCTCGAACAGCGCGTCGCTCACCTCGACGGCGGCCGGGTCGGCGAACGCCTTCGCCGTGGCGACCGCGATGGACGCCGCCGCGGCGGTCTCGTCGTCGAGCCGTTCCCGCGCGCGGTCCACCGCCCGCCCGGCCTCGCCCAGAAGCGCCTCCGCGGCCCGTACGGAGACCTCCAGCTCTCCGAAGCGCTGAATCGTCAGGGGGTCGTCGGCGGCGGCGTCGAGGCCGCTCTCGAACCACGGCCTACTGCGGGTGCGCACGAACTCGGCCGCCTCGGTGAGCGCGGCGCGGGCGATGCCGACGTCGATCGCGGCGTGCAGCAGCTGCGCGTGGGCGCCGTGCAGTTGCGGCCCGGTGAACGTCAGGTGATGGGGGACCACGCGGTCGGCCGGCACCCGCACGCCCTCCAGCCGGACGGTGCCGCTGGCCGTGGTGCGCTGGCCCATGCCCTCCCAGTCGTCCACGACCGTGAGGCCGGGCGCGCCGGCCGGCACATAAGCGACGACGAGCCGGTCGGAGGGGTCCTTGGCCAGCACGGTGATCCAGTCGGCGAACAGGGCTCCGGTCGAGTAGTGCTTGACGCCGTCGAGGACGAAGCCGCCGTCGTCGGCGGGACGCAGCCGGGTGCGGTAGTCCTGCACGTGCCGGGTGCCCGCCTCCGACTGGGCGTTGCCGAACCGCCTGCCCGCAAGGACCTCGGCGAAGAAGAACGCGCGCTGCGCCGCCGACCCCTGCTGCCGCAGCACGTTGACGTACACGAAGTGGCTCTGCGGGATCTGGGCGATGTTGGGGTCGGCGGTGGCGAGCAGGCGGACGACCTCCGCCAGCGTGGCGGTCCGCACGTCGGCGCCGCCGTGCTCGCGGGGGACGGTGACGCCGAGCAGGCCGCTCGCCGACAGCTCGGCCAGCTCGGCGTGCGGGAGCTCGCGGCGGGCGTCGCGTCCGGCGGCGCCGCTCGCGAACCGGCGGGCCAGCTCGGCGGCGACGGCGAGGGCCTCCTCGTCGCCGGCGACGACGTGCGCGGTCCCGGGCGTGTCGACGAGATCGGTCATGGGATCAGGCCCGGGCCGGTTCCACCGGAAAGGCGCCCTTGGCCGCGAGTTCGTCCTCCAGCTCGCGGATGATGGGCAGCACGTGGCGGCCGAAATACTCGACCTCCTCGTGGTAGTGCAGGAAGCCGAGCAGGAGCAGGTCGACGCCGCGCTTCTTGTACTCGATCGCCCGGTGCGCGATCTGCTCCGGCGTGCCGATGAGGCGGGTGCGGAAGCCGTCGTTGTACTGCACCAGGTCCTCGAAGGAGGAGTCGGCCCACATCCCCCGTCCGTCCTGGGTGGACCGGCCGGCCTGGCGGACCGCGTCGCGGAACCCGTGGACCGCCTCGACGTCGGCCTTGGCCACGATCTCGCGCAGCGTCTCGCGTGCCTCGGCCTCGGTGTCCCTGGCGATGAGGAAGCCGTTCAGGCCGAACCGTACCCGGCGGCCGTGGGCCCGCGCCGCCGCGCCGACCTCCTCGATCTGCTCGGTGACGCCGTCGAAGTCCTTGCCGTTGCTGAAGTACCAGTCCGACACCCGGCCGGCCATGGCGCGCGCGGCCGTGGAGTTGCCGCCCTGGAAGATCTCGGGGTGCGGGCGGTCCGGCCCGGAGAGCGGTTTGGGCTGCAGGTCGTATCCGTGCAGCCGGTAGAAGTCACCCTGAAACCGGGCCTTGTCCTCGGTCCAGCTCGCCCGAAGGACGCGGATGAACTCCTCGGCCCGGCGGTAGCGCTCGTCGTGCTCCAGCCACGGCTCGCCCAGGGCGGTGAACTCGCCCTTGAACCAGCCGCTCACCACGTTGACGGCGGCCCGGCCGCCCGCGAGGTGATCGGCGGTGCTGAGCAGCTTGGCCAGCACCGCCGGATGCCACAGGCCCGGGTGCACGGCGGCGATCACCTTCAGCCGCTGGGTGGCGAGCAGCAGCGCCAGGCTGAAGCTCGTCGACTCCTGCTGGAAGGCGGCGCCGTAGCTGGCCATGTACCGCACCTGGGACAGGGCGTACTCGAAGCCGTTGTTCTCCGCGAGCACCGCCAGCTTCCGGTTGTAGTCGTAGCTCCAGTCGGTGCGCTGCTCGATCGTGCTGGTGACGAGCCCGCCGCTGACGTTGGGCACCCAATAGGCGAACCGCAGCGGCTCGGAACTGACGTTCGCGGACACGAAGGACCCCTTCCATGCATTTCCTACTCAGACAATAGGAATCGTATGGCGGTCATGCCGGAAGTTCCACACACGATCGGCGGGGGAGTGATAGGGCCGCCCTTTCAGCCCGCGACGCGCGTGCCGTCACCGCACTCGCGCGCCCGGTCCAGGAGGAACCGGTGCAGGTCGCGGGCGACCCGGGGGCCGGACGCGGCGCGCTGTGACTGGATCACCAGGAGGACCTCCGCCACGCGCCGCGCCAGCGGCCGGTAGGTGATCGCGCCGCTGCGCAGGAGAGGGTCGCCGGCCACGCTGAACTCGGGAAGCACGGTGGCGCCGAGCCCCTCGGCCACCATCAGCTTGCCCATCTCCGCGCCGTCCGTCGAATACGAGAACGACGGCGTCCTCCCGCCGAGGAGGCGGTGAACCAGGCGGTGCATGACATAACCGGCGCGCATCACGATCAGAGGCTCGAGGAGGAGATCGGCGACCTCGACCGCGGGCAGCGAGGCGAGCGGGCTGTCCGGGCGCACGCACACGACGGGGCGGCCGCGCAGCAGTTCGGTCGTGGCGAGGTCGGGCGGCAGGTCGTCGCCGCTCAGGTAGTTCACCAGGCCGAGGTCGAAGCTCCCCTCCCGGATGCGCCGGTGGATCTCGGCCTGCTGTGCGCCGACGACCTCGACCTGCGTCGCCGGATGGGCCTCGCGGAACGCCCGTACGGCGGGGATCAGCAGCGGGACGGTGGCCGCGTTGACCGTGCCCAGCCTGACCAGGCGGGCCGTGCGGTGCTGCTCGTCGGCCGCGCCGCGCAGGCGGTCCACCGCCTCCAGCACTCCGTTGATGTACGGCAGCAGCTCGCGGCCCTTGTCGCTGATCGTGGCGCCGGACCGGCGCCGTTCCAGGAGGTCGACGCCGAGCTCGCGCTCCAGGTTGCGCACGGTCTCGCTCAGGGCCGGCTGGGACAGGTGCAGATGGCCGGCCGCCCGGCGCAGCGAGCCGAGGCGGGTCACCGCACGGATGTACTCAAGCTGCTCGATGCGCATCGTCGTGCACCTCGTCCACGGGGTTCGCCGGTGGTGTTCAAGGGCGACCCTACCGTCCGTTCGGCAATTTTCCTACTTAACAAGTAAAGAATGTTGCCTAACCTGGTGAGCGAGAGACGGCGCGACGCGCCGCACACGAGAGGAGACGACACGTGACCATCGCTCACACCGGCCGGGCGGACTGGACGGACGGCCCGACGCCGCGCACTCCCGACGAGTGGATCGCCCGTGCCGGGGAGGTGGCGGCCGTCCTCGCCGTGGACGCCGCCGAGCGTGACAAAGCCGCGAAGACGCCGTACGCGGAGATCGGGCTGCTCAAGGACTCCGGCCTGGTCACGCTGCTCGGACCGGCCGAGCACGGCGGCGCGGGGCAGGACTGGCCCACCGCCTACCGCGTCGTCCGCGAGGTGGCCGCGGCCGACGGCTCCATCGGGCAACTGCTCGGCTATCACTACCTGTGGAACTGGGCGGCGCGCCTGGTGGGCACCCGCGAGCAGTGGGAGCGCGTCGAGGCCGACGCCGCCCGGCACCGGTGGTTCTTCGGCGGGGCCGTCAACCCCCGCGACCGGGACATCGTCGTGCGCGACGAGGGCGACACCCTCGTCTTCGACGGCCGCAAGACCTTCTCCACCGGCAGCAAGGTCTCCGACGTCACGGTCCTGGAGGGCGTGCTGGAGGGCACGGACAAGCACGTCTTCGCCATCGTCCCGTCCGCCGCCGAGGGGCTGACCTTCCACGACGACTGGGACAACATCGGCCAGCGGCTGACCGAGAGCGGCAGCGTCACGGTCGCCGGCGTGCGCGCGCCGTGGAGCGACGCCCTCGGCTACGTGGACAAGGAGTTCCGGCCGCGCGTCTACGCCACCCTCAACGTCCCCACGATCCAGCTCGTGTTCGTCAACTTCTACCTCGGCATCGCCAGGGGGGCTCTGGAGACGGCGCTTGCGTACACGAGGGAGCACACCCGCCCGTGGCTGCACGGCGGGCACGAGCGCGCGGTCGACGAGCCGTACGTCATCGACCTCTACGGCGACCTCACCGCCAAGCTGTGGGCGGCCGAGGCGTTGGCCGACGAGGTCGCGAGGGAGGGCCTGTGGCTCCACCTCAACCCGGACGAGGTCACCCCCCGCCTGCGCGGGGAGCACGAGGTGCGGGTGGCCGCGGTCAAGGCCCACGCCACCGACGTGGCTCTGGAGGTCACCTCGCGGATCTTCGAGGCGACGGGAGCCCGCTCGACCGCGTCCCGATACGGGCTCGACCGGTTCTGGCGCAACGTGCGCACCCACACCCTGCACGACCCCGTGGCGTACAAGCGCCGTGAGGTGGGCGTCCACCGCCTGCGAGACGAGATCCCCGAGCCCACCTGGTATTCCTGAGCGCGGGGCCCCGGGCTCAGGCGAGCCGGTGGCGGCCGGTCTTGCCCGGCAGCCGCAGGCCGCCCTCGAACGGGATCGACTCGCGCGGCTCCTGCTGCCCGGCGCGCGCCCGCCGGGCGGAGACGACGCGCGTGGCGAGCAGCGCCGACAGCAGCAGCGCCGCGGTGAGGGCCGTCCCCAGGGTGTCGTAGGACCGGTGGGCCCGCGCGGACGCCCCCGCCGGGCCGCCGTGCAGTTCGGGCAGCCGGGGGAGCTTCTGTCCGGGCCACAGGAGGGGGATCACGCCCTCCTTGTCGGGATTCACCTTGGACGGGTGGGCCGTCTCCGGCGCGTCGTCGCGCGCCGCGACGAGACGCGGCCGGTACGGCTCGGCCGGAAGGGTGCCCTCGGGCGTCATGGACGCCTTCGGCCGTGCCGTCTTCTTGCCGGCCGGCCGCGCCTTTCGCGTGCTCTGCGCGCCCTCGGTCCCCTCGTGGTCATCGCGGGACGCGCAGCCCTCGCCCGCGACCAGCGGCAGGCAGGTGTCCTGTACGGTACGCGTCAGGCCGTCGGTGAGCTTCTGGACACCGGGAGCGGGGCTGTGCCCGCCCGCGTCGCCGCCCGTCACCGCTTCCGTCGCCGTCCGCGTCGCTTCGGTGGCCGCGCCGACCGCGGTGTCCGCCGCTTCGCTCACCTTGCCGGCCGCCCCGGATGCGGCGCCGGTCGCGGCGGGCGCGGCCCCGGATGCCGCGCCCGCCGCGGTGTCCGCCGCCCCGCTGAGCGTCCGTCCGGCCTTGTCGACCGTCTTGCCGACGTCGTGCACCGCCGTGCCCGCGGCTCCGGTGGTCGTCTTCAGGGTGTTGTCCACGACCTTGGTCACGGGTTCCGTCACTCCGCCGGTGGCCTTGTCCGCGACGTCGGTCACGCCGTCCGCCAGGCGGCCCACGCCGTCCACGAGGGAGCAGACGCCGCCGGTGATGCCCGAGACCAGCCCGCCGCCTCCCGTGCAGTCGAGCGCCTGTGCCGGGGATGCGGCGAGAGGGAGTCCTCCTGCCAGGGTGATCGCGAGAGCCCCGGCGGAGATCGCGGAGGCCTTGCCTACGATCCCCATGTGTCCCCTTCCGCAGTGCTCTGGTCCATCCCCCGACATACCCGCCACTCTTCGCCAGAGCGCGGGGTTATGCAGTAGAAAGTTGCAGTTCGGTATCGATGTGTGATACGTGAGGACGATTCTCGTTCGCCCCCGGTCCCGGCGCGGGGATCAGGGGTCGGAGACGTCGTCCAGAGCTTCGCGTATCTCCCACGGCAGCGTCAGCTTCTCGGCCTGCAACACGCCGAGGAGCTGCGCGTGAGTGCGCGCGCCGACGATCGCCGACGACACGCCCGGGCGGTCGCGCACCCAGGCGAGTGCCACGGCGAGCGGCGACACGCCGAGTCCCTCGGCCGCCGTGCTCACCGACTCCACGATGCTGCGGCACCGTTCGTCCAGGTACGGCTGGACGAATTCGGCGAAGTGCGGGGTGGCGGCGCGGGAGTCCGCGGGGATGCCGGTGCGGTACTTGCCGGTCAGCACGCCGCGTCCCAGCGGCGACCAGGCGAGGACCCCGGCGCCCACGTGCCCGGCGGCGGGCAGCAGCTCCTCCTCGGCGTCCCTGGACAGCAGGGAGTACTCCACCTGCGCCGCGACGATCGGCGCCCGCGCGTCGCCGCACCGCTGCCACGTGGCGGCGGCCGCGAGCTGCCAGCCCGTGTAGTTGCACACGCCCGCGTAGGCCGTACGCCCGGTGGAGACGGCGAAGTCGACCGCGGCGAGGGTCTCCTCCAGCGGCACGCGGGGGTCGAACGCGTGGAGCTGCCACAGGTCGACCTCGTCGAGCCCGAGCCGGGCCAGGGAGGCGTCGAGCGCGCGGATGAGGTGGCGGCGGGAGGCGTCGCGCTCACCGCCGGGGGCGAGCACGGCCTTGGTGGCGATGACCAGCTCCGAGCGTGGCACCACGTCGCGGATGAGCCGTCCGATCAGGCGCTCCGCGTCGCCCCCGCCGTACACGTCGGCGGTGTCGATCAGCGTGCCGCCCGCTTCGGTGAACGCGGTCAGCTGTGCGGTCGCCTCCTCCGCGGAGGTGTCGCGGGCCCAGGTCATCGTGCCGAGACCGATCCTGGACACCGACAGGCCGCTGCGCCCGACTAATCGCTGGTCCATTGTGCCGACAGACTAGCCGATAGGCTGTCCGCACCATGGACGTACTACAGGCGATCGTGCTCGGGCTCGTGCAGGGTCTCACCGAGTTCCTGCCCATCTCCAGCTCGGCCCACCTGCTGATCGTGCCCAAGCTGGCCGGATGGGACGACCCCGGTGCCGCGTTCAGCGCGGTGATCCAGCTCGGCACCATGCTCGCGGTGCTCATCTACTTCTGGCGCGACATCGTTCGCATCTTCTGGACCTGGCTGCGCAGCCTGTGGACGCCGGAGCTGCGCGGGGACCTCGACGCGCGGATGGGCTGGTACATCGGGCTCGGCACGATCCCGATCGGCGTCGCCGGCCTGCTGTTCAAGGACGCGGTCGAGGGCCCGGCCCGCAACCTGTGGCTGAACGCCGCCATGCTCATCGTCTTCGGCCTGCTGCTGCTCGCCGCCGAGCAACTGGGCCGCAAGAAGAAGGAGGTCGCCGACCTCACCATGCGCGACGGCCTGATCATCGGTGTCTGGCAGATGGCGCCGCTGATCCCCGGCGCCTCCCGCTCGGGCTCGACGATGACCGGCGCGATGTTCCTGGGCTACACGCGCGAGGCCGCCGCCCGCTACTCGTTCCTGCTGTCGATCCCCGCCGTGGTGCTGTCCGGGCTGTTCGAGCTGCGCGACGTCGGAGAGGGCGGCGGGCCGCCGGTCGTGCCGACCCTGATCGCGACCGTCGTGTCGTTCGTGGTGGGCTACGCCGCGATCGCCTGGCTGCTGCGGTACGTGGCGCGCCACTCGACCCTCGTCTTCGTCGTCTACCGCGTCTTCGCCGGAACGTTCCTCCTCACGCTGCTGGCCCTCGGGGTGGTGCAATCATGACGACCGTCCTGCTCGTACGGCACGGGCTCACCGCGATGACCGGCCCGGTGCTGGCCGGCTGGACCCCGGGCGTCCATCTGGACGAGCGTGGCAGGGAGCAGGCACGGGCGGTGGCCGAACGGCTGGCGCCCCTGGAGCTGGACGCCATCGTGTCCAGCCCGCTGGAGCGGTGCCGGGAGACCGCCGCCGCCATCGCCGAGGGGCGCGCGCTCACGGTCGAGACCGACGACAGGTTCGGCGAGTGCGGCTACGGCGACTGGACGGGCAGGCCGTTGAAGGAGCTCGCCGAGGAGCCGCTGTGGCGGGTCGTGCAGGCCCATCCCAGTGCGGCGGTGTTCCCCGGCGGCGAGGCCCTGGCGGAGGTGCAGAGCCGGGCCGTGCGGGCGGTACGCGACTGGAACGAGCGGCTCGGCGAGAAGGCCACCTACCTGGTGTGCAGCCACGGGGACGTGATCAAGGCGATCGTGGCCGACGCGCTGGGCCTGCACCTGGACCAGTTCCAGCGGATCACCGCCGATCCCACGTCCGTCACGGTGATCCGCTACACCCCCCTTCGCCCCTTCCTGCTCAGGGCGAACGACGTGGGCGGGGGAGTGGCCAACCTGGTTCCTCCGCCGGAGGTGTCGGGGGACGGCGACGGGGGAGAAAACAGCACCGGAAGCGACGCCGCCGTCGGCGGCGGACCCGGGACCACATAAGGTCGGGCTATGCCGGTCTTCGACTACGATCCGCCTGACAGGTTCGTGGCCGGTGCCGTGGGGCAACCGGGCGCACGAGCCTTTTTCCTGCAGGCCCGAGGCCAGGGCAGGATCACCACGGTGGCGCTTGAGAAGTTTCAGGTCGCCGTGCTGGCCGACCGCCTCGACGAGCTGCTCGACGAGGTGCTGCGGCGCAGCGGCGGGCGCGCGCCGGTCCCTGCCATGGCCCCCACGGAGCTGGCCGACGAGGGCCCGCTCGAACTGCCGATCGACGAGGACTTCCGGGTGGGGACGATGGCGCTCGCCTGGGATCCCGAGACCGCGCAGGTGATCATAGAGGCGCAGGAGGCGACCGAGGGCGACGAGGAGGACGAGCCGCCGCTGGACGACCGGCCCGAGCCGGCCGTCCTCAGGGTGCGGATCAGCGCCGCCGCCGCCCGCGCGTTCAGCCGCCGCGCGCTGGAGGTGGTCGCCGCGGGCCGCCCGCCGTGCCCGTTGTGCGGCCGGCCCCTCGACCCCGAGGGCCACATCTGCGTACGGCTCAACGGCCACCACCCCGGGAGACTGTCGGCATGAGCGGGTGGAAGCGCGGCCTCGCGCCGTGCGGGCGGGGAAGCGGATGACGGCCGAGGGCGAGGCGAGTATCAGCGACGTGGACGGGCCGGGGCTGGACGACGCGGCGGCCATGCGCCTGCTGCGGGAGGGCACCTTAGAAGTGGCCGGACGACTCGTCGAGGCCACGAACATGACTCTCTACTGCTCGATCGGCAACGGCGAGCACGCGGCGGCGTGCGTGTACAAGCCGGTGCGCGGGGAGCGTCCGCTGTGGGACTTCCCGGACGGAACGCTGGCGGCCCGGGAGGTGGCCGCCTACGAGGTGGCGGCCGCGACCGGATGGCGCATCGTGCCGCCGACCGTCTACCGGGACGGGCCCTTCGGCCCGGGGATGGTGCAGCTGTGGATCGACGCCGATCCCGAGACCGACCTGATGGCCCTGATGCGCAGCCGCAACCCCGCCCTGCGCCGCATGGCCGTGTTCGACGCGGTGGTGAACAACGCCGACCGCAAGGGCGGTCACCTGCTGCCGCTGCCCGACGGGCACGTGTACGGGGTCGACCACGGGGTGTGTTTCGCGGTGGAGGACAAGCTCCGCACCGTGTTGTGGCAGTGGCGCGGCAAGACGCTCCCGCGCGAGGCGGTCAACGTGCTGGTGCGGCTGGAGCGCGAGATCGAGCGGGGGCGCCTCGGCAGGCGCCTGCGCGAGCTGCTTACCCAGGCCGAGGTGGAGGCCACGTGGGAGCGGGTCAAGAGGCTGCTGACCACGGGGGTCCACCCGCACCCCTCCGAAGACTGGCCGGCGATCCCCTGGCCTCCGATTTGATCACCGCAGGCAGGCTTGCGCAAAACGCGTGGATTGTGCACTCTGCAGGGGTCTCTACCGTTATTGGAGGGAACACGCGTTGTGTACGGTCATCGTGAGCGTCGAGCCGGAGGCCGCCACGCCGGTGCTCCTCGCGGGAGTGCGTGACGAGTTCGTCACGCGGCCCTGGATGTCGCCGGATCGTCACTGGCCCGCGTATCCAGGGCTGATCGGAGGCCGCGACCTGGAGGCGGGCGGCACCTGGCTGGCCGCCGACCCCGCCGGGCGGCGCGTGGCCGCGCTGCTGAACGGCGAGGGCGCCGCGGCCCCGGCCGGACGCCGCCACTCGCGCGGTGAGCTGCCGCTCCTCGCCGCCGCCGCGGGGGAGCTGCCGCCGCTCGACCTGTCCTGGTACGACCCCTTCCATCTTGTTCTCGGCGGGCTCGACGGCGTACGGCTGTGGAGCTGGGACGGTGAGACCCTGTCCGAGGAGAAGCTGCCCGAGGGCGTGCACGGGATCGTGAACAGCGGCTGGGACCGGAGCGAGGGCCGGCCGCGCACCGCCTGGTTCGTGCCCCGCTTCGCCAGGGCCGTCCGGCCCGGGTGGACCACGGGCGGCTCGTCCGAGCGGTTCTGGGGGGAGTGGCTCGACCCCGCGTCGGGCGCGGGAATGCCATTGGACGATCCCCGCGCACTGGTCATGCGCCGGCGGCTGCCGGACGGGCGGGTCTTCGCCAGTCTGTCGGTGACGCTGGTCGCCCTCGCGGAGGAGGGGCTGCGCTACGACTTCTGCCCGCAGCCGGACGACACCGCCACCTGGCACGAGATCGACGTCTCGTGGAGCAGACCGGCTGAACCGGTCCGCCGCGCTCGCGGATAGGCTTCACACCATGCGATCGTGGTCTGCTCCGAATGTCCCCGAACTACCTGGTTTGGGCATTCCGCTCCGCTTGTACGACACCGCCGCCCGTGAGGTGCGGGGGACGGCGCCCGCCGGTGAGGCCCGGCTGTACGTCTGCGGTATCACGCCGTACGACGCCACCCACCTCGGGCACGCGAACACCTATCTCGCCTTCGACCTGGTCAACCGGGTGTGGCGGGACAACGGCCACGACGTGCACTACACCCAGAACGCCACCGACGTGGACGACCCCCTGCTGGAGCGGGCCGCGGCCACCGGGACCGACTGGCGCTCGCTGGGCGAGCGCGAGATCGAGCTGTTCCGGTC
The DNA here is from genome assembly GCF_040685655.1 of Microbispora sp. NPDC088329. Classification (NCBI taxonomy): domain Bacteria; kingdom Bacillati; phylum Actinomycetota; class Actinomycetes; order Streptosporangiales; family Streptosporangiaceae; genus Microbispora; species Microbispora sp. NPDC088329. The sequence continues at coordinate 179,466 of NZ_JBFBIP010000008.1, forward strand.
CGACATGGAGGCGCTGCGCATCCTGCCGCCCCGCGAGTACGTCGGAGTCACCGAGACCGTCGGGGAGATCGCCGACCTGATCGCCCGGCTGGCCGAGCGGGGCGCCACGTACGAGATCGACGGTGACGTCTACTTCTCGGTCGCCGCCGCGCCCAAGTTCGGCGCGGTCTCGGGCTACTCCGAGGAGACCATGCTGGAGCTGTTCGCCGAGCGCGGGGGAGACCCCGGCAGGGAGGGCAAGCGCCACCCGCTCGACTGGCTGCTGTGGCGGGCCGAGCGGCCGGGAGAGCCGTCCTGGGACTCGCCGTTCGGGCGCGGCAGGCCCGGCTGGCACGTGGAGTGCACCGCCATCGCCCTGCGCAACCTGGGCAGCGGCTTCGACGTCGCGGGCGGCGGCTCCGACCTGATCTTCCCGCACCACGAGATGGGCGCCTGCGAGGGCCACGTGGCCACGGGCGAGTGGCCGTTCGCGCGGGCCTACGTCCACGCGGGGATGGTCGGCCTCGACGGCGAGAAGATGTCGAAGTCCCGGGGCAACCTCGTGTTCGTCTCCAAACTGCGGAAGACGGCCGATCCCATGGCCGTACGGCTGTCCCTGCTGCCGCACCACTACCGCACCGACTGGGAGTGGACGCCGGATCAGCTCGCCGCCGCCGAGGACAGGCTGGCGCGATGGCGGGCGGCGGTGACGCGTCCGGCCGGCCCCGCGGGCGGCCCGGTGCTGGCGGCGGTGCGCGAGCGTCTCGCCGACGATCTCGACGCCGCGGGCGCGCTCACGGTGATCGACGCCTGGGCGGCGGCGGAGGGAGACGACGCCTCCTCCCCGGCGCTGGTGCGCGACGTCGCCGACGCGCTCCTCGGCATCGCCCTCTGATCCGCGCTTCGTGACGCTCTCCCGGCCACGTGGCGTCCTCGGGCCGCCCCCGGGGCCCGGACCTCGGGGGCGGTGACCGCGCCGGACGCGTGCTAAGGCGCGGAGACCAGGTCGCCGGCGGCGTCCGCCCGGTCGACGAAGAGCCCGGCGGCGAGGTCCCCGGCGACGAGGGCGGAGCCGGCGAAGTTCGCGTCGACCGTGCGGCGCTCCGCTGCGCTGGGGTTGGCGTTGGTGCAGCTCACCGGGGCGCTGTGACCGGACATCAGGTCGGTGCACAGGCCGGTGCGCCGGTCGGGCAGGCCGAGGATGTGGCCGATCTCATGGGCGGCGATGCGCAGGGGGTAATAGCCCTCGGCGGTCGCCTCCCGGCCCATCCAGATCGTGCCACGGCCCAGCCTGCTGACGCTCGTACGGGGCCAGCCGTCGTCGGCGAGCACCACGAAGTCGGCGGGCGTGCCCGCCACGAGCCGGACGTTGGCGACGGCGGCGTTCCAGACCTGTGCGGCCTGGTCCACCACCGTGCGGAACTCGGCGGCCCGGCTCGCGTCATACCGCAGCACGCGCACGGCGCTCGCCGCCGCGCCGCTCGCCGCCGGTTCGCCCGCCGGTGTGGCCGCCCGGGCCGGCGACGCCGTGAACAGCACGGCCAGTCCCAGGAGCAGGGCCGAGACGGCCCGGAGGAACCTTGGGTTGTGCATCGGGGTCTCCTCAGTCGGGGGATGACCACCGCGAGGCGCGCCGGGAGAATCGGCGGCGCGGGCACGCAGATGATCGGTGGAGTCTCGGGTGGGGCACCCGCCACGGTACGTTCGGCGGGCTCGGCGGGGGGACAGGCCAGTTTTCCCCTACCGCCGTGTTATGGGGGCACGGGACGCGCTTCGCTAACCGAGCGGCACCCGGGGGGCCAGCCAGGGGAACACGACGTACCACAGGGCGGCCGCCGCGACGCCGGTCAGCAGTAGCACGACGGCCAGCCGGAGCGCGGTGCCGCCGGGCAGACGCCGCCAGAGGTATCTGTACACGCCGGATCTCCCTCGGTCAGCTCTGGCGTTCCTCGCGGCGGACGAGCACGCCCTGGACGATCAGGCGCTGCGCCGCGGAGAACTCGGGGTGGCAGGTGGTCATGGTGATGAGCGCGGCCGTGGGCCGCCGTCCGGGGTGGCCGGGGACGGGAGCGACGACGTCGATCTCGCCGGGATCCACGACCTCCTTGCGGGTGACCTCGTAGGTGTAGCGGGCGTCCCGTGCGTCCACCACGATGTCGTCGCCGCGCCGCAGCTCGTCGATCCGGTTGAACGGCGCGGCGTACGTGGTCCGGTGCCCGGAGAGCACGAAGTTGCCCAGCTGGCCGGGCAGCGCCGTGCCGGGATAGTGGCCGGGGCCTTTGCGTAGTTCCTCCGGGCCGACGCCTTCGACGACGGCGAACCGGTAGCCGGCGCCCAGCCGGGGGATGCGCAGCAGCGCCAGGGCGTCGCCGAGCCTGATCCCGTCCGGGCTCGCGCGCACCCTGTCCCTGGTGAAGACCTCGTCGAGCCGCTGCTGCAGCACGCGCTGCTCCCGCTCGGTCTGGGCTCCGGTGCCCCAGAGCAGGTACGCGTAGAACAGCAGCAGGACCAGCCCCGCGGGCAGGCACAGCTCGCCGACGACCCGTACGGCCGTTCTCGCGGCCCCGTCGTTTTCTCCGCGCACGGACCGAGTATCGCCGCCGGGTGCGGCCCGGCCCCGTCCATATGAAGGCCACATGGGGGCCATTGGTGAATTCTTTGGCACTCCGCCCCCAGGGTGGCGAACACGGCGGCGCCCGTTCCCCGTGGCGCGTACGGTCCTCCCGGCCTGCCCTTTCGCCCGGCCGGCGAGGTTGTGGTCAATGAAGCGAAAACCTGGACGATCCTTCGGTAAGCACCGTGTGCCGAAATGAGGTGGCTCCGCGCCGGGCGCATACAACAGTCGGGCAGCGAAATGTCGCTGGCAATCCGGGCAAATGCTCTATTGATTGAGCGACCGTTATCGGGAGTCCAAAGTGGCGCGAAAAAATACTGTACCTGTTCTTCTGGCGGTGACGGTCGCGGGCGGCCTGACACTCGGCACCCACGGGATCGCCAACGCGCAAACCCGCTCGCCGGAGCCGAGGGCCGCCACTCAGCCGGAGCAGTACTCGCCCCAGCTTGACAATCCTCAGGCGTCGGAGAACGCGAACGAGGGCGGCGCGGTCCAGGGCGAGAAGAACGCGAATTCGACGGATCCGAACGCGGAAGACCCGGCCGCGGACGCGGTCCCGATGGCGGCGGACACCGAGAGCGACGCGGTCACGGATGCCGTTCCGGTGACGGAGGACGCCGAGGCCGACGCGGTCACGGACGCCGTTCCGGTCGCCGCGGACGCCGACCGCGACTGTGCCGACGGAGAGAAGGCCGCGGCGGACACCGCGGGCGCCAAGGCGGCCGAGAGCGAGCCGGCGCCGGTCGCGGCGGACGCGCAGAACATTCAGAACACCCAGGACGCGACGGACGTCAAGCCGGTCAGTGCTCTCGCGCCGGCCGCGCAGAACACCCAGAACACCCAGGACGCGACGGACGTCAAGCCGGTCAGTGCTCTCGCGCCGGCCGCCGCCGGCGCGCAGGAGCCCGCGGCCGCCGACACACTGGCCCTGGCGGGTGACAACGGCCCGGCGGGAGACGACGGCCTGCCGGCGGACGGCACGTTCGCCGGCGACCGCGTATCGGGCGAGGACGACTCGGAGGACGCCGAGGACGCCGATGCGGACGACGCGGACGACGACGCGGACCACGACGGTGTGCGACAGGCCCGGAACGACACCGAGCCGGTCGTGGAAAGCGAGCCGGTGGTGGAGCGTGAGCCGGTCGTGGAGACCGAGCCCGTCGCCGTGACCCAACAGGCCGCGGAGCCGGAGGCGGTGGAGAACGGCAACTGCCCGAACGGCAACTGCAACAACAACAACTGGGTTCAGCCGAGGAACTGGTCATGGAGCAACTGGCCCCAGACCTACACCTACAACGACACCCAGAACAACAACGGCAACAACCAGGCGCAGCCCGTCGTGGCGCCCGCCGCCGGCACGGGTGACAACGGCGGGGTCGCTCCCGTGCAGAACGCCATGCAGCAGGCCGACGCCTCTCCCGTGGCGGCCCTCGCGCCCGAGAAGCAGGCGGACGAGGCTTCCACGGAGGAGGAGCCCGAAGAGAGCCTCGAAGAGGATCACGAGGACGAGCCGGAGATGTCGGAGTCCGAGGAGGCTCCCGGGGAGGAGCAGGCTCCCCCGATGATGGGCGGTGCGCCTGAAGGCCCTGGCGGCCCCGGTGGCGCGCAGCTCCCGTTCACCGGCGCCCCCGCGGGCGTGGGCGCGGCGGGCGCGGGTCTGCTGGCACTCGCCCTCGGATGCGGCCTGCTGCCGTGGCGGCGCCGCCGGTCCACCGGCACGGAGTAGACCGGCGCCGGTGCGACGGGCGCGCCGGCCGAGAGTCGAACACCGAACGTCTGCACGAACGGTCACGGGCGGCACCTCAGGGGGCCGCCCGTTCCGTTTCCGTCAGCCGCGCCTCGTGAGGTCGTGCGGGCCCACCGCGGGGCCGTGCTCGTACGGCAGGTCGCCGACGAGCGCGGTTCCCTCATACGGGCCGGCGGGCAGCGCGAGCCGCGGCGGCGGGGCCTCGGCGCGCGCGGGCACCCGCTCGCCGAGCCGGCGGGCGACGTCGTCCCGCAGTTGGGGCAGGTACGCGTAGAGGCGGTCGCCGGGGCAGGCCGTCCGGTTGAGGTCACGATGGCCGATGACGGCCTCGTGCGGGTCGAGGTCGTACACGTCGCACAGCCAGGCCAGCAGCGCGGTCAGCGCGGACAGCTGGCGGGCGGGAGGCAGGCCGGCGGTGTACGTCCCCTCGGTCTCGATGCCCAGCGTGTGATTGTTGTGGTCGGCCGCCTGCGCGCCCATCACGTGCTTGCCCGACTCGACGGCCGGCAGCGAGCGGTTGCGGCCCTCCATCACATAGCCGCCCCTGCTGACGGTGAACTGCTCGCCGATGTCCTCCCAGCCGTTGTGCTTCATGTGGTAGCGCTGGATCGTCCGCGACAGCCGGAATGCCGCCTCGAGGTCGGTGGGGCCCGTGTTCGCCGTCGCCGTGTGGTGGACGACGAGCCGGTCGGGCGCACGGTCGAGCACCTCGGCCTTGCTTCTGGGTGGATCGGCCTTCCAGTCCGACCGGGTGTACACGCGCGGCCGCCGTGGACGGCCACCGGCCCAGGCGGGCGTGGCCGTCGCGATGATCCCGCTCTGCGCGGTCAGGATCGCGGCGGGCAGGCATACCGGCCAGAGGAGTCCCGTCGAAAGAAACGCGCGGCGTGAGATCGCTGGCATCCGTCCTCCCCGAGTGCGTGCGGGCCCTCGGGGGCCCTCATACGGCGGGAGGCGGCATCGATATCCCCTTTCCCCGTCGCGGATATTCCTGCCGACGCAAAACCGGTCGCATGTCAACCGAAATGTCCGTGCCATTCCTCCGGCGGAATTCACACAGGCCGGTCATCGAATAGCACTACCGTGATCGCGGTAATTATCCGAAATACCCGCGTACGGGCCGGGGCCGGTGTGCTGACCTTGCGTGACGGCGCCGCTCGGGCACAGGTCGCGCGATGTCACGCGGGCGAAACGCGGGCCGCGCGAAGGGCGCGCCCGTGTTAACCCGACGTTGCATCCGTTATGCCTGTGGATTGCATGTTTCGCGGGTGCGGCACATGTAACGGCCGCACGGTCACGCATGGTCAATGTGCGTAACGCGCTCTTCCTAGCTTCTGTTATCGGCCCCAGCTGACAAGGACCCAGGAGGAGCGATGACGGCGACGCAGGCGGCGCGCACGGCCCCGGAAGAACCCCGGAAGGGCCGCTGGATCGGCGACTGGAGACCGGACGACCCCGTCTTCTGGGAGCGCACCGGCAAGAAGACGGCACGGCGGAACCTGGCGTTCTCGATCCTGGCCGAGCACCTGGGCTTCACTCTGTGGACCGTGTGGAGCATCGTCTCCGTCAAGCTCGGCGCCTACAAGTTCTCCACCGACCAGCTCTTCTGGATCGTGTCGCTGCCCAACCTGGTGGGGTCCGCGCTGCGCATCCCCTACACCTTCGCGCCCGCCCGGTTCGGCGGCCGGAACTGGACGGTCGTCAGCGCGATGCTGCTGCTGGTCCCCGCCGTCCTGCTCGCGGTGGCCGTGAACGACCCGGGCACGCCCTACTGGGCCTTCCTGGCGATCGCGGCGACGGCCGGGCTCGGCGGCGGCAACTTCGCCTCCAGCATGGCCAACATCACCCACTTCTATCCGCAGAGCAGGCAGGGCGCCGCCCTCGGCCTGAACGCCGCCGGCGGCAACATCGGCGTCAGCTCCGTGCAGCTGCTGATGCCGCTGGTCATCGGCGCCTTCGGCCTGGCCGCCGCCGGGCTGTTCTGGGTGCCGTTCGTCCTGGCCGCCGCTGTCGGCGCCTACTTCTTCATGGACAACCTCACCTCGGCGAGGGCCGAGCCGAGGGAGATGGCGAGGGCGGCCGGCCGGGCCCAGACCTGGATCATGTCGGTGCTCTACATCGGCACGTTCGGCTCGTTCATCGGCTACTCGACGGCCTTCCCGCTGCTGATCAAGTCGCAGTTCCCCGAGCACGCCGGACTGATCTCCCTCGCGTTCCTCGGCCCGCTGGCCGGGTCGCTCATCCGCCCGGCCGGCGGCTGGCTGGCGGACCGCCTCGGCGGCGCCTCGGTGACGTTCTGGAACTTCGCCGCGATGATCGCCTCGGTCCTGCTCGTCTGGCAGGCCATGTCCGCCCACAGCATCGTGCTGTTCTTCGCCGCCTTCATGCTGCTGATCGGCACCGCGGGCGTGGGCAACGGCTCGACGTACCGGATGATCCCGGCCATCTTCCGGGCCAAGGCGGTCGCCGGCGTCGAGCCCGGCACCCCCGCGTACGAGGAGGCGCTGGCGACCGGCAAGCGCGACGCCTCGGCGGCCATCGGGTTCATCTCCGCGATCGGCGCGTTCGGCGGGTTCTTCATCAACCGCGGGTTCGGCAGCTCCATCTCGGCCACCGGCGGCGCGGGGGCGGCGCTGGCGGCCTTCGCCGCCTTCTACGCGATCTGCTTCGCGCTCACCTGGTTCTGCTACATGCGGACTTTCGGCGCGAAGGCCGCACCGAGCCTGGCGGCGGCCCGAATCTGAGACGCGGCCGCTCGCGGGCGCCCGCACGGCACCCGCCTCTGCCGGGCTCGCGCCTCACAGACGGCGTCAGCACAAGTCAGCTTTCGAGACGACGGGGTCTCTCACACGCCGCGCTCGCCGAAGTTAGGGCGGTTGGCGCCTTGTAGCACAGCGGTAACAGAAGGGACCCAGCGGTGAAACCGCCTGTCAGCACCATCGGAGACATGCCGATCTCACCACACGCTCCCGGCCCTGTGATGTCACAGGCCGCCGCGGGCGCTGCCGTGGGCGCCGCCGTGGGTTCGGCCACCCACTGCCCGTACTGCGCGCTCCAGTGCGGCATGTACGTGACGAAGGGTGAGATCACTCCGCGGGAGGACATCCCGGCCAACGCCGGCGGCCTGTGCCAGAAGGGCTGGACGGCGGCCGAACTGCTGACCTCGCCCGAACGCCTCACCACCCCGCTGCTGCACGGCAGCCCGGTGAGCTGGGACGAGGCGCTCGACTACGTCGCCGCCCGGATCGAGGCCATCAGGACCGAGCACGGGTCGGACGCCGTGGCGGTGTTCGGCGGCGGCGGGCTGACCAACGAGAAGGCCTACCAGCTCGGCAAGTTCGCCAGGGTGGCGCTGCGGACCAGCCAGATCGACTACAACGGCAGGTTCTGCATGTCCTCGGCGGCGGCCGCGGTCAACCGGGCCTTCGGCATGGACCGGGGGCTGCCGTTCCCCGTCACCGACATCGCCCGCGCCGACGCGGTCCTGCTGGCCGGGGGCAACGTCGCCGAGACCATGCCCCCCTTCGTCCGGCACCTGACCGCGATGCGGTCCGGGGGCGGCAGGCTCGTCGTGATCGACCCGCGCGGCACCCAGACCGCCAAGCTGGCCGACCTGCACCTGCAGGTCACCCCGGGCGCCGACCTCGCGCTGGCGCTCGGCCTGCTGCACATCGCGATCGCCGACGGGTACGCCGACCTGGACTACCTCGCCGCCCGCACGACCGGCTTCGAACAGGTGCGGACGTCGGTGTCGGCCTGGTGGCCGGAGCGGGTGGAGCGCGTCACCGGCGTCCCGGTCGCGCGGATGCGCGAGGCCGTACGCATCCTCGGCGAGGCGAAGCGGGCGATCGTCCTGACCGGCCGGGGCGCCGAGCAGCACGCCAAGGGCACCGACACGGTCACCGCGTTCGTCAACCTGGCGCTCACCCTCGGGCTGCCCGGCCGTGAGGGCTCCGGTTACGGCTGCGTGACCGGGCAGGGCAACGGCCAGGGCGGCAGGGAGCACGGCCAGAAGGCCGACCAGCTCCCCGGCTACCGCAAGATCGACGACCCGGCGGCGCGGGCGCACGTCGCGGCCGTCTGGGGGATCGACCCGGCGGGTCTGCCCGGTCCCGGCCGGTCCGCGTACGAACTGCTGGACGCGCTCGGCACGCCGGAGGGACCGAGGGCGCTGCTGCTGTTCGGCTCCAACCCCGTCGTGTCCGCGCCGCGCGCCGGGCACGTCGCCCGGCGGCTGGACGCGCTCGACCTGCTCGTGGTCGCCGACTTCGTGCTGTCGGAGACCGCGGCCATGGCCGACGTCGTGCTTCCCACGACCCAGTGGGCCGAGGAGTCGGGCACGATGACCAACCTGGAGGGCAGGGTCCTGCTGCGCCGCCAGGCCGCCGCGCCGCCCCCGGGCGTGCTCGGCGACCTGGAGATCCTGCGGGGCCTCGCCGAGCGGCTCGGGTGCGGCGAGAAGTTCCCCGCCGACCCGCGCACGGTCTTCGACGAGCTGCGCCGGGCCTCCGCCGGAGGCGTCGCCGACTACTCCGGCATCACCTACGAGCGGATCGCGGCCGAGACCGGGGTGTTCTGGCCGTGCCCCGACACCGGAGAGGATCCGCACCCAGGAACGCCGCGGCCGTTCCTGGACCGCTTCGCCACCCCGGACGGCCGGGCCCGCCTCGTGCCGGTGGACCACCGCCCGCCCGCCGAGGACGTGGACGAGGAGTTCCCGCTCTACCTGACGTCCGGGCGGGTGCTCGCCCACTACCAGTCGGGGGCGCAGACGCGGCGGATCCGCCCGCTCACGCAGGCGTCGCCCGAGGTGTTCGTGGAACTGCACCCGGACCTCGCCGAGCGGCTCGGCGTCGCCCCCGGCGACCGCGTCCGCGTGCGCAGCCGCCGGGGCGCCGCCGAGGGCGTCGCCCGCGTGAACGCCTCGATCCGGCCGGACACGCTGTTCATGCCGTTCCACTGGGAGGGCGTCAACCTGCTCACCAACCCGGCGCTCGACCCGATGTCGCGGATGCCGGAGTTCAAGGTCTGCGCCGCCGCGATCGAGCGGTGCGCCGAAGGGGAGCGTGTCGCGTGAGGCTCGTCGTGGTGGGGAACGGGATGGCGGGTGCGCGCCTGGTGAGCGAGGTCCGCGCCAGGGACAAGGACGTGAAGATCACGGTGTTCGGCGCCGAAGCCTGGCAGCCGTACAACCGGGTCCTGCTGTCGAACGTGGTGGCCGGCACGTCGAGCCCGGACCAGGTCCGGCTCCTCGACCCCCGCTGGTACGCCGAGCACGACGTGACCGCCCGCCTCGGGGTCGCGGTCACCGCGATCGACCGGGACTGCCGGACCGTGGTCGCCGCCGACGGCACGCGCGAGCCGTACGACGTGCTCGTGATCGCCACGGGCAGTGAGGCGGTCGTCCCGCCGATCCCCGGGGTGGAGCGGGCGACGGCGTTCCGCACGCTGGACGACTGCGACCGGATCAGGGGGGCCGCCGCGAGCGCGCGCAGCGCCGTCGTGATCGGCGGCGGGCTGCTCGGCATCGAGGCGGCGCGGGGCCTGGCCGGGCGGGGCGTCCCGGTGACGTTGCTGCACCTGGCCGGGCACCTGATGGAGCGCCAGCTCGACGCGGAGGCCGGGCTCATCCTCCGCGAGACGCTCGGCGCGCTCGGCGTCGCCGTCCGCACGGGCGTCACGGTGAGCGCGATCCGCGAGCGGCACGTGGAACTGGCCGACGGCGAGCTGATCGAGGCCGGCCTGGTCGTGCTCGCCTGCGGCGTGCGACCCGTCGTCGGGCTCGCCCGCGACGCTGGGCTGGAGGTGGAGCGCGGCATCGTCGTCGACGACGAGCTGCGCACCGACGACCCGTCGATCTTCGCGATCGGGGAGTGCGCCCAGCACGCCGGCCGCGTCTACGGACTGGTCGCCCCCGGCTGGGAGCAGGCGTCGGTCGTGGCCGACCTCGTCACCGGCGCCGACAAGAACGCGCGATACCGCGGCTCGCGGCTGGTCACCCGGCTGAAGGCCAAGAGCGTGGAGCTCGCCGCCATGGGAGAGACCCAGCTGGGCGAGGACGAGGCGGAGATCGTCCGCTTCTCCCACCGGCACAGGGGCACCTACCGCAAGCTCGTCATCCGCGACGGCCGGCTGATCGGCGCGATCCTGCTGGGCGAGACCTCCGCCGTGGGCACGCTCACCCAGCTGTTCGACCGGGGCGGGCCCCTGCCCGGCGACCGGACCGGGCTGTTGTTCCCGGACCTCGGGCCCGTCGGCGCGGCCGTGGCCGGCAACCCCACCCGGATGCCGGACTCGGCCCGGGTCTGCCAGTGCAACAACGTGACGAAAGGCCAGATCAGGGCGTGCTGGGAGTCCGGCGCGCGGGACGTGGAGGCCGTGGCCGCCGCGACGAGGGCCACCACCGGTTGCGGGAGCTGCCGCGACGCGGTCGAGGGCATCGTCGGCTGGTTGTGTGAGCAGGAAGGCGTGAGCGCATGAAGGACCGTAAGCGGATGAGACTCGTCGTTGTAGGACACGGCCCGACGGCACACCGCCTGATCGAGACGCTCGCGGGCCGGGGCTTCGACGGGACGGTCACCGTGTTCGGGGAGGAGCCCCGCCCGGCCTACGACCGGGTGGCGCTGACCTCCTATCTCAGCGGCAAGAGCGTCGAGGACCTCACCTATCCGGTGCCGGACGGCGTCACGCTCAGGACCGGCGTCCGCGTCACCGCGATCGACCGCGCGAACCGCACCGTCACCACCGACGCCGGCGACAGCGAGCCGTACGACGTGCTGGTGCTGGCCACCGGGTCGGCGCCGTTCGTGCCGCCGGTGCCGGGCCGGGACCTGCCGGGCTGCTTCGTGTACCGGACCATCGACGATCTGGACGCCATCAGGGAGGCCTCGCGGGACGCCCGCGCGGGTGTCGTCATCGGCGGCGGACTGCTCGGCCTGGAGGCGGCCGACGCCCTGCGCGGGCTCGGCCTCGCCACGCACGTCATCGAGATGAGCGGATGGCTGATGCCGCGCCAGGTGGACGAGGGCGGCGGCTCGGTGCTGCGCGGGCACATCGAGGGGCTCGGGCTGACGATTCACACGGGCGCGGGCGTGCGGTCGATCGAGGCCGGCCAGGACGGCCGGGTCACGTCGCTCGTGAAGCCCGACGGCGAGGCGATCGACGCGCAGGTCGTGGTCTTCTCCGCCGGTATCCGGCCGCGTGACGAGCTCGCCCGCGCCTGCGGCCTGGAGGTCGGCGAACGCGGCGGCATCGTCGTCGACGCGGGCATGCGCACCTCCGACGAGCACATCTACGCGATCGGCGAGTGCGCCCTGGCCGCGGGCATGGTCTACGGCCTCGTCGGGCCCTGCAACACCCAGGCGGAGGTGGCCGCCGAACGGATCCTGGACGGGACGGCCGCCTTCACCGGCGCCGACATGTCCACCAAGCTCAAGTTGCTGGGCGTGGAGGTGGCCCAGTTCGGGGCCATGTCGGGCGCGCTCGACGTCACCTACATGGACCCCGTCGGCGGCGTCTACAAGCGGCTGTTCATCAGCGACGACGCCACGACCCTGCTCGGCGGCATCTGCGTCGGCGACGCCGCGCCGTACAACGCGCTGCGGCCGTTCGTCGGCAAGCCGCTGCCCGGCGCGCCGAGCGACCTGCTGTTCGCCGGCGCGGGCAAGGCGTCGGTCGACCTGCCCGACGACGCGCAGGTCTGCTCCTGCAACAACGTCACCAAGGGCAGGATCTGCGAGGCGATCGCCGACAAGGGCCTGACCGACGTGCAGGGGATCAAGGACTGCACCCGGGCCGGCACCACCTGCGGAAGCTGCGTGCCGATGCTGAAGCAGATCCTGGTGAAGTCGGGCGTCGACGTCGGCAAGGCGCTGTGCGAGCACTTCCCGCACAGCAGGGCCGAGCTGTTCGACATCGTCAACGTCCGGGGGATCACGACGTTCTCCCAGCTCATCGCCGAGCACGGGACCGGCCGCGGCTGTGACATCTGCAAGCCCGCGGTCGCCTCGATCCTCGCCTCCCTCGGCCGCGGCCACATCCTCGACGGCGAGCAGGCCGCGCTGCAGGACACCAACGACCAGTTCCTGGCCAACATCCAGAAGAACGGCACCTACTCGGTCGTCCCGCGCATCCCGGGCGGCGAGATCACCCCGGACAAGCTGATCGTGATCGGCGAGGTGGCCCGAGACTTCGGGCTCTACACGAAGATCACCGGGGCGCAGCGCATCGACCTGCTCGGGGCCCGGGTCGAGCAGCTGCCCGCCATCTGGCGCCGCCTCGTCGACGCCGGCTTCGAGTCCGGCCACGCGTACGGCAAGGCGCTGCGGACGGTGAAGTCCTGCGTCGGGTCCACCTGGTGCCGCTACGGCGTGCAGGACTCGGTGGGCATGGCCATCGCCCTGGAGCTCCGCTACCGGGGGCTGCGCTCGCCGCACAAGCTGAAGTCCGCCGTCTCCGGCTGCGCCAGGGAGTGCGCCGAGGCCCGGTCGAAGGACTTCGGCATCATCGCGACCGAGCAGGGCTGGAACCTCTACGTGGGCGGCAACGGCGGCTTCACGCCCCGCCACGCCGACCTGCTCGCGTCCGACCTGTCCACCGACGACCTGGTCAGGACCATCGACAGGTTCCTGATGTTCTACATCCGCACCGCCGACCGGCTCCAGCGCACCGCCGCCTGGCTGGAGAACCTGGACGGCGGGCTCGACTACCTCCGTGAAGTCATCATGGAGGACTCGCTCGGCATCTGCGCCGAACTCGACGCGCAGATGGAGCGGCACGTGTCCACGTACGCAGACGAGTGGCGCGCCGCCATCGAGGACCCCGACAAGCTGCGCCGCTTCGTCAGCTTTGTGAACGCGCCGGGCGTTCCCGACCCCTCGATCTCCTTCGAGACCGAGCGCGACCAGATCAAGCCGGTGTTGATTCCCTTGGAGGTGACCCGCAGATGACCGTCCTCGACATGACGGCGACCCGTGCCGGCCAGTGGATTCCGATCTGCTCCTACACCGACCTGCTGCCCGAGCGGGGCGCGGCGGTGCTCGTCGGCGACCGGCAGGTGGCGGTCTTCCGCGCCTTCGACGGCGCCCTCTACGCCCTGGGCAACCTCGACCCGTTCAGCGGGGCGCAGGTGATGTCCCGGGGCATCGTCGGCACGCGGGGCGGCGAGCCGACCGTCGCCTCGCCCATGCACAAGCAGGTGTTCTCTCTGGTCACCGGCGTGTGCGTGGACGATCCCCGCGTCGCCGTGCCGACCTATCCCATCCGTATGACGGACGGAACCGTGGAGGTGAGCGTGGCATGACCACGCTGCTGGAGGAGGTCCCGATGACCCTTGAGACCGCGCCCGACGCGCTGGCCGGGTTCACGATAGGGGTGACGGCGACCCGCCGCAGCGAAGAGCTCTCCGCGCTCCTGGAGCGGCGCGGCGCCCGGGTCGTGCGGGCGCCCGCGATCCGCATCGTGCCGCTCGCGGAGGACACCGGGCTGCTCGCGGCGACCCGGGCCTGCCTGGAGGCGCCCGTCGACGATGTGGTCATCACCACCGGTGTGGGGTTTCGCGGGTGGATGGCGGCGGCGGAGGGCTGGGGCCTGTCCGCCGCGCTGAACGCCCACCTGGGCGGCGCGCGACTGCTCGCCCGCGGCCCCAAGGCGCGCGGGGCCGTGCGCGCGGCGGGCCTGGTGGACGCCTGGACGCCGGCCACCGAGTCGTGCGAGGAGGTCAAGGAGTACCTGCTCGCGCAGGACCTGCACGGCCGTCGCATCGCCGTGCAACTGCACGGCGAGCCGCTGGACGGTTTCGTCGCGTCGTTGCGGGAGGCGGGCGCCGAGGTGATCGAGGTGCCGGTCTACCGGTGGCTGCCCTACCGCGACACCTCGCCGCTGCGCCGCCTGATCAGCCAGACGATCACCGGCTCGGTGGACGCGGTGGCCTTCACCAGCGCCCCCGCCGTGCTGGCCATGCTGGGCGCCGCCCGCGCCGACGGGCTGGAGGACGCGCTGCTCGCCGCGTTCGACACCCGCGTCGTGGCGGCCTGCGTGGGCCCGGTCACCGCCGGGCCCCTGACCCAGCGCGACGTGCGGGTCGTCCAGCCCGACCGGGCCCGCCTCGGCGCGCTCGCCCGGACCCTCGCCCGCCACCTGCCGGAAAACGGCGTCACCCGGCTCGTCGCGGGCGGGCACGAGCTGGAGATCCGCGGTCACGCCGTGGTGGTCGACGGCGAGCTCAAGCCGCTGCCGCCCGCCCCGATGGCCGTGCTCAAGCGGCTCGCCGAGCGCCCCGGGCACGTCGTGAACCGGGCCGACCTGCGGGTCGTGCTGCCCGGCGGCCCGTCCCGCGACTCGGCCGAGCACGCGGTCGAGATGGCCATCACCCGCCTGCGCCGGGCGCTCGGTCCCTCCGGCATCGTCGAGACCGTGGTCAAGCGCGGCTACCGCCTGGCCTGCGGCCGGGACGAGAGATGACCCCCACTTTGGTGATGGCGGCGCACGGGGCACGCAGCGGCCACTGGGAGTCCGTGATGGAGGCTCTCACGGATCGCGTGCGCCGCGCGCGGCCGGGCGCACCGGTGGAGCTCGGGTTCCTGGAGATCAGCGCGCCGCTGCTCGCCGGCGTGCTGGCGGAGACACCCGGACCGGTCGTGGTGGTCCCCATGCTGCTGGCCGGGGGATATCACGTGCACATCGACCTGCCGGCGGTCGTCGCCCGCACCCGGCCGGACGCGGTGGTCGCCGGGCAGCTCGGGCCGCACCGGCTGCTGACCTCGGTGCTGACGCGCCGCCTGGCCGCGGCGGGCCTGCGGCCGTGCGACGCCGTGATCCTCGGAGCGGCCGGCTCGTCCGACCCCGCCGCGCTGGACGACGTCCGCGCCGCCGCCCGGCTGCTGTCCGTACGGCTCTCGCGTCCCGTCACCGCCGCCTTCTCCTCGGCCGGGACGCCCACGGTCGCCGAGGCGCTGGAACGCGCCAGGGCCGGCCTCACCCCCCGGGCGGCCGTCGCCTCCTACCTGCTCGCGCCCGGCTTCTTCCACGACAGGCTGGTGAGCAGCGGCGCGGACCTGGTCAGCGCGCCCCTCGGCGTGGACGACGACCTGGCCGCCCTCGTCTGGGCCCGCTTCGACGAGGCACTCGCCCGGCACTCCGTGTCCCGCGATCCCGTGCCCGCCGCCACGTCCGTCCCGCCGGGGATCGCCCGCGCCCGGTGGTGACCCCGCCGCGGCCGGCAGCGCCGGTCCTGCGACGTCTGCTGCCGGAGGTCACGCGCTCGTCGCGCTCCGCTGCCACCGGAGGCCGGCGGTCTCGCGGAGGCGTGAGTGAGCCGGCCGCGGGCCGTGACTGTGCCGATCCTCCGCGTCGAGGCGCTCGCGGGCGTAGAGCCTCAGGAGGTCGTGGAAGCGGTAGCGCGTGCCGGTCGTGCTGAGCAGCCCCGCGTCCGCCAGCTCCTCCAGGGCCGCGAGCGCATCGGGGACGGCCACTCCGGCGGCGGCCGCGGCGGACTCGGCGCCGAAGTCGGGTCCCGGGATCAGCGCGGCGTGGCGGAAGACGGCGGCGGCTCCGGGACCGAGCCGCCGGTAGGAGACGTCGAAGGCGGAGCGCACCTCCAGATCGCCGGCGGTCAGCGCGGTCAGCCGGTGCCGGTGGTCGCCGAGCCAGCCGGTCAGGTGCCCGACCCGCCAGCCCGGACGGCCGGCGAGGCGGTCGCCGGCGATGCGCAGCGCGAGCGGCAGGTGCCCGCACAGCTCGGCCAGCCTGCGAGCCTGCGCCGGCTCGCGCTCGACGCGCTCGTGCCCCACGATGCCGCCGAGCAGCCGCACGCTGTCGCCGGGCGCGAGGACGTCCAGCGCGATCCGAGCGGCGCCGTCCAGCCCGGTCAGCGGCCGCCGGCCGGTCACCAGCGCCAGGCAGTGCGGCCCGGCGGGCAGCAGGGGGCGCACCTGCCCCTCGTGGGCGGCGTCGTCGAGCACCACGAGGAGCCGCAGGCCCCGCGTGAGGGTGCGGAACAATCCCGCCCGCTCGGCCGTCGCCGGCGGGATCCGCTCCTCCGGAGTGCCCAGTGAACGGAGGAAGGCGCCGAGCGCCTCGGCGGGATCGAGGGGCTCGGCGGCCGTGCCCCCGAGCTCGGCGAACAGCTGCCCGTCGGGGAAGGCGGCGCGCACGCGGTCCCCGGCGTACACCGCGAGGCTCGTTTTGCCGACACCGGGCGGGCCGTGGAACGTCAGGACCGGCGCGCCGCGACGGTCCCCGGCGGCGACGCGGGAGGCGTGCTCACGGACATACGCGGCCTGCGCCTCCCGGCCCACGAGGTCGCCCAGCGGAACCGGCAGCTCGGCCGGGGCACCCGGAGCCCCACCGGACGGTTCCGGACGGGCCGGCCCTGGGGGCGCTGAGGGCGGTGAGGGTACTGGGGACATCGGGGGCAGCGGGGACATCGGGGGCTCCGGGGACCCCGAGGGTGAGCAGGGCGCGGGGGCCGGGCGGCCCGCCCGCGCGGCGGCCAGCAGGCGGTGCCGGTCCTCCGGGACGAGGCCGAGCGCGTCGGCCAGCGCGGAGGCCGTCCGCCGTTGTGGCACGCGCACACGCCCCCGCTCCAGCTCCCGGATGGCCCGCACGCTCAGCCCGGACGCCTCCGCCAGTTCCTCCTGGGTGAGCCTGCCGGCCCGTCTGAGCGCCAGCAGCACCCCGCCGAATCCGTCCCGCCGTTCACCGTCCACCGGCACCCCTCCGCCGTTGTGTGGTCCCCCGGCGTCGTGTGGGTGCCGGGCGTCGCTTTCTCCGTTCGCGCTGCCGGCGGGATTTTTCCCGCCCTTTCCGTGGGCCATTGTATTCACCCGGCAGAACGGCGGTCCGGGGGGGTGTGGAAATGCCGGTCTTTCCGCCGGAAATCCGGCCGGTGGTTCTTCCTGGGACGGCGGGACGATTCCCGATTCACTGGTCTCGGCGCCGCTGCGGAAGCGCACGCCGATTCGTAACACCCCGTTAACGCGGAATCCAGAAAGGACTGGAAATGAAGCGCACCATGAAGGGGCTCGCCGGTATCGTCGCCGGCGGCGCGCTGCTGACCTCCGCCCTCGTCGCGGCCTCCGCCGCTCCGGCCTCGGCGGCCACGCCGTGGCGGACCTACCAGTGCGAGGGCCTCCACGCCTCCGTCTCCTACCGGGTGACGAACTCGTGGAACACCGGTTTCCTCGGCGAGGTCAGGATCGAGAACTCCGGCGACGTGATCAGGAACTGGGAGCTCACCTGGGACTGGACCGGCACCCAGCACGTGGCCGGCGTGGGCGGCGTCGGCTACACGCAGATCGGGCGGACGGTGTACGTCAACGGCCTGCCGCACAACAGCGACGTGCCCGCCGCGGGGCAGCTGGGGTTCGACTTCAACTCCGGCGGTGAGGCCGCGGTGCCGGACGCGTTCACGCTGCAGGGCGCCGTCTGCGCCTGATCGCCGCATGAGGCCGACGGCTCCCGCTCACATTCCGGAGCGGGGGCCGTTGTTTCATGAAAAGCGGCCGGCGTTTCATGAAAGGCGCGTCCGGGCCGCCGCGCGTTTATTCTGAAAAGGAGCCGGGTCCCGTCCGGGGCGCATGTTTCATGAAAAGGCGTTTCATGGGAATGACGCCTACTCGCCGGTGAGACGCTGTGTCATCGGGCGCGCGACCGCCGGGGGCCCGGCGCGGGGAATTCCGCTCGGAAACGCCGTTCCGGCGGTGCCGGCGTCGTCAGCGGTCGGTGCCGCGGTCGCGGCGGCGCAGGTAGCGCTCGAACTCGGCCGCGATGGCGTCGCCGCTGGCCTCGGGCAGCTCGGCGGCGTCCTTGCGCTCCTCCAGCTCCCGCACGTATTCGGCCACCTCGCTGTCCTGGGCCGCCAGCTCGTCCACGCCGTGCTCCCAGGCTCGCGCCTCCTCTGCCAGGTCGCCGTACGGCATCGGGATGTCGAGCATGTCCTCGATGCGGCGCAGCAGCGCGAGGGTGGCCTTGGGGTTGGGCGGCTGGGCGACGTAGTGCGGGACCGACGCCCACAGGGACACCGTCCGCAGCCCGGCGGTGCCCAGGGTGTGCTGCAGCACGCCCACGATGCCCGTCGGGCCCTCGTACTTGGTCAGCTCCAGGTTGAGCGCGCGGGCCATGCCGGGGTCGCTGACCGAGCCGGTGATCGGCACCGGCCGGGTGTGCGGCGAGTCGTTGAGCAGCGCGCCGAGCAGGATGGCCAGCTCGATGCCGAGGTCGTGGCAGAGCCCGACGATCTCCGCGCAGAACGAGCGCCACCGCATGTTGGGTTCGATGCCGCGCAGCAGCACCACGTCGCGCTTGGCGCCCGGCGGGCGGGCGAGCAGCAGCCGGGTGGTCGGCCAGACGATGGAGCGGGTCAGGCCGTCGCCGAGCTCGACGACCGGCCGGGTCACCTGGAAGTCGTAGTAGTCCTCAGGGTCCAGCTCGACGAGCGGGGTGGCCTTCCACTCGGACTCGAGGTGCGCGAGCACGCCGCTGGACGCCTCGCCGGCGTCGTTCCACCCCTCGAACGCGGCGATCAGCACCGGGTCGACGAGCTCGGGGAGCCCTTCGAACTCGATCACGCGCCGCCTCCTCACTGGCCTTGTGCACTATGGCTCACTCCAAGACTATTCGGTGAGGGGCCCCGTACGTCACCTCCGCCGGGGCACCGGCCCGTCGCGCTGCCCTGACCAGCGGCTCTCGCCCCGGCGGCCGGGAACCGGGCGCCCCTTACCCGGCCCGTATCCCGGTTTCGCGCGCGCGAACGATATTCGGTTCGGCGGGGCCGATAGGCTTGCTCCATGACCAGCAGACCGTCCTTCCGTACCGTGCTGTCCGAGCGAGTTCTGATCGCCGACGGGGCCATGGGGACGATGCTGCAGTCCTACGACCCCACTCTTGACGACTTCCAGGGCCACGAGGGCTGCAACGACGTGCTCAACGTGAGCCGTCCCGACATCGTGCGTGCCGTTCACGACGCGTATCTGGAGGTGGGGGTCGACTGCGTCGAGACCAACACCTTCAACGCCAACCGCGCGGCCCTTGGCGAGTACGGCATCGAGGACCGCATCTTCGAACTGTCCGAGGCCGGCGCGCGGCTGGCCAGGGAGCGGGCCGACCACTGGTCGACGCCGGACAAGCCCCGGTTCGTCCTCGGCTCGATGGGCCCCGGCACGAAGCTCCCCACGCTCGGCCACCTGCCGTACGAGACGCTGCGCGACGCCTACAGGGACAACGCCGCCGGTCTGATCGCGGGCGGGGCGGACGCCGTGATCATCGAGACCTGCCAGGACCTGCTGCAGGTGAAGGCGGCGGTCGTCGGCGCGAAGCGGGCCGTCGAGGCCGCGGGGCGGGACGTATTGATCATCACGCAGGTCACCATCGAGACCAACGGCGCGATGTTGCTCGGCTCCGAGATCGGCGCCGCGCTGACCGCGATCGAGCCGCTCGGCGTCGACCTGATCGGGCTCAACTGCGCCACCGGTCCCACCGAGATGAGCGAGCACCTGCGCTACCTGGCCAGGCACTCGCGGATCCCGATCTCCTGCATGCCGAACGCCGGGCTGCCGCAGCTCACGGCCGACGGCGCGTACTACCCGCTGAGTCCCGGGGAGCTGGCGGACGCGCACGAGGCGTTCACCCGCGACTACGGGCTCGCGCTGGTGGGCGGCTGCTGCGGCACCACACCCGAGCACCTGCGCCAGGTGGTCGAGCGGGTGGGCGGCCGCGCCCGCGGCGAGCGGCGGCCGCGTCCCGAGGCGGGCGCGGCGTCGCTGTACCAGCACGTGCCGTTCCGGCAGGACACCTCCTACCTCGCCATCGGCGAGCGGACCAACGCCAACGGCTCCAAGGCGTTCCGCGAGGCGATGCTGGCCGGCAACTACGAGGAGTGCGTGGAGATCGCCAGGGCGCAGGCCCGCGACGGCGCGCACCTGCTCGACCTGTGCGTCGACTACGTGGGCCGCGACGGCGTCACAGACATGAAGGAGCTGGCGTTCCGCTTCGCCACCGCCTCGACGCTGCCGATCGTGATCGACTCGACCGAGCCCGCCGTCATCGAGGCCGGGCTGGAGATGATCGGCGGCCGGGCCGTGGTCAACTCGGTCAACTACGAGGACGGCGACGGCCCCGACTCCCGCTTCCAGAAGATCATGCGCCTGGTCAAGGAGCACGGCGCGGCCGTGGTCGCGCTGACCATCGACGAGGAGGGCCAGGCTCGCACCGCGGAGGCGAAGGTGCGGATCGCCACCCGCCTCGTCGAGGACCTGGTGCACAACTGGGGCATGCGGGTCGAGGACATCGTCGTCGACTGCCTGACGTTCCCGATCGCCACCGGGCAGGAGGAGACCCGGCGCGACGGCCTGGAGACGATCGAGGCGATCCGCGAGCTCAAGCGCCGCTACCCGGCCGTGCAGACCACCCTGGGCGTCTCCAACGTGTCGTTCGGCCTCAACCCGGCCGCCCGCATGGTGCTCAACTCGGTGTTCCTCAACGAGTGCGCGAACGCGGGCCTCGACTCGGCCATCGTGCACGCCTCCAAGATCCTGCCGATGAACCGCATCCCCGACGAGCAGCGCCAGGTCGCGCTCGACCTCGTGTACGACCGCAGGCGCGAGGGCTACGACCCGCTGCAGCGGTTCATGGAGCTGTTCGAGGGCGTGG
This sequence comes from Microbispora sp. NPDC088329, assembly GCF_040685655.1. Taxonomy (NCBI): domain Bacteria; kingdom Bacillati; phylum Actinomycetota; class Actinomycetes; order Streptosporangiales; family Streptosporangiaceae; genus Microbispora; species Microbispora sp. NPDC088329. Next base: position 200,453 of record NZ_JBFBIP010000008.1, read on the forward strand.
ACGCGGCGTCGATGAAGGCCGGCAAGGCGGCCGAGCTGGCCGGGCTGCCGCTGTGGGAGCGGCTCAAGCGGCGCATCATCGACGGCGAGCGCAAGGGCCTGGAGGCCGACCTCGACGAGGCCCTGGCCCAGCGGCCGGCCCTGGAGATCATCAACGACGTGCTGCTCGACGGCATGAAGGTCGTCGGCGACCTGTTCGGCTCCGGCGAGATGCAGCTTCCCTTCGTGCTGCAGTCGGCCGAGGTCATGAAGACGGCCGTGGCCTACCTCGAACCGCACATGGACAAGGTCGAGGGCAGCAGCAAGGGCCGCATCGTGCTGGCCACGGTCAAGGGCGACGTCCACGACATCGGCAAGAACCTCGTCGACATCATCCTGTCCAACAACGGATACGACGTGGTGAACCTCGGCATCAAGCAGCCGGTGTCGGCGATCCTGGAGGCCGCCGAGGAGCATCGGGCCGACGTGGTCGGCATGTCCGGGCTCCTGGTGAAGTCCACGGTGGTCATGAAGGAGAACCTCGAGGAGATGAACTCCCGGGGCATCGCCGGCAAATACCCCGTGCTGCTCGGCGGTGCCGCCCTGACCAGGGCGTACGTCGAGCAGGACCTGGCCGACGTGTATCGGGGCGAGGTGCGGTACGCGCGCGACGCGTTCGAGGGCCTGCGCCTGATGGACGCCTTCATGGCGGTCAAGCGCGGCGAGGACGGCGCGACGCTGCCGCCGCTGCGCGCGCGGCGGGTGAAGACCGGGGCGGTGCTGCAGCGGACCGCCGAGGAGGACCTGCCGGCCCGTTCCGACGTCGCGGCGGACAACCCGGTGCCCACCCCGCCGTTCCTCGGCGACCGGGTGGTCAAGGGCGTCCCGCTGGCCGATTACGCCGCCTTCCTCGACGAGCGGGCGACGTTCATGGGCCAGTGGGGCCTCAAGGCCGCCCGGGGCGGCGAGGGCCCGTCGTACGAGGAGCTGGTCGAGACCGAGGGCAGGCCGCGGCTGCGGATGTGGCTGGAGCGGCTGCAGACGGAGAACCTGCTGGAGGCGGCGGTCGTCTACGGCTACTTCCCCTGTGTCAGCGAGGGCGACAGTCTGATCATCCTGGACGACGACGGCAAGGAGCGGACCCGCTTCACCTTCCCCCGGCAGCGGCGCGACCGCCACCTGTGCCTGGCCGACTTCTTCCGCTCCCGCGAGTCCGGCGAGACCGACGTCGTCGCCTTCCAGGTGGTCACGATGGGCAACCGGATCAGCGAGGCCGCCGCGGAGCTGTTCGCGAAGGACGCCTACCGCGAATACCTGGAGCTGCACGGCCTGTCGGTGCAGCTCACCGAGGCGCTGGCCGAGTACTGGCACGCGCGGGTGCGGTCGGAGCTGGGCATCGGCGGCGACGAGTCGCTGGCCGACATGCTCAAGGTGAACATCGCCGGCTGCCGCTACTCCTTCGGCTACCCGGCCTGCCCCAACCTGGAGGATCAGGTGCAGGTCATGGAGCTGCTCGACCCGTCGCGCATCGGCGTGACGCTGTCGGAGGAGTTCCAGCTGCACCCCGAGCAGGCCACCTCGGCCCTGGTCGTCCACCACCCCGAGGCGAAGTACTTCAACGTCTGACCGGCCGCATGGGCGTCCACGCGCGCCCCTTACCATGTTGGTCCCCCCTGATCGGGGGTCTCACCGGGGGAAGGGGCCACGTGGACGCCGTGCTGTTCGACATGGACGGATTGCTCGTCGACACCGAAGGGGTGTGGTTCGAGGTCGAGACCGAGGTGGTCACCCGCCTCGGCGGAGCCTGGGGCCCGGAGCACCAGGAGCAGCTCGTGGGCGGCTCCTGGGACCGCACCGTCGCGTACATGCTGGAGCTGACGCAGGCCGACGTCGATCCCGCCGTGGTGGGGGAGTGGCTGATCGACGGAATGGAGAGCCGGCTGTCGAGGGGCGTCGAGCCCATGCCGGGGGCCCTCGACCTGCTGCGCGGGCTGGGTGACCAGGGCGTGCGCACCGCGCTGGTCACCTCGTCGCTGCGCGGCATCGCCGACGCCGTGCTCAAGGCCGTGGGCCGGGAGCACTTCGAGATCGTCGTGACCGCCGACGACGTCACCCGCACCAAGCCGCACCCGGAGCCGTACCTGACCGCGGCCGGCCTGCTGTCGGTGGACCCTGAGCGGTGCGTCGCGCTGGAGGACTCGCCGAACGGCGTCGCCTCGGCGACCGCGGCGGGCTGCCGCGTCGTCGCCGTGCCCGGCGTCCTGCCGATCGCCCAGGCGCCAGGGCGGGTCGTCATGCCGTCGTTGCTCGACGTCGACGTGGACTTCCTGCGGTCGCTCGTCCTCTGACGCGGGCCCCCGCGCCGTCGCCTCCGGGGTGCCAGGATGGGGGGTACGCCGTGGACGAAGGGGACCCGCCATGACATATACCGACATCGCCTGGCTGCCGCTGTGCGCCGGCCTTACCGCGGTGGGGATCGGGCTCAGCTATCTGGCCTTCCGGCGCAGGGGGGTGACCGCCGGCCTGCGGGCCACCGCCTGGTCCCTGCTGCCGCTCGCCGCCTACCTCGCCGGCGCGCTGCGGACGCTGTGGAACATCGGCGCGGCCGCGGTGGGCTTCGTGACCGGCCTGGTCCTGTCGCCGGCCGTGTGGGCCGGGGTGGTCCTGGCCGGGCTGTCGGCGCTGCTGTTCGTCGTCTCCGGCACGCTGCGCGGCCGTACCCTCTCTCGGGCCCGTACGGCACGGCCCGAGCCGGCCGGTGCGGCCGCCGCGCCGGAGACGGCGGCGCCCAAAGCAGCGCAAACCGCAAAGAAGGCGCCACGACAGGTCGAACAGCCCGCTGGGGATGATTTCTCGGACATCGAGGACATTCTCAAGCGCCGGGGGATCAGCTGATCATCCCACATCGTGGGACCAAGTTACCGGTCAGTGCAATGTTACGGTTCCACGACACAACCGGAACGGGACGCGGACATTAGCTTCAAGATCAACACGAATGAGTTTCGCGTGAATCACAGTTAAGCCACAGGCCGCCTCCGGGGACTGGTCAGCCCAGCTCAGAGCATAGATTCTGCCTCCGGGGGTCGCACACCACGCGACCCCTTCGGACAATGTCGTCTGGGATCCAGGGGGCCTGCACCACATGGCCGTGCGAGGCAAGGTCGTAACCGGCCGCCGCTTCTCCGCCGGATCGATCCCGGGCTACCCCGAGCGTGTCACCGCTGTCGCGGTCCGCTCGGGCAGGGCGAAGGAGGATCGATGACCGCGCCGATGGACGTCACCGGTGGCGACACGGAGGCCACTCCGGAGGCCGTCGTCGACGGGGTGGGCGGGAAGGCGATCCAGGGCCGGTCCCTCGGCCAGATCGCCTGGATGCGCCTCAAGCGCGACAAGGTCGCGATGGCCGGTGGCGTGATCATCATCCTGCTGATCCTGGTGGCGATCTTCGCGCCGTTGCTGGTGTCCTGGCTGGGGCACCCTCCCGACGAGTGGCACCGGGAGAAGATCGACCCCGCCATCCAGGCCCCGCTCGGCTCGTTCGGCGGCATGAGCTGGGACTACCTGTTCGGCGTCGAGCCGACGACGGGGCGTGACCTGTTCAGCCGGATCGTCTACGGCGCCCGCGTCTCGCTGCTGATCGCGTTCTTCGCCACCTTGCTCTGCGTGGTGCTCGGCACCGTGCTGGGCATCGTGGCGGGATTCTTCGGCGGCTGGGTCGACACGATCATCAGCCGGCTGATGGACATCTTCCTCGCCTTCCCGCTGCTGGTGTTCGCACTGGCGCTGGCGGGCGTCATCCCCGACAGCGCGTTCGGCCTGTCCGGCGACGCGCTGAGGATCAGCCTGCTCGTGTTCATCATCGGCTTCTTCAACTGGCCCTACGTCGGGCGGATCGTCCGCGGGCAGACGCTCTCCCTGCGAGAACGGGAGTTCGTCGACGCGGCCAGGAGCCTGGGCGCGCGCAACCACACGATCCTGTTCAAGGAGATCCTGCCCAACCTGCTTGCGCCGATCATGGTCTACGCGACGCTGCTGATCCCGTCGAACATCCTGTTCGAGGCCGCTCTGTCGTTCCTCGGCGTGGGTGTCAAGCCGCCGACCCCGACCTGGGGGGCCATGCTCGCCGACGCGGTGCACAAGTACAGCGTGGCGCCGAACTACATGATCTTCCCCGGCCTGGCGATCTTCGTCACCGTGCTCGCGTTCAACCTGCTCGGCGACGGTTTCAGGGACGCCTTCGATCCCAAGGCCCGATAACGGCGTGCTTGTCCCTCAGTCAACGTACTTCCGAAGGCAAACAACGACTCCTACAGATGGGGTGTCAGGTCGATGAAGTTCAGATCAATGGCGTCGGCGGTCGCGGTGACCACCGGCCTCGCCCTCGCCCTCGCCGCCTGCGGCGGTGGCGGCAGCGGCAAGAGCGGCGCCAAGTCCGGCTCGGGCGGCGGGGAAGCGCCGTCCAGCGAGTACAACGCCGCGGTCACGCAGGTCGTCAACCCGTCGGACAAGACGGGCGGCACGCTCCGCATGGGCATGCCGGGCGATTTCGACTCGGTCGACCCGGGTGACATGTACTACGGCTACTCGTGGAACTTCGCCCGCCTCTACACCCGCGCGCTCACGATGTTCAAGCCGGTGCCGGGCAAGGAGGGCCTCCAGCTCGTCGGCGACCTGGCCGAGGACCTGGGCAAGCCGAGCGACGACGGCAAGACCTGGACCTACAAGCTCCGCGCGGGCGTGAAGTTCGAGGACGGCACGCCGGTGACGTCCAGGGACGTGAAGTACGGCGTCGCGCGTGCGCTGGACAAGGACGTGCTGCCCAGCGGCCCGACCTACTTCAACGACTGGCTGGACCTCAAGGGCTACACCGGTCCTTACAAGATGAAGGGCAAGCTCGACGACCTCAAGGCGATCGAGACGCCCGACGACCAGACCATCGTGTTCCACCTCAAGAAGCCGTACGGCGGCTTCGACTACTTCGCGATGCTCCCCATCACCGCTCCGGTGCCCGAGGCCAAGGACACGGGCTCGAAGTACAAGGAGCACCCGGTCGCCACCGGCCCGTACATGTTCAAGAGCCACGAGCTCGGCAAGCGGATCGAGCTGGTCAAGAACCCGAACTGGGACCCGAGCTCCGACCCCAACCGCAAGCAGCTCAACGACTCCATCGAGGTGCTGCTGGGCCAGAACGAGGACGACCTCGACCAGCGCCTGATCTCCGGCAAGCTGGACGTGGTGGTCAACAGCAGCGGCGTCGGGGCCAACGCCCGGGCGAGCGTGCTGACCGATCCCAAGCGCAAGCAGTACGCCGACTCGGCGGCGCTGTCCCGCACCTGGTTCGCCAACCTCAACGGGGACGTTCCGCCGCTCGACAACATCCACTGCCGCAAGGCCGTGCTGTACGCGGCGGACCGGTCGGCCATCCAGGGCGCCTTCGGCGGTCCCGAGGCCGGCGGCGACATCGCCCTCAGCCTCATGCCGCCGGTGATGACCGGCTACCAGAAGATCGACCCCTACGGCGTCGAGGCCCACCCGACCGGTGACCTGGACAAGGCCAAGGAAGAGCTCAAGGCGTGCGGCAAGCCGGACGGCTTCAGCACCTCTGTTTCCTTCCGCAACGAGCGCGACGCCGAGAAGCAGACGGCCGAGGCGCTGCAGCAGTCGCTCGGCAAGGTCGGCATCAAGCTCGACCTCAAGGGCTACCCGCAGGGCGACTACTTCAAGCTCTACGCCGGCAAGCCCGACTTCGCGAAGAAGAACGGCCTGGGCATCATGCTCTACGGCTGGGGCGCCGACTACCCCGAGGGCTACGGCTTCTTCCAGCAGATCGTCGACAGCCGGACCATCCGTCCCGCCGGTAACACCAACCTCAGCGTGAAGGACCCGGAGATCGACAAGCTCGTCGACGCCGCCGCCGCCGCGACCGACGACGCCACCCGTGAGAAGGCCTGGGCCGACGTCGACGCGAAGGTGATGGACGACGCGTACGTCCTTCCCTACGTCTGGGCCCACAGCCTCTTCTACCGGCCGCCCACGCTGAAGAACGTCTTCGTCAGCCAGAACTGGGGCATGTACGAGTACCTCACTCTGGGCACCCAGTAGTCCGCGTTCCCGGGAGACACCACGATCTCCCGGGAACCCCCCTGGAACCTCTGTCGAAGGCAGGTGAAGGTCTGACGGCCGGGCGACCCGGCCGTCAGACCGAGATCAGTGGTCACATACATAATCAAGCGGCTGATAGCGGCTGTCATGCTGCTCTTCGTGGTGAGCATCGCCACGTTCGCTATCTTCTTCCTCGTTCCCCGGCTCGCCGGTATGTCTGCTGACGACCTCGCCTCTCGTTACGTGGGCAAGGCGGCCAATGCCGAGATCATCCACGACACGGCCGTCAGGCTGGGCTTCTACGACCCGCTGGTCGTCCAGTACGGGCGGTTCGTGAAGGGCATCTTCCTGGGGATCGACCGGAACTACGGCCCCGGCGTTGAGCACTGCCCGGCCCCCTGCCTCGGCTACTCGTACGTCACGCAGAACCCCGTCCTGCCGGACCTGCTCGACCGCCTGCCGGTCACACTCTCGCTGGCGGCCGGCGCGGTGGTGGTCTGGGTGGTGTTCGGTGTGGCGACGGGCGTCGTCTCGGCGCTGCGGCGGGGCAGCTTCTTCGACCGGCTGTCGATGGGCGTCGCGCTCGCGGGAGTCTCGCTGCCCATCTTCTTCACCGGCATCGTCTCTCTCGCGATCTTCAGGGACAAGCTCGGGCTCGTGGGCGACGTCGCCGACTGGGTTCCCATCGAAGAAGATCCGTTGACCTGGGCCAACAACCTCATCCTGCCGTGGGTGACGCTCGCGTTCCTCTACGCGGCCAGCTACGCCCGCATCACGAGGGCGGGCATGCTGGAGACGATGGGGGAGGACTACATCCGCACGGCGCGGGCGAAGGGCCTTCGCGAGCGGTCCGTCGTGGTGAAACACGGCCTGCGCGCCACGCTCACCCCCCTTCTCACCATGGTCGGTCTCGACCTGGGCCTGCTGCTCGGCGGCGCCGTCCTCACCGAGAGCACGTTCTCGCTGCCGGGCCTGGGCAAGTACGCCGTCGACGCCATCGGCCACAACGACCTCCCGCAGGTGATGGGCGTCACGCTGATCGCGGCCGTCTTCATCGTCGTGGCCAACCTGGTCGTCGACGTCCTGTACGCCGTCGTCGACCCGAGGGTGAGGCTGGGATGAGCTTCCTGGAACTGAAGGACCTGCGGATCCACTTCCCGACCGACGACGGCCTGGTCAAGTCCGTCGACGGGCTGTCGTTCACGCTGGAGCGGGGCAGGACGCTCGGCATCGTCGGGGAGTCGGGCTCCGGCAAGAGCGTGACCAGCCTCGGCATCCTCGGCCTGCACAAGGGCGGGCGCGCCCGCATCTCCGGCGAGATCTGGCTCGACGGCGAGGAGCTCGTCGGCGCGAGCGCCGAGCACGTGCGCACGTTGCGCGGCAAGAAGATGGCGATGATCTTCCAGGATCCGCTGTCGGCGATGCACCCGTTCTACACGGTCGGCGACCAGATCGTCGAGGCGTACCGCATCCACAACGACGTCGGCAAGAAGGTCGCGCGCAAGCACGCGATCGACATGCTCGGCCGGGTGGGCATTCCACAGCCGGAGCGCCGCGTGGACAGCTACCCCCACGAGTTCTCCGGCGGCATGCGACAGCGCGCGATGATCGCGATGGCGCTGAGCTGCGACCCCGAGCTGTTGATCGCCGACGAGCCGACCACGGCCCTCGACGTGACCGTGCAGGCGCAGATCCTCGACCTGATGCGCGATCTGCAGCGCGACTTCGACGCCGCGCTGATCGTCATCACCCACGATCTCGGCGTCGTCGCCGAGCTGTCCGACGACATCCTCGTGATGTACGGCGGCAAGTGCGTCGAGTACGGCACGTCCGAGGACATCTTCGAACGGCCCGAGCACCCCTACACGTGGGGCCTGCTCGGCTCGATGCCGCGCCTGGACCGCGAGCCGACCGAGCGGCTGCTGCCGATCAAGGGCTCCCCGCCCTCACTGATCAACGTGCCGTCCGGCTGCGCCTTCCACCCGCGCTGCGCCTTCGAGGAGCGTACGGGCGGGCGGGCCAAGACGGAGGTCCCCGAGCTGCTGGAGACCGAGGGCGGTCACCTGGTGCGCTGCCACCTGCCGCGCGAGCGGCGGCGCGCCATCTGGGAGAACGAGATCAAGCCGAACCTGGAGGCTTCGTGAACGAGGAGCCCTTGCTGTCCGTACAGGGGCTGGAAAAGCACTTCCCGATCACGAAGGGTCTGCTCAAGCGGCAGGTCGGTGCGGTCAGGGCCGTCGACGGCATCAGCTTCGACGTGAAGAAGGGCGAGACCCTCGGCCTGGTCGGCGAGTCGGGATGCGGCAAGACCACCACCGGACGCCTGATCACCCGGCTCATCGAGCCCACCGGCGGGAAGATCCTGTTCGACGGCAACGACATCACGCACATGTCCCAGGGCCGGCTGCGCCCGCTCCGCCGGGACGTGCAGATCATCTTCCAGGACCCCTACAGCTCGCTCAACCCCCGGCACACGGTGGGCGCCATCGTGGGGGCGCCGTTCCGGATCCAGGGCATCAAGACCGAGCAGGGCACCAAGAAGGCGGTCCAGGAGATCCTCGAACTGGTCGGCCTCAACCCCGAGCACTACAACCGCTACCCGCACGAGTTCTCCGGCGGACAGCGGCAGCGCATCGGCATCGCCAGGACGCTCGCGCTCAAGCCCAAGCTGATCATCGCCGACGAGCCGGTGTCCGCGCTCGACGTGTCGATCCAGGCCCAGGTCGTCAACCTGCTGGAGGACCTGCAGAGCGAGCTCGACCTCACCTACGTGGTGATCGCGCACGACCTGTCGGTGGTCCGGCACATCAGCGACCGCGTCGCGGTGATGTACCTCGGCAAGGTCGTCGAGATCGCGGACCGCAAGGGCCTGTACGAATCGCCGATGCATCCCTACACCAACGCGTTGTTGTCGGCGGTGCCGATCCCGGACCCGAAGCGGCGCAAGGAGCGGGAGCGGATCCGGCTGCAGGGCGACGTGCCCTCGCCGCTCAACCCGCCGCCCGCCTGCCGGTTCCACACCCGGTGCTGGAAGGCGCAGGAGATCTGCAAGCAGGTCGAGCCCCCGCTGGCGACACTCGCCCCCGGCCACCAGGTGGCCTGTCATTTCCCCGAGAACGCCCCTTCGGGCGGCACGGCCGCGGCCCCTCAGGAGACGGCCGTCTGAACTTTCCGCCGGTACGGCTCCCGCCGTCTTCCCCCCAGATGGTCAGCGCAGACGGTCCGCGGGAGCCGTACCGGCGCGGCGTGTTCCGCAACCTCGGCCACGCCACTGTTCCGACGGTATCGGCCCGCCCGCCCGTCCGGCATCGGCCTCTCGTACGACTCGCGTCCACCACCAGGGGAGGACCGGGCCCGCCTCGCTCCTCCCGAGTTGTAGATCGAAGGTCAGGAGAAGGCGCCGGGGACGATCAGACCGGTCTCGTACGCGAGCACGACCGCCTGGACCCGATCGCGCAGCCCCAGCTTGGTCAGCACGTTGCCCACGTGGGTCTTCACGGTCGTCTCGCTGACCACGAGCCGGGCGGCGATCTCGGCGTTCGACATGCCCTTCGCGATCAGGCCCAGCACCTCGAGCTCGCGCTCGGTGAGCCGGTCGAGCCGTGTGGGGGTGGCCTGCCGGTGCGCGGAGGGAAGCCGGGTGGCGAACCTGTCCAGCAGCCGCCGGGTGACGCTCGGCGCCACGATGGCGTCGCCCGCCGCCACCACCCGGATCGCCTGGACCAGCTCGTCCGGCGGCACGTCCTTGAGGAGAAACCCGCTCGCGCCCGCGCGCAGCGCCTCCACGATGTACTCGTCCAGGTCGAAGGTCGTCAGCACGAGCACCTTCGGCACGTGGGCGCTCGGTGCGGCCTCCCGCACGATGCGGCGGGTCGCCTCGATGCCGTCGGTGCCGGGCATGCGGACGTCCATGAGCACCACGTCGGGCATCAGGGCCCTGGACTGGTCCATGGCCATCGCGCCGTCGCCCGCCTCGCCCACGACGGTGACGTCCGGCTCCGCCTCCAGGATGAACCGGAACCCGGTGCGCAGCAGCGGCTGGTCGTCGACCAGCAACACCCGGATCGTCATCGTGCGTCCGTGCTGGGATGGGCGGCGGGCCGCCGGGTGGAGGGAGACACCCTGATCGTCATGCTGTGTCCTCGGGGGAGCTGTGCTTGAGGGAGCTGTGCTTGAGCGGGCTGTGACTGAGGGGGCTGTGACTGAGGGGGAAGTGAGCCCGGACCTCGAATCCGCCCCCGGTGCGGGGACCGATCCGCAGGACTCCACCATAGAGCGCCACGCGCTCGCGGATGCCCACGAGCCCGTGGCCCTTGCCCTCGACCCGCACCGACTCCTCCGCCGTGCCGCGCCCGTCGTCCTCGACGCGGATGCTGAGCTCGTTCGGCTCGTGCCGTACGGTCACCCAGGCGCGGGCGGTGGGCCCGGCGTGGCGCAGGCTGTTGGTCAGCGCCTCCTGCACGAGCCGGTAGGCGGCCAGGTCCACCCCGGGCGGCAGCCCCCGCCGCTCGCCCTCGATCCACAGCTGGGTCCGCAGCCCCGCCTCGCGCATCTGGTCCACCAGCGCCGGCAGGTCGTGCATGCCCGGCTGCGGCCCGCGCTCGGCCGGGCCGTCGGTGCGCAGCACACCGACGATGCTGCGCATCTCCGCCATCGCCGTACGGCCCATCTCCTCGATGGCGGTCAGGGCGTCCCGCGCGACGTCGGGCTTGGTGTCGAGCATCCTGCGGGCGGCGGCGGCCTGGACCGTCATCACGCTCACATGGTGGGCGACGACGTCGTGCAGCTCCCGGGCGATGCGGGAGCGCTCCTCTGCCCGGGCGGCCCGCGTGTCGGCCTCCCGCGCACGCTCCAGCCGGTCGGCCCGATGGACCAGCTCGGCGAGGTAGGCGCGGCGCAGCCGCACCGCCCGGCCGCACACCCAGCACAGCAGCATGACGGTGGCCACGACGACGTGGTTGGTCCAGGAGACCGGGAGGGGCGCGACGCCGGCCACGGCGGCGTAGGTGGCGAAGGAGACGACCAGCGCGGCCAGGCTCAACGCCAGCCCCCGGTGGGCGGCGACCGAGTAGAGGAGGACGAATGCGCCGATCCCGCTCAGGCCGGGGCTGTAGCCGAGCACGATCATCCCCACATCGGGGAGGGCGGTGGCCACCAGCAGCGCGAACGGCCGCTGCCGCCGCAGCGCCAGGGGCAGCGTGCAGGACGCCGCCAGCGCCAGGTTGAGCGCGTCCGGCGGGCGGGCCGGCGCGGGTGCGCCGACCCCATGCTGGGCGAAGGCGACGATCGTCCACAGGGACACGATCGTCAGCACCACCGCGAGGACGGAGTCGGAGAGCAGGGGACGAGCCCGAAGCCAGGACCGCGTACTGCCGGGGGTGGTGCGCACGTACCAAATCTAGGCGGTCGCCGCCCGCGTCCACCCTGCCCGGGAGGGATATCCCCCTCCTCCCCGCGGAGGAGCCGCGCGGAGGAGTCCGAGCGATCCGGATGTGAGCGCCCCGATGAGCGAAGCGGGAGACACCGAGCGAGCCGATGGGGTGCGCCGCCGGTCTGGACTGAGGAGCGTGTGGGAGCGGAGCGACCGAGCGCGACGAGGGAAGACGGCGGGAGTGAGCGCTCCGACGGCGGACGCGGGGAACACGGTCACAGCTCGTCGCTGGCAGACCTTCTGCTGACGCGGGCGGACAGCCCGGGCTCGCGGTCGGGCACGGGCGGCGGGGTGCCGCCGAACTCCGGGCACAGCGCCTGGTGGTCGCACCAGTCGCACAGCCGCGAGCGGCGGGCGCGCCACTCGCGGGTGCGCACGGCACGCTCGATGGCCGCCCAGAGCGCCTCCACCTTGCGCTCGGTCGCCCGCAGATCCGCCTCGTCGGGGACGTACCGGATGATCTCGCCGTTGCCCAGGTACATGAGCTGGAGCATGCGGGGGACCTGGCCGCTGCGCCGCCACAGCGCCAGCGCGTAGAACTTCATCTGGAACAGCGCCTTGGCCTCCCACTCGCGCCCCGGCGCCGTGCCCGTCTTGTAGTCCACGACCCGCATCTCGCCGGTCGGGGCCACGTCGAGCCTGTCGATGTAGCCGCGCAGCAGAAGCCCGCTGTCGAGCACGACCTCGACGTACATCTCGCGCTCGGCCGGCTCCAGCCGCTGCGGGTCCTCCAGCGTGAAGTATCGCTCGACCATGCCGCGGGCCTGCTTCAGCCAGGCGTCCCGCTCCGCGTCGTCCTCGAACAGACCCGCGTAGTCGGGCTCCTCGTCGAGCAGCCGCCGCCACTGGGGCTCCAGCAGGTCCTGCGCGGCGGCGACGGTCCGCGCCTCCGCGGGCAGGTCGTAGAGCCGTTCGAGGACGGCGTGAACGAGCGTGCCCCTGACCGCGGCGGCCGAGGGCCGCTCGGGGAGCTGGTCGATCACCCTGAACCGGTAGAGCAGGGGGCAGGTCATGAAGTCACCGGCCCGGGAGGGGGAAAGCGCCCCGATGACGGCGCGCTCTTCGGCGAGGGTCATGCCCCGAACTGTAGGACACCGGGCCGACAGAACGCTCCCGCCCCGCCTTCCCCGGAGCCTCGCACGGTACGCAACGGGCGGGCGAGCTCTTAGGCTGATCTCACCTCGTGGCACGTAGCATCGAGGGGCGTGGAAGGGGAAGGCGGCCACATGAGCACACCTGTCAAGGAGTCCACCGGGCTGCGGATGGGACGGCCGTTCGGCATCCCCGTCTACGTCTCGCCCACCTGGCTCATCGTGGCGGCGTTCATCACGATCAGCTTCCAGCCGCAGTTCGCCGACATGCTGCCGGGCTACAGCGAGACCGCGGCGTACGCCGTCGCGCTGGCCTTCGCCGTCCTGCTGTACGTCTCGGTCCTGCTGCACGAGCTGGCGCACTGCGTCGTGGCCAAGCACTACGGCCTGCCGGTGCGCCGGATCACCCTCTACATGCTCGGCGGCGTCTCGGAGATCGAGCGCGAGCCCGAGACGGCGGGCCGGGAGTTCAACGTGGCCTTCGCCGGGCCGCTGCTGTCGCTGGGGCTGGCCGGGATCGGGGCCCTGGCGGAGGCGTTCGTCGTGCCATCGGGCGGCCTGGCACAGGTGCTGGTGTGGCAGCTGTGGCTGTCCAACCTGATCGTCGGACTGTTCAACCTGCTGCCCGGCCTGCCGCTCGACGGCGGCCGGATGCTGCGGGCGGCCGTGTGGAAGGTCAAGCGGGACGCGGGCACGGGCACGATGGCCGCCGCGTGGGTCGGCCGCGGTGTCGCGGTCGCGGTGGTCGTGGTGCCGCTGCTGATGAATCTGATGGCGGGGCAGGAGCCCGGCATCGGGAGCATGCTCTGGACGGTGGTGCTGGCGTCCTTCATCTGGCTCGGGGCCTCCCAGTCGCTGCGGGTCGCCCGCGTACGGGCCCGGCTGCCGCAGTTGCGGGCCCGTACGCTGGCCCGCCGGGCGGTCGCGGTCACCGCCGAGGTGCCGCTGTCGGAGGGCCTGCGCCGGGCGCGGGAGGCGGGCGCGGGGGCCATGGTGGTGGTCGACCACGACGGGCGGCCGGTGGGCATCGTCAACGAGACGGCGATCAACGCCACTCCCGAGCAGCGCAGGCCGTGGGTGAACGTCGGCGCCCTGTCACGCGCACTGGAGCCCTCGCTCGTGCTCGGCGCCGATCTCGAGGGGGAGTCCCTGCTCGACGCCATGCGGGACAGTCCGGCACCGGAATACCTGCTGGTCGAGCGGGGCGGGGAGATTTACGGCGTGCTCGCCACCACCGACGTCAACCGCATGTTCACCGGTGTGTGAGCGCGGCGCGGCGACCGCGGCCCCCGGCGCTCCGCGCACTGTGGTGTGGTGCGTTCCGCGCACTCGTCCGACGGGTCACCGGGGACTAGGGTGCTGACCGGGACCGGGACCGGCGGGTGCCGTTCGGCCGCCCGTCGCGCGCTCCCGCAGGCCGGTTCATCACTGTTTTTTGCTAATTTCTGGGGTGATCGATCCGGCACGTGGCGTGCCGGCGATGGTGCCGGTCATCCGGTGGCGTTTCCGGAGGGAGAACTTCTGTGACGGAACAGGGCGTGGGGGTGGTCCGCCCGCTGCCGGGGGAGGGCGTGGTCGCCCATCTGAACGGTTTGCTGCTCGTGTGCGCCACCGGTGGCGACCAGCCGGTGGAGGACCTGCTGGGCGCGCTGAGCGAGACCGCCACGACGGGAGGGGACGGCCGGGCGCTGGCCCGGCGGGTGGCCCAGGTCCTGGCGCGCGCCATGGAAAGGTCGATCGGCGTCGAGCCGGCGGCCTGCGCGGTGGCCGGACCGGCCGGGGGCGGCGTGGCCGTGCTGGTCAGCGGGGCCGCGTACGCGACCGTGTCGGGCGGCCCCGACGGCGAGGTCCGCCTCGCCGGGCACGACGCGCTGACCTGGACCGACCGTCTCGTCAGCGGCCCGGTGTCCCGGGTCGAGCTGCGCCTGCCCGGAGCGGGCCCGTCGAGCCCGTACGCCCGGCTGGACGGCGGCGTGGTCACCGGTGCCGGGCTGGAGTGCGACCTCACCCAGCACGGCGACCTCGCGTTCCCGCCGCTGCCCCCGCGCCCGCCGCAGCCGCAGCCGCAGCACCAAGGTCAGCAGAGCGTGCAGCCCTCGCAGATCGGGGCCCCGGAACCGATCGCCCCGCGCGGGCCCGTGGTGCCGTCGCCCGTGCCGCCGCCCGTGCCGCCGCCCGTGCCGCCGCCGCCCGTGCCGCCGCCGCCCGCGTCGCCGTTCCCGGCCGGGTCGCCGCCCGGCCCCGAGCACGGAGCGCCGTCCCTGGGCTCGTCCCAGCCGCTCCCGATGCCGCCCGGTCCGCCGCCGTCCCACGTCTCCCAGCCGCTGCCGCCGGTCGTCCCCGATCCGGGACCGTCGCACCACTCGGGACCGCAGCCGCTGCCTTCGCTGCCTGAGCCCGCCGAGGACCGGGACGCCCCGCAGCACGATTCGGGTCCCCACGACCTGGGCGGGCTGCTGCACGACCTCGGCGGGCCCGACGGCCCGCCGAGCGGGCCGTTCGAGCCGGTGCCGCACGTGCCCGCCGAGGAGGAGCCGGGCGAGGCGACCCAGATGGACGTGCCGCCCGAGCCCGGTCAGCGGCCGATGGTCTACGGCGTCGACTGCAAGAACGACCACTTCAACGACCCGCGCGCGCCCTACTGCGCGGTCTGCGGAATCCCCATCGACCAGCGGGCGGTGGTGCCGTACAAGGGCCCCAGGCCGCAGCTCGGGGTGCTGCTGCTCGATGACGGCGTGGCGCTGCCGCTGGAGGCCGACTACCTGCTGGGCCGCGACCCCGAGCGCGCGCCCGAGGTGCAGTCGGGCGAGGCCAGGCCGGCCAAGGTCACCAGCCCCGACGGCTCGGTGTCGCGCCGCCACCTGCGCGTCTTCCTGGACAACTGGGACGTCAACCTGCTCGACCTGGGCTCGGTGAACGGCACGCAGATCCAGCCGCCCGGCGACCCCAACTTCTACGACATCCCGCCGAACGAGCCGGTGCCGATCCTGCCCGGCACGACCGTGCGCGTCGGCGTCTCGCGCACGATGCGGTACGAGCCCCACCGCAACGCCTGACGATTCCCGCGGCCGCCGGGGCCACCGGCTCCCGGCGGCCGGATCAGGCGGATCAGGGGCGCAGCCGCTCGATCTCGCTCAGGATCAGCCGTTCCAGCCGCTCGCCGGTGACCTGCGACGGGTACAGCAGACGGTGCACGCTCAGTCCGTCCACGAGCGCCAGCAGCCGTTCCGCGACGTCCTCCAGGTCCTCGTCCGTACGGATCTCACCGGCCTCGGCGGCGGACCCGAGCAGGCTCGTCACCAGATAGCGGAGCTCGGCGGCCTCCCGCCGCTGGACCTCCAGCAGCGCGGGGCTGGTCAGGCTGCGTCCCCAGAAGCCCACCTCCAGCCCGGTCTCGCCGGCCCGCTCCTCGTCCAGCGGC
Organism: Microbispora sp. NPDC088329; assembly: GCF_040685655.1. Classification (NCBI taxonomy): domain Bacteria; kingdom Bacillati; phylum Actinomycetota; class Actinomycetes; order Streptosporangiales; family Streptosporangiaceae; genus Microbispora; species Microbispora sp. NPDC088329. The sequence continues at coordinate 216,476 of NZ_JBFBIP010000008.1, forward strand.
ACGTTGTCGAGCAGCAGTTCGCGCAGTGCCGCCAGGCCGGTGCGGCCGGACAGCTTGTCCCGCAGCCGGTCGGCGATCCGGCGATGGGACGCCTCCAGGGCCGACAGCAGGATCTCGTCCTTGTCGGCGAAGTAATGCGTGAGCACGCCGTTGGAGTATCCGGCCTCCTTGGCGATGGCCCGCGTGGTCGCGGCCTCGATGCCCTCGCGCAGGATGATCCGGCGGGCCGCCGCGACGACCTCGCCCCTGCGCTCCTCGTGATTGACGATCTTCGGCATGGTCCACCACCTCGGTTGACATTTTAGTCGGGCGCCCGTCTATTATCCGCTCATGACGGTAGTGACGGTCGGCGTACATATCGTCGACGTCCTGGCCCGCCCGGTCGAGTCCATCCCGGCCGGTCAGGACACCCACCTGCTTGAGCAGATCCGCATCACCGCGGCGGGAGCGGCCGCGGGCACGGCCGTGGCCCTGGCGAAGATCGGCGTGCCGGTCGCCTCGATGGGCGCCGTCGGCGACGACGAGCTGGGCGACTTCCTCCTGATGATCATGGCGCGGCACGGCGTCGACGTGAGCGGCGTGGTGCGCAGGGCGGGGGAGCAGACGGCGGCCTCGATCCTGCCCATCCGCCCCGACGGCGGACGGCCGTCGTTCCACGTGCCCGGGGCCAACCTGGGCCTGGCGACCGCCGACCTCGACGCCGCCCGCCTGACCGCCGCGAAGGTGGTGCACCTCGGCGGCATGGACGTCACCTGGGGCCTGCACGACCCGGCCTTCTTCGCGCTGCTCGGCAAGGCCCGCGAGGGCGGCACGACCGTCACGCTGGACCTGCTGTCGAACATGGCCGACCTCATGCCCGGCGTGCGCGCGTTCCTGCCCCACGTCGACTACCTCCTGCCCAACGAGGAGCAGGCGCTCATGCTGAGCGGGGCGCCGACGCCCGAGGAGGCCGCGGCCGCGCTGCTCGCCGAGGGCCCGAAGGGCGTGATCGTCACGTTGGGGGCCGCCGGCAGCCTCGTGGCCACCGCCGACGGAGTCACCCGGGTGCCCGCCCTGGACGTGCCGGTGGTCGACACCACGGGCTGCGGCGACGCGTACTGCGCCGGATTCGCCGCCGGACTGCTGCACGGCCGGGACGTCCTCGGCGCCGCACGCCTCGGCACGGCCGTCGCCGCGAGGGTCGCGGGCGGTCTCGGCTCCGACGCCGGGCTGGACGGCTTCGTCCCCGGCGACCCCGGCCCGGACGCCTGATCCCGGCTCAAACCTCCCCCGATTCCCCCGATCTCAGGAGTGCCGCCCATGTCCCTCGACGCCTCCCTGCGGGCCCGTGCCGCCGCGGTCATCCCCGGCGGCATGTACGGCCACCTCAACGCGGCCCTGCACGGGGACCGCTACCCCCAGTTCTTCGTCCGGGCCGAGGGCGCGCGCCAGTGGGACGCCGACGGCCGCGAGTACGTCGACCTGATGTGCAGCTGGGGCCCGATGATCGTCGGCCACCGGAACCCGAAGGTGGAGGCCGCCGCGGCGGCCCAGCAGGCGGCGGGCGACTGCCTGAACGGTCCCGGCCCGGTCATGGTGGAGCTCGCCGAACTCCTGGTGGACCTCATCCCCTCCGCCGACTGGGCCATGTTCTCCAAGAACGGCACCGACGCCACCACGCAGGCCCTCATGGTGGCCAGGGCCGCCACGGGCAGGACCAAGGCGCTGGTCGCCCACGGCGCCTACCACGGCGCCGACCCCTGGTGCACGCCCAGCCTGAACGGGGTCACCCCCAACCAGCGGGCGGACACGATCGAATTCACCTACAACGACCTCGCGAGCGCCGAGGCCGCCGCGGCCCAGGCGGACGGCGACGTCGCCGCCATCCTGGTCACCCCGTTCAAGCACGACTCGTTCGAAGACCAGGAGGACGCCGACGCGGACTTCGCCCGGGGCGTGCGCGCGCTGGCCGACCGGCTCGGCGCGGCGCTGGTCATCGACGACGTGCGCGCCGGATGGCGGCTGGACCTGCGCGGCTCGTGGGAGCCGCTCGGGGTGCGGCCCGACCTGACGGCCTGGAGCAAGGCGATGGCCAACGGGTTCCCCATCGCGGCGCTCACCGGGACCGACGCGCTGCGCGGGGCCGCCCAGACGCTGTACTCCACCGGCTCCTTCTGGTTCTCCGCCACCGCGATGGCCGCCGCCAAGGCGACGATCGAGATCCTGCGCGAGACCGACGGCCCCGCGCTCATGCACCGGGCCGGGACCCGGCTGCGCGAGGGGCTCGCCGCCCAGGCGGCGGCGCACGGCTTCGTGGTCCGCCAGACCGGCCCCGTGCAGGTGCCGTGGCTGTCCTTCGAGGGCGACGACACCCTGGAGAAGGGCATCGCCTGGGCCGGAGCCTGCCTGGAGGAGGGGGTCTACCTGCACGCCTGGCACAACTGGTTCCTGTCGGCCGCGCACACCGACGAGGAGATCGACCGGGCCCTCCAGGGGACCGACGCCGCCTTCGCCAAGCTGCGGGCCGCGTACGGATCCGACTGAGGGACCGGCGGACACCGGCGTGGCCGGGACGCCCGGGCGTCCCGCGCCGCGGACGCCCCGCGCTCGGGCACCGGGTTCCGGGCGGTGCCCGAGCGCGGCAGGTCCGTTCCCCTCAGGGGCGTGTCCTGGCCCACTGGATGTCGTCCAGGCGGGAGCCTCCCGGGCCGGGCAGCAGCCCCTCGACGAGGTGCTCCCGGACGAACCCCGCCCGTTCGAGCACCCGTTGCGAGGAGGTGTTGCCCGGCGTGGTCCCGGCGACGATCCGGCGCAGCGGGGTGTGCGTGAACGCCCACTCGGCCAGCAGGTTCACGGCCCGCGTCACCATGCCGCGCCCGCGGTGGGCGGGGTGCAGGCTGTAGCCGAGCATCGCCTGCCCGAGCGGCGGGACGACGCCGGTGAGCTGGATGTCCCCGGCGAACGCGCCGGTGCGGGCGTCCCTGATCGCGATGTCCGCCCGCTGTCCGGTCAGCCACCGGTGCCCGGCGTACCTGCAGACGACCTCGATCTCGGCGTACGACGGCTCCGCCGGCGGCACGTGCGAGTCCATCACGTCGGGCACTGACGCCAGCGCGAAGTAGTCGGCGGCGTCGGCGGTGGTCAGCGGTGTGAGCCGGACGACGCCGTCGGTGAGCGAGCCGCCGGGGAACCCTCCGGGGAAGAACGGCAGGAAGGGCGTGATCGGGTCGCCGGGGTCGGTGCTCAGCCGCCCGAAGGCGGCGATGTCGGCGGGGGTGCCGCCCCGGGGAGTTCCGGCCCCGCGCAGCACGCCCTCGTGGGCGAAACCGCACCGGAGGGCGACGTGCTGGCTCGCGACGTTCTCCACGTCGGTGAGCAGCCCGATCCGGGGGACGCCCCGGGCGAAGGCCCGTTCGGCGAGCGTTCGCACGACGGCCGTGACGACGCCGCGCCCCCGGGCCCACGGCGCGAGCCAGTAGCCCACCTCCGTCGCGCCGAACCGGTCCGGCGGCTTGAGCATCGCCGTCCCGAGGACCTCGTCCGTGACCGGGTCGGCCACGACGAAACCGGCGCCGCCGTTCTCCCACACCCCGGGCATGGTCTTGGTGATCCACGCCAGCGCGTCGTCCCGTGAGTACGGCGAGGGAAGGAAGGGGATGAACCTCGCGATATCGGGGTCGGCACAGGCTCGGGCGATCTGGTCGGCGTCCCCCTGGACCGGCGGGCGCAGAACGGCCGGCCCGGCAGGGATCGCCTCTTGGGGCAACATGTCCCATTGTTACCAGCGGTGACACCGTACCGGCCAGGTGTTTTCCCGGCCGGCCCCGCCCCCGCCCCTCCGCTGTGGCCTCCTCCTCCGCCTTGCGATGCACCACTCCGGACACCGCTCCGCCGGGCAAATCTCGTCGGTCGCGGCACTAGCCTTTTCCGCATGGGTTTTCGCAGGCACGGCCCATTCCAGGCCGGAGATCAGGTTCAGCTCACCGACCCCAAGAACAAGCGGCACACGGTGACGCTGAAAGAGGGCGGCGTCTTCCACACGCACAAGGGGTCGATCCCGCACGACGACCTGATCGGACAGCCCGAAGGGTCCGTGGTGCGGTCCTCCGGCGGCACGGCGTACCTGGCGTTCCGGCATCTGCTCGCCGACTACACGGTGTCGATGCCGCGCGGGGCCGCGGTGGTCTATCCGAAGGACGCGGCCCAGATCGTCGCCATGGCCGACGTCTTCCCCGGCGCCCGGGTGGTGGAGGCCGGCGTGGGATCCGGCGCGCTCACCTGCTTCCTGCTGCGCGCGGTCGGCCCGGAGGGGAGGGTCACCTCCTACGAGCGGCGCGCGGACTTCGCCGAGGTGGCCACCAAGAACGTGGAGAAGTTCTTCGGCGGTCCGATGGGGCAGTGGCGTCTGGCGGTGGGCGACTTCGTCGACGCGCTCGACGAGACGGACGTGGACCGCGTCATCCTCGACATGCTCGCCCCTTGGGAGTGTGTTGACGCGGCGGCGAAGTCCCTGACCCCAGGGGGAGTTATTTGCTGCTATGTTGCGACAACTACCCAGATGTCCAGAACCGTGGAAACACTGCGGGAGCACGGGAGTTTCACCGAGCCCCACGCGTGGGAGACCCTGGTTCGCGACTGGCATGTCGAGGGCCTCGCCGTACGGCCCGACCACCGCATGGTCGGCCACACGGGGTTTCTCGTCACGGCTCGTCGCATGGCGGACGGCGTCACGCCCCCGCCGCGGCGCAGGCGCCCCGCAAAGGGGGCGTACGGAGAGGGGATCGAACAAGGGTGACAATTCGGCCACAACCCGGCAAAGCCGCGTGACACGGGAACATTTGGGTGTGTTCCTAATGGTGACCCGAACAATCGGTCCATAAGGTATCAAACGCCGAACACCCAACGTAACTACACGAACACTGCCCGGCCAGGTTACGTACAGCGCCAAGATAGGTAGGGTCTTGAGTAGTCGTTCTCGACGGGGAAGGAGGTGACGGGGCGTGGCAGCTCGCGACGACGCTGAGGCTCGAGCCGCGCAGCGCGAACGGGAGGTCGCCGATCTCACAACACAGGTCTCCTTCCTGCAAGAGGAGATCACCGCGTTGCGCCGGAAGCTGGCCGAGTCTCCCCGGCAGGCCAGGGTCATCGAGGAGCGTCTCCACGAGGCGCAGGCCCAGGTGGCCGCCCTCACAAGCCAGAACGAGCGTTTGGTCTCCACCCTCAAGGAGGCCAGGGACCAGATCGTCGCCCTCAAGGAGGAGGTCGACCGGCTGGCACAGCCGCCGTCCGGATTCGGCGTGTTCCTCGAAGCCAGGGATGACGGCACGATCGAGGTGTTCACGGGCGGGCGCAAGCTCCGGGTGAACGTCAGTCCTGCGGTCGACGTCGACTCGCTCAAGCGTGGCCAGGAGGTCATGCTGAACGAGGCGCTCAACGTCGTCGAGGCCCTCGGCTACGAGGACGTCGGCGAGATCGTGATGCTCAAGGAGTTGCTGGAGAGCGGCGACCGCGCGCTCGTCATCTCGCACGCCGACGAGGAGCGGGTCGTCAAACTCGCCCATTCGCTGCTGGACCAGCCGCTGCGGGCCGGTGACTCCCTCCTTCTCGAACCCCGTTCCAACTACGTCTACGAACGCATCCCCAAGTCCGAGGTGGAGGAGCTCGTCCTCGAGGAGGTCCCCGACATCTCCTACGAGGAGATCGGCGGCCTCGGCCGGCAGATCGAGCAGATCAGGGACGCCATCGAGCTGCCCTACCTGCATGCCGACCTGTTCCGCGAGCACAAGCTCCGGCCGCCGAAGGGCGTGCTGCTGTACGGCCCGCCCGGCTGTGGCAAGACGCTCATCGCGAAGGCGGTGGCCAACTCCCTGGCCAAGCAGGTCGCGGAGAAGACCGGCCAGTCCGGCAAGAGTTTCTTCCTGAACATCAAGGGCCCCGAGCTTCTCAACAAGTACGTCGGCGAGACCGAGCGGCACATCCGCCTGGTCTTCCAGCGAGCGCGCGAGAAGGCCTCCGAGGGCACCCCGGTGATCGTGTTCTTCGACGAGATGGACTCGATCTTCCGCACCCGCGGCTCCGGTGTGTCCTCCGACGTCGAGAACACCATCGTCCCCCAGCTCCTGTCGGAGATCGACGGTGTCGAGGGCCTGGAGAACGTCATCGTCATCGGCGCCTCCAACCGTGAGGACATGATCGACCCGGCGATCCTGCGGCCAGGCCGGCTGGACGTCAAGATCAAGATCGAGCGGCCCGACGCCGAGGCGGCCAAGGACATCTTCTCGAAGTACCTCGTCAGCGACCTGCCGCTGCACCCGGACGACCTGACCGAGCACGGCAGCAGCCGCGAGGGCACGATCGCCGCGATGATCCAGCGGGTGGTCGAGCGGATGTACGCCGAGAGCGAGGAGAACCGCTTCCTCGAGGTGACCTACGCCAACGGCGACAAGGAAGTCCTGTACTTCAAGGACTTCAACTCCGGCGCCATGATCCAGAACATCGTGGACCGGGGCAAGAAGATGGCCATCAAGGAGTTCCTCGACACCGGGCAGAAGGGCCTGCGGATCTCGCACCTGCTGGCCGCCTGCGTGGACGAGTTCTCCGAGAACGAGGACCTGCCCAACACCACCAACCCCGACGACTGGGCCCGCATCTCCGGCAAGAAGGGCGAGCGGATCGTCTACATCCGCACGCTCGTGCAGGGCAAGCAGGGCACCGAGGCCGGACGGTCGATCGACACGGTCGCCAACACCGGTCAGTACCTGTAGAACGCCCCGCACCGGCCGGACCGGTGCCATCGAGGAGCGGCGCGATCCCGGATCGCGCCGCTCCTCCGGCTTTCCGGGCCCTATCGAGGCCGACATGTGGACAGGATTGCAGTAAAAGGGGCAAAAGGGATCTTTCGCGACGATCGTGATCCGGGGGAACCGAAGCCCGGAGTGATCACGTCAAAGAGGGCATGATCTTCTTTGGCTCGCGCGGGGGACTGCCGTGAGACAGCCCGTGCGACAGCCCGCCCCGGCTCCAGGCGCTCTCGCCTCGGCCGTTCCGGCGTCGGGCGGGGTCCCGGCCGGGAACGCCGCCGGGGCCGCGGGGGGCCGTCGCCTGGTCGAGCTCGACGTCCTGCGCTTCGTGGCCGCGTTCGCCGTCATGGCCTTCCACTTCATGGCGGCCAGCAGGTCGCTGTGGGACGAGTACCCCACCACGCTGTTCGAGCCGGTCGCCCGCCTGACCACGCTGGGCATCCTCGGCGTGGAGCTGTTCTTCCTCATCAGCGGGTTCGTCATCCTGATGAGCGTGTGGGGGCACACGGTCGGCGAGTTCGCCGTCTCCCGGGTGTCGCGGTTGTACCCGGCGTACTGGTTCGCCGTGCTTGTGATCTTCATCATGTACCGCTTCAGCGGGGTCGTCGGCTTCGATCCCAAGCTCAGTGACGGCGAGTACCTGCTCAATCTGACGATGTTCCAGGGGGCTTTCGGCGTGGGCCACGCCGGCGGCGTCTTCTGGTCCCTGTGGGTGGAGCTGCGGTTCTACGTGCTGTTGGCGCTGTTCTCCCTCGTGGGGATCACGCTGCGGCGCTGCCTGGTGTTCCTGGCGGCCTGGTCCGGCCTCGCTCTGCTGGCCGAGTTCACCCAGAACGAGACGCTCGTCTTCGTCTTCATGCCGCGGCAGGCGCCGTACTTCATCGCGGGCATGGCCTTCTTCCTGATCCACCGATTCGGCGCGCGTTCCGGGTCCTTCGTCCCGTGGCTGCTGATCGCCGCCGGTTACGGCATGTCCCTGTACGCGGCCCTGGACCGCGTGGGGGAGCGGGTGCGCCTGATCGGCATCAAGCACTACCCGGCGCCTCCGGAGGCCGTCGTCGTCGCGATCACGGTCATCTATCTCCTGATGGCCGCGGTCGCCCTCGGCCGGCTGCGGTGGGTGCGCTGGCGCCGGCTGGTCACCCTCGGGGCTCTGACGTATCCGCTCTACCTTCTGCACCAGACGGTCTCGGCCGTTCTGATCCCCGCGTACCGGGACGTGGTGGACCCGTGGCTGCTGACCGCGATCACGATGGCGGTCGCGATCGGGCTCGCGTACCTGATCTATCGTATGGTCGACAAGCCCGGTCAGCGATGGCTTCGCGCCAGGCTGGGGGCCCTGCTCGGCCGCTCCCGGAGGTTCCGCTCCCGCGGCCGTGGCGATACCTCCCGGACCACGACGGCCATTCCGGCGCAAAGTCCCGAGGCATCTGTGCCGTAACTGTTCGGTAGCAGGGCATAGAGAAAGGGCTAGGCTCGGATATGACTACGACGACGGCCTGAAGCAGGCGGGGTGCGAATGACGGTTCGGCGGGTGATGGGCATCGAGACCGAGTACGGCATCGCCGTGCCCGGTCAACCGGGAGCGAACGCGATGGTGACCTCCTCACAGGTCGTCAACGCGTACCTGGCGGCGTCGGCCGCCCGGGCTCGCCGGGCCCGATGGGACTTCGAGGAGGAGAACCCGCTCCGCGACGCCCGAGGGTTCGACCTCGCACGCGAGGTGGCGGACCAGAGCCAGCTCACCGATGAGGACCTCGGGCTCGCCAACGTGATCCTCACCAACGGCGCGCGCCTGTACGTCGACCACGCCCACCCGGAGTACTCCACGCCCGAGTGCACCAATCCCCGGGCGGCCGTGATCTGGGATAAGGCGGGCGAGCGGGTGATGTACGACGCCGCCGTGCGGGCGTCGTCCACGCCCGGCAACGCGCCCATCCAGCTCTACAAGAACAACACCGACGCCAAGGGCGCGTCGTACGGGTGTCATGAGAACTACCTCATGCGCCGCGCGACGCCGTTCGCCGACATCGTCAGGCACCTGACGCCGTTCTTCGTCTCGCGGCAGGTCGTCTGCGGCGCGGGCAAGGTCGGCATCGGCCAGGACTCGCGCACCGAGGGCTTCCAGATCAGCCAGCGGGCCGACTTCTTCGAGGTCGAGGTCGGGCTGGAGACCACGCTCAAGCGGCCGATCATCAACACCCGGGACGAGCCGCACGCCGACCCCGAGAAGTACCGGCGGCTGCACGTGATCATCGGCGACGCCAATATGTCGGAAATTTCGACATATTTGAAGCTCGGTACGACGGCCCTGGTCCTGGCGATGATCGAAGAGGGCTTCCTCACCATCGATCTGACGCCCGAGTCGCCGGTCGCGGCGCTGCGCGCGGTCTCCCACGACCCGACCTGCAAGTACGAGATCGCGCTGCGCAACGGGCGGAAGATGACCGCTGTGCAGCTCCAGATGGAATACCTGGAGCAGGCCCGCAAGTACGTCGAGGACCGCTTCGGCGCGGGCGTCGACGACCTCACCAAGGACGTGCTCAACCGCTGGGAGTCTGTGCTCACCCGGCTCGCCGAGGACCCGATGCAACTGTCCCGGGAGCTCGACTGGGTCGCCAAGCTGGAGATCCTGGAGGGCTACCGCACCCGGGACAACCTGCCCTGGAACCATCCCCGGCTGCAGCTGGTCGACCTGCAGTACTCCGACATCCGCCCCGACCGCGGCCTGTACAACCGCCTGGTCGCCCGCGGCCGGATGCAGCGCCTGGTGACCGAGGAGGACATTGACCGCGCGGTCGAGACGCCGCCCACCGACACCCGGGCCTACTTCCGCGGCCGGTGCCTTCGGCAGTACAGCGAGTCGGTCGCCGCCGCCTCCTGGGACTCGGTCATCTTCGACATCCCGGGCCGTGAGTCGCTCCAGCGCGTGCCGACCCTGGAGCCGCTGCGCGGCACCAAGGCGCACGTGGGCGACCTGCTCGACCGCTGCCGCACGGCCGCCGACCTCGTCGCCGCCCTCACCGGCGAGGGCTGACCCCCGCGGTAGCCGTGGCAGGTCGTCAGTCCTGACGGGTGATCAGTCGTGGCGGGTGATCACCCGTGACGGGTGATCTGGGGGACGGGGACGTCGCCGGCGCAGCGCACCTCGATCTCCACCCTGCCCTCGTCCGACTCGAACCGCACCCGGGTGCGGTCGTCCGGCCCCGGATCGACGTCGTGGACCTCGAACCCCTGAGCGGGCGTCCACGACTGGAGTCGCGCCAGGCCGCCGTCGCACCGGGCGATCACACTGCCCGCGCCGGTCGAGATCAGCTTCCGTCCGGTGACGGGCGTGGCGCCCGCCCCCGTGTGCCCGGGAGACCGTGCCGGTACGGCGTCGGGGGATCCGGCCGGTACGGCACCGGGTGAGGAGCCGGGGGACGGCGCGGCCGGGGTGTCCCGGGCGAGCGCGAGGCGGATCTCCTCGGCCGTCATCGGCCGCTCGGCGGGTCCGGCGAGCGGCCGGCCGAGCAGGCCGAGCACCGCGACGCCCGCCCCGGTGGCGAGGGCGGCGGCCAGCAGCCATCCGGCGACGGCGAGAACGAGGCGGGGGTTCACGGGCCCACTCTCCCACCGCGGACGCTAAGGGAGCGCTAAGGCCCGGATAACGGACTTATGCCGCGGGACCGCAGGGGGCTAACGTAGCGGCCAAATGCCAAGCGTGCTCCTCATCGAAGACGACGCCACGATCCGCGGCTCCCTCACCCGGAGCCTGCGTGACCGCGGCCACGCCGTCTCCTCAGCCCCCACCGCCCTCGACGGCCTGCGGTCGGTCGTGGAGGACCGCCCGGACCTCATCGTGCTCGACCTCGGTCTGCCGGACATGGACGGCGGCGACCTGCTGCGCATGCTCCGCGCCGTGAGCCGCGTCCCGGTCATCGTGGCCACCGCCAGGGACGAGGAGGCCGAGATGGTCCGCCTGCTCGACGCGGGCGCCGACGACTACGTGGTCAAGCCGTACAGCGCCGCGCAGCTCGACGCCCGCATCCGGGCCGTGCTGCGCCGTGTGGACACGACCCGCGAGGACACCTCGCTGACCGTGGGGGCGCTGCGCGTGGACCCGGGGACCCGGGAGGCGACGCTCGACGGCGCCCCGCTGGACCTGACGCCGCGCGAGTTCGACCTGCTGCACTATCTCGCGGCGAGGGCCGGGCAGGTGGTCACCAAGCGCGAGCTGCTCACCGAGGTCTGGCAGATCCCTTACGGGGGCACCGACAAGACGGTCGACGTCCACCTCTCCTGGCTGCGCCGCAAGCTCGGCGAGACCGCCCAGCAGCCGCGTTACGTCCAGACCGTCCGGGGCGTCGGCGTCCGCCTCACCGCGCCCGCATGACCGGAACGGCCACCGGCGGCGGACCCGGCCGGGAGGCCGCCTCGCGGGCCGCCTGGGAGGCCGCCTGGGAGCCGGCCAGGGGCGCGGGCCCGGGAGGGCGTCCGTGAGGCGCTGGCTCGCGGCCCTCGTCGCGGCGACGACGTCACTCGTGCTCGTGTCGCTGCTCGTGCCGCTGGCGTTGCTGGTCCGTTCTGTGGCGCAGAGCGAGGCCGTCGACTCGGCGACCCGGGCCGCCGAGTCGGTCGCGGTCGCGGTCGGCGCGGTCGACGTGGAGACGCTGCGGCTGACCGCGGAGCAGGCGAGCGCGTCGAGCGGCCACCCGGTGACGGTCTTCCTGCCGGACGGCCGGACGCTCGGAGCCCATGCGGTCCGCACGGCCGCCGTCGGCCTCGCGGCGCGGGGCCGCAGCCTGTCGGCGGCGGCGCCCGGCGGCCGGGAGATCCTGGTGGCGGTCGAGGGGACGCCGGGCGGCACCGCCGTCGTGCGCGCGTTCCTCAGCGACGACGATCTGACGCGCGGCGTGCACCGGACATGGCTCGCGCTGCTGATCCTCGGGGTCGCCCTGGTCGGTGTCGGCATCCTCGTCGCGGACCGGCTCGCCCGCGCGGTCGTCCGGCCCACCACGGCGCTCGCCGAGGTCTCCCACCGCCTCGCCACCGGCGACCTGACCGCCAGGGCGACGCCGCTCGGCCCGCCCGAGGTGCGTACGGCCGGCCTGGCCCTCAACCACCTCGCGGGACGGATCTCGGACCTTCTCGCCGAGGAGCGGGAGATCGTGGCCGACGTCTCCCACCGGCTGCGAACCCCCCTCACCGGTCTGCGGCTGGAGGCGGAGTCGCTGTCGGACCCCGGAGAGGCGGCGAGGATCGAGGCGCGGGTGAACGCGCTGGAGCGCGCGGTCACCGCGGTGATCAACGATGTGCGGAGGCGGTCGCGGGAGCGGGCCTCGTGTGACGCCGTCCCGGTCGTGCGCGACAGAGTCGCGTTCTGGTCGGTGCTCGCCGAGGACCAGTCGAGGACCGTCGCGCTCGACCTCGCCCCCGGTCCGCTGCCGGTGGCGGTCTCCGCCGAGGACCTCGCCGCCTGCGTCGACGCCCTCCTGGGCAACGTCTTCGCCCACACCCCCGACGGGGTGTCGTTCCGCGTCCGCCTTGCCGCCGGTGCCGTCACCTCGGACGGCGCCGAGGGGCGGGGCGGCCCGGTGGTCCTCACGGTCTCGGACGCCGGTCCGGGCTTCGGCCCGGGCGACCCGCTGAGGCGGGGGGAGAGCGGGGCCGGATCGACCGGCCTCGGCCTCGACATCGCTCGTCGCGTGGCACAGGAGTCGGGCGGATCCCTGACCGCCGGCGGGTCCGATCTGGGCGGGGCGGAGGTTCGCCTGGTTTTAGGGATCGCTTAGCGCGGCCCTAGCATGATCACTGCGACGGTTGGGTCATGGGAAAGACAACGAAGATCGCTCTCGCAGCCGCCACGACCCTCGCCGCTCTGACCGCCGGTGGAACGGCCGTCTCCTCCGCCTCCGTCGCGGCCCCGGCTTCCTCCGCTCATGCCGCGGCCTCGACCTCCGCCGTCTCGGCCTCCACCGCCATCACCCGGAGCCAGGCGATCGCGATCGCCAAGAGGCGGGTGCCCGGCGCCCGGGTCGCCACGGTGGAGCGCGAGTGGGAGCACGGCCACCGTGTATGGAAGGTCGAGCTCCACAAGGGCCACCGGGAGTATGACGTGTACGTCTCCGTCGCGAACGGGAGGATCGTGAAGTTCCGCGTCAAGAACGACGACCGCCGGCACGACGACAGGGGACATGACGACAGGGGCCACGACGGCCGCGGACACGGCCGCGGGCACGACGACTGACCGTTCGGCGAAGACGGCACGGCGGGGACGGCAGACGACGGCTCTTCCGCGGGGACGCGGAAGAGCCGTCACCGGCATCCGTCCGGCCGGGGGTCACACGGGGGTCACGGTGACGGGGTGAGGCGGTGCTGCCGGGCAGGGGGATGGTCAGGGCGCCGGGGGGCCGTTGCGGTGGCGGCGGGGCCGGGTCGTGGGGGCGGGCAGATAGGGATTGTCCCGGCGCCGCGAATCGTCGTGAGGACCCCCGGTCGTGAAGTCCTCCGGCGCCAGGGGCCACCCTGCGGCGGGGGAGCGGCCGTGGGGCTGCGCCCCGCTCAGCGTGGGCGCGGTACGGCTGGGCAGTTCGCCGGCCGTCCGGCCCGGGGTCGCCGCCGGGATGCCCTGCCGCCGCAACACCTCGACGAGCACCTGCATCGCCTGGTCGACGGTGAGCCGTTCGTCCGGGTCGTGCCGCAGCAGGCCGTCGATCAGCGGACGCAGGATGCCTGCCCGGCGCGGCGGATCGGGCCGTCGGCCGAGCATCATCCCGGCCGACAGCGGGCCCAGGTTCGGGTATGGAGGGCGTCCCTCGACCCCGCAGTACAGCGTGGCGCCGAACGACCACAGGTCGGCGGAGGGGGCCAGGCCCTTCCCCCGCAGTCGCTCGGGGGCGAGGTAGGCGCCGGACCGCGCCACGGGGACGGTCGACGACCCGGCCGGATCCCGGTCGAAGGCGGCGATGCCGAAGTCGGTCAGCACCACCCGGTCCTCGGTCAGCATCACGTTGGCCGGCCGGATGTCCCCATGGACGACGCCCATCGAATGCGCGTGCCGTACGCCCGACAGGAGCTGGAAGCCCACCCAGGCGGCCCAGTGGACCGGCAGCCGCCCGAGGTGACGCACGGTGTCGCCCAGCGTGAGGCCCTGCAGGAGCTCTGTCACGATCCAGAGGCGGCCCTTGTCCTCCAGCAGGTCGTGCACGGTGACGACGGCCGGGTGGCTGAGCCGTGCCGCGGAGCGGGCCTCCCTCAGCGCCTGCCGGCGGGCGGCGGGCAGGTCGGCCACGTCGACGCGGTACGGCGGCTGCACTTCCTTGATCGCGACGTCGCGTTTCAGGCGGAGATCATGAGCGTGCCACATGATCCCTCCGCCGTCTCGCCGGAAGGGCGTCAGCAACTTGTACCGATCCGCCAGCAGTTGCCGTGCGTGCGATGCCATCGACCACCCGTGTCCTAGACCCGCCCCAGACCCCGTGATCCACCAATTCTCGTCCCGGATGCGGTCGCTCTGCGCCGAAAGGCGGCCACGGGGAGTGTGACGTCGATAACGATCCGGTCTAAGTGCGGCCCGCCGTGCGCCCGCCACACGGGCCGCCATGCCCGGTGCCGGGCCGGATACGGCGTCTTCGCCCCCGTGGCGCTCACCAGGGTGTCCGGCCTCGGGGCCGGGCTTGAAGATCGCACGCCCTTTCGCGCGCATTGTCGGTCGGTTCGGGGAAGATATGAGGAAAGGCGTCCCCCCGAGCAGCGGAGGTGTCAGGGATGGCGACGAAGGAGACCGGCGGCCAGAAGCAGACCGGGCGTCAGGAGCAGGAAGTCGAGGAGGTCGAGGCGCAGGCGTCCCCGGACGTTCAGGAGCGCCACGAGAAGCTCACCGATGACGTCGACGCGATCCTGGACGAGATCGACGAGGTCCTCGAGGAGAACGCGGAGGAGTTCGTCCGTTCCTACGTGCAGAAGGGCGGGCAGTAGCCCGGCGGGAGACGTCCGGACCGGTGGCGGCGCCGGAGGGGGCCAAGCGCCCCTCCGGCGGGCCGCCACCGGCCCCGCCCCCGCGCGCGAAGCGGGCCCGAACCGGGCGGGCCCGAACCTGCGCGCCGGCACTGACGAGCAGAGCCCGGTGAGCGGCCGGGAGGCCGTCAGGCCCCGGCGAGATGAATGGTCGCGATCTCGAAGGGCCTGAGCGGGACGCGCACCGTCCGCCACGACGCCGGGGATGTCTGTCCGTCCGCCCTGTCGTCGTGGGACACCTCCAGAGGGCTCAGAGGAGAGCCCAGCACACCGGCCGTCCAGGCTGCGGTGAAATCTCCTCGGATGACCGCCTCGGTGGCCGTGGGATGCTCGGCCACCAGGCGGGCCTCCAGATGTCCGTGCCGCTCGCGCAGGGCGGCCATCATGACGCCGTCCCCGCCGACCGCGAGGCGACCGCCCGCGTCGTCCCCGCCCACGCCGTCCCCTGTGCCGCACGCATCGGCGGCGCCGGTGCCCGGTACGGCGAGCAGGTCGTGGCGGAACTCCTCCGCGAGCCGCGGCAGCCCGGCGTCGTGCCACTCGCCGGAGTACGGCAGGACGGCGAAGCGCACGGTCAGCGGGCCCTGGCACTGGGCGGCCGGGGTGGGCACCTCGGGACCGGCGGGCTCGTCGCGGCAGGGGTTGTGGTTCCTGGACAGGTAGCCGACGGACCGCACGAGCGTCAGCGCCATCTCGGTCCCGCCCCCGCCGATCTCGTCCTTGAGAATCTCGTCCTTGAGGATCTCGTACTCGGTGACGTGGTCGAGCAGCACGGCCAGGCCGCCGGCGGCGGCGAAGGACTCGGCGGGGAAGGCCGGGACCGGCCGCTCGCCGCCCCCGCCCTCGGCCGTCAGACCACGCCGCACCACGGCGAACTGCCCTTCGGCGTACGACTCGGCGGCCACGCGGGGCAGCGGCGCGTGCCAGCGGACACGGTGGTCGCGGCAGCGCACCTCCATGGTGATCTCACATCGCGCGAACGGCTCGCCCGCCCTGAGCTCCACCCGGGTCGTGACGGCCGTCGGGACGGTCTCGTCGGCGCCGAGGCCGGCCGGCCAGTCGTACACCCGGACGATCTCGAAGGCGCCGGTCAGCGGGCCCGAGCAGATCTCCTCGACGACGACGCGGGAGGGCCGGTCGAGAAGCCGGTCGTCCGGCGGGGGCGCGTGGTTGTAGGTGTCCCCGGCGTCCCCGCCGTGCACGATCCGCCCGACGCCGTGGACCTCGGCGCCGTCCGCGCCGCGCAGCGATAGCGTCCCGTCGTCCGCCACCCGCACCCGCAGCAGCCCGTTGTCCAGCACCGGCTCGAACCCGCACGCGCCGGTTCTCAGCGCGTTCGCGACGGAGGCGGGCCGGCGGGGCGCGGACGGACGGGGTGCGGACGGACGGGGTGCGGGCGGACGGGCGGTGAGGACGGCGCGGCCGAGCGGTGGCACGGTGACCAGCGCGGCCACGGTGACCACGGGCTCGGCCACCGTGCGGACGACCCATGGTCCCGGACCGGCCTCCAGGACGGCTCTGCGCAGGTCCTCGTACGCGTACGCGCCGGACGCGTGGCGGCTCACGGTGATGGTGAACACGCCGTCCGCCGCAGCCCAGGAGACGATCTCGTGGCCGTACAGTTCCCGCTCGTGGACGCGCCCCAGAAGCCGGGAAAGGTCGTCCATGACGGTCTCGTCCAGCAGCGTCGGGGCGTGTTCGAGCCGCTGCACGGGAACATCCACAGGGACGGGCCGGCCCGAGACGTCCGCCAGGGACGCGCGGTCCTCCGGCAGGTCGGCGAGCACGAGGCCGGTCCGCGTGAACGGGGACGGGTTGACGACGACGAGCGCGTCCTTCGGCACGGCCTCGGCGAGGGACGCCGCGACCAGGTCCACGACCGCCTGGGCCGTCTGCCCGGCCTCGGCGATCCTCGCGGCCACCTGCTGGGCGGTCTCGTCGGAGCCGCATCCGGTGATCGAGTCGTGCCCGCTGCAGGCGATCACCGACCGCCACGCCAGGTCGATCAGACGCCCGGATGCGGACCGGTCGGCGAGCCACAGCGCGGACAGCGGCTCCGCGTAGCGGGTGAGGATCCGCTCGGCCCGCGCCATGGCCTGCTTCAGCGGCACCCGGGCCGAGATCACGCCGGGCAGGATGTTGGCCCGCGCGTGCGAGCGCAGTTCGCCCCGCACCCGCGGCATCTCCCCGTCCGCCGGATTGGCGGTCAGGGCCTCGGCGAGGGTGGCGACGCGGAGCCCCGCCGCGGTGATCTCACGGGCCGGCGCCGAGTGATCCGCGCCGTACATCGCCAGCAGGGTGTCACCGGCCGCCCAGCCCTCCGCCGAGGAGACGAAGGCCGTGACGCGGTCGGGCATCCCCTCGGCCGGGCCGGTGAACAGGCCGGCGGCGTTGCCGTACCCGCCGGGCAGGTAGACGGTCCTGATCGTGGTGCCGTCGGCGCCGGTCCAGTCGAAGACGTCGCGGTCCACGTGCGCGGGCACGCCCCGCCACAGGCACGCCGGACGCAGCCCCGCCAGCGCCAGCATCTGCGGCATCTGCGCGCAGTGGCCGAACTGGTCGGGCAGATAGCCGACGGGCATGGCGCCGCCGAGCGCGGCCGCCCCCCGCATGCCGTGTTCCAGATTGCGCAGCAGGGTCTCGCCCGAGCAGAGGAACTCGTCGGCGAGGATCAGCCAGGGCCCGACGGCCAGCCGTCCTTCGGCGACGAAACGGGCGACGTCGCCGCGCCGCCCGGGCCGGATCTCCAGGTAGTCCTCGATCGCCGCCAGCTGGCCGTCCATGGTGAAGCGGTAGGCCGGGTCGGCGGCCATGGCGTCCAGGACCTCGTCGAGCACCCGCACCAGCGCGACGCGGAACCGCTGGAAGGGCAGATACCACTCGCGGTCCCAGTGCGTGTGCGGGACGACCACGATCCTGTCGCTATCTGCTGAGGCTCTTTTCGGCGTGACCGCCGGCTCCACTCGCGCCCTCCTCGGCGTCGCTGCCGCCGGCCCCGGCGGTCGCCTCCCGCGGGGCGCCGGTGACCTCCTGGGCGCACTCCCCGCCGATGGGGATGCCCGCCCACCGTGCGTACCTGTGCACGATCCGCTGCGCCGTGACGATATCCTCCAGCGCCCCGTCCAGTCCGGTGAGCGGCGATTTCTCCTGGGTGACGAACCGGTGGAAGGCGCGCAACTGCCGCTCGAACGCCTCGGCCACGTCCTCGTTGACGACCGTCCGCTCGGTGGTGCCGACCCTGCAGGTGACCGTCAGCCGGGTGGGCGTGTTCAGCATGTACGGGGAGGGGAAGCGCAGCTCCAGCGAGCCGTGCTCGTGGTGCAGCGTCATGACCTCGTGGTAGGCCGGATAGCTCGGCAGGTAGTGCCACCGGATGCCGTACCTCCCGGAGTATCCGCCCCCCAGCGTCCCGCTCACCTCCAGAGACGGCGGGAACGCCTCCACCGGCCACACGGCCACGTGGTCGACGGTGTCGGGAGATCCGGTGAACAGCCGCATCAGCGACAGCTCGTGGCAGAGGCTGCCCAGCAGCACCTCCGCGTACAGCCGCCGCAGCCGCTCCGACGACGTGCCGAGCGCGGCGGTGAGCGCCCTGTCGTCGGCCTCCGCGTAGGGGGCCACCCGATCGGGCGCGGGCCGTCCCGGCCGCGCCCGGGCGAACAGCAGCTGCGACTCCTGTGACGGATGCAGCACGGTGGCGTCCAGATGGCGGACGACACCCGGCCCGCCGGCCTCGTGCAGCGCCTCCAGCAGCCGCTGGGAGGCGGGGTCGTACTGCTTCATGTAGCCGGCCATCAGCCGTTCACCGGAAAAGCCGCTCAGCTCGGCCCGGCTGTAGGCGAGGGGCTTCTCGCAAAGCACCCACATCCCGCGTTCGAGCGCGGCCCGCACCAGCGGGCCGTGGGATCCCGGCGTGAGCACGATCAGCGCGTCGAACCCGCCCTTGTCGAGCATCGCCGGCGGGTCGTCGTAGGCCGGGACGCCCGCCTCGCGGCCGATCGCCTCGGCGTGCTCGCGGTCGAGGTCGCACACGGCGGCGATCCGGAACAAATCGCGCCGGCGCGCCAGCAGGGGCAGGTAGACGACCTGCGCGACCACGCCGAGCCCGGCGATGCCCACCTTCACCGTCTCCACGTCCTCACCCTCCTCCGCTCGGCGACCTGCCCTGCACCTCCCCATCGGGGGTGGCGCGCAACCCCGTCAACTGCAGACGGCCATCAGCTCGTTGGCGGCCGTCTCCAGCCGGTGGACCCCGGGCCCGGCCGGCAGGAACGCGAGGTCCCCGCGGACCACCCGGCGGGTGCCCGGCCCCCACAGCACCAGTCCGTCGGCGTCCACGGCCACGAACTCGTCCTCCAGCCGCAGCAGCAGCGGAGCGCCGGGGGAGGCCGACACCGCCGTCCGCCCCTCCGCCACGGCCCGTACGACCGCCCCGGCCGCCCCGGGACCCCGGCCGTCGCCCTCGGCGAGCACCCACGTCGTCGGCGCGCCGGGCGGGTGGCCCTCCTCCGGCCGGTGGTAGTCGCCGCCGCCCACCACCACCAGATCGCCCGTCAGGCCCGCGGCCCAGGCCTGCGCCCAGGCGAGCGGAGCGCCCCGGGTGCGGTCCCGCCAGCTCCGGTGCCACAGCTCCACGGTCCGCGGCCGGTCGGCCATCGGGTGCCGCCAGGCGCAGTCGGCCGCCACCGGGTGGTTGACCGACAGCACCCCGCCCCGGTCGCGCACGGCCCTCGCCCACTCGTCCGGGGGCCGCCGAAAGTCGATCCAGCCGACGTCCCCCAGCGCGCCGGCGTGCCCGAGGTCGGTGGTCACCTCCTGCCCGGGCACGAGCACGACGCCGGTCGGCGCCGAGGCCGCCGCGAGCTCCGCGTGATGGCTGACGGTGTTGTGATCGGTCACCGCGAGGAAGTCCAGCCCGGACGCAGCCGCCAGGCGGGCCAGTTCGCGAACGGTCAGCGTGCCGTCCGAGTGGTCGGTGTGCGCGTGGAGGTCACCGGCGAGCCAGCGATGCCCGGGCGGCGACGGCAGGCGGCGGCGCACGGCGGCGGGCTCGGGCCGCAGGCTCCCGGGCACCCGGGAGGGACGGCGCCGGCGCGGACGGGCGGGCGACCGCACGTGCCTGATCACCCGGATCTCATAGGGCAGGCCGCCGAGGGGCACCCGGTGCAGCCCGACCAGCACCCGCCACACCCCGGGCTCGATCTCGCCCGGCAGGTAGCCGGGGGTGGCCCAGCAGGGGGTGACGGTGTACGCGGAGCGGGCGCCGCCCGACCAGCCGCGAAACCCCGCGGGCCCGGCGCAGCCGAGGTCGAGCACGCCGGCCGACCGGTCGTAGGACAGGCGCACGGTGAGGGCGGCCGTGCCGGGCCGCACCTCCACCGGCACCTCCGCGACCGGCCCGGCCAGCCGGTCGTCCAGCGTCCACGTCCCGCTGATCGCGGCCCCGGTCGTCACGCGGCCGTCCCGGTCGAAACGAGCTGGGCAAGGCCGAGGTTCTCCACCACTGCCACATTCCCCCGGAGGGCCCTTTCTCCCCGCGTGCGTGAACGGCCCGGGACCCGTGCGGCAGAGGGAGTGAACGGGTAGGGGACGTGTGCCCGGCCTCTTGTGGGATGTCTGGTTCGCGCTGAGCTGATCGGGAAGAGTGCAACCAGCGCTGAGACCTGAGTAGGGTCGGGCGTAACAACGCACGCTTGGAGGGAGTCGCGTGGCATCTCAGCCAGCCTGGATGAACAGCCTCTTCACATATACGGGATCGTCGTCGTTCTCGGAGTTCCTAGGCGTGCACGCGCCGAACCTACTGCCCGCCCGCAACGAGTCGCTGGCGGTGCCGGTGGGTGACGAGATCCCGCACGCGACCACCATCGTCGCGGCGACCTGCGCCGGCGGCGTGGTGATGGCGGGCGACAGGCGTGCGACCTCCGGGAACATCATCTCGCAGCGGGACATCGAGAAGGTGTTCCGCACCGACGACTACTCCTGCATGGGCATCGCGGGTACGGCGAGCACGGGCCTGGAGCTGGCCCGGCTGTACCGGGTCGAGCTGGAGCACTACGAGAAGACCGAAGGCCGCTCGCTGTCCACCGAGGGCAAGGCGCACCGCCTGGCCACCATGATCCGCGGAAACCTGCCCATGGCCATGCAGGGCCTCGTGGTCGTGCCGCTCTTCGCGGCCTACGATCCGGCCCGCGACTCCGGGCGGATCTTCAGCTACGACGTGGGCGGCGGGCCGTACGAGCAGAGGGAGTTCCACTCGATCGGCTCGGGTTCGATCTTCGCCCGGGGTTCGCTCAAGAAGCTGTACAGGGAGAACGCCAGCCCGCAGGACACCGTCCTGACCTGCCTGCACGCCCTGTACGACGCCGCCGACGACGACTCGGCGACCGGCGGCCCCGACGTGATGCGGAAGATCTGGCCGGTCGTGGCCGTCATCACCGCGGACGGCTTCCGGCGTCTCCCCGACGACGAGGTCGCCGAGTTCGTGGAGTCCATGCTGGAGAGGCGGATGACCGCCCCCGAAGGCCCGACCGCGCCGCTGCGCTAACCCAAGAGAGGATCACCCCCGGTGTCCATCCCCTTCGGAGGATATGCCTCGCCCGAGCAGATCATGCGGGACAGGGCGGAGTATGCCCGCAAGGGCATCGCTCGCGGTCGCAGCGTGGTCGTGATGCAGTACGCCGACGGCATCCTGTTCGTGGCGCCCAACCCGTCCAAGGCGCTGCACAAGATCAGCGAGATTTACGACCGCATCGGCTTCGCCGCGGTGGGGCGGTACAACGAGTTCGAGTCGCTCCGCCTGGCCGGCATCCGGTATGCCGACATCAACGGCTACACGTTCAACCGCAACGACGTGACCGGCCGCGGCCTGGCGAACCTGTACGCCCAGCACCTCGGCATGATCTTCACCGAGTCGATCAAGTCGTTCGAGGTGGAGATCGTCGTGGCGGAGGTCGGCGAAGCCCCCGAGGACGACCAGATCTACCGCATCACCTTCGACGGCTCCGTCTTCGACGAGCAGGGCATGGCCGTGATCGGTGGCCAGGCCGAGGCCGTCGGAGGGCGCCTGAAGGAGCGCTACAGCGAGGGGCTGCCGCTGCCGCAGGCCCTCGACGCGGCGCTGGCCGCCCTGACCGAGCCGGGAGGAGAGCGTCCCCCGGCGACCCAGATCGAGGTCGCCGTCCTCGACCGGGGCAGGGAGCACCGCAAGTTCCTGCGCCTGACCGGGCCCCGCCTGGACAAGCTCCTGGAGGCCGTCAAGGAGAGCGAGGAGGGCGCCGGGCAGCCCGCCGAGCAGGCCCCCTCCGAGGAGACCGGTGCGGAGCAGACTCCCGGCACCGCCCCGCCGATCGCTCCCGAGGGCGACATCGACACGGGTTCCGGCGAGTAGCCCGTCCTCGCGTCCGTACGCCACGGCGCCGCGCCCTCAGCGGGGGCGCGGCGCCGCTGTGCGACCCGGGTGTGCGGCTCGGCCGTGCGGCCGTGATCCAGGGGCCGGATCAGGGATTCGGCTCAACCAAACTCCGATTTCGCTACTCTCATCCGGTTGTGACGACTTTTGATCTCTTTCGGCGGGCCGGCGTTCCGGCCGCCGCCGTCGCCCTCCTGTCGCTGACCGCCTGCTCGGGGTCGTCCGGCACCTCGGCCGGCCCCACCGTGACGGCCACCGTGACGGTGACGGCCCCGGCGTCCCCGGCGGAGCAGTCCGCCGGCCCGGAGGCCGCGCAGACCCCCGCGGAGGACGCTCCCACCGTCCCGGCCACGCCGGAGGCCACGCGGAAGCCCGGCAAGGCCGGGCCGCCGATCACGGACAGGACGCCGGCCCCCTTCGGCGGGACCCTCCAGTCGGACCCCGGGCACGACTTCACCAAGGGGCTCAGCCCGAGCAGGGACGGTGTCGTGCGCGGTCAGCTGGTCGCCATGCACGACGAGAACGTGGCGGAGTATCGGCCCGTCAAGTTCGTCAAGGAGTACGGCGGCAGTGCCAGCGGTCATTTCGAGGGGCCGCCGGAGGGCGACGGGACGGCCTTCGCCGCGCCCATCGCCAACGATGTCGTGTTCCTCAGCGCGGTCGGCTGCGACGGCAAGGACCAGACCATCGACGGCCGGTACCTCGGCACCGAGCGCTGCTCGCGGGACAAACTGATCCTGCGGGCCGACGCCGGTGACCTGCGCGCGCTCATCACCGTCCAGGGCGGCCGGATCGTCAAGGTGACGGAGATCTACGCCGCTTAGCCGAATCGCCTCAGCATTCCCCCGCCTGATCACTGTTCGGCCGCCGCATTCGGGGAATAGTGTGAGGTGATGGATCGACGCATATTCGGGCTGGAGAACGAGTACGGCGTCACCTGCACGTTCCGCGGGCAGCGGAGGCTGTCGCCGGACGAGGTGGCGCGGTACCTGTTCCGGCGAGTGGTGTCCTGGGGCCGATCGAGCAACGTCTTCCTGCGCAACGGCGCACGTCTGTACCTGGACGTGGGCAGCCATCCCGAGTACGCCACCCCTGAGTGCGACAACGTCGTGGAGCTGGTCACCCACGACAAGGCGGGGGAGCGCATCCTGGAGGGTCTCCTCGTGGACGCCGAGAAGCGGCTCCGCGAGGAGGGCATCGCAGGGGACATCTACCTGTTCAAGAACAACACCGACTCGGCCGGCAACTCCTACGGCTGCCACGAGAACTACCTCGTCGGCCGGCACGGGGAGTTCGGGCGGCTGGCCGACGTCCTGATCCCATACCTGGTGACCCGCCAGATCATCTGCGGCGCGGGCAAGGTGCTGCAGACCCCGCGTGGAGCCGTCTACTGCGTCTCCCAGCGGGCCGAGCACATCTGGGAGGGCGTCTCCTCGGCGACCACCCGGTCCCGCCCGATCATCAACACCCGCGACGAGCCGCACGCGGACGCCGAGCGGTTCCGCCGGCTGCACGTCATCGTGGGCGACTCGAACATGAGCGAGACCACGATGCTGCTCAAGGTCGGCGCCACCGACCTCGTGCTGCGCATGATCGAGGCCGGTGTGGTGATGCGCGACCTGTCCCTGGAGAACCCCATCAGGGCGATCCGGGAGGTGTCCCACGACATGACCGGGCGGCGCAGGGTGCGCCTGGCCAACGGCCGCGAGGCCTCGTCGCTGGAGATCCAGCAGGAGTACCTGACCAAGGCGCAGGACTTCGTCGAGCGCCGCGGCGGTGACGCGATCGCCAAGCGGGTGCTGGAGCTGTGGGAGCGCACGCTCCGGGCGGTCGAGACGGGCGACCTCGACCTCGTCTCCCGGGAGATCGACTGGGTCACCAAGTACCAGATGATTGAACGTTACAGACAGAAGTACGACCTGCCGCTGTCGTCGCCGCGCGTCGCGCAGCTCGACCTGGCCTACCACGACGTCCACCGCAGGCGCGGGCTCTACTACCTCCTGCAGAAGCGGGGGGCCGTCGAGAGGGTGGCCGACGACGTCCGCATCTTCGAGGCCAAATCGGTTCCGCCGCAGACCACACGGGCCAAGCTGCGCGGGGAGTTCATCCGCAGGGCCCAGGAGAAGCGGCGCGACTTCACCGTCGACTGGGTCCACCTGAAGCTCAACGACCAGGCCCAGCGGACGGTGCTGTGCAAGGATCCGTTCCGCAGCGTGGACGAGAGGGTCGACAAGCTGATCGCGGGTATGTGATCTCTTACACCGCTCTGACGGCGGGTTCGGGTAGCCTGGCCCGGACCCGCTGTCTGTTTGAGGATTCCCATATGCGCCGTAGTACGGCACTCGTCGCCGCCCTACCCCTGTTGCTCGCCGCCGCCTGCGGAACCGCGCAGAAGAGCGCGCCGAGCGCGAGCCCCGCTTCCAGCGGCCAGGCCGCAGCCTCGGCCATCAAGGTGACGGGAGAGGTCGGCAAGAAGCCCACCCTGACCTTCCCGGCGGGCAAGCCCTCACTCACGTCCGCCTCCGTCAAGGTCGTCGAGGGCCAGGGCACCCCCGCCAAGGACGGCGACGTCCTCACCGCCAACGTCACCGTCTACAACTGGGACGGCAAGGAGAACAAGGCGGCCGGATCCGACTACGACCAGGGCAAGTCGGAGTTCGTCTCGGTCAGCCCCCAGCTGCCCAAGGCGCTGCACGAGGCGCTGGTCGGCGCCAAGCCCGGCGGCCGGGTGATGGCAGTGGTCGCCAAGGACAACCTGAGCACCGAGCAGCTCGACTCGGCCAAGCAGCAGGGCCAGGACTTCAACGCGGCGTCCCAGGTGCTGGTCATCGACGTGGTGTCGGCCACGCTGAAGTCCGTTCAGGGCACCCCCGCCGACCCCGGCGTCGCCGGCGTGAAGCTCGACAATCCCGGTGGCGACAAGCCCCCGGCGCTGACCACCAAGACCAGCGAGAAGGCGCCCAAGAAGCTGGTCGTCAAGACCGTGATCAAGGGCGATGGCCCGGAGGTGAAGGCCGGTCAGCAGGTCCTCGCCCACTACGTCGGCAAGATCTGGGGCACCGACAAGCAGTTCGACTCCAGCTGGGAGCGCGGCCAGCCCGCGACGTTCGGCCTCGACCAGGTGGTCAAGGGCTGGTCGCAGGGCCTGACCGGCGTCCCGGTCGGCAGCCGCGTCCTGCTGACGATCCCGCCGGACCTCGGGTACGGCAAGGAGGGCAACGCGCAGGGCGGCATCAAGGGCACCGACACGCTCGTCTTCGTCGTGGACGTCCTCGGCGCGGCCTGACAGCCACGAACTCCAGGGGCCCCTCTCACCCGGCGGTGGGAGGGGCCCCTGCCGTACGGGCGTCAGCTCCGGATCTCGTAGTCGTCGCCGTAGACCTTCCAGCGCAACGGCGGATCGAGGTCGAGGTTGCCGTCCCTGAGGAACACCCGCTGGGCGGTGTCGACCCGGCTGGTGTCGCCGTGCGCCTCCTCGGTCTTCATCGCCGCCTTACGGGCGTCGAGGAAGGCGTCGAGGTAGGCGACCTCGTCGCCGCCCTGCGCCGGAGTCCTCGCCTTCCTCATGGCCGCCTTGCGGATGCCGCCGAAGCTGACGGGATCGGTGCCGGGACCGTGCATGACCATGGCGTCGTAGTAGGCGAACTGCCCGAGGGCGCGCAGCCCGTCGGCCGTGGCCCGGGCCACGGCGGGCTCGAAGTAGACCCGGTCGCGCTCGTCGTCCTGCGCCCGCCGGAAAACGGGGTCGGCGGCGGCCGCGCGCCAGTCCCCGCGGAAGTCCGGGTCCAGCCCGCGGTGGGAGTCGGTGCCGTTCACCCTCCGCAGCGCGGGCAGGTACTTCGCCAGTACGTTGCCGGGCCTGCGCCTGGTGTAGAGCTCGACCAGGTCGAGCATGTCGCCGGTCCCCGAGCAGAAGCCGATGATCCCGGCGGTGTAGCCGCGCCCGTCGTCGATGTCCTCGATGTACGTGTACTGGGCTTTCCAATCGAGCGAGGAGTTCTCCGCGCTGGAGACGAGCTCCATCGCGATCTCCTTCTTCTCCGGGTCCGTCAGGCCGGTCGGCGCGGCCCTGACCGTGATCTTCAGCGTCTCCCGCGTCTCCCGTGTCTTCCGGGCCGGGCCGCCGGTGGCGGCTCCCGCCGCGCCCGCGGGGAGCACGGCCGCGGCGGCGGCCAGGAGCAGCAGAGCGGCGCGCCGGTCGGTGCGCCTGATCAGGGGGTCGTGCACGTATGTCGCTCCGTTCTCCGCCCGCGCCCCTCCTGCCGCCCCGCGCCGATCTTTCGGGGGGAGGCGGAAGGCGGCGCGGTGGGGGATGAGCCCTCCATGAGGGGATCAGGCAGGAAGGTTTCCTGATGCAAGCAGCACCGCCCGAGAGGTGTCAACGGGCGTGCTCGACAGGGGCGTCCTCACCCCGGCGGCGCGCCCGGTGAGCGCGGGGACGCGTCCTAGACTCCGGGCTGTGACGAGCGACGACCTGGAATCGATGAGTGTGCTCGGCGATCCGGTGCGGCGGGAGCTGTACCGGTTCGTGGCCGAGCAGGGGCGGGACGTGGGCCGCAACGAGGCGGCCGAAGCGGTCGGGATCCAGCGCACGCTCGCGGCCCACCACCTGGACAGGCTCGTCGAGGCGGGGTTGCTCGAAGCGGGCTTCCGGCGGCTGTCGGGCAAAGCCGGTCCCGGCGGCGGCCGCCCGGCGAAGGTCTACCGGCGGGTGCGCGAGGAGCGGACGGTCAGCCTGCCGCCGCGCGACTACCGCACGCTCGCGCTGGTGCTGGCGGAGGCCGTCGACCTGCTGGGCGGCGAGGAGAAGGCCGAGGAGGCCGCCCGCAGGACCGGAAAGCGTCTTGCCGGTGGGGCCGGCGACCTCATGGAGGTGCTGCGCGAGCGTGGTTACGAGCCATACGAGGAGGAGGGGCGGGTTCGCCTGCGCAACTGCCCCTTTCACGTGCTGGCCGAAAGTCATCCGCTGCTCGTGTGCTCGATGAACCTCGCGCTCTGCGAGGGGCTGCTGGCCGGTCTGGGCGAGACCGGGGTCGCCGCGGCACTCGATCCGAGGCCGGGGGAGTGCTGTGTGGCCTTCATGTCTTCTAAAAATAATAAAGATTGACATAGAATCGCGGCATGCATCTCGCCCAGCTCAACGTCGCCCATCTCAGGGAACCCCTCGACTCGCCCGCGCTGACCGATTTCCTCGCCGCCCTGGCGCCGGTCTACCAGGTGTCGGACGCCGCGCCCGGCTTCGTCTGGCGCATGAAGGAGGGTGATGAGCCCACGGACCTGATCCAGCACGACTACGGACCGATGCTGGTCGTGAACCTCTCGGTCTGGGAGTCCCGCGAGACGTTGTGGAACTTCGTCTACCGCAGCGCTCACCTGGAGGTGATGCGGCGCCGCCGGGAGTGGTTCCACCGGATCGCCGAGCCGTACACGGTGATGTGGTGGGTGCCCGAGGGCCACCTGCCGCCGCTCGACGAGGCCATGGACCGCCTGGCCCTCCTCCGGGTCCAGGGGCCGGGCCCGGAGGCGTTCACGTTCAGGGATTTCTACGACAGCAGCGACGCCGCGTGCCTCCCGGCGGCGGCGGAGGTCACGAAGTAGGCCAGGTCCTCCTCCAGGCCGCGGCCCATGGTGGACAGCCGCACCGGGGACGCCCTGAGCGCCTCGTGCAGGCCGTCCACCGGCACGGTCACGATCTCGTGACGCGTGGCCAGGGCCGCGGCCTGCTCGCGCACGGTCGCCCCGAACGCGCCGGGCAGATCCGGCACGGGGACCTGGGCCGGGGCCAGCGCGACCCGGCCGTACGCCGTGAGCGAGTGGTGCGACACCCCGACGTGCCGCTCGCGGCGGTCGCCCTCGCTGACCCGCAGCGCGGCCACGGGCCGCCCGGCCAGCACGGCCGCGGCGTTCACGGCCTCGCCCGCGGCGACGCCGGAAAATCCCCAGCGGGTGCCGGTGCCGAGGTTGCCCGGTCCCTGCGTCACCACGGCGACGTCGGCCCCGAGCACGTGGCGGGCGGCCAGCAGGCCGGTGTGGAGCGTGACGGCCTCGACGTCTCCGCCGAAGGACTGGCCCGTCGTCACCACTCCGCACAGCCAGCCGCGCTCGCGCAGCGCCGCGCACGACATCGAGAACCAGGCCGGCAGCGCCCCGCCGTCCTGCATGACGTACGCCACCCTGATCCCCGGGGAGCCCGCGTACAGGCCGCACAGGATCGCGGGCAGCGCGGAGTGCAGGTCGGCGACCACCACCGGCATCCCGCCGACCGAGTCGGCGTCACGCAGCGCCTCGTGGTGCGGGGATTCCTGCTCGTCCGCGCCGAGCACGGTGGCCTGCAACGGGGTGTAGCGTGCCTTCACCAGGTGACCGGGACCGGAAGGATCTTGCGGTAAACGGTCCGGGACGGCCACCACCATGGCGTACCCTCCCGTACCGAGACCCATGGCGAGGGCGGTCGTGTTGAGCAGCACGGTGTCGCCCACCTCAGGGCGTCCCACCAGCGGGGGATAGGCGAGCGCCCGGCACTCGCCCTCGGCGACGGCGACGTCGAGCTCCACCGCCCCCGGCCACTCGCGCCGGACCCGCACCACCTCGCCCTTGCGCCATCTGATCACGCCGAAAAGGGTAGCGTTCTCGACTGGAAGGGAGGCCCGGATGTCGCGGCGGAAGACCGAGCGGCTGCTCAATCTGGTTATCTGCCTGCTCGCGACGCGGCGGCCGTTGAGCGCGGAACAGATCCGGCAGGCCGTCCCCGGGTACGACCCGGACAACGACGAGGCCTTCCAGCGCATGTTCGAGCGTGACAAGAACGAGCTGCGGGAGATCGGCATCCCCATCGAGGTCCACAAGGACCCCTGGGAGGACGACCCCGGCTACCGCATCGTGCGCGAGGCCTACGAACTGCCCGAGATCACCCTGGAGCCCGACGAGGCCGCCGTCATCGGCCTGGCCGCGCAGGTGTGGCAGCGGGCGAGCCTGGCCGAGGCGGCCAGCGGGGCGCTGCTGAAGCTGACCGCCGGCGGCGTGCACGCCGGCCTCGCGGAAAGCCCCCTGGAGCTGCGGGTGGACACCCGCGATCCCGCGTTCCCCGCGCTGTGGGAGGCCGTGCGGGACCGGCGCGTGGTCGCCTTCGACTACCGGTCGGCCGGCAGCGAGTCGGTGCTGCGGCGGACGGTCGAGCCGTGGGGGGTCGTCAGCAGGCGCGGGCGGTGGTACCTGGTCGGGCACGACCGCGACCGCGGCGCCGCCCGGGTCTTCCGGCTGAGCCGGATCACCGGGACGGTGTCCGGCCTGGGGCGGCCGGGCGCCTTCACCGTGCCCGAAGAGCTGGACCTGCGGGCGATGGTGGGCTACCAGGAGCTGCCCGGCGAAAGGGTCGCCCTGGTGCGGGTGCGCAAGGGCACCTGCCTGGGCCTGCGGCACGCCGCCCAGGCCGTACGACCCGGCGAGGGCGAGTGGGACGAGGCCGAGGTGACCTTCGCCGACCCCGAACGGCTGGCCGGATGGCTGGCCAGCCTCGGCCCCGACGCCGTCGTGCTGGACCCGCCGGACGCGCGCGAGGCCGTGATCCGCCGTCTGAAGGGGGCGTTGCAGTGAGCTCGGACCGGCTGCCGCGGCTGCTCGCGCTCGTGCCGTACCTCATGTCGCACCCGGGCGCGCAGGTGCCCGAGGTGGCGCGATTGTTCGGCCTGTCGGAAAAGCAGCTCATCGACGATCTCCAGCTCGTCTGGATGTGCGGCCTGCCCGGGCACACGCCCGGCGACCTGATCGACGTCTCGTGGGACGGCGGCGAGATCCTCATCGACAACGCCGAGGCGATCGCCCGGCCACTCAAGCTCGGCGTGGACGAGGCGAGCGCGCTGCTCGTCGCGCTGCGCATGCTCGACGAGCTGCCCGAGTTCCAGGACCGCGACGTGCTCGGGCGGGTCATCGCGAAGCTGGAGCAGGCGGCGGGCGAGGGCGCGGCCACGGTGAGCAGCCAGGTCCAGGTGGAGATCGGCGCGGCCCCGGACGCCCACGCCGTCATCACCGACGCCGCCCGCAGGGGTCGCAGGCTGTCGCTGCGCTACTACGTCCCGGGGCGCGACGAGATCACCCCAAGGGAGGTCGACCCGCTGCGGGTCGTGCTGGTGGACGGGCGGCACTACCTGGAGGGCTGGTGCTACCGCGCCGAGGCGATGCGGATGTTCCGCGTCGACCGGGTCCTGGACGTCGAGGTCCTCGACGTGCCCGTGGACCCGCCGGCCGGGGCCGAGCCGATGGACGTCGCCCGGGGCGTGTTCCGGCCGTCGGACAGCGACGAGCTGGTGGAGCTGGAGCTGACCCCGGCGGGCCGCTGGGTGGCGGAGTACTACCCGTGCGAGGAGGTCGCCGAGCTGGGCGAGGGCCGCCTGCGCGTCGCGCTGCGGATCCGCGACCAGTCCTGGCTGGTACGGCTCGCGCTCCGGCTCGGCGACAGCGGCAGGGTGCTGGCGCCGGCGTCTCTCGCCGAGCGGGTGACGGCCGTCGCCAAGCAGGCGCTGGCCAACTACGAGACGGTGTGACGCCCGGATGGACATGACGTGGATCTTCGCTCTCGTCGGCGTGGCCGTGGCCGGGCTCGCGGTCCTCGCGTGGCCGGCCGCCCGGGTGCTCGCCGCGGCGCGGGACCTGCAGGCCGAGGTCGAGCGGGCCAGAGGACGGCTCGGGCTGCCCGAATAGAGTGATTTTGCCCCAAATTGATGCGATTTTGAGGCTCGGAGACAGGTGAACTTTGGCGCGAGGTGCGCGTACGATCGGGGGGTAGTACTCACGGCCCTCGCGGTAAGGACACGACATGCCCAACCTCGGACCCATGGAATGGATCCTGATCCTCCTGGTTCTGATCCTTCTCTTCGGCGCCAAGAAGCTCCCGGACACCGCGAGAGCGCTGGGGCAGTCGCTGCGCATGTTCAAGAAGGAAACCAGCAAGATGAGCGAGGAGGACGAGGAGCGGCAGACGGTCAAGGCCGAGCCCGTCGCTCCGCCGGCGGCGCAGATCCCGGCGGCCACCCCGTCCGTCGAGGAGCGGCTGCGTGTGCTGGAGGAGGAGAACCGGAAGCTGCGGGAGAGCCAGCAGCCGGTGAGCTCGCAGAACGAGCAGCGCTCCAACTAGGCGCCGCACCCCCACTGACTTCAGGACGAGCTAGATGGCCCTGCTGAAACGGTCGACTCCCGCCACGGCGGACGACGGGCGGATGACGCTCATGGAGCACATCCGCGAGCTGCGCAACCGGCTGATCAAGGCCATTTTGGCGGTGGTCGTCGGGACCGCCGTCGGGTTCATCTACTTCGAGCCCATCTGGAACTTTCTCAAGCAGCCGTACTGCCGGCTGCCGCAGGCCCACCAGTTCAACAAGGACCAGTGCCTGCTGGTGGTGAACGGGGTCTTCGACTCGTTCTTCGTCAACCTGAAGGTCGCAGTGATCTTCGGCGTGGTGGTCTCGGCCGTATTCTGGATCTACCAGCTCTGGGCGTTCGTGACCCCGGGCCTCTACCAGAACGAGCGCCGCTACACCATGGCGTTCCTCGGGCTCTCCGTCCCGCTGTTCACCGCGGGCTCGGCCCTCGCCTACGTCACGATGGACAAGGGCCTGTCCCTGCTGCTCAGCTTCGCCCCCGAGGGCACGCTCACGCTGGTGAGCATCAACGAGTACCTCAGCTTCGCGCTCGCGATGCTGATCATCTTCGGTGTCTCCTTCCTGATGCCGTTGCTGCTCGTGTTCCTCAATGTCATCGGGGTGCTCCGGTTCAAGACGGTGTCCAAGCACACCCGCATGGTCGTGTTCCTGATGTTCGTCTTCGCGGCCGTCGCGACGCCGAGCCAGGACCCCATCACCATGCTGGCCCTGGCGCTCCCCATGGTCCTTCTCTTCTTCGTCGCGGAGGCGTTCATGTACTTCCACGACAAGAAGCGCGACGAAGCCGACGCGGCGCACGCGAAGGCCATCGAGGAGGAGCTCGACGGGCCGTCCGCCGCGGAGGGCACGGCGGACTCGCTCGACGTGAGGGACTGACCGAATCTCCCTCTGGTGCCGCCTCATGGGCGGCGGTAGGTTCCGCATGTGGCCGATGAGATCGTCGTCCTGGTGAACCCCGCCGCCCGCGGCGGCCGCACGCTGCGCCTGCTCGACCCGGTGCTCCGGCGGCTGCGGGCGGGCGGCCGTCCGGTTTCCGTGATCGTCGGGACCTCGACGGCGGACGCCCTCGGCCGGGCCCGGGAGGCGGTCGCCGCGGGCCCCGCCGCGCTCGTCGCCTACGGCGGCGACGGCCTGGTGCACCTCGCCGTGCAGGCCGTGGCGGGGACGGCCGTGCCGCTCGGGATCGTGCCCGCCGGGACCGGCAACGACTTCGCCGGGGCCCTCGGCATCCCGCGCGGGGACCTCCTCGCCGCCGCGGACGTCGTCGCCGGCGGGGTGTCGCGGGTCGTGGACGCCGGCAGGATCGGGGCGGGCGGGGACAGGAAAGACGAATGGTTCGCCGGAGTCCTCGCCTGCGGGTTCGACTCCCGCGTCAACGAGCGGGCCAACGGCATGACCCGGCCGCCCGGAATGGCGAAGTATCTGGTCGCCCTCGTACGCGAGCTGAGCTCCTTCGCGCCGATCCCGTTCCGGATCACCCTCGACGGGGAGGCGGTGGAGCGCGAGGCGATGCTGGTGGCCGTGGCCAACACCCGGTCGTACGGCGCGGGGATGCGCATATGCCCGGACGCCCGGCCCGACGACGGCCTGTTCGATGTGCTCGTGCTCGGGGCGATGCCCATGGGCGAGTTCCTGCGCACGTTCCCCCGTGTCTACCGGGGCGGACACACCCGTCACCCGGCCGTGACCCTGCGGCGGGCCCGGCGGGTGGTGATCGAGGCCCCGGACGTGATCGCCTACGCCGACGGCGAGCGGGTCGGCCCGGTCCCGCTGACCTGCGCCGTCGAGCCGGGAGCGCTGCGGGTTCTGACGCCCTGATCTACGACGTAAAGGCGGTCGCGTAAAAGGATCACCGATGACGGACGCCCGGAATCCCGTTATCGGTAGGGTTGACGGTATGAGTACGCCAGCGGAACGCTATGCCGCCTTCCGTGAGGGGCAGTCCGGGACAGGACCCGCTCTCGCCTCGTTCCGCGAGCTTTACGACTTCGAGCTCGACGAGTTCCAGATCGACGCCTGTCAGGCGCTGGAAGCCGGGGACGGCGTGCTGGTGGCCGCGCCGACCGGGTCGGGCAAGACGGTGGTGGGGGAGTTCGCCGTCCACCTGGCCCTGGAGCAGGGCCGCAAGTGCTTCTACACCACGCCGATCAAGGCCTTGTCCAACCAGAAGTACAACGACCTGGTCAGGAGGTACGGCGCGGGCAAGGTCGGCCTCCTGACCGGCGACAACAGTGTCAACGGCGAGGCCCCGATCGTGGTCATGACCACCGAGGTCCTGCGCAACATGCTGTACGCCGGCTCGAACACGCTGACCGGTCTCGCGTACGTGGTGATGGACGAGGTCCACTACCTGGCCGACCGGTTCCGCGGCGCGGTCTGGGAAGAGGTCATCATCCACCTGCCGGAGTCGGTGCGGGTGGTGGCCCTGTCGGCCACGGTCAGCAACGCCGAGGAGTTCGGCGAGTGGCTGGGCGAGGTGCGCGGCGACACCACGGTCATCGTGGACGAGCACCGGCCGGTCCCGCTGTGGCAGCACATGCTGGTCGGCAACAGGATGTACGACCTGTTCGTCGACGAGGGCGACGACACCCTGCGGGTCAACCCGTCCCTCATGCGGATCGCCCGCGACGAGATGCGGCTGGCCCAGGCCCGGGGCAGGCGAGGCTATTCGCGGCCGGGCCGGGGCACGACGCCGAGCCGGTCGGACGTCATCGAGAAGCTCGACGCCGAGGGCCTGCTGCCCGCGATCACGTTCATCTTCTCCAGGAACGGCTGCGACGCCGCCGTCATGCAGTGCCTCTACTCGGGGCTGCGCCTCACCACCGAGGCCGAGAGCCACGAGATCCGCCAGATCGTGGACGAGCGGACCGCGCACCTGCCGGACGAGGACCTCGCGGTGCTCGGCTACCTCGAATGGCGCGACTGCCTCGAGCGCGGCCTGGCCGCCCACCACGCGGGCATGCTGCCGGCGTTCAAGGAGGTCGTGGAGGAGCTGTTCACCAAGGGCCTGGTCAAGGCGGTCTTCGCGACCGAGACGCTGGCGCTCGGCATCAACATGCCGGCCAGGTCCGTGGTGATCGAGAAGCTCGACAAGTGGAACGGCGAGACCCACGCCGACCTGACCCCGGGGGAGTACACCCAGCTCACCGGCCGGGCGGGGCGGCGCGGCATCGACGTCGAGGGCCACGCGGTGGTGGTCTGGCAGCCGGGGATGGACCCCCTGTCCGTCGCCGGTCTCGCCGGCACCCGCACCTATCCGCTGCGCTCCAGCTTCAAGCCGTCGTACAACATGGCGGTCAATCTCGTCGGGCAGGTCGGCAGGGAGCGGGCGCGGACCCTGCTGGAGGACTCCTTCGCCCAGTTCCAGGCCGACCGCGCCGTGGTCGGCCTGGCCCGCCAGCTGCGCAAGGCCGAGCAGGCCCTGGAGGGCTACGCCGAAGCCATGACGTGCCACCTCGGCGACTTCGAGGAGTACGCGGCGATGCGCAGGCGGCTGTCGGACCGCGAGGCCGAGCTGTCGCGCCAGCGGGGGGCGGCCCGCCGCGCCCAGGCCGTGCAGTCCCTGGAGGTGCTCAAGCCCGGCGACGTCATCCGGGTGCCGGGCGGGCGCCGTGCCGGCATCGCGGTCGTGCTCGACCCGGGCGTGAACGGCCGGGGGCACGAGGGGCCCGCGCCGCTGGTGCTGACCATCGGTAAGCAGGTCAAGCGTCTGTCGGCGGCCGACTTCCCGGTGCCGGTCGAGCCGGTCGACACGATCAGGATTCCGAAGGGCTTCAACCCGCGCTCGCCGAAGGAACGGGCCAACCTCGTCTCGAGCGTGCACGCGAAGCTGGGCGACCGCGACCTCGGCAAGCCGCCGCGGGCGCGCGACCACGCCGCGGAGGACGAGGAGATCACGCGCCTGCGGCGGGAGCTGCGCCAGCACCCCTGCCACGGCTGCGACGAGCGCGAGGACCACGCTCGCTGGGCCGAGCGTTACCACAAGCTGCTGCGGGAGACCGAGGGGCTGCGCCGCCGGGTCGAGGGGCGCTCCCACGTCATCGCCAGGACCTTCGACCGGGTCTGCGGGGTGCTCGACCAGCTCGGCTACCTGAACGGCGAGACGGTCACGGAACAGGGCCGCAGGCTGGCCTCGCTCTACACCGAGCTGGACCTGCTCACGGCCGAGTGCCTGCGCGCCGGTGTGTGGAACCGCCTCGACCCCGCCGAACTGGCCGCGTGCGTGTCGTCGCTGGTGTACGAGTCGCGGCAGGCCGACGACGTCCG
This sequence comes from Microbispora sp. NPDC088329, assembly GCF_040685655.1. Lineage (NCBI taxonomy): Bacteria > Bacillati > Actinomycetota > Actinomycetes > Streptosporangiales > Streptosporangiaceae > Microbispora > Microbispora sp. NPDC088329. The sequence goes on from NZ_JBFBIP010000008.1 coordinate 252,082, forward strand.
CAGCCCCAAGATCCCGGCCGGCGCCACGCGTGACGCGCTCGCGGAGATGGTGCGTCTGTGGGGCGAGCTGGAGGGCATCGAGGAGGACCACGGCCTGTCGTTCGTCCGCGAGCCCGACGTGGGCTTCGCCTGGGCGGCCTTCCGCTGGGCCAAGGGCCACAGCCTCGACGCCGTGCTGACCGACTGCGACCTCGCGGCGGGCGACTTCGTCCGCTGGGTCAAGCAGTTGCTCGACCTGCTCGGCCAGCTCAGGGACGCCGCACCGAAGGGGAGCAAGGTCGCCGAGAACGCCGCCAAGGCCGTCGACGCCATGCGCCGCGGGGTCGTCGCCTACTCCTCCGTCAGCTGAGATCCGGGGAGCGTGATCACGGCCGTCTAGGATGGCAGCCCACACTCCCGGCCCTGTGGAGCGACCATCGTGAGCGACATCCTGGACGACCGTGACCGCCGGCTCGGCGGCTTCGTCGCCCGGCCGAAGCTCGACGACTACGCCGTCAGATATCAGGAGCACTTCGTCATCCGCAGGGAGACGGGGATCGCCGAGGTCCGCATGCACACCGGCGGCGGCCCCGCGGTTTCGACCCCCGGTCCTTCGCCGAGCCCGTCTCCGAGTGGCCGGCGGATGTCCTGTACGAGCAGTACTCCGACGGCGTCAAAGCGCTGGAGCGGCTCGCCTTCGACGTCGACATTCCCGTGATCGGAGTGCTCAACGGTCCCGGGCCGCGCCAGGAGCTGGCCCTGATGTGCGACATCACGCTGTGCGCCGACGACACCCTGATCGGTGACGGCAACTTCGCCGCCGGGTCGGTTCCCGGCGACGGCATGCATCTCGTCCTGCGGGAGCTGCTCGGCGCCAAGCGGGCCGCCTATCTGGCGTACACGGGAGAGCGGATCGACGCCGGCACGGCCTTGCGGTGGGGGCTGGTCAACGAGGTGCTGCCGCAGAGCGGCTCATGGACCGGGCGTGGGAGATCGCCGCCGCCGCGCCCCGGGCCGCGCGGCGGCTGACCCGGGCGGTCGTGCGGCGGTCCTGGCAGCGGCGGATCGTCGAGGACCTGCGGGAGGCGTACGCCCACCAGCTGCTGGCCGCGGCGGGTGCGGGAGCCTGAGCCGTGACCGCTCACCGGCACGACGCGTACGGTGCGAGGGTGAGAGCCGATCACCTTCACTCACCCGCCGGTAGTAGGGCGGCGGCTTGGGCGCCTGAGGCCGCCGCAGGGCCGCCGTGGCGGCCGGTCAGGCGGCGGTGAAACGGACCTCGCGGGTCTGGGGGTCGGCGCGCGTGAGCCGTACGGGGATGCGTTCGCCGAGCGGCAGGCGGTCGCCGTCGCAGCGGGCGATCACGGCGGGCTCGGTGACCTGCACCTGCCCGCCCGGCTTGCCGTCGGCGACGTCGACGACCACCGCGTCGAAGACCTCGCCGATCCGGGGCCGCAGCACGGCCGCCTCGACCAGGTCCACGCAGGCCCGCTCCACCGCGCCCGCCCGCCTGCCGCCCGAGGCCATCTGCTCCGGCAGTTCGGGCAGTGCCCGCCTGACCTCCTCGGGGACCTGCCCGTCCGCGGACACGGCCAGGCAGACCTCCGTGCCGTACCGGTCGACCAGCCGCCGCAGCGGCGCGGTGACGTGCGCGTACGGCGCGGCCATGGCGGCGTGCAGCGCCTGGCCGGGAGCGGCGCCGTCGAAGGCGACGTAGGCCGCGCCGCGCAGCAGCACCGTGGACTCGTGCAGGAAGGCGGCATGACCGGGGATCTCGGGGTCGAGCCCGTGCACGACCTCGGCGTAGGACGCGCCGCCGGGCCAGGGCACCCCGAGCGCGGCGGCGACCCTGCGGACCTTGCCGACGTCCTCCGGGCCCGCTTCGGGGAGGACCCGCAGCACGCCCACGCCCGCCTCCAGCATCATCCGGGCCGCCGCCATCCCCGTGAGCAGGGAGATCTGCGCGTTCCAGGCCTCGCAGGGGTGGTCCGTGCGGAACTCCACCCGATAACCGCCGTTCCCGTCGGGGACCACCTGCTGCTCAGGGGCCGGCAGCGACAGCCCGCCCCTGGCCCGCTCCCGCTCCAGCCGCAGCGGCCCCACCTCGGCGAGCAGCGCTATCGTCCCCTCCGCCCGGCCGGTGTCCACGGCCGCCTGGACGGTCTCGTAGTCGAGCCGCTCGCGGCTGCGCACCAGGGCCCTGCGCAGATCCACCGCCTCGATCTCGCCGTCGGAAGCGAGATCGAGCCGCCACAGCGCCGCGGGGCGGGTCCGCCCGGGCAGCAGGCTGGCCGCGCCCTCCGACAGGACCGGCGGGTGCAGCGGCACCCGGCCGTCGGCCATGTAGACGGTCTCGGCGCGGATCCTCGCCTCGCCGTCGATCGCCCCGCCGGGCCGGACGAACGCCGCGACGTCGGCGATGGCGTACCAGACGCGGTAACCCGGCCCGCGCCGCTCGATGCACAGCGCCTGGTCGAGGTCCATCGAGCCGGGCGGGTCGATGGTCACCAGCGGGAGATCTGTCCGGTCCTCCGTGGGCAGCGCGGGGGCGGCCGCCGCGCGCTCCGCCTCCTCCTGCACAGGGGCGGGGAAGCCGTCCGGCAGGTCGAAGTCCTTGCGGATGCGGGCGAACCCGTCGCGGAGCCCGTCCGCGGTGTCCCGGAGGCGGATCGTCGTGTACGGCACGCGATCAACTTACCCGAGTCAGGATTTTTCGGACGTCCACCGGGATCTCCCTCTTGTCTAGGATCGGCTCTCCCGGCGTGCGCGAAGCAGGAAGGGGCCGGGGCGGAGGATGGGTGACATGACAATGGACCGCGCCAGGCTGGCGGACTTCCTCCGCCGTTCCCGTGAGCGTCTGCGGCCGCAGGAGGCAGGCCTGCCCGCAGGACCGCGGCGCCGCACGCCCGGCCTGCGCCGTGAGGAGGTGGCCCAGCTGGCCGGGGTGTCGGCCGACTACGTGATGCGGATCGAGCAGGCGCGCGGCTCCCAGCCGTCGGTCCAGTTGCTGAGCGCCCTCGCCCGGGCGCTGCGGTTGACCGAGGACGAGCGCGATCACCTCTACCTGCTGGCGGGCCACCGCCCGCCGGCGGGGACGCGAGCCGGAGACCACGTCAGGCCCGCCCTGCTCTATCTCCTCGACCGGCTGGGCGACACGCCGGCCCAGCTGCTCACCGACCTCGGCGACCTGCTCGCCCAGAACGCCCTGGCCGAGGCGCTGTTCGGGTGCGTGTGCACCGTCGAGGAACCGGACCGGAACATCGTGTGGCGCTGGTTCACCGACCCGTTCGTGCGCGAGCCGTACCCCGCCGAGGAACACGACCGCCTCAGCCGCATGCACGTCGCGGACCTGCGTGCCGCCGCGACAGGCCGCGGCTACGATCGGCCCTCGAGCGCCCTGATCGACCGGCTCGGGGCGGCGAGTGAGGAGTTCGCCGCCATCTGGGAGCGGCACGAGGTCGCGGTGCGCCGCGCCAGCCGGATACGTGTCGTGCACCCGTCTGTCGGGCCTATCGAGTTCGACTACGAGACGCTGCAGACGCAGGCCGCGGACCAGCGTCTCCGTCTCTTCACGCCGCCGCCGGGATCCAGGAGCGCCGAGGCTCTCGAACTCCTCCGTGCCGTCGGCCCGCAGACCGCCCACCGCAGTCACCGCTGAGGACCTCCCGCACGGGGGAGGGCCGCGCTCAGGACAGCGCGGCGAGCAGGCGGTTCAGCGGGCTGTCGAGGCCGTACTTCTCCGACAGCGCGACCAGCCGCTCGGGGTCGCGCGGCGCGGCGGGCAGGGTGATGTCGACGTCCGGGACCGGGACGTCACGGGCCACCCGGACCACGGCGGGGGCGACCTCCAGGTAGTCGCGGGCGGCGGCGAGCTTGTTCCGCGCGCCCGCGGGGAAGCCGTCGGCGCCGCCCCCGTCCACCGCACCGTCCAGCGCGGCCAGCAACGCGGCCAGGGACCCGAAGCGCGTGATGAGGGCCGCCGCCGTCTTGTCCCCGATGCCGGCGACGCCGGGCAGGCCGTCGCTCGGGTCGCCGCGCAGCGTCGCGAAGTCGGCGTACGCCCGGCCCGGAATGCCGTACTTCTCCCGGACAAACGCCTCGTCGATGACCTGGAGGTTGCGAATGCCTCGTACTGTGTAGAGCGCCCGGCAGGGCTTCTCGTCGTCGACGAGCTGGAACAGGTCGCGGTCGCCCGTGACGATGTCCACGGCTCCCGTCGCGGCGGTCGCGTAGGTGCCGATCACGTCGTCGGCCTCGTACCCGGCGACGCCGACGCGGGCGATGCCGAGCGCGTCCAGGACCTCTTCGATGACGGGGACCTGCGGGGCCAGCGTGTCCGGCACCTCCTCCTCGTCGCCGCTCGCCACCCGGTGCGCCTTGTAGGACGGGATCGCGGCCACCCGGAACGCCGGCCGCCAGTCGGCGTCCATGCAGGCCACCAGCTGGGCGGGCTGGTGCTGCCGGACCAGGGTGGCGATCATGTCGAGAAGGCCGCGCACCGCGTTGACCGGCATGCCGTCCGGCGAGGTCACCGACTCCGGGATCCCGTAGAAGGCGCGGAAGTACAGCGACGGGGTGTCGAGAAGCATCTGCACCCTGCCATTGTCATGCCTGTCAGGGGTGCCGCGGACCCTCTCCGGTGACCGCGACGGCCAGCAGGCACGTGTCGTCCTCGGGGTTGGGGCCGCCGATCGCCTCCAGCAGGCGGTCGAGGCCCGTGTCGAGGTCCGTGCCGCGCTCGCCGAGGCCGGTCGACACGGCCGCCTCCACGATGAGGGACACCCCCGCGCCGATGTCGCGGGAGCGGCGCTCGACCAGGCCGTCGGTGAACATCAGCAGCAGGTCGCCGGGCTCGAGCCGGACGTCGGCCACTCCGTACGGCAGGCCCGGCATCGCCCCGAGCACGACCCCCCGGGGCGCCCCGAGCTGGCGCGCGCCCCCGCGACGCACCAGGATCGGGGCGGGGTGGCCCGCCTGTGCCCACGTGAAAAGGCGGGTCACCGGGTCGAAGTGGCCGCATACGGCGGTCGCCGTGGTGTCGTCCAGCCGGGTGAGGACCAGGTCGTTAAGCCAGGTCAGCAGCATGCCGGGGGATGCCCCGGTCATGCTCAGGCCGAGCAGCGCGTGCCGCAGCTGCGCCATCTCGGCGATCGCGGGCAGGCCGTGCCCCGACACGTCGCCCACGGCGAGGAACATGCGCCCGTCGGGCAGCGGAGCCGCGTCGTACCAGTCGCCCCCGAGGCTCGACGCCCGGCCCGCAGGGACGTACCGGACCGCGATCCTGGCGTGGGGCAGCTCGATCGACGCGCCGGGTTCGGGAAGGATCGCCTCCCGCAACGCCAATGCGACGCGGCGCTCCTCGGCCGCCCGCTCGCGGCGCCCCGTCCACCGCCGTCCGCCGATGTTCTGCACAGTGAGGGTGCCGACGGGGGCGGCGCCGGGGGTCACGTCCGGGTCGCGGTCGTCCGCGGGGGGAAGGGCGGGCCTTGTGCCGCCCACTACGCCGGCCATCTGTCTCGCTCTCGATGCCGCTCTTGCATTGCCGTTCGGACGTTCTGTGATCGCCCTGACGCGGAGCGTAGCAGTCCTGCATCACTGGGGGGTCGGTTTTCTTCCTTCGCGTGGAATAAGCCAAAGCCCCACGAGGCTCGCCCGCGTGGCGCGTGTGGTAGAAGCCCTGCGTGTTTCGCCGGCGCCGCCGCTCGTTACATTAGGTCGCGTGACGACGATGTCCCCGGAGCCTTCCGACCTGTACCCGACGACCCGTCCCGCCGCCGTACGCGAGGCCATCGGCCGCGCCGGCCTCGACGCGCTGCTGCTGACGCCGGGCCCGGACCTGCGCTACGTGACCGGCTACGACGCCCTGCCTCTGGAACGCCTCACCTGTCTCGTCGTGCCGGCGTCCGGCGAGCCGTTCCTGATGGTGCCGCGCCTGGAACTGCCGGCGGCCGAGCACTCGCCCGCCTCCCGGCTCGGCGTCGAGTTCGTCGCGTGGGACGAGACCGACGACCCGTTCGCCGAGGTGGCCCGCCGCCTGGGCCCGGTCGCCCGGGTCGGGCTCGCCGACCGGATGTGGGCGCTGCAGTCGCTGCGGTTCCGCGCGGTCATGCCCGGAGCCGAGCAGGTGCCGGCCGGGAGCGTCCTGCGCGAGCTGCGGATGCGCAAGTCGCCGGCCGAGGCCGCGGCGCTCGCGGAGGCGGGAGCGGCCATCGACGCCGTGCACGGTCTGGTGCCCCGGTTGCTCAAGGCCGGTCGTACCGAGCGCGAGGTCGGCAAGGACATCGCGGAGGCGATCCTCGACGCGGGGCACGCCCGGGTCGACTTCGTGATCGTCGGGTCCGGGCCGAACGGCGCCAGCCCGCACGCCGAGCTGACCGACCGGGTGATCCGGCCCGGCGAGCCCGTCGTCGTGGACATCGGCGGCGTCATGCCGAGCGGCTACTGCTCGGACTCCACCCGGACGTACTGCGTGGGCGAGCCGCCGGCGGAGTTCACGGCCTACTACGAGGTGCTCAAGCGCGCCCAGGAGGCCGCCTGCGCCCACGTCAGGCCCGGTGTGAGCTGCGAGTCGGTGGACGCCGCCGCCCGCGAAGTGATCGCGGAGGCGGGGTACGGCGAGTACTTCGTCCACCGGACCGGACACGGCATCGGCCTGGAGACGCACGAGGAGCCGTACATCGTCGCGGGCAACACCGAGGAGATGGCGCCCGGGTTCGCCTTCTCCGTCGAGCCGGGCATCTACCTGCCCGGACGGCACGGCGCCCGGATCGAGGACATCGTCGTGTGCGGCGAGACCGCCGGAGAGCGGATGAACAACACCACCAGGGACCTGGTCGTGATCGGCTGATCCTCGCGACCGTGCTCTCCGCGGCCCTGGCAGAGTGATGATCACAACTGCCGTATCGGAGGACGTATGACGCACGAGGGCATGGGCGGAGGCATCGGCGAGGGCATGGACGATCCCCGCGCCCAGGCCGAGGGCGAGGTCAGCATGGCGCGCCTGGCCCTGGCGGACGGGGAGACCGGGCACGCCGCCGCGCACGTCGCGGCGGCGCTGGCCTGCGATCCCGCCCTGCCCGAGGCCCACGAGACGCTGGCGCGGCTGCTGGCCGGGCCGGGCGGCGGGCCGGACCTGTTTCCCCTGGAGGAGCCGGTCTTCCTCGGCACCGCGCTGGCCCGCGCCCACGCACTGGCCGCGCGAGGCGAGCACGTGCCCGCGCTGCGCCTGCTGATCTCGGTGCAGCGGCACGAGCCGGGCGGACGCTGGGCCCACGTGCCGTGGGTGCTCGACCCCGAGCTGCCCGGGCGGATCCCGCCCGGCGAACTGGGCTCACTCGTCTCGCTGCTGGCCTCCGGGCTGCCCGGCACGGTGCCGGAGGACGGCCGCGAGGCGCTGCTGCCGTACGTCGCCCTGGTGCGGGGCGCGCTGCGCGCGCACCCGGACGTCGCGGCGCTGCTCTGGCCGGCCTCGCTCCTCCTGCGCCGGGTGGGGGACGCCGAGGAGGCGGTGGAGCTGGCCGCCCGCTCCTACGCGCTGGTGCCGTCCTTCCAGGCCGCCCTGGCCGAGGGATACGCGTACCGCGACCTACGCCGGTGGCCCGAGGCCGAGCGGGCCATGGTGCGGGCGCTCGAGCACGACCCCGCGAACCTCGCGTTGTACACCGACATCGGCGAGATGCTGCACGACAGCGGCCGCCCGGAGGAGGGCCTGGAGTGGGTGGAGCGCGCGCTGCGGCGCGAGCCCCGGCACGCGAACGCCTATCCGACGGCCTGCGGAATGCGTTTCGAACGGGACGGGGACGTCCGGCACCTGGTGGAGCTGGCCGATCACCTGCGCGACGACCCCGGCAACGAGCACGGTGACGCGGTCCTCGGCGAGCACTGCGCGCTGCGTCTCTGGCTGGGACGCGTCCCCGGCCCGACGGAGTCGGTGATCGACGTGCTCTACCAGCTGGTGGAGCAGGAGGAGGTCCCGGCCGGCGGCGAGCTCACCGTCTCCGCCCCCGAACCGCCGAGCGCGCTGCTCGCCTTCTCCCTGGTCGTGCCCGGCTTCGAGGTGACCATCGACGGCGCGCCGGAGCCCGACGCGCGGCTGACCGTGCCGGAGGTGTACGCCCACGGCCCGGTGCGGAGCGTGGCACGCCGGGTGTGGCGTTACGACGGCATGACGGCCGTGCCCGCCGTGCCGCCGCCGTCCCGCGAGGCGCTGGAGGCCGTCGCCGCCGTCGCGACGCTGCGCTGGCCGCACCTGCCGGCCGCCTACGACCACGCCGTACGCCTGTCGGGCCTGTCTCTCGGCGACCTGCTCGGCGTGCTCGTCCACCCGCCGCTGTCGCCGTACGGCGAGCCCGCGGCCGTGCCGCTGTGGATCAGGCAGGTCCAGGCGTGGGCCTGCCTCGGCATCGCCCACCACCGGGCCGGCCAGGCGTGGGCGGAGTCCGAGCGCAGGAGCGTGCTGGCCGACCTGGCGTACGGGCCGGAGGACTGGGTGACCGAGGCCGCCCTGCTGGGGATGATCGCGACGGCCTGGGTGGATCCGGACGCCCGCGACGACGTGGCCGGACTGGTGGCCTGGCGCTACCTGGCCGCCGTGGAGGCGTCGAAGACGAGGCCCGTGACGATCCTCGGCTCACTCGCCGCCCTCGTGTCGGCGACTCCCGGCATGCACCCCGACGTACGGGCGCTGGCCGCGGAGGCGTGATCGCGGAATTGTCGCCGGGGTCTGGTAGGACGGACCCACCAGATCCCCCCAGTCAAGGAAATCCATGATCCCCTATGGCGCCCGCTTCGATGAGCAGAATCGTTACGAGGACACCTACGCCGGGTTGCCGATCGTCGGAATCGCTCCGGAGGAGCAGGAGATCCCCGACCCGGCTTCGGTGGCGGTGCGGATCAGCTCGGGCTGGGACGACTACGAGATCGAGGAGGCGTTCGACGCGCTGCTTGCGCGTGTCGACACGGCCAAGGTCCCGGCACTGGTGATCGGGGGCTGGGGGAACTGCTACGAGACCTCGTCGGAGCACCTGGTCGGCCTGCTCGCGGACAACGCCGCCTGGTTTCCCGGGCTCCGTTCGCTCTTCGTCGGCGCGATCAGCAGCGACGAGGCGGAGATCTCCTGGATCCAGCAGTCGGACGTGACCCCGCTGCTGGAGGCGTTCCCGCGGCTGGAACGGCTGGAGGTGCGCGGCGGCACGGGGCTGGGGCTTCGGCCCGTCAGGCACGAGTCGCTGCGCATGCTGCGGTTCGAGACCGGCGGGCTGCCCGCGAAGGTCGTGCGTGCGATCGGAGCGTGCGACCTGCCCGCCCTGGAGCACCTGGACCTGTGGCTCGGGATCCAGGAATACGGCGGAGACGCCACGGTCGCCGACCTGGCGCCGATCCTGTCCGGGGATCGGCTGCCGACGCTGCGCCACCTCGGCCTGCAGGACAGCGAGATCCAGGACGAGATCGCGGCGGCCGTGGCCTCCGCGCCGGTCGTCGCGCGGCTGGAGTCCCTCGCCCTGTCGATGGGCATGCTCACCGACGCCGGAGCCGAGGCCCTGCTCGGCGGGCAGCCGCTGACCCACCTGAACAGGCTCGACCTGCACCACCACTTCCTCACCGACGCGATGGTCCCCCGGGTGACCGAGGCGCTGCCGGGCGTCGAGGTCGACCTGTCGAAACAGGAGGAGGCCAGGCGCTTCGGGGACGGGGACGTCTGGCGTTACGTGGCGGTGAGCGAGTGACGACCGCGCCCGACCCCGGCGAGACCTTCGTCCGGGAGGACCTGTATCTGTACGGTTTCAGCTGGGAGACCGAGGAGCACTTCGCGGGCAGGCGGGTGGTGACGCCGGGCCAAGCGGTCCCCGATCCCACGGCCGTCGCGTGGGCTCTCGCCGACGAGTTGTCACCCGGCGACGGGAAAGAGTCGGGGCTGGAGCAGGAGCTCCGGCAGTTGCTCGACACGGTCGACGGCGGCTTGATCGAGTCGATCACCGTGACCGGTTACGGGGCGCGCAACGCGCCCGCGTTCCTCGCCGCCAACGCGGACCGGCTGCCCCGCCTCCGGTCGGTCTTCCTCGGGTTCGTCAGCGCGGAGGCGTGGGAGATCTCCTGGGTCCAGCAGGGCGACATCACGCCGCTGCTTGAGGCGTTCCCCCGCCTGGAGCGGCTGGACGTCCGCGGGTCGGAGGGGCTGACCCTGCGGCCCGTACGGCACGAGCGGCTGCGCGTGCTGCGGTTCGAGTGCGGCGGCCTGCCCGCCGAGGTGGTGCGGGCGGTGGGGGTCGGTGACCTTCCGGCGTTGGAGCACCTGGAGCTGTGGCTCGGCGTGCCGGACTACGGAGGAGACTCCAGCGTGGCCGATCTGGCGCCGATCCTGTCCGGGGAGCGGCTGCCCGCGCTGCGGCGGCTCGGCCTGTGCGACAGCCCGGCGCAGGACGAGATCGCGGCGGCCGTCGCCGCCGCCCCCGTGGTGGCCCGGCTGGAGGAGCTCAGCCTCGCCATGGGCGCGCTGACCGACATCGGTGCGGAGGCGCTGCTCGGCGGGCAGCCGCTGACCCATCTGCGCCGGCTCGACCTGCACCACCACTTCCTCGGTGAGCCCATGATGGCCATGATCGCGGCGTCCCTGCCCGATGTCGACGTGGACCTGTCCGAGCGGCAGACCGAGGAGTGGCGTTATGTGGCGGTGAGCGAGTGACGCCCCATCTGGCCGTCGTCGGGGTGCCCGGCGACCGGCGGGTCACGATGTTCCGCGACGCCGTCGTCGCCCGGGGGCTGCCGGAACCGCTGGTGGTCCCGTGGCGTGACGTGCTGACCGGCGGCGAGATCGGCCTGCCGCCGGGGACGCTCGTGCGGATCGACTCGCCGGGCGAGGACGCCGAGATCGACGCGCTGCTGCGCGGACCGGGGGACCCGACCCGGGTCGGCGGGGGCGCGGCCTGGTACGCCGCCTTCACGGCGGGGCTGCGGAGGATCGCCGTGCTTCCCGGCGTCCGCCTGCTGGGAAACGCCGAGGAGATCGCGGTGATGTTCGACAAACGCCGCTGTCACGCCCGGCTGTCGGCGGCCGGGGTGCCGGTGCCGCCCGCCTTCGCGGCCGGCTCGTACGGCGAGCTGCGCGAGCGGATGGCCGAGCGGGGCTGGGCCCGCGTGTTCGTCAAGCCCGCCCACGGCTCGTCGGCCTCCGGGGTGGTCGCCTTCCAGGCCCACGCCGGCCGGGTCAAGGCGGTCACGTCCGCGGCGTGGATCGGCGGCACGCTGTGCAATTCGCTGCGGGTCCGCACCTATGAGGACGAGGCCGATGTGAAGGAGCTGGTCGAGACGCTCGCCCCCGACGGGCTGCACGTGGAGCGGTGGTTCCCGAAGGCGTCGGCGGGCGGCAGGACGTTCGACCTGCGTGTCGTGACCGTGGCCGGGAGCCCGACCCACGCGGTGACGCGCACGAGCAGGACGCCGATCACCAACCTGCATCTCGGCGGCCTGAGGGGGGACCTCGGCGTGGTCAGGGCCCGGCCCGGCCTGTGGGAGCGGGTGCTCGACGTGGCCGCCCGGACCGCCGCGTGCTTCCCGGGAAGCCTGACCGCCGGCGTCGACCTCATGGTCGGCGCCGACCGGCGGTCGGTGGCCGTGGCGGAGGTCAACGCGTTCGGCGACCTCCTGCCCGGCCTGGGCGACCTGGCGGGCGAGGGCAGGGACACCTACGCCGAGCAGGTGGAGGCGATCCTGGACCGGCCATGGACATGAACGAGGTCGTGGGGACCCACGACATTCTCCTGGTCACGCTCGACACGCTCCGCTACGACGTCGCGGCCGAGCTGGCCGACGCCGGGCGGCTGCCCAATCTGCTGCCCGGCGGCAGGAGGTGGGAGCGGCGGCACAGCCCCGGCAGCTTCACCTACGCCGCGCACGCCGCGATCTTCGCGGGGTTCCTGCCCACGCCGGTCACACCGGGGCCGCACCCGCGCCCGTTCGCCGCGACGTTCCCCGGCAGCGAGACGACCGGGGCGGGCACCTGGGTGTTCGACGCGCCCGACCTGCCCACCGGGCTCGCCCGCGCCGGCTACCACACGGTGTGCATCGGCGGAGTGGGGTTCTTCAACAAGCTGACTCCGCTGGGCTCGGCGCTGCCCGGGCTGTTCGCGGAGAGCCACTGGGAGCCGGAGTTCGGGGTGACCGGCCCTCATTCGCTGGAACGGCAGATCGACCGCGCCGAGGAGGTGCTGGCCCGGCGGGACCGGCCGGTCTTCCTGTTCGTCAACGTGTCGGCGCTGCACCAGCCCAACCACTTCTACCTGCCCGGCGCCACCGGGGACGGCCCGGACACCCACGCCGCCGCGCTCGAATACGTCGACCGGCACATCGGCAGGCTGTACGCGCTGATGCGCCGGCCCTGCCTCGTCATCGTCTGCTCCGACCACGGCACGGCGTACGGCGAGGACGGGCACGTCGGGCACCGCGTCGGCCACGAGGTCGTCTGGACGGTGCCCTACGCCGAGTTCATCCTGGCAAATCCCCATGGGGAGCACGATTGACGCCTTACGAGGGCTACGTCTACGCCTACCCGCACAAGACCGCTTACCGGCCGCTCGATCCGCGCCCGGCCCTGAGCGAGGTCTGGGCGGGGGAACGGGCGGGCGCGCTGTACGTCCACATCCCGTTCTGCGAGATGCGGTGCGGGTTCTGCAACCTGTTCACCCGCACCGGCGCTCCGGAGGGCCTCATCGGCGCCTACCTGGACGCCCTGGAACGGCAGGCGCGAGCCGTGCGGGCCGCCCTGGACGAGCCGCGCTTCACGACGGCCGCCTTCGGCGGCGGCACGCCCACCTATCTGGACGCCCGGGAGCTGACCCGCCTGTTCGACCTCACAGAGCAGGCGATGGGCGTCGACCTGCGGGAGATTCCGCTGTCGGTGGAGACCTCCCCGGCCACCGCCACGCCCGACCGGCTGGCCGTGCTGGCCGAGCGGGGCGCGAGCCGGATCTCGATCGGCGTGCAGAGCTTCGTGGACGCCGAGGCCCGCGCGGCCGTACGGCCGCAGAAGCGCGCGGAGGTGGACGCCGCGCTCGACGCGATCCGCGCGTCGGGCAGCGCGGCCCTCAACATCGACCTGATCTACGGCATCGACGGGCAGACGCCGGACTCCTGGCACTACTCGCTGGACGCCGCGCTGACGTGGAAGCCGGAGGAGCTGTACCTCTACCCGCTGTACGTCCGGCCGCTCACCGGGCTCGGAAAGCAGGGCCGTGCCTGGGACGACCAGCGGATGGAGCTGTACCGCCAGGGCCGCGACCACCTGCTCGACGCGGGGTACGAACAGGTGTCCATGCGGATGTTCCGGCTGCCCGGTCCGGACGCCGCCACGGACTACTGCTGCCAGACCGACGGCATGGCCGGCCTCGGCTGCGGAGCCAGGTCCTACACGAGCACGCTGCACCACTCCTTCGAGTACGCGGTCGGGGCCCGGCACGTGCGGGCGATCATCGACGACTACGTGCGGCGCGACGACTTCGGCGTGGCCAACGTGGGGTTCGCGCTGGACGAGGAGGAGCGCAGGAGACGGCACCTCATCCAGTCGCTGCTGCGGACCGAGGGACTGTCGCGGGACCTCTACCGGTCCAGGTTCGGCACCGACGTGCTCGACGACTTCCCCCTGCTCGACCGGTTCCCGGGCTGGCTGACGGCGGACGCGTCCGCCGTGCGCCCGACCCCCGACGGGCTCGCCCACTCCGACGCCATCGGCCCCGCGCTGTTCTCGCCGCGGGTGAGGACGCTCATGGAGGGATACGCCGCGTGCTGACCGTCCTCTATCGGGGACCGCTGGCGAGCTGCGACTACGACTGCGGCTACTGCCCGTTCGCCAAGCGCAGGGACACCCCGCAGCAGCTGCGCGCCGACCGGGCCGCCCTGGAGCGGTTCACGGCGTGGGTGGCGGCCCAGGACGCCGAGATCTCGGTGCTGTTCACCCCGTGGGGTGAGGGGCTGGTGCGGTCCTGGTACCGCGAGGCGCTGGTGCGGCTGTCCTGGCTGGACAACGTGCGGCGGGTGGCGATCCAGACGAACCTGAGCTGCCGCACCGGCTGGCTGGCGGAGGCGTCGGACCGGGCGGCGCTGTGGGTGACCTACCACCCCACGCAGGTGCCCTACGAGCGGTTCCTGCCCAAGGTCCGCTCGCTGCCCGTACGGCACAGCGTCGGGATCGTCGGCGACCCCGCGCATCTGGCCGACGCCCGCAGGCTCAGGGCCGACCTGCCGCCCGAGACCTACCTGTGGGTCAACGCCCAGGAGGGCCGGGTCTACAGCGACGCCGAGGCCGCGGACTGGACGGCGGTCGACCCGCTGTTCGGCCACAGCAGGCACGCGCACCGCAGCCTGGGCCTGCCGTGCCGCACCGGGGACAGCGTGATCTCGGTGGACGGCGACGGGACGGTCAGGCGCTGCCACTTCGTGCCGGAGGTGCTGGGCAACCTCTACGACGGCTCGTACCGGCCCGCCCTGCGGCCCCGCGCCTGCCCGCTGCCCGTCTGCGACTGCCACATCGGGTACGTCCACCTGGAGCCTCTCGGCCTCTACGACGTCTTCCTCGGCGGGGTCCTGGAACGCATCCCGGCCGCGTGGGGTCAGGTCTCCCGCTCGGGGTGGTAGTCCTCCTCACGTACGCCGAAGGTCCACGCCACCCCCTGGCGTGCCCTGGTCACCCACGGCGGGACCCGCAGGAAGTAGGTGCGCCGGGTGCCGTCCGGCTCGGGCGTCGAGTTGACCACCTCGACCATCACCACCGGCTCGTCGCCCGGCAGGTCGATCCGCCACAGGACGCCGGTCTCGTCGGAGTGCCGCGGCCGGGCGCCCGACTCGGCGAGGTAGCGGTCGAGGCCGAAGTGCTCCAGCATGACCCGGCGCAGCTCGGCGTTCTCCTCCGCGCGGATGCGCTCGGGGGTGAGCGCGGCCATGGTCGCGCCGAACCCCGCGGGGACCGGCATCCCGTGCCAGGCGTTCAGCGTGAAGCCGTCGGCGTACGACAGGGCCGGGCCTTCAGCCCTGTGCAGCCGCCCCGCGTCGTCCAGGTGCAGCTCCACCGGACGGTCGGTGACGATCGCGACCCGCTCGTACGGCCACCACCAGCCCGCGTGCCGCGCGACCCGCTTGAGCCCCTCCAGCCCCTCCACGCACTCGAAGGCCGACAGCCAGGGCGCGTCGTGCTGGCCGAGCACCGCGTCGAGCGTCGCCTGGCGCAGCACGTCGCCGCCGAGGTCGCCGATGGCCCTGCGGATCTCGGTGACCAGCCGGTCGACGCGCGGCCACAGCCGCCCGCCCGTCTCCTCCCACAACCGGGCCCAGCCGGCGGGCCCGGCCTCGGCGCTCGCCTCAGCCCTGGCGCTCTCCCAGGGCACGGTGCGGGCCTCGTACCGCACCGAGACCCCGGGGTCGATGCCGTCGAGGGCCCGCAGCCGCCCGAAGCCGACCTCCTCCATCGCCGCCCGGACCTCGTCGGTGCCGAGCAGCCACACCGCCGCGATCGCCCCGGCGGCGGGGGAGGCCAGCCGTACGATCACCTCCGGCTCGCGCAGGCCCGCCTCGCGGTAGGCCAGCCGCACCCCCGCCTGCGCCTCGTCGTGGTCTCCCACGCCGGTCGCGAAGGCCACCTGCTCCCAGGCCAGGGTCTCCATCAGCCGGCCCATCAGTCGGCCACCGTGCGGAACGAGCCGGGCACGTACTCCCGCTGGCGGATCACCCGGAACCAGCCCTTCGGCAGCGGGATCGGGTCGTGCTCCTCGTGGACGAGGCGTCCTCCCGCGGGCAGGTGCAGGAACCCCGGATACAGCGTTCCCGGGCCCGGGATCGCGTGGCAGTGCCCGGTCGCCTCGCCCTCCGCCAGCACCAGCCTCCCGCGCGGATCGCGCGGCACCGGCCGCAGCCCGCGCGGCACCGACTCCTCCGTCACGGGCACGATCAACACGTCTCCCTGTCGATACATCAGTCGACCTCCGGTCTCGGCGATGATCGCAAGCTAGCCAGGCCCACTGACATTCCTGGGAACTCGGCAATTCGGTGGCTTCGGGACGAGACACTCTCCGGCGGCGCTACCGTTGCTGGCGTGGAGGAGATCGATCGCCGAATCGTCACCCTGCTGGCGACTGACGGCCGGATGAGCTTCACCGATCTGGCCAAGGAGACCGGGCTGTCGGTCTCCGCCGTGCACCAGCGGGTACGCAGGCTGGAAAAGCGCGGTGTCATCCGCGGATACGCCGCTCTCGTGGACTACGACGAGATCGGTCTTCCGATGACGGCGTTCGTCTCGATCAAGCCGATCGACCCCTCCGCGCCCGACGACGCGCCGGAACGGCTCAGTCATCTGACCGCCATCGAGGCGTGCCACAGCGTCGCCGGTGATGAAAGTTACATTCTCAAGGTCCGCGTCGCCTCCCCGCTCGCACTGGAGGAGCTCCTCCAGCAGATCCGCGCCTCGGCCAACGTCAGCACGCGCACGACCGTCGTTCTCAGCACACCCTACGACTACCGCTCCCCAGTGATCGAGAAGGAGCCGGAAGCGGACGCAGCCGAGGGCTGAGCACCACCTGACGCCGAGCCGGGCGAGCCGCTGCGAGGCGGCCGGCGTGGACAGGCCGGGCCCCGAGATCCATTTGTGACCGCACCTGTGACCACATGGGTGATCGGGCGGCGCCCGATGCGGGACAAGAGCCCGACGGCACGTAGAATCTGGCGGCCTATGCCAGAGTCTTCGCCGGGTGAGCTGGCCCGGGAGCAGAAGTACGTCGCCGCGCTGTACGAGCGCCTCGACGTGCTGCGGGAGCGCACGCGCGGGCAGCTCGACGCCGTGCTGGCCCAGGGGGCCTCGGGAACCCATCAGAACCGCTCGGAGCGCGACTCCTTCGCCGGCATGTACGCCCAGCGCCTGGCCCGCCTGTGGGCCGTGGAGAACGGCCTGTGCTTCGGCCGGCTCGATCACGCCGAGGGCGAGCGGCTGTACATCGGCCGCATCGGCCTGTCGGACGACGACCAGCAACGGCTTCTGATCGACTGGCGGGCCCCGGTGGCGCAGCCGTTCTACCGGGCCACCCCGGCCGCCCCGATGGGCGTCACCCGGCGGCGCCACCTGCACACGCGGGGCCGCAGGGTCACCGCGGTCGACGACGACCTGCTCGACTTCGACAGCCTCACCGACGCCGACCGGGCCTCACTCAACGGCGAGGCGGCCCTGCTGGCGGCGCTCGGCGAGAAGCGCACCGGTCGCATGCGCGACATCGTGGCGACCATCCAG
The DNA here is from genome assembly GCF_040685655.1 of Microbispora sp. NPDC088329. NCBI lineage: Bacteria > Bacillati > Actinomycetota > Actinomycetes > Streptosporangiales > Streptosporangiaceae > Microbispora > Microbispora sp. NPDC088329. Next base: position 269,321 of record NZ_JBFBIP010000008.1, read on the forward strand.
GCCGAGCAGGACAAGATCATCCGAAGCGACCTGAACGGCGTGCTCGTGGTCCAGGGCGGTCCGGGCACGGGTAAGACCGTGGTGGCCCTGCATCGCGCGGCCTACCTCCTCTACACCTACCGTGAGCGGCTGGAACGCAGGGGCGTGCTGATCCTCGGGCCCAACCCCACCTTCCTGCGCTATATCGAGCAGGTGCTGCCGTCGCTCGGCGAGACCGACGTGTTGCTGTCCACCGTGGGCGAGCTGTACCCGGGCGTCACCGCGTCGCGGGAGGATCCGCCGGAGGCCGCCGCGGTCAAGGGCCGGATCGCGATGGCCGACGTGATCGCGCGGGCCGTACGCGACCGCCAGCGGATGCCGCGCACGCCCGTGGAGATCAAGCTCGACAAGTTCACGCTGAAGCTCGACCGGCAGACGCTGGAGGCGGCCCGGTCGAAGGCCGGCCGCTCGCGCCGTCCGCACAACCAGGCCAGGGCCGTCTTCATCCGGCACCTGCTGACCGTGCTCACCCGGCAGGCGGCCCGCCACCTGGGCCGCGGCGCGCTGGACGACGCCGACTTCGCCGACCTGCGTGAGGACCTGCGCACCGAGGAGCCGGTGCGGGTGGCGCTCAACCGGCTGTGGCCGTACCTGACGCCGCAGCAGCTGCTGATCGGCCTGTTCACGGATCACGATCGGATGGCCGCGGCGGGGCTGGGCGAACGGGAGCGCGGCCTGCTGCTGCGCGAGCCGCCCAGAGCGGGGGAGAACTGGTGGAGCGTGGCCGACGTGCCGCTGCTCGACGAGGCCGCCGACCTGCTGGGCGACATCGACGAGGGCGTGCTGCGGGCGGCGCGCCTGGCCGAGCAGGAACGCGAGGAGCGCATCGCCTACGCCCGGGAGGTGCTGGAACTGACCGGCCTCGCCGACATCATGGACGCCGAGCGCTTCGCCGAACGGCAGCAGGCCGAGGAGACCTATCTCACAACGGCCGAGCGGGCCGCCAGGGACCGCACGTGGGCCTTCGGGCACGTGATCGTGGACGAGGCCCAGGAGCTGTCCGAGATGGCCTGGCGGATGGTCATGCGGCGCATCCCGGGCCGATCCATGACGATCGTCGGCGACATCGCGCAGACGGGTTCCGCCGCGGGGGCGGCGAGCTGGGCGCGTGTCCTCGATCCGTACGTCGCGGGCCGCTGGCGTGAGGAGCACCTCAGCGTCAACTACCGCACCCCCGCGGAGCTGATGGAGATCGCCGCCCGCGTGCTCGAACTGGTCGGCCCCGGCCTGAAGGCGCCGGAGTCGGTGCGGGAGACCGGTGAGCGGCCGTGGGCCCTGCGGGTCGCCTCCGTCGCGGAGGCTGGCCCGGTGGCCGCTGCGGAGGTCGTGGAGGAGGGCCGCCTCGTGGTCATCGCCCCGGCGGGGACGATCGAGGAGATCGGGGAGATCGTCGGGGCCGCCGTGCCCGGCGCGGCCACCGGGCCGGGCCCTGCCGCCCTGGACGCGCCGGTGGCGGTGCTGTCGGTGACCGAGGCCAAGGGGCTGGAGTTCGACTCGGTGATCGTGGTCGAGCCGGGCAGGATCCTCCGTGAGTCGCCGCGGGGGCCGAGCGACCTCTACGTCGCCCTCACCCGGGCCACCAGCCGCCTCGGCGTCGTCCACACGGAGGAGCTGCCCGACGTCTTGAACGGCCTGAAACGGCGCTGAACGGGCTACCGCTCCTACCTGCGGAAACGTGGTATTTCCGCTGATCGGGACGCGGTTGACATCTGCGCTGAGGTCGGTAGTTTGCTGCGCAGTCCAGCACGGGACTGACCGGTTGGCCGCTCTATGGCGCCGCCGACCTCTGCGTCGATGACGGAGCGTGACACCGTCAGCACACCAGGCGCAGGGCGGCGTCCCGCCGAGGCGGGGCACCCCAGCCGGCCGGGGGGTTGGACCCAGGAGGGGCCCGGGCACCCAGTAGACAACGGAGCTCCGCGCCCGCCGCCGACGGGACGGAACCGGTCCGAAGGGCCGCCCGGGCCCCCTTCCCTTCTCACCCGCGTGATCGCCTTTGCGCGCCACCCGTAGAGTGGCGGAGACGGTTTGGCGGCTTGCGCCGCTGTCTGCGACTCTCACCTGTGATGATGTCGTGCGTCAGAACCAGCGATACGCGAGGAGAAACTGTCCCGTGGCATTGAAGACGGCACAGGACGCGGAGTCGGCCGCCGTCGCGGCGCCCGGGCCGCGGGTGCCGGGCGCGCTGATCCGCCTCGTCGCCTCCGTCGCGGGCGGCCTGGTGCTCTACCTCGCCTTCCCGCCCCTCGGCTGGTGGTTCTGCGCTCCGGCGGGCCTGGCGCTGCTCGCCCTCGCGATCCGCGGCACCCGGGTGCGGCGGGCCGCTTGGCTCGGGTACGCCGGGGGGCTGGTGTTCCTCCTGCCGACGCTGGCCTGGGTCCGCCCGATCGGGGACGACGCCTGGCTGGCCCTGGCAGGCATCGAGAGCCTGTTCTGGGCGGCGCTGGCCTGTGCCGCCGTCCTCGTCATGCGGCTGCGCCTGTGGCCGCTCTGGGTGGCCTGCCTGTGGGTGGTGCAGGAATGGGCCCGGGGACTGTTCCCCGTCGGGGGCTTCCCCTGGGCGCGGCTGGCCTTCAGCCAGGGGGAGTCGCCGTACACCGGCTTCGCCGCGCTGGGCGGCGCCCCGCTTGTAAGTTTCACGGTCGCACTCACGGGGACGCTGCTCGCCGCGCTGGTCACCCGGCGTCCGCCGAGATGGCGGGCCGACCGGGTGGTTGCCGGAACGCTCCTCGCCGCGATAGCCGTACCGGTACTGGGGCTGGTCGTGCCCCGGCCCGGCGACGAGGGCAGGACAGTGCGGATCGGTGTCATCCAGGGGAACGTCCCTGGGCGGGGAATGTACTTCCTCGGCGACGAGCCCGCCGTCGTGCTGCGCAACCACGCCGACGAGACGCACCGGATGGCCGAGGCCGTGCGCGCCGGGAAACTCCAGCGGCCCGACATCGTGGTGTGGCCGGAGAACTCCACCGACATCGACCCCTACAGCAGCGCGTTCGCGCGGCAGGTGATCGACTCCGCCGTGAAGGACATCGGCGTGCCCGTCCTCGTCGGCGCGGTGGTCAAGATCGGCTCCGACGAACGGGCCACCCGCGGCGTGGTCTGGGATCCGGTCACCGGCCCCGGCGCCTACTACGACAAGCGGCGGCTGGTGCCGTTCGGGGAGTACACCCCGATGAAGGACCTGTTCCTCGCGCTGTCGTCGCGGGCCCAGCTGGTCGGCCGCCAGTCGGTCGCGGGGAACAAGCCGGGAGCGCTGCGGATGGGGCCGGTGACGATCGGCACCGTCGAGTGCTACGAGGTGGCGTTCGACAGCACGGTGCGCGAGACCGTGCTGGCGGGCGGCACTCCGCTGGTCGTGCAGACCAACAACGCGAGCTACGCGCTCACCAACCTGCCGCCGCAGCAGCTCGCGATGTCGCAGCTACGGGCGGTGGAGTTCAACCGGGCGGTCGTCACCGCGGCGACCACGGGCATCTCGGCGTACGTCGAGCCGGACGGCCGGGTCGGCTGGCACACCGGCGAGCTGGTGGCGGGGATGAACGTCGTGGACGTCCCGGTCAGGACGAAGAACACGGTGGCGGCCGAGGTAGGTGCGCTGCCGGAGTGGCTTTTGATACTCATGGGAGCCGGAGCGACGGTGGCGGCCATCTCTGGGCGGAGGAAGAGCTGATGGAGCAGACCCCGGGACGGGTGCTGGTGATCGTTCCGACGTACAACGAGCGCGAGAACCTGCCGATGATCACGCGCAGGCTTCGGGAGGCGTTGCCCGACGTCCACCTGCTCGTCGCCGACGACAACAGCCCCGACGGCACCGGCAGGATCGCCGACGAGCTGGCCGAGGCGGACGACCACGTCCACGTCCTCCACCGGACGAGCAAGCAGGGGCTGGGCGCGGCCTACATCGCCGGGTTCCGCTGGGGCCTGGCCGAGGGCTACGACGTGCTGGTGGAGATGGACGCCGACGGCTCCCACCAGCCGGAGGAGCTGCACAAGCTGCTCGACGCGGTGAGCCACGGCGCCGATCTGGCCATCGGCTCCCGCTGGATCCCCGGCGGCAAGACCGTCAACTGGCCGTTCTCGCGTGAGCTGCTCTCGCGGGGCGCCAACACCTACGTCCGCCTGGTGCTCGGCATCCCGGTGTCCGACGCCACGGCGGGCTTCCGGGCCTACCGCGCGGCCACCTTGGAGAAGATCGGGCTGGACGACGTCGAGTCGCAGGGCTACTGCTTCCAGGTGGACCTCACGCTCCGCACCGTGCGGCAGGGCCTGCGGGTGGTCGAGAAGCCGATCACCTTTGTCGAGCGCACCGTGGGCACCAGCAAGATGAGCCGGAAGATCATCCTTGAGGCCTTCTGGCGCGTGGCCGTCTGGGGCGTCACGGGGTACGCCGACCGGTTTCGCCCAAGGCGATAGGCGCGATCCACAGGAACCCCAGCGGCCGCGTGAGCGTTGACGCAGACGTACGACTGCCGGGGTGAGTGGGGCAAGACATGGTGCGGATCGGGCTGTTCCTCGGGTTCCTCCTGGTTCCCGTCCTGGAGATCTGGTTTCTGATCCGGGTCGGGTCCGTGATCGGCGGGTGGGAGACGGTCGCCCTGCTCATCGCCGACAGCGTCCTCGGGGCCTGGCTGGTGCGCCGCGAAGGGCGGCGGGCATGGGCGGCGCTGCGCACGGCCATCGAGTCGGGGCGCATGCCCGACAAGGAACTCATCGACGGAGCCATGATCGTCGCCGGCGGTGCTCTTCTGCTGACCCCCGGCTTCCTGAGCGACGTGTTCGGATTCTTCGCGATCCTGCCGTTCACCCGGCCGATCGCCCGGCGCTGGCTGTCGTGGTTCCTCGGCCGCCGCGTGCGCTCACTGGCCGCCCGCTCGCCGTACGCGCCGCTCTTCGACCGTACGGCAGGGTTCGGCGGGGCAGGGTTCGGCGGAGCGGGCTTCGACGGCGTGGACGGCGTCGGCGGGACCTCCGGTGCGGGCCGCGGCCGCGTGGTGCACGGCGAGGTCATCGACGACGACAAGCACTGAGCCGCCGTCTCGTTCTCGTTCTCCTTCGCCTGCCGGGTTTTATGTGCCCGCCTTCCGGGTTCCGTCGTGCGTCCGCCTGCCGGGCACGCCGTTGCCCCGGCGGCGGAGGCACACCGGGGCAACGGGGCTGGTGACGAGCGGTGTCGCGAGTTACAGCCGCTCGTCCGGGTCGGGCACGTCCCGGCGGCGGACGACCTGATCACGCGCCTCCGGATCGGTCACGAACCGGTCGCCTGACCGCGTCACCGGGTCGCCCGTGCCGAACCGTTCCTGCGACCGGGCCGCCGGATCCTCGGTTCCATATCGCTCGCTCGACGAGACCGAGGGGTCTCCCCGGCCGAACAGTTCCCCGGACCGTGTCTCCGGGTCCCGCGGCGCCAGAGGCTCGCCCGGGCGCGTACCGGGGATGTCGGCGTCCAGCCGATCCATGGAACTGAGCGCGGGGTCGTCGGTGCCGTACCGCTCCCCGCCGCGGGTCACGGCGTAGTCGGCAGGATCGCCGATCCCGGTCTCCAGGCGTTCGCGTTCGTGCCGGCCACCGCTGGCGGCCCACCCGGTGAGGCTGTCGGGCTGATTGGCACGCTCCCAGGCGGCGTCCCAGCCCATGTCGTAGTGACGGTACAGCTCACGCTCCTGTTCGGCGGACAGGTGTCCGTCGGCGTCCAGGTCCACGTCGGGCGCGTTCTTGACGTGCTCCTTGGCGTACGGGACCTCGACATGACCGGCCGTCAGGTTCGCGTCGTGCAGCGGGACGAAGGTCTCCTTGGTGTGGAGAAGTCCCGTCTTGACGCAGAGCCACTTCGGCCGTCCTGTCGCATCGTCCAGGAATACCTGCGCGACCTCGCCGATCTTGTCGCCGTTGAGGTCGTGGACCGGGTTGTCGAGCACCATGGGGATCTGCTCGTGAGTGATCACGTGCTTCTCCTTGTCTCTCGCTTGGTCGGTCTCTTACTTCGCTACCACCGACGGGAGAGCGGAAACCACCTGTTTCTGGAAACCACCCTGCCACGCGATGCGCCTGGGCCCGTTGGATCTCCTCGCCCGGCCCTGATCACTGATCGAGACATCCGGCCACGGCCCTGTCGGCACGCTCGCAATACGGCCGCCGTCGTGCCTGCGCATCGCCGCGCCCTGGGCCGGTCAACTGGTCACACCCCTCACCCGGCTCCGGCGAGCCGCTCGGCCGGCCGGCGCATAGGCGCGAAAGATCGAGGCTAATCACTTTCGGCTTCGACAATTGCGGTGATGGAGTTATCGGCGTCGGAATCCGGTGGAGTGATTGCGTGCCTCTTCGCGTTAGCGCCTGGTGAGGTCTTAAGGATTTGAATACGGGCCGTTGTCTAGATAGCTGTGTGTGATCATCTAGATGCGAGGCAGATATTGACTCATGGTTGTCAGGATCGCAAAATCACTATCTCAATCGGGGTGAGCGGCGGTGTCGCGCCGCGCGCTTCACTTTGCCTGTGGAGGGGGTTCGGCGTGCCGATTTCGCGTGCTCTGAAACTGCTGCCCAGCACAATGCACGGCCGTTTCTCACGGCCGTGGGTGGGGCCGCCGGTGGCTGTGGCCGCGCCCGGTGACGTCCCGGGGTTCTGGGCCGGCCGGCCCAGAGAGCGGGCGTGATGCAGGCACTTGAGATTCCTGCCGAAGGGCTCAGGCATGTCCGCTTCGGCTGGTCGATGCTGAGCGAGGCCACCCTGTCGTTGTGGTCGGCCACCGGAGGGAACCGGACGCCGTGGATCCGGCGATGGTGGAGCGATGTGCGTGGGCGGCTGACGCCGGGCAGAACGCGCCTATTACGCGAGATCACCGGGCTGGGTGGGCACCTGCCGGACTTCCTCCTGCCGGTGGCGCCCGGCGGTTCGTCCTCACTCGACGAGGAACTGCACGCACTGGTGACCAGACCGACGGGATCGATTCTGGAAGAGCTGACCTGTGCCGTCACGGGTGGGAAGCATTCAGCTTTGCCTCTGACCACTCGCCTGCTGGATGCGCGCGGTGAGGACGCCTACCTGGCAACTTTGGCGGATGAGCTGAGGACCTACTGGAAGGCGGCGCTGGCACCGTATTGGGACGGGCTGCGGGCCGACCTGGAGTTGGGGTTCGATCAACGTGCGCGGCTGCTCGCCGCCGACGGAGTGCAGGCGGCCATCGCTGACATGAGCCGGCACCTCGCCTGGAGCGGGGACACCCTCCTCGTCGACGTCCCGCCACGCGCCAGGCTGACCGCTGGCTCGGGGCTGTGGTGTGTCGGCTCGGCCTTCATGAGCGACCGGGTTCTCGTGAGCAGCCGTCCCGACGACACCGTGGCCATCTACTTCCCCGCCGCCGGGAGAGCCAACGCCGCATCGGGACGGCAGCCGCTCGGGCGGGCATCGCGTGACCTCACGGAACTTCTCGGGGTGACCCGTGCCACGCTGCTGGCCGACCTCGACATCGCTCACACCACCGCCGACCTCGCGCGGCGCCACAAGCTGGCGGCCGGCACCGTCTCCCATCACCTGGGCATCCTGTACAAGGCGGGGCTTCTCGATCGCGGGCGTGACGGCAAGCGGGTGCTGTACCGGCGTAGCCCCCTCGGCAACGCCCTCGCCCGCCTACCGGTGCACCAGACCGATGAAATCTTTTAAGCGAGTTGACCTCGTCGATTCGACTCTACTCAAATCGACGGCCCAGCTGATCCTCGACCGGGCTCGAACATTCATGTTGTAATTCCTGAAGATTCGCTGCAGCGATTCGATAAACGTAACTTGAGGAGGTGAAACTTATGATCACGGCTTCTATCGCCGACAGGCTGGCCGGCAACAGCCTCCAGCAGCACATGTTTGCGTCACAGTCCACTGTGGCTCAAGAATGTACCAAGGAGGGTCAGCACTGTCTCTTCACGTATACGTGCTGCTCCGGCCTGTACTGCCGCCTTTGGGACGGTTGGGTGGCTGACGGAAATTGCCGCGTCGGCTGAGACATCATCTGTCCTGATCGTCGGCTCCAGCTCCCAGCGGGCTTGCGGTGCCGATCACTTGATTTAGGAGCCGGGGGGGGGGGGCGGGGGGCAGGCCCAACTGTGGTGGTGGGGTGTGCGTTCGGGGGGGTAGCACGGCGTCGTGTTTCTCCCGCCACGGGGCCACCTCCTGG
>NZ_JBFBIP010000009.1:0-206060 GCF_040685655.1 Microbispora sp. NPDC088329
ATGTCCAGCAACGCGTCGTCCTGGCCGGAGGTGTGGTCCTTCTCCAGCGTCGCCCGCATCGACTCGTACTGGCCGAAACGCTCCAGAATCTGGTCACTGGTCCAGCCCAGCGCCTTCAGCAGCACCGTGACCGGCTGCTTGCGCTTGCGGTCGATCCGCACGCCGACGCTGTCACGCTTGTCGATCTCGAACTCGAGCCACGCGCCACGCGAGGGGATCACCCGGCAGCCGAACAGGTCCTTGTCGGAGGTCTTGTCGACCGACCGGTCGAAGTAGACACCCGGCGACCGCACGAGCTGGGAGACCACGACACGCTCGGTGCCGTTGATGATGAACGTGCCCTTCGACGTCATGAGCGGGAAGTCGCCCATGAACACCGTCTGGCTCTTGATCTCACCTGTGGTGTTATTGATGAACTCCGCCGTGACGAACATCGGGGCGGAGTAGGTCATGTCCTTGTCTTTGCACTCATCGACTGAGTACTTGGGCGGCTCGAACCTGTGGTCCCGGAACGACAGGGACATGGTTCCGGAGAAGTCCTCAATCGGACTGATCTCCTCGAAGATCTCTTCGAGACCCGACTGGGCCGGGACGTCCTTGCGCCCGGCCTGGCGAGCCGCCTCAACCCGTCCCTTCCATCTCTCGTTCCCGAGCAACCAGTCAAAGGACTCGGTCTGCAGGGCGAGAAGGTCGGGTACTTCGAGCGGCTCCTCGATACGTGCGAACGACACGGTACGGGGACCGGCGGGTACGGCGGAGGCGTTGCGCGAGGCTGCCAACAGATGTCCTTCCGAGGGCTCGCGGACTGACTACACGCACGCCAGACGACCAGGACTAAGAGTTACTCAGAGAGACGGTCGTCAAAGGGCAGCGCAAAGGGGCAGTGTAGCCGATCGGCATACACCTGTCCACTCCGCTATCGCTCTGCGCTCCACGTTGGTGGCAGCATCACCCGTCAGCGCCGAAACGTCAAGCCCGAGAGCCGACATTTCGCCTAACCGACGGGCGTCACGCTGGGTTTTTCCGCCCTCGGGACCGAGCGAGCGCCGGGGATCCAGTCCCTACCCGGGACCGGGGACGGGTAACGCTCAGTCACGCGAGCGGCCCAACGCTGACCGTCGGTCGACGCCGCCGTGCCCTGAATACCCATCTACAGCCCTGGCCTAAACGCCTTCTTTGCTAACAATTTAGCTACGTGCTCAGGGAACGGGCGTGTCACCCAGGAGCGTGGACAGCCGGGAGGCCCGCCAGCCGTCGCCCTGCGTCACCATGACCAGGCGTGCTCTCCCCTGGCTGACCTGCTGTTTGGGCTCCTCCTGCCCCGGCCCCGAGCGTGTCGTGACCAGGTTCACGAACAGCAGCACCCGGACCTCGTCCGGAGTCGCCGACTCCACGCCGGCGGCGGCCACGACCGCGTGCTGGACCGTCCGCCGTTCACGCGCCCCCGGGCCGAGCGTCGCCGCGAGCGTCCGATAGTGCTCCGCCAGCTGACCGGTCGCGTGCGCACCCGCCCTCAGCATGTCCCGCTCGATCGTACGGTAGTCGTACGACAGCATGTCCGGGGCGTAGGAACGGGCGGCCGCGAGGGCCTCCCTGGAGGCCGTCTCGGCGGCCTGAAGGCGGCGCAGGTCGAGCAGCAGCCACACCGCGGCGACGGTCAGTCCCGCCGCCAGGAGGACCGCCAGCGACCGCACCAGGCGACTCACCGCACCAGCTCCGCCCGGGCCACCAGCCACAGGCCCGAGGCCTTCGTGACGTCCATGCGCCACCGGAAGAAGCGTTCTTCGGGAGGGGCCTTCCTGCCGTCCTCCCAGTGGATCACCGCGTCCCCGACGATCAGCACCTGCGCCGTACGCCGGTCGCCGGCGAGGGAGGCGAGCGCGGACGCCCGCAGGACGCCCGTCTGGACGGCCTTGTTCTTCAGCGTGGCGGCTCTCAGCACCGCCTGTCCGGCGGCGTACTGTGCCCGTTCCTGGCCCGTGGAGGTCGCCAGCGCGCGTTTGATGTCGTCGTCGATGCGGCGGTGGTCGATCGACATGAGGCTCACGGCGTGCGCCGCCGCGGCCTGTACGGCCATCTCACGGTCCTGTACGGCGGTCAGGGCCTCCGTACGGGCTCGGGCGAAATACTGGGCCGCCAGGGCCGGCGCGGCCACGAGGAGGACGAGCCCGGCGGTCAGCGCGCGCCGCATCCCCGCACCTCCTGAGCACCCGGTCGTCTCGGTCCGTTCACGTCGCGCGGTCCACGGTCGTGTCCGACGCACCATGTCCCGCGTCAGACACTCCCTATGCCGCACGATAGATCAACGGGGCCACCATGCCCATAGGGTCTGGATCCCGTACGACTTCCGGACATGCGAAAGGGGCGGTCCCATCCGGCACCTGGATGGACCCGCCCCTTCGGTGAAGCGTGTTGCGAGACCGTCTTACTTGACGGTGACGGTGGCGCCGGCGCCCTCGAGGGCGGCCTTCGCCTTCTCGGCCTGCTCCTTGTTGACCTTGCCGTCGAAGACCGGCTTCGGAGCGCCGTCCACGAGGTCCTTGGCCTCCTTGAGGCCCAGGCTCGTCAGGGCGCGGATCTCCTTGATGACCTGGATCTTCTTGTCGCCGGCGGCCTCGAGGATGACGTCGAACTCGTCCTGCTCCTCGGCCTCTTCGGCGGCGGCCGGAGCGCCGGGGGCGCCGACGGCGGCGACGGCGACCGGAGCGGCGGCCTTGACGTCGAAGGTCTCCTCGAAGACCTTCACGAACTCGGACAGCTCAAGGAGGGTCATCTCCTTGAAGGTCTCGAGCAGCTCGTCGGTGCTGAGCTTCGCCATGATGTGTTCCTCCAGTGGATCTAACTCGAAAACGTGTAAGGGACCGCGGTGCGCGCTTCCCCCGTCCGCTGCGCGGACCTACTCGCCGGCCTCTTCGCGCTTGGCGCGCAGAGCCTCGGCCAGTCGAGCCATGGTGGTGGGCAGCGCGGCGAAGGTGGCGGCAGCCTGGGACTGCTTGGCCTTCAGCGCACCGGCCAGCTTCGCGAGGAGCACCTCACGGGACTCAAGGTCGGCAAGCTTGGTGATCTCGTCGGGGGTCATCGACTTGCCGTCGACGACGCCGCCCTTGATCACCAGGAGGGGGTTGGCCTTGGCGAAGTCACGCAGACCCTTGGCCGCCTCCACGACGTCGCCCTTGACGAACGCGATGGCGGTGGGGCCCTGGAACAGGTCGTCCAGGGAGGTGATCCCGGCGTCGTTCGCCGCGATCTTGGTAAGCGTGTTCTTCGCCACGGCGAACTTCGCATTCCCACCGAGAGAAACGCGCAGCTGCTTGAGCTGAGCGACGGTGAGACCGCGGTATTCGGTCAGAACGGCGGCGCTGGATCCCTCGAACTCACTCTTGAGCTCGGCGATCGCGACGCTCTTCTCCGCCTTCGCCATGGGCCTCCTTCCAGATGTGCCGCCGGCGAAGGCCCTCGGAAAACAGACAAGCCCCGGCGCAGGCGCACGGGGCTTGGACGGACATCGAACGTCCTCAAGCATCTCCACACCTACGCGGGCCGTCCACTCACGTGGATCCTTCGGTCACCAGGCTTCACGCCCGGCGACGACCGGCGGTCTTCGGCAGGAGACAGACTACGTTGTCAACCGGCTGGACGCCAAATCAGCCGCCGAGGCCGGACGGCTGCGGCAGGTTCTGCGGCAGTTCGCCCACCTGGTCGGCGGCCGGCGCCTCGATCGAGACCGGCTCGTTGAACGCCTTGAACATCGCCGTGGCCTTGACCGTGCCGGCGTTGGGCTCGCCGCCGTTCAGCTCGACCTTGCGCGGCAGGCCCTGGGCGTCGATCCAGGCGTCGAACTTGACGTCCTTGGCGTTCGCGAGCTCGCCCTGCAGGCGCGCGCGCCGCTCCTCGGGAAGCTGCTTGACCGCCTCGTCCACCGGGAACGTGCCCGAGTAGTGGGTGGTGTCCACCCCACCGACCTGCTCGCTGCCGACCGACTTCACGTCCTTCGACGCCGTCAGCATGGCGGCGCTCGTCTTCAGGTCGAACTGCTGGGCCTGGCCGAGGAACTGGTCGACGTTCACACCCGACTGCGAGCCGAGCTGCTTAAGGTCGAGCCTGATCCACGGCTTGGTGGCGCCCACCAGGGTCTTCAGCATGTCGACCTTCACGTACGCCACGTCGCCCTGCAGGATCAGCCGCACGCCGCCGGGCACGTTCTGCCCGTTGAACGCCACCTGGCTGAGATTGATGTCGGTGGCGAGCTGCGGGGTCTTCTGGTAGAGCATCGTGCCCTGGACGACCCCGCCCTGACCGCCCTTGGCGTCGGTCACGTTGACCACGAGGTCCGCGGCATAGGTGTTGACGTCGTCGACCTTCTTCGCGGTCTGCTGAATGGCCTCGGCCGCCGAAAGCTGCACGTTCTGGAGAGACGGAGTCGCGGTCGTCCCGCATCCCGCGACCGTGATCGCGGCCACCGCTCCGGCAGCCACCAGTAGTCGTCGCATTGTTTCCATCCCTTCGTTTCCCCCTTTACCTGCCCTTGACCCTATGCGCCTAACGCCCCAAGCGCGCCGAGGGCAGGCAAACCCCCATCAGCCCTGCACAATCCCTCCACATCGCTAGCGGTTCGGCAGGTGCGCGTGCACGGACAGCGGTGTCTGTGCCCATGGGTGTGCCGCTGTCCGGCGGCTGACGCGGGAAGGTTGTGTGATCCGCCCTGGACGCGCGGAAGCCCCCGCCCTGGAAAGGGCGGGGGCTTCCGTCGGTCTGCCGGCCGGAGCGACGGCTCAGGCGTCGATCTCGGCGGTCATCGCCCGCGTCACGTTCGGGTCGACCGGGATGCCCGGGCCCATGGACGTGGTGAAGGTGACCTTCTTGAGGTAACGGCCCTTGGCCGCCGACGGCTTGAGACGCAGCACCTCGTCCAGCGCCGCGGCGTAGTTCTCCACGAGCTGGCGGTCGTCGAAGGACGCCTTGCCGATGATGAAGTGCAGGTTCGCGTGCCGGTCGACCCGGAACTCGATCTTGCCGCCCTTGATGTCGGTGACGGCCTTGGTCACGTCGGGCGTGACGGTGCCGGTCTTCGGGTTCGGCATGAGGCCGCGGGGGCCGAGCACGCGGCCCAGACGACCGACCTTGCCCATCATGTCCGGGGTGGCGACGACCGCGTCGAAGTCGAGGCGGCCCTTGGACACCTCGTCGATCAGGTCATCGGAGCCGACGATGTCGGCGCCCGCCGCGCGGGCCTCCTCGGCACGGTCACCGGTCGCGAAGACCAGGACCCGGGCGGTCTTGCCGGTGCCGTGCGGGAGGTTGACGGTGCCGCGGACCATCTGGTCGGCCTTGCGCGGGTCGACGCCCAGCCGCAGGGCGACCTCGACGGTCGCGTCGAACTTCGTGGTCGCGGTCTTCTTGGCCAGCCGTACACCCTCGAGCGGGGCGTACAGGGCCGCGCGGTCGACCTCGGCCGCCGCGTTCTTCCAGTTCTTGCTGCGCTTCACTTCATGCTCCTCGTGGAGATCGTGGTCCGGGCCTGCGCTTCGGCCCTCCCACAGCGTTGGATCGCCTCGCCTGCGGCAAGGCGGGTTCGAAGTCAGTCGGCGATGGTGATGCCCATGGAACGGGCGGTGCCGGCGATGATCTTCTCCGCGGCCTCGACGTCGTTGGCGTTGAGGTCCTGCATCTTGGTCTCGGCGATCTGGCGAAGCTGCTCGCGGGTCAGCTTGCCCACCTTGTCCTTGTGCGGGTTCGCGCTGCCCTTCTGCAGACCGGCCGCCTTCTTGATCAGCTCGGGCGCCGGCGGCGTCTTCGTGACGAAGGTGAAGGTGCGGTCTTCGAAGATGGTGATCTCAACGGGGATGATGTTGCCCCGCTGGGCCTCCGTCGCCGCGTTGTACTGCTTGACGAAGTCCATGATGTTGACGCCGTGCGGACCGAGCGCGGTACCGACCGGCGGCGCGGGAGTGGCCTGTCCAGCGGGAAGCTGGACCTTCACCAGGGCCGCGACTTTCTTCTTTGGAGGCATCTGTCCTTCTCCGGGTCCTTTGTCCTACAAAAGCCTCACAGGCACGCCGAAGAAGGGCGTGCGTGAGGACGGCTATCGAGTCTACGGGAGACGGTCAGATCTTCGAGACCTGGTTGAACGACAGCTCGACCGGGGTCTCTCGGCCGAAGATCGAGACGAGGACCTTGAGCTTCTGCGACTCGGCGCTGATCTCGCTGACCGTGGCCGGCAGCGTGGCGAACGGCCCGTCCATGACCGTGACGGACTCGCCGACCTCGAAGTCGACGGTCGCGGTGGTCGTCTTGGCCGTGGCCTTCTTGACTTCCTCGGCGGGCTCCGGGGCGAGCAGCTTGGCGACCTCGTCGAGGTTCAGCGGACTCGGCTTGTTGGACAGGCCGACGAAGCCGGTCACGCCGGGCGTGTTGCGCACCGCGGCCCAGGACTCGTCGGTCAGGTCCATCCGGACCAGAACGTAACCGGGAAGCACGCGCTCCTTGATCGGAGTCTTCTTACCGCCCTTGAACTCCGTGATCGTGTGGGTCGGCACCTCGACCTGGAAGATGAAGTCCTCCATGTTGAGGGACCCGATACGGCTCTCGATGTTCTGCTTCACGCGGTTCTCGTAACCGGCGTACGAGTGGATGACGTACCACTCGCCGAACTGACCGCGAAGCTGACGCTTGAACTCCTCGACCGGGTCGACGTCCGGGAGAACGTCACCGTCCTCGTCGACCTGCGCGGCGGCCTCGGCCGAGTCTTCGCCGCCGTCACCGCCGTCTGAGTCGGCGGCCGTGGTCTCCTCGACCTCTGCTACGGCCTCGTCCTGCTCGGTGCCCCACTCGTCATGCTCGTCATGGGAGCGGTCGGCCGGCATCGGGGACTCGGACACGGGACTCTTCCTTCTTCGCTTGGTGTCTTGACGTGCTGCGACGTCTTGGGCGGGATCAGGATCCGCCGAAGAGCCAGAGCACAGCCTTACCCAGCAGCGTATCGATCCCGAACACGAGCCCAACCATGATCACGACGAAGACCAGGACAACTAGCGTGTACGAGATCAGGTCGTTGCGCCGGGGCCAGATGACCTTGCGCAGCTCGGCGACGACCTGCCGATAGAACAGAGCGGGCGAGGTGCGCTTTGCCTTCTTGTCACTGGTCGGCTTGCCTGGCTTGCCAGCGGTCTCGCCGCGGGTGTCAATCGCCACAGTCCTCACCTGATCCGTCGTGTCCGTCGCAGTTGCGGCGCGCTTTCACGCCATTGTTGCGCGGACCGCACTCCGCAGGGCACGAGGGACTCGAACCCCCAACCGCCGGTTTTGGAGACCGGTGCGCTACCAATTGCGCTAGTGCCCTAAGCCGTGCACCACGATACCCGAGAAACGCGTGGAAGCGTCCGTCGCGGTGTTCACGTGGCCCACTAGTCGGTGAAGTGTACGCGGGATTCACCACTCCGTCGAACCACATGGTCGCCGCACCGCCCGGAGGCGGCCCGGGTGCCGTTCCTGTGCGGTCTAAAGCTACCGTGCGAACCCGTCCGCATCCTGGATATGGAGACGAAACCGCGTGGCGCGTCTGGAACGATGGAGGCATGACCCGACCTCGCATCTCCGCACGTATTTCCGCGATCTCCGAGTCCGCGACTCTGGCCGTGGACGCCAAGGCCAAGGCGATGAAGGCGGCCGGTCGCCCGGTCATCGGCTTCGGCGCCGGCGAGCCCGACTTTCCCACGCCCGGCTACATCGTCGAGGCGGCCATCGAGGCGTGCCGGAACCCCAGGTTCCACAAGTACACGCCCGCCGGCGGCCTGCCCGAGCTCAAGCAGGCGATCGCCGACAAGACGTTGCGCGACAGCGGGTTCCAGGTCGAGGCCGCCCAGGTCCTGGTGACGAACGGCGGGAAGCAGGCGGTCTACGAGGCGTTCGCCACCCTGCTCGACCCCGGTGACGAGGTCCTGGTCGTCGCGCCGTACTGGACGACGTACCCGGAGGCGATCAAGCTCGCGGGCGGCGTCCAGGTCGACGTGGTCACCGACGAGACGACCGGCTACCTGGCCTCGGTGGAGCAGCTGGAGGAGAAGCTGACCGACCGCACCAAGGTGCTGCTGTTCGTCTCGCCGTCCAACCCGACGGGGGCCGTCTACTCCCCCGCCCAGGTCGAGGAGATCGGCCGCTGGGCGCTGGACAAGGGCCTGTGGGTCGTGACCGACGAGATCTACGAGCACCTGGTCTACGGCGAGGCGGAGTTCTCC
Source organism: Microbispora sp. NPDC088329 (assembly GCF_040685655.1). NCBI lineage: Bacteria > Bacillati > Actinomycetota > Actinomycetes > Streptosporangiales > Streptosporangiaceae > Microbispora > Microbispora sp. NPDC088329. The sequence goes on from NZ_JBFBIP010000009.1 coordinate 8,235, forward strand.
AGCATCGCCACCGCCGTCCCCGAACTGCGCGACCGGGTCGTCGTGCTGAACGGCGTGGCCAAGACGTACGCGATGACCGGCTGGCGGGTGGGCTGGCTGATCGGTCCCTCCGACGTGGTCAAGGCGGCGACGAACCTGCAGTCCCACGCCACCTCGAACGTCTCCAACGTCGCCCAGGCCGCCGCGCTCGCGGCCGTCTCCGGCGACCTGTCGGCCGTCGCCGAGATGCGCGCGGCGTTCGACCGGCGCCGCCAGACCATGGTCCGGATGCTCAACGAGATTCCCGGCGTGGTCTGCCCCGAGCCGTTCGGCGCGTTCTACGCGTACCCGTCGGTCAAGGCGCTGCTGGGCAAGGAGATCCGCGGCAGGCGCCCGCAGACCTCGGCCGAGCTGGCCGAGCTCATCCTGGAGGAGGCCGAGGTCGCGCTGGTGCCCGGCGAGGCGTTCGGCACCCCCGGCTACTTCCGCCTGTCGTACGCGCTGGGCGACGACGACCTGGTCGAGGGCGTCAGCCGGGTGGCCAAGCTCCTGGCCGAGTCCCACTGAGAACCGCGGCGCACCGCCGCTCACCGAGAACGGCGGTGAATCACGCGCACCGGGATTCGAGGTGCGCCGAGGAGCGTCGAAGGGCCCGGGCGTGGGAACGCGCCCGGGCCCTTCGCATGCGTGCCGGGCCTCTCCCGATCGTCGCTTCCTGAGCTACGGTGTCTCGTTCAGGGCACCCGCAGATTCCGGACCAGGTCCGCCAGGTCGTCCACGGCCCGCGCCGAGTCGTCCGGGCCGGCGACGACGGTCACCGCGAGGACGAGGCCGACCTCGGGGTGCCACAGGAAGGTCCGGCCGGCCAACGGCCCCGCGCCGTCACGTGGCCTTTCCTTCCAGGTCAGCAGGGTGCCGTTGACATCGCCCACGGACGCGCCCCGCGGCGTCGCGGAGGAGATCTGCCGGAACCAGCCGTCGACCTCCACCTCAAGTCCCCGGTAGACGGACACGGCGACGTACGGGCCCTCGCCCGGCCTGCCACCCCAGAATCGGGTAATGCCCGACCATTCGCGGCCCATCGCGCTGTCGCCGCCCGACGGCTCCCCGAGGCTCGCGGGGACGCCGATGCCGTCCACGGTGACGGCGGCGTCCGCGGCCACCTCCTCGACGCCTTCCGCGATCCTCCGCAGCTCGCCGGCCAGCGGGGTCGTCGCCCAGATGCGCACACCCACGCCGGGCCGTACGACCCAGAGCAGCATGCGGCCCCTGTCGACGCGGCGGCCTGCTGACGCGACGGACCCCTGCAGAGCCGCGGCCGGCCCGACCGAGACGCGCCGCACGTCGAACAGCTCCTCGTTCGTCGGCCAGGGGACCTGGCGCAGGCTGTCCAGGTCGAGCGCCTCGCGGCCGTGCACGACCTCCACCGTCACGCCCTGCGTGTCGTTCGTGCCGTTCGTCCATGAGCGGGCGATGCCGCCGAGATTGATGCGGGCCTTGCCCGCGGCGCGCAGCCCGGATGGCACATACGTCACCCGCATGCCGCCGACGTCGCGGTTCCGGACGACGCGCAGCCCCTCGGCGATCCTGCCGAGCTCGCTCTCCAGAGAGGCGGACGTCGTGACCCGGAGCGCGAGGCCCGGCTCCGGCACCCACATCTCGTCCGTGGCGGTGAAGACGACCGGGCCGGTCCTCTTCACCGGCTCGCTCGCCACCGGCCCCAGGTTCAGGGCGAGGAGGTCGAGGGCGTCCTCCAGGCTCCGCCCGGTCCGGTAGACGCCGACCTGGACGAACCCGCCGTCGCCCTTCCATCGCAACGCCTCGCCGGCCAGCGGGCCGGCCTTCACCCTGATCCGCTCGGGAGGGCCGCCGAACCCCTCCGGAAGGTAGCCGACCTCGACACCGTCGATCTCGGCGAGCGTCTCGCCGGCGGTGACCTGGTGCCGGGGGACGAGCGCGACGTAGGCGGGCACCGCTCCGGCCACGACCAGGACCGCGGCGACGACGGCCAGCAGCCGCAGGCGCGTGCGGCGTCTGCGGACCGAGCGGCGCACGACCCGGTCGACCAGGTCCGGCGCGATCGCCAGGCCCGCCGTGTCGTCCGCCATGGCCCGGCGCAGCACGCTCTCAAGCTCTGACATCGTCGATCACCTCCGCACCCAGCAGCCGGCGCAGCCGTACGAGGGCCTTGGCGGTCTGGCTTTTGACGGTCCCCACCGAGCATCCGAGCACCTTCGCGGTCTGCGCCTCCGTCATGTCCTCCCAGAACCGGAGAACGACCACGGCCCGCTGGCGCGGGGGCAGGGCCCGCAGGCCGTCCATGAGCACCTGACGCAACTCGACGTCGGCGGCCGGTGCGGGCGTCTCCGGCGGCGTGTGGGTCGGGATGATCCGCAGCAGGGCACGCCGCCTCGCCCGGCTGATCGCGAGGTTGACGATGATCCGCCGCACGTACGGTTCCGGGTCGGCGTCCTTGTGCACCCTGTGCCAGTTACGGCAGGCCCGCTCCAGCGCCGCCTGCAGCACGTCTTCGGCGTCGTCTGAAGGGCCGCAGGTGAGATGGGCTGTGCGGAGCAGGCTCCTGCCACGGGCCGCCACGAACTCGGCGAACCCGTCCGGAGGTCTCACGCGCTTTCATCCAGTCTCATGCCCACACGTACGCTCGGCCGCCGCGGAAGGTTGCCCTCCGCGCATCACCGCCGGCCGTGTGCGTTCAGGACCAGAGGACGCAGATGGGAGCGGCGATGATCTTCTCGTCCATCTCGTGGATCCGCGGGCCGGTGTGCAGGACGACACCGGCCACGAAACGGTCCCCCAGCTCGTCCCGCAACCACCGGAGGTGCTTCGCGTCGTCGTGGCGTGGGGTGGCCGCGGCCTTGACCTCGATGCCGATCACTCGTCCCATGCCGAGCTCCAGGACGATGTCGACCTCGTGCCGTCCCTGGTCCTGACGCAGGTGGTAGATGCGGGGCCTGCTGTCGCACACCGGTGCCTCCGCACGTAGCTGCTGGACCACGAAAGTGTCCAGCAGCCGGCCGAGCAGATCGCCGTCACGGAGGACCGCCTGTTCGTCCACTCTCAGCAGGGCGGCGACCAGGGCCGGGTCGGCGAGATACCGCTTTGGCCCGCGGATCAGCCGCTTCAGCCGGTTGCTGAACCAGGCGGGCACCTTGTCCACGATGAGCAGATCACGGAGGAGGCGCTCGTACGCCTCTCCCGTGCGGGCGTTCACGCCCGCCGCGTCGTAGAGCGTCTTGTCCGTGACCACGCCCGCGGTGTTGAGAGCCAGCGCATCCAGGTAGGCCCGGAGGCGGACGGGATCGCGCCGTCCGTCCAGGGTCTCGATGTCCCGAGTGAGAGTCTGCTCGATGTAGCTGTCCAGCCACCGCATCCTCACCGGATCGGGCATCCGCTGAGCCTCGGGAAAGCCGCTGCGCAGCGCCAGGCCGATGTAGTCGGCCAGGTTCGGGGGCTGCGCCGCTACGGCGAGTTCCTCCACCCGTCCCTGAGCGAGGAGGTCGGCGAAAGGAAGTCTCCCGCTGTTGCGCGCGAGTTCCTTGACCGCCAGTCCCATCATGTCGATGCGGACGACCCGCCCCGTGCCGGGCCATGTCCGGCCCCCGAAGTCCGACCACACCGAGCCGGTGAGGATGAAGCGGCCCGGCCGGTGGTCGTCGTCCACCGCTCGCTTGACCGCCCCGAGCACTTCGGGGACCACCTGCCATTCATCCAGCAAGACGGGCTCTTTGAGCCCACGCAGGGCGACATCCGGGTCTGCGAGGAAGGCGGCGTTCTCGCTGTCCCGATCGAGCCGTACCACCGTTTCGACGTGTCGTTGAGCCGTGGTGGTCTTCCCGGTGGCCCGCGGTCCGACCAACATGATCGCCGGGAGCGTTGCAAAGACGGCGTCGATGATCGGATCCACGAGGCGCGGGATGTAGGAATCGCGGCTCACGCAGGCACAGTACCAATCTCACCCAGCGTGGAGTACAAAGACGACCCAGACGCCACTACAAAGGCGACCCACTGGGGCCGGGTTCGTACGACCGGCGCCTCCGGGCGCTGAGGGGACCGGAGGCGCGGGGACGGGCCGGGGTCACTTGCCGAGGACGACTCCGGCGGCGATCTTCTTGAGCTCCCTGTCGGCGGCGGCGCCGAGCTTGGCCTCGTAGTCGGGACTCATCATGACCTCGACCCCGACGCCGGAAGCGAGGGTCCACGCGATCGTCCGGGTGCCTCCGTCGTTGAGCTGGTCGCCCCCCTCGGACAGGCTGACCAGGTACGCCTTCGCGTCGCCGACGCCGACCGGCTCGGCGCCCTGGGCCGCGTAGCCCCGCATCCGCTTCTCGAGCGACTTCGCGGCGTCCTTCCGGTAGACCACGATCTGGATGCTGTACATCCCGGGGTCCAGCCCGGGCTCCACCCAGCTCGTGGTGTAGCTGCTCGTACCGAACCCGTCCTTGCCGGACCACTTGCCCCATTCGAGCCCCTCGGGCAGGTAGCCGACGTGCACGCCGCCGAGCGTCCGGCCGTCCCCCAGGTCGCCGAGGTCCTGGGGCGTCCGCGGGTTCTCGCTACTCGTGGTGGCGGGGGTCGGGGCGGGCTTCGCGGCGATCGTGATGGTGACCGCCGCCCCGGCGGGAGCGGCCGTCCCCGGCTGCGGCATCTGGGCGAAGACCGTCCCCGCCGGGGCCGCGTCGGTGACGACCTTCGTGATCCTCACCGTGTAACCGGCCGCCTTCAGCAGGGCGCCGACCTCCGCGGCGCGGATGCCGACCACGTTGGGGACGACGTTCCCGGGCACGGCGATCGTGTCGTCGGAGCCGGGCCCGGACGCGACGGGGGCGGCCGTACCGGACGCGGCGGGGGCCGCCGGACCGGTGGCGGCGCCTCCGGTGGCCGGGGTGAGGGCGGTGTCGGGCCTGGCCGTCAACGCCACGGGCACGCCCACGGCGACCGCGGCGGTCAGCACGGCCGCCCCCGCCGTACGGAACCTGACGACGTGACGGCGGTTGCGCCGCCGTACGGCCTGGCCGAGGGACGGCGAGGCGTGCGCGCCCGCGACCTCGGCCGCCATCGCGTCCTTCAGTGCCTCTTCCACGTTCATGCGGATGCTCCTTCCAAGCTCTCCATGCGCGCACGCACGCGGGCCAGGCCGCGGGCGGCCTGGCTCTTGACGGTCCCGACCGAGCAGCCCAGCAGCGCCGCGGTCTCGGCCTCGGACATGTCCTCCCAGTAGCGGAGGACCAGAACGGCCCGCATCCGGGCCGGCAGCTTCCTGAGTTCGGCGACCAGCACGTCCCGCAGGCCGAAGTCGGGCGACTCCACGGGCGTCTCCGGCGGCTGGGCGAAGGTGATCTCCTGGATCACCCTGCGCCGCCGGGCCTTGCTGATCGCGCCGTTCACCACGACCCGGCGCGCGTACGCCTCGGGGTTGTCGTGGCGGATGCGCGGCCAGTGACGGTAGACCTTCTCCAGAGCGCTCTGGACCATGTCCTCGGCGTCGGACGCCGAGGCGCCGCAGACCAGGATCGCGGTACGCAGGAGGGCGGTGCTGCGCGCGGCCAGGAACTCGTCGAAGGCCGCCTCGTCTTCTTCGGTCATGAGCTCCCCTTTCGTCCCTCCCCAACGCGCCAACCCGGCGACGGGTTGAGAAGAGGATGCGGCAACATATGGAGATGGCACGCCCACTCGTCACGCTCCCCAAGGCACATCTACACCTGCACTTCACCGGTTCGATGCGGCATTCGACGCTGATCGAGCTCGCCCGGGAGCAGGGCGTCCATCTTCCCGACGCGCTGGTGGAGGACTGGCCGCCGAAACTGCGGGCGACCGACGAGCGCGGATGGTTCCGGTTCCAGCGGTTGTACGACATCGCGCGGTCGGTGCTGCGCCGGCCCGAGGATGTCCGCCGGCTGCTGCGCGAGGCCGCGGAGGACGAGGCCCGGGAGGGGTCGCGCTGGCTTGAGATCCAGGTGGACCCGTCCGGGTACGCCCAGCGGTTCGGCGGGCTGACCGAGACCCTCGAACTCGTCCTCGACGCGGCGGAGGAGGCGGCCCGGGACGCCGGGATCGGCATGGCGGTGGTCGTGGCCGCCAACCGCACGCGGCACACGCTCGACGCCAGGACGCTGGCCCGCCTGGCGGCGCGGTACGCGGGCAAGGGCGTGGTGGGCTTCGGCCTGTCCAACGACGAGCGGCGCGGCCGCGCGAGGGAGTTCGAGCACGCCTTCAGGATCGCCAGGCGCGCGGGGCTGCTCGCCGTGCCGCACGGCGGCGAGCTGCTGGGCGCGGCGAGCGTCGCGGAGTGCCTGGACGACCTGGGCGCCGACCGGATCGGCCACGGCGTGCGCGCGGCGGAGTCGCCCCGGCTGATGGAGCGGCTGGCCGACCGGCAGGTCACCTGCGAGGTGTGCCCGCTGTCCAATGTGGGCCTCGGGGTGGTGGAACGGCCCGAGGACGTGCCGCTGCGGCGGTTGTTCGACGCCGGGGTGCCGATCGCCCTCGGCGCCGACGACCCGCTGCTGTTCGGCGCCAGGCTGCTGCCGCAGTACGAACTCGCCAGGGACGTGTACGGCTTCGGCGACGCGGAGATCGCCGAACTCGCCCGGCAGTCGATCCGGTCGTCGGCGGCGCCCGACGCGGTGAAGAAGGAGTTGCTGAGCGAGGTCGACGCCTGGCTCGCCTCCCCCGAATGATCGCGCCGCCGCGCCACGGGACGAAACGTCCGCGAATCGGCTTGCCCTGGCCCGCTACGCGAGCACGCCCGCCCCACCCGGCGCGAAGGCCGGAGCACTCCGGACGATCCCGGTAGCACGGCGAGGCCTCAGCGGACCGAGAGGGCGATCCGCACGGCCTCGGCGCGATCCGGTCCCTCCAGCCGCAGCCCGGCGAGCTTGTGCTGCCAGATGAGCGTCGGCCCTGCCACCTGCTCCTCGCGCGGCTCGCCGCCGCCCGCGGGCACGTACGACACGCCGTGCGGCCGCGGGATCCACCAGCCGCCGACGGCGTCCACCTGTTCCGGCCACGGCTCTCCGAGTTCCTTGCGCCAGACGACGCCGAGCGTCCCGTCGAACTCGTCGAGCCGGACGCCCGGCCACAGCAGCGTCACCACCCGGCCGCCGTCGGCCAGCCGGACGTCGGCCGGTTCGCCGAGCGCGGACGGCACCGCGACGGAAAAGCGGGCGGTCCGCCGCGCCTCCTCCAGCGTCACCCGGCGCTCGCCCGGCAGCGGGCTCGGCACCCCCGTGGGCAGCGGCCCGGCGCCGCCGACGTGGATCTCGACGCCCGCGAAGCGCAGCACCGACGCGACCGCGGCGCGGCCCTGCGGTGTGGCCCCGAGCAGCACGGCCATCGCCACCGCCACCAGCACCGCCACCGGCGCCGCCGCGACGCGCGGCCGCCGTCCCGCGGGCCGCCGGGACCACCGCGGGACACGCCCCGGCGAACCCTGCCGTGAGCCCCGCCGTGAGCCCCGCCGTGAACCCCGCTGACCGCCCGGCCCGCTCTCGGTGTTCCCGTCGCCGTCCCGCACCGGTCCCGCCGCGTCCGCGAGACGGGCGCGTACGGCGCGCGCCACGTCGGCGGGAGGCGGCGCGGGCACGGCCAGATCGGCACCGAGAGCCCGCAGGCGCGCCTCGATGGCCTCAGGATCGTCGTCATCCGAGGTGCTCACGGCTCACCTCCTCCCGCAGGCGCCGCAGGGCCCGGAACGTCCGCGACTTCACCGTGCCGAGCCGTACGCCGAGGACCTCGGCCGTCTCCGCCTCGGACAACTGCAGGAAATACCGGCAGACCACGGCTTCCCGGTCCCTGTCGGGCAGCGCGCGTACGGCCTCCAGCAGCCGGGTCCTGCCGTCGGCGTCCATGACCGCGTCCTGCGGGTCCCCGGGTCCCCCCGGTCCGTACGGCTCCCGCTCGCGGCCCAGCCGTACGGCGAGGTCGGAGCGGCGGCCACGCGACCGGGTGAGGTCGTGGGTCTCGTTGGCCACGATGCGCAGCAGCCAGGGGCGGAAGGACGAGCCCCGGCGGAAGCCCTTCAGATGCCGGAAGGCCTTGACGAACGCCTCCTGGACGACGTCCTCCGTCTCGTCGGCCGCCCCGAGCAGGCTCGCCGTACGGTGGGCGACCGCGCTGTAGCGGGTGACCAGCACCTCGTAGGCGTCAAGGTCACCGGCCAGGGCACGGGTCACTGCCTCGTCGTCGTCCATACGGGGGGTTTCAAGGAGAGACGCTGAAGGGCGTTCGGGGCGTCGGCCGGAACGGCGGACGGAGGTGAAGCCTACGAGCAGACGGGCATCCCGTCCACAGTGCCCGTCACACAATGCCGCCACACGATGCCGTCAGACAGTGCCCGTCACAGGGCGTTCATGACGCCCCTCTGAGGGCACGGTGCACCGAGGGCGCGCGGTGGAACGGCACGCCCGGAAGCCGCGGCGCCAGGCGGCGCGAACCCTTCCGCAAAGCGGCCCCTGTGGCGAAGCGGACACCCGCCGGAGGGGCGGGCACTACACTTTCCACGACCGTCAGCGTGCAGATCGAGGATCCTATGTCTGGGTATGACCGAGTAGTCCAGCCGGCGGCCGGGGACGAGGCTCTGGAGAACCACCTCGGCGGCGACGAGGCCAAGAACTACCGGCAATACGAGTTCGACATGGTCGCGCCGCACGTCGGGCGGTCGCTGCTGGAGATCGGCTCGGGTCTCGGGCATTTCGCCGAGCAGTTCCTGCCGCGCCTGGACAGGCTCGTGGTGAGCGACTTCGACCCCTACTGCGTCGAGCAACTGCGCAAGAGGTTCGCCGACCGCGACGACGTGTCGGTGCTCCAGTTCGGCCTGCCGACCGAGATCCCCCTGGCCGACCCGGTCGACACCGTCGTGATGATGAACGTCCTGGAGCACATCGAGCAGGACGCCGAGGCGCTGCGGTCGCTGGCCAGGGTGACCGCTCCCGGCGGGCGGATCATCATCTGGGTGCCCGGTTACATGCAGCTCTACGGGGACTTCGACCGCAAGGTGGGGCACGTCACCCGCTACACCCCCGCCACGCTGCGCAAGACGGTCACCGACGCCGGCCTCGGCGTCCAGGTGTGCAAGCCGATCAACTTCCTCGGCGGCATCGCCTGGTGGGCGGCGGTGCGGCGGGGCGGCGTGGGCTACCCCGACCCCCGGCTCGTGAAGATCTACGACCGGACCGTCGTGCCGATGACCCGGCTCATCGAGCGGTTCGTCCGTCCGCCGTTCGGCCAGACCGTGTTCTGCGTCGCCAGGGTTCCGCGATAGCGGTCTCCCCGGCGCAACACGGCTTCCGGACAAGCAGCGTGCCGGAGTAGGAGGCTCGCGTTTCCGCGCCCGCGCGGATCGCCCGTCATCGATCGTCCGCCGCGAGGATCACGAGGTGACGGAGCCGAGGACCCGAATTGTGCGAAAAAGTCCTCCTACCTGCACAATGGGTGCCCCATGAGTGAAACCAGGATCCTCGTCGTCGAGGACGAGCCGAACATCCGGGACGTCGTGGAGGTCGCCCTCCGATTCCACGGCTTCCGGGTGACGGCCGTGGGCACGGGCGCCGCGGCGCTCGGCGAGGTCCTGAGAAACCAGCCCGATCTGGTCGTTCTCGATGTCATGCTGCCCGACATCGATGGCTTCGAGGTGTGCCGACGGATTCGCGCCGAAGGCGGGCATCCACCCGTCATCTTCCTCACCGCCCGCGACGCGGTCGCCGACACCGTACGCGGGCTGACCCTCGGCGGGGACGACTACGTCACCAAACCCTTCTCGGTCGAGGCGCTGGTCGCGCGGATCCGCGCCGTGCTGCGCCGTACGACCGTGCCTGAGGCGGCCGAACGGGCGCACGGGCCGATCCTCCGGGTCGCCGACCTGGAGCTCGACGAGGCGCGCTGGGAGGTGCGGCGCGGCGGTGTCCCGGTGGAGCTGTCGCCGACCGAGTTCCGCCTGCTGGCCTTCCTGATGGCCAACGCCGGCCTGGTGCTCACCAAACGGCGGCTGCTCGAGGAGGTCTGGGGCTACGGCGGAAGTTCGCAGGTGCTGGAGACCTACATCTCCTACCTGCGCCGCAAGCTCGACCCGCTCGGACCGCCGCTGATCCACACGCAACGCGGCATCGGATACGCGCTGCGGCCGCCCCAGGACATGTGACGGCCTCCTGATGTCGCTCAGGACGCGTCTGCTCGCCGGGCTGCTCGGGGTGAGCGCGGTCCTGCTCGTCGTGTTCTCCCTCGTCAGCGTCGTCGTCCTGCGCGGTCACCTGCGTACGCGTCTGGAGGGGCAGGTGGTGGCGGCGACCGTCACGGCGGCACGGCGGGTGGTCGTGGGCGACCCGCTCGAGCAGGCGCTGACCGGCTCCACCTACGCGCTCGCGGTCTACAACCTCGGTGAGCAGCACGCGCATCTGGTCAGCGGCGACGCCGACGACGCCCCGGCCGTCCCCGGACTGGCCGAGGCGCTGGGCAAGGACAGGCTGCTGGCGTACGCCGCGCAGGGCCGCACCTTCGCCCTCGACCCGAGCGGCGGCCACGAACTGATCGCGGCCGCGGCGATGTCGCCGAGCGGTCTGCGGCTGATGGTCATCGCGGTGCCCCTGGACGCGGTCGACGATCCGGTGCGTCACCTGCTGATCTACGAGCTGGCGACCGGCGCGGTGCTGATGCTGCTGCTGGCCGCGGGCGGCCGGCTGCTGATCGCCGGTGGTCTGGCGCCTCTCGGCAAGATGGCGCGGACCGCGCACCTCGTGGCCGAGGGAGGCGACCTGTCGGCCCGGATGCCGGAGGGGCCGTCGGAGGTCGGCAGGCTGGGCGCCGCGGTCAACCTCATGCTCGAACGGATCGCCGACGCCTTCCGGGACCGTCAGGCGTCGGAGGACCGCGTGCGCCGGTTCGCCGCCGACGCCTCCCACGAGCTGCGCACCCCGCTGTCGACCATCTCCGGGTACGCGGAGCTGTATCGGGCCGGTGCGATCCCTCCCGAGGACCTGCCGAAGATCATGGGGAGGATCGAGGCCGAGGCCAACCGCATGGGCCGCCTGGTGGGCGAGATGCTGGAACTCGCCCGGCTCGACCGCGGCGCCGCTCTCGCGCTGAGCGAGACCGATCTGGCCGAGATGGCGCGCGAGGTGGCCGCCGACTCGGCCGCCGTCGACTCCGCGTATCCCGTGACGGTGGAGGCCCCGCCCTCCCTGGTGGCGACAGTGGACGAGGCACGAGTCCGCCAGGTGCTCGTCAACCTGATCGGCAACGTGCGGGCGCACACTGCCGAAGGCACCAAGGCCACCGTACGACTCCTGCCCGCTCCTGAATCGGTGACGATCGAGGTGCGCGACACCGGGCCGGGGATGAGCCCGGAGCAGGCGGAACGCGCCTTCGACCGGTTCCAGCGGGGAGAGGAGCACCTGTCCGGCGGTGCGGGGCTCGGCCTGTCGATCGTGAAGGCCATCGTGGAGGCGCACGGCGGGCGGTGCCGGATCGACTCCTCGCCTGGCGGTGGCACCGCCGTACACATCGCGCTTCCGGCGGTGCAAAAGGCTACTGGCGGGTAGTTAAGGGGCACAGCTCGTTTCACCGCCGAGGAGGTCGATGATGACGACCGATTACGCCAAGGCCAGGGAGGTGGCCGAGCAGGCACGCGAGACGGAGTGGACCCGCCCGAGCTTCGGCAGGCAGCTCTTCCTCGGGAACTTCCGGCTCGACCTCGTGCACCCCGCCCCCCGCCTGAGCGAAGAGGAGATCAAGAAGGGAGACGACTTCCTGCGTGCCCTGCGGGCGTTCCTGCAGGAGAAGGTCGATCCCGCGCTCATCGAGCGCACCGCCGTCATCCCGGACGACGTGGTCAAGGGCCTGGCGGCGATCGGCGCGTTCGGCATGACCATCGAAGAGGAGTACGGCGGGCTCGGACTGAGCCACCTGTACTACTGCCGCGCGCTGGAACTCGTGACGTCGTGTTCCCCCGCGCTCAGCGCGCTGCTGTCGGCCCATCAGTCCATCGGGGTTCCGCAGCCTCTGCGGTTGTTCGGCACTCCCGAACAGAAGCGCCGTTTCCTGCCTCGCTGCGCCCGCGGCGAGATCTCCGCGTTCCTGCTGACCGAGCCGGACGTCGGCTCCGACCCCGCACGGCTGTCGACGACCGCCGTCCGCGACGGCGACGCGTACGTGATCAATGGCGTGAAGCTGTGGACGACCAACGGAGTGGTCGCGGGCCTGCTGGTTGTGATGGCCAGGACCGGTACCAAGATCTCGGCCTTCGTGGTCGAGGCGGACTCCCCCGGCATCACGGTCGAGCACCGCAACCAGTTCATGGGCCTGCGCGGCATCGAGAACGGCGTCACCCGCTTCCACCAGGTGCGCGTGCCGGTGGAGAACCTCATCGGACGTGAGGGCCAGGGCCTGAAGATCGCGCTGACCACGCTCAACACCGGACGCCTCTCGCTGCCGGCCACCTGCGTCGGCGCGGCCAAGTGGGCGACGAAGATCGCCCGCGAGTGGGGGCGCGAGCGGGTTCAGTGGGGACGTCCCGTCGGCCAGCACGAGGCGGTGGCCCGCAAGGTCGCATACATCGCCGCCACCACGTACGCGCTGGAGTCCGTGGTGGACCTCGCCAGCCGGATGGCCGACGACGAACGCAACGACATCCGCATCGAGGCCGCGCTGGCCAAGCTGTACGGCTCGGAGATGGCCTGGCGGGTGATGGACGAACTCGTGCAGATGAGAGGCGGGCGCGGCTACGAGACCGCCGAGTCGCTGCACGCCCGCGGCGAGCGCGGAGTGCCCGTCGAGCAGATGCTGCGCGACATGCGGATCAACCGCATCTTCGAGGGCTCGACCGAGATCATGCACCTGCTCATCGCCCGCGAGGCGGTGGACGCCCACCTGTCGGTCGCGGGCGAGCTCGTCGATCCGAAGGCCGGCCTGCGGGCCAGGGGGCGCGCGGCCACCCGGGCCGGCGCCTTCTACGCCAAGTGGCTGCCGAGCCTGGTGACCGGGCCCGGCCAGGTGCCCACGTCGTACGCCGAGTTCGGCCCGCTGGCCCAGCACCTGCGGTATGTCGAGCGGACCAGCCGCAAGCTCGCCAGGTCGACGTTCTACGGCATGTCCCGGTGGCAGGCGCGTCTGGAGCACAAGCAGGGGTTCCTGTCGCGGATCGTGGACATCGGCGCGGAGCTGTTCGCCATGACCGCGGTCTGCGTGCGCGCCCAGGAGGACTCGGCCGAGTTCGGGCGCAAGCCGTTCGAGCTGGCGGACACCTTCTGCCACCAGGCCAGGCAGCGGGCCGAGGCGCTGTTCGACCGGCTGTGGGAGAACACCGACGCCCGGGACGTACGGCTGGCCAAGCGGGTGCTCGACGGGCGGTACACGTTCTTGGAGGACGGCGTCGTCGACCCGTCGCTGGAGGGCCCGTGGATCGCCCAGCAGCGCACCGGGCCGTCGATGTTCGAGGACGTCCACCGGCGCATCGACTGAGCGCCACACGGCCCCGTCCCCGGGCGGGGACGGGGCCGTGCCGTGAGGCCGGTCAGGCTCACACGTCGTAGCACCACATCCAGCCCTGGTCCGAGATCCAGCAGCGGTACCAGCCGTCGCCGGGCTTCTGGGCGTGCGCCGGGGCGGACAGGACGCCGAACGTGGTGACCGCGACGGCGGTGGTGGCGAGCACGGCCGCGGCGCGCTTGAGTGACTTCACTGGTATCTCCTATGCAAGGAACGTCTCTCTGACGCGTTTGAGTACACAGGAACCCACTTGTCGCAGTCTGGTGAGCCGCTTGGAAGCGGCTTGGTCGCCTCTGGCGGAGCGAAAACCCTTTGTCCCGCTATGCGGCGGCTTGTTACTGTCACCCGCATGTGGATTCTGTACGGCGACCGCTGATCAGCCTCTGAGCCGCTGATCCGCTCAGCGTTCCGGCCCTGTCCATTCGACGCGGCAGCTGAGTGACGGCACCTCGGTGCCGCGTTCCCGACGTACAAGGAGATCCCGTATGCCTACTCGCGCGTCCGGCAAGGGCGGCAAGCAGCAGAAGCCGCGCACGCCGCAGCCCCAGCGTTCGTTCCCACCGCCGCCGCGGCAGATCCCGGCCCCGCCCATGCGACCGGTACGGCAGCCGCGGCGGCTCCCGAGAGCCAAGTAAGCCGGCTTCGCGGCAGAAAGGGCACTCCGGCACGTGCCCGGGGTGCCCTTTCTGCTTCCATTCCTGCCGTCCTGTCCGTCCGGGGTGACGAGACCTGACGAGATCTCGGCTCAGACCGAAAGGAGCCCCGCCGGATCGATGGCGAGCTCGACCGGAGCGCGCACCTCCAGCAGGTTCCCGGCGAAGACACGATCGACCCGCCGGTAGACCCCGTGACCGGGCGCCAGAGTCCAGACCGTGATGTTCGGCTTGGGCTCCAGGTCCACCACCCAATATTGGGCTATCCCCGTTTTGGCGTATTCGCTGGGCTTCTCGTACCTGTCGGTGCGCTCGCTCCCGTTCCGGGAGACGACCTCGACCACGAGAAGCAGGTCCACTCCTTGGTATGCCCGTTCGTCTCGCTCTACCGCGCGCCGGGCGGCCTTGCCGTCTACGACCGCGACGTCCGGCACTCGTATCCCGGTGGAGGTGAACACATCGACGGGACCGTTCACGTAAAGATCGGCACCGGCGCACGTCACCGCTGTTTCCAGCCGGGTCCGCAGATGCCGGACCGCGTGGTCGTGACGAATGCCGAGCCAGGGGGACAAGACGATCCATCCGTCGACGAGCTCGTACCGCGCGTCCCTGGGCATGCGATCCAGATCGGCGATCGTGTACGGACCGTGTCGATAGGAGTGCTCGCGGTCATCATAGGCGACGCTCATCCCGCCCCCTCCACCCCGGATTTCCACGAGTCACGACTCAAGGTAACCCAGCATGCCCACAAGGGCCGGGTCTCGGGCTCGTACACAGCCGAGCAAGCAGAAGGGCACCCTGAAGCAACCGGGGTGCCCTTCATAGGAGCGTCAGAGGCGCTCGATGATCGTGACGTTGGCCTGGCCGCCGCCCTCGCACATCGTCTGCAGGCCGTACCGCCCGCCGGTGCGCTCCAGCTCGTGCAGCAGCTTGGTCATGAGGATCGCGCCGGTGCCGCCGAGCGGATGTCCCAGCGCGATGGCGCCGCCGTTGGGGTTGGTCCGGGCCGGATCGGCCCCGATCTCCTTGAGCCAGGCGAGTGGCACCGGGGCGAAGGCCTCGTTGATCTCGACGACGTCGATGTCCTCGATCGAGAGGCCCGCTTTGTCCAGGGCCTTGCGGGTGGCCGGGATCGGCGCCGTCAGCATGTAGACGGGGTCGTCACCGACGAGCGTCAGCGTGACGATCCTGGCGCGCGGGGTCAGCCCGTGATCGCGCACCGCCTGCTCCGAGGCGATGAGCAGCGCGCCGGAGCCGTCGGAGATCTGCGAGGAGGTGGCCGCGGTGATCCGGCCGCCATCGCGCAGGGTCTTCAGCTCGGCCATCTTCTCCAGTGTGGTGTCCGGCCGGGGACCCTCGTCGTCCTCGACGCCGTTGACCGGGGCGATCTGGTCCTTGAAGTGGCCGTTCGCGATCGCCTTGGCGGCCCGCTGGTGGCTCTCGTAGGCGAAGCGCTCCAGTTCGTCGCGCTCCAGGCCCCACTTCTCGCACATCAGCTCCGCGCCGCGGAACTGGGAGATCTCCTGCTTGCCGTACCGCTCGACCCACTTGTCGCCGAACGGGAACGGCATGCCCTTCTCCAGGGCCGCCGTGATGCTCGCCCCCATCGGGACGATGGACATCGACTCGACGCCGGCCGCCACCACCAGGTCCTGCGTGCCCGACAACACTCCCTGGGCGGCGAAGTGGATGGCCTGCTGCGACGAGCCGCACTGCCGGTCGATCGTGACTCCGGCCACGGTCTCCGGGAGGCCCGCGCTGAGCCAGGCGTTGCGCGCGATGTCCATGGACTGCGGGCCGAACTGCATGACGCAGCCCATGATCACGTCGTCCACCGCGGCGGGGTCGACGCCGGTGCGCTCCACGAGCGCGGAGAGAGTGTGGGCGGCCAGGTCGACCGGATGGACCGCGGAGAGCCCGCCCTTCTTCTTGCCGACCGGTGTGCGGACCGCCCCGACGATGTACGCCTCTGCCACAGTGCCTCCATAGAAACCGAGCAATGTTCGGTTAATGAGAGGTTACCTCAGAACGTTCGTCGGGGCAGACCGCGATATGGGCGCACTCCGGGGACGTGCTCTGTGGACGGACTCAGGCGTAACCTCCGGGTAGCACGTCGGCGGGCTCGACGATCTGGAACCCGCGGCTGTCGGCCGCGATCCCGCGGAGCGCGTTGGCCAGCGTCACCGCGATGGCCGCCCGCCCGACGAGCTCCACCCGCGTGGCGTCCTCGGGCACCATGTCCCCACCCGCGCCAACGCCGTCCGTCACGCCGACGGCCGCGAGAAGGTCCTCCGCCGCGTGCTCGGTGCTCCCGGCGCCCTCGCCGTTCGTCTCCTCCGCATGCTCGATCGGCGAGATCCGGGCGATGGCGATCTCCGTGAGGTACGGCCAGCGGGCCTGGGCGGCGGGCGGCATGCGGTGCCCCTCCTCGACGGTGAGGACCAGCCCTTCGCCCGCGTAGACGTCGGCCACCCTGCCGCGGCGGACGGGAACGTGGACGACACCGTCGACGAGTTCCCCCTCCGGCCAACGTTCCGTGTCCACGGTCTCGACAGGACCCAGTAGTCCGCGCAGGGCCGGCAGGATCTCCTCGGGCTCCGGCACGGCCGGCAGGTAGACCAGCGGGTCTCCGCCGTCGTCCGCCGGATCGAGCGGCTCGCCCTGGCAGAGCGACCAGCCGCCGAGGCGGTACGCGATGCCCTCGGCCAGGCTCTTGTCGAAGAAGTCGACCGGCAGCGGGCCTTCGGCGGCGATCCGGCAGGCCCAGAGCCTGTCCTCGCCGGGCACGCCGAGCTTGGCGAGGATGTCTCCGGTCAGTTCGATGGGCGGTTGGATGCGCGATCCGCCCGCGATGATGTCGTCGCCGTCGGTCCTCGCCTCGGGATCGGCGAGTTGTGCGACCGCCAGCAGTGTCTTCTGGTCCGGCCGGGCGGGCAGCAGCGCCGTGGGCCCTGTGCGCAGCCGACCGGGGAGCAGGACTTTCGAGAACCAGCCCACAGGCCCTCCTCATGATCGGTCGAAGAGACCATAGCCTCCACGGTCGCCGACCACGAGCCCTTCCGGCGAGGTCGCCCCGGTTCAGGACTTCGACTTCGCCAGACGCGTGCCGGTCATCGTGGCGTAGACGATGACGTTGTCGAAGTAGTGACCGGTCGAATAGTTGTATTTGCCGCCGCAGGTGATCAGCCGCAGCTCGGCGTTGTCGGCGTGCCCGTACACCCGGTTGGTGGGGAACGTCTGCTTGTCGGCCTGCTCGATCCCGCCGACGGTGAAGATGGCCACGGTCCCGTCGAGGCGGTACACCTCGATCTTGTCGCCGTACTCCAGTTCGTGCAGGCGGGCGAAGACGGCGCTGCGCGAGGTGGTGTCCTTGTGGCCGAGCATGACCGCCGGGCCCGCCTCACCCGCCGTCGGGCCGCCGCGATACCAGCCGACCAGGTTCGGATTGCCGATCGGGGGCGTCTGGATCGCGCCGGCGCGGTCGAGACCGACCGACTTGATCGGGGCGTTGATGCCGAGCTTGGGGATGACCAGGCGTTTGGGCGTGGACGGCTGCATCGCGGGCGCGGCCGGGATCTTCGGGACCGGCGGCGGCGCGTCGGCGACCGCCTGCGTCAGCGGCTGCCCGGCGCCACCGGGCCCCACAGTGGGGGCGAGCCCGTTCTGTGGGGCCGCGAGCTTCAGCGTCTGACGGGTCGGCGCGGCGTACTCGTCGGGGTTGTTCACGATGGTCACGACGCCCACGACCATGATGACCAGGCCCACGACGGCGGCCGTGATCAGCAGCCGCCTGATGGCCTGCGCACCGTCGCCGGGAGGCTTCTCCTCCGGCTCCTGCGGCGGTTGCACGGGCTGGATCTGCGGCAGCATCACCGGCTGGAAGACCGGCTGGCCGTAAACCGGCTGCGGGTAGCCCTGCCCGCCGGGCCCGAGAGGCATGCCGTACGGCTGGCCCGGCGGGTACTGCCCAGGTGGCGGGGTGGTCATCGCTAGTCCTACTTACTGTCTCGCCGGACGGCGGCGGGTCCGCAGCACGAGCCCACCGGCCGCGGCCGCCAGCATCAGCGCGGTGCCGGTGAGGACGAAGAGGCGGGCGTCGGGGCCCGCGTCACCTCCGCCGCCGGTGGCCGCGCCACCCCCGGGGGTGTTCTCGACCTGAACGGACTTCGTCTTCTTCTTGGACGGCGTGGGCGACGCGAAGACCGTCTCGAACACCGTCCGGGTGTTGCGGGGCGTGGGCGAGACGCTCGGCGAGGCGCTGGGACTGGCACTGGGGCTGGCGCTCGGGGACGCGGACGGGGACGCCGAGGGACTCGCCACCGGAATCGTCGCCACCGCGGGCGCCGTGTTGGCACCCGTCGTGGCGATCGCACAGGTGTACAGCGTGGTGGGCGTCGTGGTGGTGTTCGTGCCCGTGCCGGCGGGCGCGATCATCTTGATGGTGAAGTCCTTCGCCGTCAGCGCGACGGAGGTCGCTCCGGCCGACGGCGTGACGGTCAGCGTCGCCGTGGGGAGCGGCGGCATCGTCCCTTGGGCCGCGACGGCCGAGGTCAACGCCGCGCCCGTCGGCGAGGGCGTGGAGACTCCCGCGGTCGCGGTGGCCGGCAGCACCGTGGCCGCCACGCTGGGCTGCAACTCGATCGACGCGCCGTTCGCGATCGCCACCGGAGCGGGGAACGCCGACGTGGTGACCGGCGTGAAGCTCAAGGTCGCGGTGTACACGGTGCCGGTCCCGGTCGAGGTGAGCGACACGGTGAAGTCGTGATTGACGGCGGTGCCGCCGGTCGTCGACGGCGTGCAGGTGTATGTCACGGTCTTCGTGTCGGCATGCGCGCCGAGCGCGCCCAGGCCCAGGAGAAGGCCCGCGCTGACCACTCCGGCCGCGGCGGCCCTTCCGGCGACACGGCCCCGCGCCTTTGACTTCAGCACTGACTTCTCTCCACTTCGATACTCGCAGTCAACAGGCGTACCAGCTTGCCAGCATACGGTCACGCTCAGGTAGAGATTTTATGGACAAAAACCCCAAGACCGCCTCCGCTTCTCAAAACTCTCCCACGTTTCCGCAACGTCCGCACCGCCCGGACGCTAGCGCCTGCCGTAGGAGCCGGGGTTCGGGCCGAAACGCCGCAGCAGCAGTCCGCCGGCCGCCGCCGCGGCCATCAGCGCCAGGCCGGTGAGCACGACGAGGCGGGCGTCCGGGCCCGCGTCGCCCCCGGCTCCGGTCTGCGCGCCACCGAGCGGCGTCGTCTTGACCTGCTTGGTCGCCGTACGGGAGACCGTGGCCGTCGCGGTGGTGGACACGGTGGTGGACACGGTGGTGGTCGCCGTGGCGGCGGCTGAGGCGGTGACCGTGGCCGTGGTGGTCGTCGTGACCGTGGCGGCCGGAGACGTCGTCGCGTCGGGACTGGGCGACGGACTCGCGCCTCCGTCGTCGTCCGAGGGAGTCGTGCCCGACGAATCGGATGTGGAGACGGTGAAGGCGAGCGACGCCCGGGGCGCGGAGTCCGGCAGTGTGCACGTATAGAGCGCCTCGCCCGTACCGGTGGTGTCCCCGGCCGGCCGCAGCCTCAGCGTGAAGTTCCCGGCCGCGACCCCCACCGTGCCCTGCACCGTCGGAGTCAGCGTGACGAGCAGTTCCGGGATCGGCGACAGCGTGGCCGACGGCGAGAGGGACGACGGGACCGCCGTGGAGGCGGCTGGGCTCAGCGTGATCGCCGAGGGGGTCTCCTCCTGAGTGCCGGTCGTCGTGTCGTCCGTGGACGAGTCCGTCTCGCCGGTCGAGGGCGTCGGGCTCGGAGACGGTGACGCGCTGGGAGACGGTGACGCGCTGGGAGACGGCGAGGCGCTCGGGGACGGCGAGGGGGAGGTGTCCGCGACGGCCAGAGAATTCGTCTCTCCGGCCGATTCCCCCTCATCGGGGGACGGCGACGCCGAAGGGGAAGGTGTGGGCGAGACGGACGGCGACGCCGAAGGGGAGGGCGTGGGCGAGACGGACGGCGACGCCGAAGGGGACGGCGTGGGGGTCGGCGATTCGCTGGGAGTGGCGGACTCGCTCACGACGGGAGCACCGCTCGCCTCCATCAGGCCCTCGGCGACCAGGACGTCGTTCGCCGCGATGCCCGTCGCCGGCACCACCATGGAGCTCTGGTCCGGCGACGGCGAGGCGGGGGCGAGCTGCCAGGTGACGACCGCCGGGCTGTTCACCACCGGGTTGTCCGGCGCGACCAGAGTCACGCTCACGGGGTAGGTCGCGGCGCTGCCGCCCGCCGGAACGCAGGAATACGGCACGGTCGTGGTCTGACTCGCCGCAAGCACCGGCCAGGTCATCAGGGCCAGTGCGACCGTCGCTCCCGCTGCCGACCGGGCCGCGATGCGACGCCGGGCACTTCTGCGCCGGGCGCTGGGGTCGGGCACGACGTCTCTCCTGCCACCACAGTCCGTACACGTGGCCAACAGTCTCCCAGGAGTTGACCACGGACATAACCAGTGGGGCCTTATGTCAGGAAATTCTCAGGGAACCTTCATCGCCCTCTCACAGTGGGGAGAGCGGAGCGGAAAGCGACGACCGCTCGTGGCGCTCGTGGCCATGGCGGTGATGGCGGCGATCCTCGCGACGGCCCTGCCCGTCCTCCGGGACGCGGCCGCGATCGTCGCGACGGCGGCGGTGGCGGGCACGCTGCCGGTGCAGCGCGTGGCCCGGACGGCCGTACGGCGCAAACCGCACGATCCGCCCGAGCGCGAGGCGCGGAAGGGCGAAGAGGTGATCAGCGTGAACCGACCACCTCGCGATCACTTGCCCTTGGTCTCCGTCAGGGTCGCGTAGACGATGATGTTGTCGGTGTAGTGGTGCTGCTTGGCGTTGTAGACCCCGCCGCAGGTGATCAGCCGCAGCGAGGACGTGATCGTGTTGCCGTAGACCCGCTTCGTCGGGAACGTCGACTTGCTGACCTGCTCGATTCCGTCCACCGTGAAGATCGCCATCTTGCCGTCCGCGCGCAGGACGGCGATCTTGTTGCCGCGCTTGAGCTCACGCAGCCGGCTGAAGACGGCGGCGCCCTTGCGGGTGTTCACGTGCCCGAGGATGATCGACGGCCCCTGGTCGCCGGGGGCCGGCCCGAGGCGATACCAGCCGGTGAGGTTCGGCTTGCTCAGCGGAGGCGCCTGGATCTCGCCGGACTTCGCCACGCCGACCGAGCCCACGACGGCCTTCACGCCGATCGCCGGGATGCTGATCTTGAGGGGCCTGCCGGTGACCTTCTTGGTCGTCGTCTTCTTCGCGGCGGACGACGAGGACGACAGCGGCGTCGAGGACGACGAGGCCGCGCTCGTGAGGGTCAGCGGGGCGATCGGCTGCAGCGCGGGCAGCGGCGGCGGCGCGGTCGGGTCCGCGGCCGTGAGCGGCACGCCAGGCCCGCCCGGGCCCACGGTCGGCGGCAGGAAGGCCACGTTGCCCGCGTCCTGGACGTTCACCTGTGTGCCCGCGGCCAGCCCGGTCTCCTGCGAGTCCGAGGGGCTCAGCACGGCGAGCATCCCGGCCATGACGGCCGCGATGCCGCCGAACGACCCGGCCACGAGCAGGGTCGCGAGAACCGGCTGCGGCAGCGGCTTGCGCGTCTTCTTGGCGTCGTTCTCGACGTCGTTCGCGGTGCCGCCCTGTTCCGGAGCGCCGCCGTTGGGAGTGTCGTTCATCGTCATCCTCCTCAGCCCCGCTCGCCCGAGTGCGCCGCCCTGCGCCGGAGCAGTGCCACCCCACTGAGCATGCCGATCAACAACAGCGCACCACCCGAGCCGATCAGCAGCATGCCCGAGGAGGACATGCGCTCCGGAGCCTCACCGGTCTGCGCGCCGCCTTGCGGAGTGACCGCCACCTGGGCCACGGACGGAGTCGCGGTCAGTGTCACCGTCTTCGTCGCCGTCGGAGACGGGCTGCCCTGCGTGACCACCGCCGTCACGATGTAGTTCTGTGTCGCCGCCGCAGCCGGTGACGGACTGGCCGAGGGAGACACCGAGGGAGAGGCCGACGGTGAAGGCGACGGCGAGGGGGACGCCGAGGGAGACGGCGAGGGCGACTCGTTACCCGGGTTTCCCGACGGACTGGCCGAAGGGCTGGCCGGCGGGCTCACCGGAGGCGACGCGTCAGGCGAGCTGTCCGGCGACGGGCTGGTCGGCGGGGGGTTGTCGTCACCGCCGCCGATCTTCACCTGCACGGCGACCGGCGCGCTGACGATCTCACAGGTGGCGCGGTACTCCTGCGGCGGGTTGGCCAGCTCCCGCGTGATCACACGGAAGGCGTCGAGCTGGCCCCATTTGCCGTCCTCGACATTCTTGATGGTGATCGTGTGTTCGCCGAACTTCAGGCCGCGGAACCTCCACAGGGTCTGCCCACCCTTGTTGGCGTCGTTGACCACCGTGCCGTCGTCGTTCTTCGAAGGGTCGATCCGCGGCGGAGTGCCGGGCTGACCGTCGACGGCGATGTCGATCTCTCCGGCGCGTTGGTCCCTCTGGGCGATGTAGTCGATCCCGGTGCCCGTGAAGGTCAGCGATGCCCAGGCGTCTTTGGCCGTGGTCCTGTGCAGGTCGAGGTGGTGGTCCTTGTTCTGGCTCGGCTGATCGTTGAGATCTTCCCAGCCAGGGCCATAAGTGATCGCCAAGTCGTCGTCGTTGACCATGACCTCGGAGGCGGGAGGACGGAAGTCGATGAACAACCTGCCGGGCTTGACCGTGAGAGTGCCCTCCCGGTCCGTGTAGGCGAAGTCCGCGATGCCGTCAGGCAGCTTGAGAGGAGTGCCCTTGATCATGGCGCCCGGCTGGTCCACGGATCCCTTCGGCTGCAGCTGCCCGATCCAGGCACCGCTGAGGTTGACCCGCCCGGTCACCTCGATGCGGCCGCCGTCGGGCAGCCGCGCGGGCGCTCCCAACCGCGTCGCGTCCTTGTAGTTCAGCTTCCACTCGACGTTGAGGGGATCGCCGACGTTCAACGTGGTGGGGACGGTGAGCTTCGTCCGGAGATTCACAGTCTTCGAGCCGAACTCGGCCACGCCCTGTGTACAGGCGTAATCCACGACGAGATCTGCGGTAGCGGCGCTCGCCGTAGACGACGACGTGACGACCGTCGCCGTACCTGCCAGGCCGAGGGCCAGGGCGGCCATGGTCCTAGGAAGACCAGCTCTCCACCGATTCACCGCACACTCCGATCACAGGTCCGCCCCAGCGGGCCTATAGCAAACCGAAGGTAGATCTTAGAGGGTACGGAAGCGGTCAAAGGGGCCGTTATCTCAATGGTTTCGGAGTTGTGACACTCCGTACAGGTTGCAGCCGATCGACCCGAGGAGCACCAGAATCGTATTCTGGTGCCGCCAACAGACCCTGAGCCGGAAGGCGTACCCGATGCGGCGAGACCTCTTCGACGAGGAGCACGACCTCTTCCGCGAGACCGTCCGTGAGTTCATAGCCCGCGAGGTCGTCCCCCACCACGCACAGTGGGAGAAGGACGGCATCGTCCCCCGCGAGGTGTGGAAGAAGGCGGGCGAGCTGGGCATGTTCGGTTTCTCCGTACCCGAGGAGTACGGCGGCTCCGGGATCACCGACTTCCGCTACAACATGGTGATCGTCGAGGAGGTCGTCCGCGCCGGCGCGACCGGCCTGGGGTTCGGCCTGCACAACGACATCATGGCGC
Source organism: Microbispora sp. NPDC088329 (assembly GCF_040685655.1). Classification (NCBI taxonomy): domain Bacteria; kingdom Bacillati; phylum Actinomycetota; class Actinomycetes; order Streptosporangiales; family Streptosporangiaceae; genus Microbispora; species Microbispora sp. NPDC088329. The sequence goes on from NZ_JBFBIP010000009.1 coordinate 32,040, forward strand.
CCTACCTGGTCGACCTCACCGACGACGAACAGAAGCAGCGCTGGCTGCCCGGCTTCGCGTCCGGCGAGCTGATCACGGCCATCGGCATGACCGAGCCGGGGGCCGGCAGCGATCTGCAGGGCATCCGCACCATCGCCGTCCGCGAGGGCGACCACTATGTGGTGAACGGGCAGAAGACCTTCATCACCAACGGCATCAACTCCGACCTCGTCGTGGTCGTGACCAAGACCGACCCTTCCGCGGGTGCGCGCGGCACCTCGCTGCTGGTGGTGGAGCGCGGCATGGAGGGCTTCACCCGCGGCCGCAACCTGGAGAAGGTCGGCATGCACGCGCAGGACACCGCCGAGCTGTTCTTCGAGAACGTCAGGGTGCCGGTGGCCAACCTCCTGGGCGGCGAGGAAGGACAGGGCTTCTTCCAGCTCATGAACAACCTGCCGCAGGAACGGCTGTCGATCGCGGTGGCGGCCGTGGCCGCGGCGGAGACGGTGCTGGAGCAGACGATCGAGTACTGCCGCAACCGTACGGCCTTCGGCCGGAGCATCGGCAAGTTCCAGAACACCCGGTTCCTGCTGGCCGAACTGGCCACGGAGGTGGAGATCGCCCGCCACTACGTGGACAAGTGCGCACGGGCGCTCAACGCCAAGGAGCTGACGGCGGTGGACGCGGCCAAGGCCAAGTGGTGGACGACCGAGCTGCAGAACAAGGTCATCGACCGGTGCGTCCAGCTCCACGGCGGCTACGGCTACATGCTGGAGTATCCGGTGGCCAAGGCCTGGCTCGACAGCCGCGTGCAGACGATCTACGGCGGCACCACGGAGATCATGAAGGAGATCATCGGCCGGTCCTTCGGCTTCTGATGCCTCAGTGGTGCTGCTGTCCCCAGATCAGCAGCATGGCCACCACGAACACGATCACCACGCCCCCGTAGGCCATCGGGCTCAGCCGGAAGAACCTGCGCACCTTGTTCAGCAGCCACGCGAACAGGAACGCCAGGAAGACCAGAAGGATGAGTCCGGTGTCCACACTGATCAGTATGCGTGGGTATCCCCGCCTCCGCGTGCCCGTCGGCGCAATCGGTCCCGCTGACGGGGACTACGGGGCATCACCGCTGCGTTCGAGAATCACCCGCGCGACCAGCTCCGGGTCGTCGCTCATCGGCACGTGACCACAGCCCCGCAGCAGCGACGTCCGTTGCCCCGCCCACCGCGCCGCCCGTACGGCCTGGCGGCGCGGCAGCAGCCGGTCGCGCTCGCCCCAGGCGATCGTGACCGGCACCTTGGGCGGCGCGGGCGGCGCGACCCACGCCAGCGAGTCCAGCGTCTCCTCGAACCCCACGCAGTCACGCAGCGCCGTGACCGCCGCGCGCACGGCCTCGCCGGAAAGCCGCTGCGGACGGGCCACGATCAGGCCCGTCGCCAGGGCCTTCCCCTCGTCCGTGCCGGCCGCGAGCGTGGGCAGCCCGTCCGCCCGCACCGCCAGCCGCATCAGCCGCAGCACGGCCCGCGCGTACGCGTATTCGGCCCGCGACCAGAACCCGGCGGGGGACAACGCGACGGCCGTGCGGACGTCGGCGGCGGACGCGAGGTCGAGCGCGATGTAGCCGCCCAGCGAGTTGCCCGCGACGTGCGGCCGGCTCAGGCCGAGCCCGGTCCAGAACTCGCGCACCGCCCGCCCCAGCGTCTCCACGTTGTACGGCGTGCCGTACGGCAGCGGCGGGGACTCTCCGAAGCCGGGCAGGTCCACCGCGATGACGTCGTGCCGCTCTGCGAGCAGGTCGAGGACCGGCAGCCAGCCGTGCCGGTGGTGGCCGATGCCGTGGAGGAGTACCAGCGGCGGCCCGCTGCCGCGGCGGTCGTGGGCGAGCTCCATGTGTCCGAGTCAAGCACCGGGGACGGCCGGAAAGAAGCGCGCAGCGCGTCGCGTCCGGCCCCGTCCTGAGGCGGAGTCGGTGCATGCGCGTGCGCGCGGGCTGCAATCATGTTCCGTCGCATTGATTGAAGACGAAATGAACCGATAAATGACTATCGTCACGCCGGAGGAACACACCGGCCTCGCCGACCCGCCGGAGCCGGACGCGAGAGCCGGCGTCATCGACTTGCTGGAACGTAGCGGATCAGTCGTGGTGCCCATCGGCATCGCCCTCTACGCGCTGCTCTATCTCGGCATCCAGCAGGTGTACGGCATCTTCAACATCAGCCCCGAGCAGGCGGGCATCGACCAGGCCACCATGTTCGGCCGCCTGGTGGGGACGCTGATCCTGCTCATCATCGGCGGCGCGCTGCTCGCGGGCGTCGTCGTGGCGGTCGTCTGGCTGCTCGACAAGGCCACCCTCGGCCACCTGTTCCGTCTGGCCCAGGCCGTACGCGTGCGCCCGTGGGCCGCCGCGACCGCCGGCGCGCTGTGGTGCGGGGCGAGCTACTGGGGATTCCTCGGCTATCTCGGGCTGGGCGAGGGCGCGTCGCTGGCCGGCATCGTGATCACCGCGGCGGTTATCGGCGCCCTGGCCTTCCTCGTGCCGTTCCGGCTGCTGCGGCGGCGTCCGGCCGGTCGCGCGGGCATGAAGATCGTGGTGGCCGCGTTCACCGGCATCGGGCTGGGCTTCGCACTGATGGGACAGATGGAGAGCGACGCGCTCGCCGTCGCCCAGAAGGGCAGGCCCGCCAGCATGCTCCTGTCGATGGTGGGTTTCCAGGACCAGTGGGTGGTGCTCAACGACCGCGAAAGCGGCAAGGTGCTGCGCGGCGGGGTGGAGGTGCTGCTGCTCGGCGAACGCGAGGGCGCGTACGCGGTGTACGACTGCGCGCACCAGGAGACCTTCCGCATCTCCATCGACGCGACCGTGCTGCGGCAGGTGACGCTCGAGCCCGAACGCCCGGCCGGATACAGCTGCATCAAGCAGAAGAACTGACCGTGACGCGCCCCGCATCCGGGGACGCGTCACGACCTAACGACCGCCGGTGGGGATCTCGAACCAAACCGCTTTGCCCTCGCGGGTCGGGCGGGAGCCCCAGCGTCGCGCGAGCTGGTCGACGAGGTAGAGGCCACGGCCGCCCTCGTCGTTCTCCCCCGCACTGCGGATGCGGGGCAGGCGCAGATCCTGGTCGAAGACCTCGACCCAGACGGACTCCGCGCCCCTGCGCAGCCGCAGGGTGAACTCCTTGTCGCCCGCGATCTCCTCTTCGAAGCCCGGCACGTCCCACGACTCGTCGAACGGCAGCGGCGGCCCGTCGAGCACCAGCTCGCGACGCGGCACGCTGGCGCTGGCGGCGTGCAGGACCACGTTGGTCACGACCTCGGAGACGAGCAGGCAGGCCAGCTCCGCGCGTTCCTCGGGCACCTGCCATCCGGCGAACGCCTCGGACGCCATCCGCCGCGCCTCGCTCACCATGATCGGCTGAGCCGGGAACGTCCGTTCCTGGGACTGCAGCTCCGCGCCGGCCGAGCGGACGACGAGGATGGCCATGTCGTCGTCGATCTCGCCGGGGACGGCCACCGTGGCCAGGTCGGCGATGCGCTCGACGGACTCCCCCGACGCCTTGGCCAGCTTCTCCCGCAGAATGTCCAGCGCCTCGTCGTCGTCCGGGACGCCCGTGGCGGAGTCGCGCGGCGGCCTGCGGTCGATCAGGCCGTCGGTGTAGAGAAGCAGGGTCGCGCCGGGCGGCAGCACCCTCGTCTCCTCCTTGTAGACCAGGTCGGCGTGCATGCCCTTGGCCCGCACCCCCAGCGGCTGGCCGACCTCGGTGATGTCCAGGTCCCTGGCCTCGCCGTCCACGATCATCAGCGGCGGCGCGTGCCCGGCGTTGGCGAACGACAGCTGCCTCGACCACGCGTCGTACACCATGTATTGGCAGGTGACGATCGGCGGGTTGGTGATGTCGGCGCCGAAGTCGTCGTGCTCGGGCGCGGCGACGATCCTGGTCCACTCGTCCAGGCGGGCGAGGATGTCGGCCGGCGGTTTGTCGTCCTGGGCGAAGGCCCGCAACGCGGCTCTGAGCTGCCCCATGACCGCCGCCGCCTTGGCCCCCCGGCCCTCGACGTCGCCGATCACGATGCCGACGCGCCCGGCCGACAGCGGGATCACGTCGTACCAGTCGCCGCCCACCTGGGTCTGGATGCCCTGGCCGTGGGAGGCGAGCGGGGCGGCCGGGTAGTAGCGGACCGCGATCTCCAGGCCGTCGAGCGTGGGCAGCGGCTGCCGCGGGAGCAGGTGCTTCTGGAACGACTCGGCGGTGTGCCGCTCCTCCTCGAACAGCAGCGCGTTGTCGACGGCGAGTGCGACGCGGGTCGCGATGGCGCCGACGAAGTCGCGGTCGAAGGTGTCGTAGTGGGGCGAGCGCCGGTTCGTCAGGTTCGACAGGCCGAGGTACATCAGGCCGAGCGTCTCACCGCGCACGCACAGCGGGGCGACGATGGCCGAGGTCATGCCGATCTCGCCGCACAGCCGGGCCGCGCCCGCGCTCGTCGCCGGGTAGCTGACCTGCGAGAAGTCCTCGATGAGGATCGTCTCCTGGCGGCGCAGGGCGGTCTCGGCGTAATGCCCGAGGGGGTATCTGATCTCCGCGCCGACCGGCCGCCACGTGTCCGGCGGCGGCGTCCAGCCGTTCACGTGCGTGGAGACCTTGCGCACCAGGCGGTCGCCCTCGTTCAGTTCGATGAAGCAGTGGTCGGCGAACTGCGGGACGAGCATCTCCGCGACCCGGTTGAGCGTCTCCTCGACGTACAGGGAGCCGGCGAGCCGCTCGCCGATCCGCTCGAGCAGGCCGAAGCGGTCCTTCTCACGCTCGTTGCTGCGCATCGCCTCGCGCGCGGTGATCACGATGCCGCTCACGGAGCCGGAGGGATGCCGCAGCGGCACGGCCTGCGCGCGCACGTAGATCGTCGTGCCGTCGCCGCGGACCACGTCGAACGTGCCCTCCCACACGCCGCCGCGCAGCACGTGCTTGGCCAGCTCGGCCGTGAGCGGGTGGTCCTTCTCCGAGATCCCGAGGGTGTGCAGCGACTCCTTGCCCGGAGACGTCCCGACGCGGCCGAACAACTGCTCCGCGAAGGGGTTCCAGTACAGGACGTTGCTGAAGCGATCGGTCACGACCACGGCCATCTCCGCGTGGTCGAGCACGGAACCGGCGGAGAGATGGTCGTCGGCGTCCTGTGACAGATCTCCCCATCGCCTCATGCCACGACCGTCCCTTGACGAGGTGGGTTCGCTATGCCGGGCACGGGCGCTCCTGCGAAGGCTGGGTCGCGAGAAATGAAAGGACTCCCTAGGGGATTCAACCAGGCACAACTCATTCCGTCATCGTCTGGTGACAAAAACGTGTGAGGCGACGTCCCTCGGAAGGTCCGCGGTCGTGGTTCCCACCTCACCATCACCAGTCACCGTTACACCGTTGTCACTCGCCGCGAGCGTCACCTCGCGTCCGGGTTGTATCCCAACTTGCTTGAGTTTAAGCATCAAGGCCGGGTCACTTTGCACTTGTTCGCTGATTCGGCGCACTACAACGGGCACGGGGGCCTGTCCCGCGAGGGTCACCATGGGGGACACCGTCTCATCCCCGGCCGAACCGGACTGCGGCACCCCGAGCTCGTCGAGACCGGGGATCGGGTTGCCGTGCGGGCACACCCGTGGGTTCTTGAGGAGACTCACGAGCCGGCTCTCCACCGACTCCGACATCACGTGCTCCCAGCGGCACGCCTCGATGTGGACCTCCTCCCACGGCATGCCGATCACCTGGGTCAGCAGGCACTCCGCGAGACGGTGTTTGCGCATCACGCGGATGGCCAGCGTGCGGCCCAGCTCCGTCATGCTGAGGTGCCTGTCCCCCTCGACCTTCACCAGGCCGTCGCGTTCCATGCGCGCCACTGTCTGACTGACAGTCGGACCGCTCTGCTGCAGGCGCTCGGCGATGCGGGCGCGGAGCGGCACGATGCCTTCTTCTTCGAGCTCGAAGATCGTGCGGAGGTACATCTCCGTCGTATCGATCAGGCCATGTGCGGTCAAGGCTTAGGCTCCTCCACCAGTGTTACAACGATGCTACGACCTCCCCCGCGTTCGCAGCCGACCCTATTGGGGAAGCGACCCAGGATGGGAAACATCGGGGCCCAGCGATTCCTTCCGGCGGATATGAGCCTGCCCGCGCTCAGGGATGCCGCGCGGCACTGCGAGGGCTGCGACCTCTACCGCGCCGCCACGCAGACGGTCTTCGGCGAGGGCGTGCCCGACGCGCGGTTCATGCTGGTCGGCGAGCAGCCGGGCGACCAGGAGGACCGCGAGGGCGCGCCGTTCGTCGGGCCCGCGGGGCGGCTGCTGGGCAGGGCGCTCGAGGAGGCCGGCATCGAGCGCGAGGCGGTGTACGTGACCAACGCGGTCAAGCACTTCAAATACGAGCCCCGCGGCAAACGCAGGATCCACCGGAAGCCCTCCGTGGGGGAGATCAACGCCTGCCGCCCCTGGCTCGAGGCCGAGATGCGCCTGGTGGACCCGGAGGTCACCGTGGTGCTGGGGGCCACTGCCGCCCGGGCCCTGCTGGGCACGGACTTCCGCGTGACCAGGCATCGGGGAGAGCCGGTCCCCCGGCACGAGGGGGCGTACTACGTGGCGACGATCCACCCCTCGGCGATCCTCCGTTCGCCCGACCGGGACGAGGCGTACTCCGGCTTCCTCGCCGACCTCAAGGTCGCGGCCGGGCTGCCCTGACGCAATCGGGGAGCGGGACCTCAGGGGGCGAGGCGCTCCAGCGTCCAGGCGTCGCCGGTGCGCCGGTAGCGCAGCCGGTCGTGCATGCGGTCGGTCTGGCCCTGCCAGAACTCGACCTCCGCGGGCACCACCCGGAAGCCGCCCCAGAAGTCCGGCAGCGGCGGGTCCTGCGGCCAGCGTGCGGCCAGTTCACGGAACCTGGCGTCGAGCTGCTCCCTCGACTCCACCACCGCCGACTGACGGGAGGCCCACGCGCCGACGCGCGAGCCGTACGGGCGAGAGTGGAAGTAGGCGGCGCTGTCCTCGCGCGGGAGCCGTACGACGGAGCCCTCCACGCGGACCTGCCGCCTGATGGGATGCCACGGGAACAGCAGGCAGGCCCTCGGGTTCTCGCCGAGGTCGCGGCCCTTGCGAGACTCGTAGTTGGTGAAGAAGACGAACCCGCGCTCGTCGAACCCCTTGAGGAGGACCGTTCGGGCGGAGGGACGGCCACCGGCGGAGCTGGTGGCGACGACCATGGCGTTCGGTTCGGGCAGGCCCGCGCCGACGGCGTCCGCGAACCACAGCGCGAACTGCGTCACCGGGTCGGTGGCCATGCCGGATTCGAGCAGGGGCTCACCCTCGTAGCTGTGCCGGAGGCCGGGGAGGTGCGAAGCGCTGTCCACGGAAAGGTATTCTCGCGTGTTCGGCGTACGTCTCGCTCGGTGCCCCCCACCAGGGGGAACCCCGTTCGGTAGGGCCGGGGGCGCGACAGTCGGGCGTTGAGGGTTAAATTGACCCGCCGGTATCTCGACATCAAGGCTCTGGACTTCACAAGAGAGGGAGGCGGCCGAGAATGTCCGACTTCAAACCCGGGCTCGAAGGCGTGGTGGCGTTCGAGACCGAGATCGCGGAACCGGACAAAGAAGGGGGCGCCCTGCGATACCGGGGCGTCGACATCGAAGAGCTCGTGGGCAACGTCTCCTATGGACACGTCTGGGGCCTGCTCGTCGACAACTCGTTCCAGCCGGGCCTGCCCCCGGCGGAGCCGTACCCACTTCCCGTCCATTCCGGCGACATCCGAGTAGACGTACAGAGTGCGCTGGCCATGCTGGCGCCTTCCTACGGCTTCCGGCCCCTGCTCGACATCGACGACGACCAGGCCCGCGACGATCTCGCACGCGCCTCGGTGACCGCCCTGTCGTTCGTCGCGCAGTCGGCCCGCGGCCTGGGGCTGCCGATGGTTCCGCAAAAGCGCGTCGACGAGGCCGAGAGCATCGTCGAGCGCTTCATGGTCCGCTGGCGCGGTGAGCCCGATCCCAAGCACGTGAAGGCCATCGACGCGTACTGGACATCGGCCGCGGAGCACGGCATGAACGCCTCGACGTTCACCGCCCGTGTGATCGCCTCCACCGGCGCCGACGTGGCGGCCGCCCTGTCGGGCGCGGTCGGCGCGATGTCCGGCCCGCTGCACGGCGGCGCGCCGGCGCGGGTGCTGCACATGATCGAGGGCGTCGAGAAGATGGGTGACGCCCGCAAGTACGTCCAGAGCGAGCTGGACAAGGGCCAGCGGCTCATGGGCTTCGGCCACCGGGTCTACCGGGCCGAGGACCCGCGCGCCCGCGTGCTGCGCCGTACGGCCAAGGAGCTGGGCGCGCCCCGCTACGAGGTCGCCGCCGCGCTGGAGACCGCCGCGCTGGAGGAGCTGCACGCCCGCAAGCCGGACCGGGTCCTCGCGACCAACGTGGAGTACTGGGCCGCGGTGGTCCTCGACTTCGCCGAGGTGCCGTCGAACATGTTCACCTCGATGTTCACCTGCGCCCGGACCGCCGGCTGGGCCGCCCACATCCTGGAGCAGAAGCGCACGGGCAGGCTGGTCCGCCCCAGCGCCGACTACGTGGGCCCGAAGCAGCGCTCCATCAACGAGGTGCCCGGCGCCGCCGAGGTCGTCGGCAAGGTCTGAGCGTCCGCGCCGGGATCGCGGCCCTGCGGCGTGCCACAGGCTCCGAGAGGCCGCCGGGCCCGCCCGCGCACCATGGACAGCACCGCCGGTGCGCCGTCAGCGCCCTTGACGGCCCGTCCCTTCCGGGGCGGGCCGTTTCCGCGTGAACCGGATGTCCCGCGTCACCGGCCGGGGCCAGTGGCGTCCCGGAGCGAGAGCGTGGACGCGCCCGCGGACGGGATCGCGGCCGGGCCCGCCGACGAGACCGCCACCGGAGCGTTCCGGGCCGCGCGCTCCCTGACGTCTCCGTCGAGATCCGGGCAGATCTTCTCCTCGCTGTTCTTCTCCTCGCCGCCCTCGGGCTCGGTGGTCGCCAGGCGCCCGCAGCGGTAGGCGACCTCGGACCTGCCCGAGCCGGTCACCTTCATGATCGCGATGGTCTTGTCCTCGGGCTCGTGGGCGGCGGCACCGAAGGAGACCACCCCGCTCGAGCCGTTCCACCTGTCACGCGGTGAGACGAGGGAGATCTGGTAGAGCAGATCCCCCCTGCTGGGCGGACCGCCCCGGTAGGCCGCGTTGACGCGCTCGTAGAACAGCTTGGCGGCGTCGTAGCTGAGGATGAGATTGTCGTCGGACTCCTTCGGGTGCCGGCCGCTCAGCAGGCCCTGCACGAAGCCCGTCGGCGCCACGGCGCCGTCGCGCCACAGCTCGCGGCTCGCAAGCGCCGCGTAGTAGACCTGGACACGCCGGTAGTCGCCGATCTCCGCGCCGCGGTTGGCCACCGCCTTGATGACGTCGTCGCCCGCGAGAACCTTGATCGGCTCCTTGCCGCAGTCCTTGCCCTCGACGTAGCGGAGGAAGTCGAGGAAGTCGGCCGCGCGCCCCGCGTAGAGAAGCAGATCGGGCCCGTGGGCGCAGGCCCGGCTCACCGCCAGGTCCATGCCCGTCCCCCGGTCCTGGTACGCGACGCGGTCGCCGACCGTGATCCCCACCGCGGCGGCCTCGTCCGCGTAGTCGTCGGCGAGGTTGTTCGTGTAGTTGTCGTCGTCCGTCCGGTCCTGGACGACCACGGCGGACGGCTTGCGCACACCGCCGAGGAGCCGGTGGCGGGCGAACCTGGCGGCCAGCCGCGCCTGCCGCTGGTTCGACGGCCCGAGGCGGAACACGTACGGCGAGGGGTAGCCGCCGGACCCGGCCCGGGAGGGGTCGTCCGGCAGGTATCCGAGCCGGTCGGCGGTCGCGGTGGTCACCAGCATCGGGATCTTCGCCGTGTGCAGCGTCCGCATGGCCTCCTCGACGCCGCGGACGCTGCGCTGGAAGCCGATCACCCCGAGCACCCGGGGGTCCTCGGCGGCCATCTCGCTGACCAGCTCCGCCGTACGCCGCCCCTGGCGGAAGTTCGTCCCGGCGTTGGCGACGAGCACCTGGAGGCGGGGGGCGCCGGAGACGCCGCGCTGGTACTCCTCCACGGCCGTGAGCTCCGCCCGGGCCCCGACGAACGCGCTGTCGTTCTGGTCCTGCGCCACGGAGTACTCGCCGAACAGCACTACGCTCACGTATGTCCCGGCCTCCCTGGCCAGGGCGTTGTTCCGGTCGATCCGGGCCACGAGCTTCGTTATCTCGCCGGACGAGAAGATCCCGTCCGGGGCGGGCCCGTCGGCGTTGACGACGCCGACGCACTCCCTGCCGTCGCGCTCGACCCAGGACAGGCCGCCGCAGTGCGCGTTGCGGTCCTGCTGGATGCGTCCGAGCAGGACGACAGGACCGATGACCAGCAGCGCCATCAAGCACCAGTACCCCACCGCCCGCATGCGGCTGCCCAGCAGACGCGGCCGGTGGTCGTCGTCCGGGGGGACCGCGGGCGCGCTGACCATCAGCCGCAGCGGCGGCACCCGCCGCCGCGCCGCCGTACGCCACGCCGCGACCAGCGAGGGCAGCTCCGCCAGCCGGCCCCCGGTGACCGGCCGGGGGCCCGGGGCGAACGACTCGGGCACCGCTGCCAGCACCAGCAGCGGCGGCAGCAGCCCGGTCTCCTCGACCGTCTCCTCCAAGGTGCGCAGGAACCGCTCGTTGACGTCGCCGGACCACCGCGCGTCGAGGACCAGCATCGCGTACAGGCCGCGCCCCCAGCTCGGCCAGGGGATGACCCACTTCTGGTACGCCTGGCGCAGGTCCCGGCACAGCGCGTGGACGAGCAGCCTCTCGACTTCCGCCTCGCTCGCGTCGGCGATGCGCAGCGCGTACTTCGCCATGCGCTCGAAGGGTTTCCTGGTCAGGTACGGCTGCTTCCTGAACCAGCCGTTGAACAGGGATCCCCGGATCGAGAGCATGGCCTGGATCAGCGTGCCGACGACGGCGACGAGCACACCGAGCGCCCACGGGATCAGACCGACCAGGTCGGACGCGCCGCCGAGCCCCCAGGCGGCGAGCGTGCCCACCGGCACCCAGGTGGTGGCCGCGCGGCCGATGAAGTCCGCCGCGGTCCTGCGCCCCCGGTCCCCGCCGTACCTGCCCCTGCGCCAGTCCTTGAGCCGCTCCTTGAACGCCTCCTGGCCCGTACGCGACTGGGGGTCGGGCGGCCAGGTCCGGCCCGGCGCGTCGGCGGGCTCCCCGGGGGGCGGCTCCTCGCGCTGGCGCCGCGCCCACAGCACGAACTGGACGAGCGGGAACCGCGGCGGCGGCAGGAACGAGCCGCCGACGGGTTTGCCGAGCTGCCCGCGCTCCCCCGCCAGCGCCTCGACGAGGTCGCGCAGCGTGTCGAACTCCCCCGCCCTGACCGTCGCCTGCGGCAGGGAGTCCTCGAAGGGCGCGGCGAGGCGGCGGGCCGTGTCGAACGCGCCGCCGTCGCGGCCGACGACGAGGACGAGGGGCAGGGGAGGGTCGGAGCGCCAGAAGAACGGCCTGCGGACCAGGGCCTCGATGACGGTGTGCGGGTCGGCCACGCGGTTGTCTCCCGGGGGCGGAGTCCATTCTTGACGTGGTGCGTGATCTTAAAACTCGACCATGATGTCTCACGATCCGGACCGCGGTCTAGAGCATCCGCAGCTCTCACTACGCTTGAACCGTGGCTGACATCGTGATTCCCGCTGACATCAAGCCCGCCGACGGCCGCTTCGGCTGCGGGCCCTCGAAGGTACGCTCCGAGCAGCTCGCCGCTCTCGCCGACGCCGGGGCGAAGGTGATGGGCACCTCCCACCGGCAGAAGCCGGTGAAGAACCTCGTCGCCCGCGTTCGCGCCGGGCTCACCGACCTGTTCTCCCTCCCCGAGGGGTACGAGGTCGTGCTGGGCAACGGCGGCACCACGGCCTTCTGGGACATCGCGTCCTTCGGGCTGATCCGGGAGAAGTCTCAGCACCTGAACTTCGGGGAGTTCTCCTCGAAGTTCGCGACGGTCGCGAAGAAGGCTCCCTGGCTCGCCGACCCGTCGGTGATCAAGTCGGAGCCGGGCAGCCACCCGCTGCCGGTCGCCGAGGAGGGCGTGGACGTCTACGCGCTCACCCACAACGAGACCTCGACCGGCGTCGCGATGCCGATCAAGCGCGTCGTGGACGACGAGTCGCTCGTGCTGGTGGACGCCACCAGCGGCGCCGGCGGCCTGCCGGTCTCCGCCGAGGAGTTCGACGTCTACTACTTCGCCCCGCAGAAGAGCTTCGCCTCCGACGGCGGCCTGTGGATCGCGCTGTTCTCGCCGAAGGCGCTGGCCCGGGTGACGGAGATCGCCGAGAGCGGCCGGTTCGTCCCCGAGTTCTTCAGCCTGCCGACCGCGATCGACAACTCGGTCAAGGACCAGACGTACAACACCCCGGCGGTCGCCACGCTGTTCCTGCTGGCCGACCAGATCGACTGGATGAACGCCCAGGGCGGCCTCGCGTGGACCACCGCCCGGTCGGCCGACTCCGCCTCGCGCCTGTACACCTGGGCCGAGAAGACGTCGTACACCAAGCCGTTCGTGGCCGACCCGGCGCAGCGCTCCAACGTCGTCGGGACGATCGACTTCGACGACGCGGTGGACGCCGCGGCGGTCGCGAAGGTGCTGCGGGCCAACGGCATCGTGGACACCGAGCCCTACCGCAAGCTCGGCCGCAACCAGCTGCGGATCGCGATGTTCCCGGCGATCGACCCCGCCGACGTCGAGGCGCTGACCTCCTGCGTCGACTACGTGGTCGAGCGTCTCTAGCGGTTCTCACGGCGGCCGCCTTCCGGGCGGCCGCCGATCTCGCCGACGGTCTCCGGGCCGTCGGCTTTTTCGTTTTTCCGGTCCTGTAACGGTGTGTGGCGCTCCGTCCAAGCAGAGATGTGTTTGTCACACAACCGAGGGGAGCGCCGGTGCGCCGTGAAAAGACGGGTCCGGCGGGCTTCGCCCGTGATCCCGACGCATTCGAGGCCTTCTACCGGCGGCATGTCGACGCCGTGACGCGGTTCCTGGCCAGGCGTGCGGACGATCCGCACACCGTCGCCGACCTCACGGCCGAGGTGTTCCTCGCCGTGCTGGATTCCGCGCACACCTACCGCCCGGACAGGGGCAGCGAGATCGCCTGGCTGTACGGCGTGGCCCGCAACACCGTGCTGGCGCAGCGCCGCCGTACGGCGAGGGAGTTACGCGCCACCAGCAGGATCGCCGGCCGCCGCCTGCTCGACGCCGACGACATCGCCCGGCTGGAGGAACGCGTCGACGCCGAGTCGCCGGCCCGTCTGGCGCTGGAGGCGATGGCCGATCTGCCGGACGGCGACCGCGCGCTGCTGGAACTCGTGGCCGTCGACGGGCTCAGCCCCGCCGAGGCCGCCGCCGCGCTCGGCATCAGGCAGGGCACCGCGCGGGTCAGGCTGCACCGCGCCCGGCGGCAGGTCCGGCGCTTCCCAGGAGTCATGGAACTGATCGGAGGAACGAAGTGAACGACACGTTCGAGGACAGACTGCTCGCCGCGCTCAAGGCGGAGATGGTGGCCAGGGAGGCGCGGACGCGCGTGCCGGCCGTGCGCAGATTCGCCCGGCCCCGGTTCCTGGCCGGCGCCGCGACCGCCGCCGCCGCGGCGGCCGTCGCCGTACCGCTCGTGATCGGGCAGCAGACCCCGGCGTACGCGCTGACGAAGAACCCGGACGGCTCGATCAATCTCAAGATCAACGAGTTCAGGGACCCGGACCAGGTCGAGCGGGACCTGGCGAAGATGGGCGTGCACGCCGACATCACCTATCTGCCGCTGGGCAAGAGGTGCGCCGACGGGCGCGCTCCTTTCGTCGCGGGTGACCGCACCTCCTTCACGAAGAAGGAGCTGGAGAGCAAGGACCCGGCCGTCCAGGCGCACATTCGGCGGGTGTCGGAGAAGCTCGCCTCAAGCAAGGCCATCCGGCCGAAGAACGGCATCACCATCGATCCCGAGTTCATCAAGCCGGGGCAGATCGTCCTGATCGAGGTCAACGAGAATCCGGTGGAGCCGGATCCCGGCCATCCGGGAGTCGCCTGGCAGTTCTCCGGCCGGCTGACCGAAGGGCCCGTGAAGCCCTGTCGGGTCGTCGACGACCCCTCGGCGTTCGAGGTCGGGGACGCCACTCCGCCTCCCGGCTCCTGAGACGTTCGCGGGTCAGGCCCTGCGGCGGCGCAGCAGCCAGGCGGCGATCACGCCGCCGATGAGGCCGAACAGGTGGCCCTGCCAGGAGACGCCCGGCTGGGTGGGCAGGGCCCCCCACAGGATCGAGTAGTACAGCACGGCGACCACGACGCCGAGCACGATGTCGAGGGCCCGGCGGTCGAACAACCCCCGGGCCACCACATAACCGAAATATCCGAAGACGAGGCCGCTCGCGCCGATCGTCAGCGTGTCCGGCGGGCTGGTGAACCACACGCCGAGCCCGCTGACCAGGATGATGATCAGGCTCGCCCCCAGGAACCTGCCGATCCCTCTGATGGCGGCCACGAACCCCAGGATCAGCAGCGGCACGGAGTTCGCCATCAGATGGGCGAACCCGGCGTGCAGGAACGGCGCGAACAGGATCCCGGGCAGGCCGTCCGGCTCGTGGGCGACGATGCCCCACCTGTCGAGCCGTCCGTTCTCGATGTAGTCGACGATCTCGATCGCCCACATCACCGCGACGAGCACGATCATCAGGATCGCGCTGCCGAGTGCACCGGTGAGCAGCGCGGACGTCCGCTCCCGCATCGACCGGCCCGGCCGGGGCAGCCCGGGCCCGGAATCACTCATGGTCTCACCGTACGCAGTCCCGCTCACGAACGAGCGGACTGCCCCGATCCGCCGGGATCATGCGCTCGGGTTGCGAGGAGAGGGCGGACGACTGTATTTATAAATGAACAGTCATTTATAAATGGGAGGGCCGGTGGCGGGACGACCCCGCGGTGTGGACGATTCGGTGATCCTGCGCGCGGCGGCCGAGGTGATCGGCCGGGTGGGTCCCGCGGGGCTGACCCTCGCCGCAGTCGCCGACGAGGTGGGGCTCGTGCCCGGCACTCTCGTGCAGCGCTTCGGGTCCAAGCACGGCCTGCTGGTGGCGCTGGCGAGGCAGTCCGCGCACGAGGCGCAGGCCCACCACGAGCGGCTGCGGCAGGGGCGTCCCTCGCCGCTGGAGGCGCTGCTGGCGCTGGCCGAGGAGTCGATGTCCCTCATGGACACCCCGGAGCGCTTCGCCAACCACCTGGCGTTCCTGTGCATGGACCTCACCGATCCACAGCTGCACGAGCACGCCCTGGTCGTCCACGAGGCGCAGCGAGGGGCGATCCTGGCCCTGCTCGACGAGGCGGTCGCCGACGGCGAGCTGCGAACCGGCACCGACACCGCCGCGCTGGCCGAGTCGGTCCAGGCCCTGATCGCCGGCACCGGCCTGACGTGGGCCCTCGACCGGCGGGGCACGCTGCCGGAGCGGCTCAGGAGGGCCGTCACCGGCCTGCTGGCACCCCACAACCGCCGCGAGGAGAAGCGATGAACGACAGACAGCCACTCGCCGGGAAGGTCGCCCTGGTCGCCGGAGGCACACGGGGCGGCGGACGCGGCATCGCCGTCGAGCTCGGGGCCGCGGGCGCCACGGTCTACGTCACCGGCCGCAGCAGCGCGGCCGGCCGCTCCGACCTGGACCGTCCTGAGACCGTCGAGGAGACCGCGGCGCGGGTCACCGCGGCCGGCGGCACCGGCATCGCCGTGCGCACCGACCACAGCGACCCCGAGGAGGTGCGCGCCCTCATCGACCGGATCGCCGCCGAGCAGGACGGGCGGCTCGACGTCCTGGTCAACTCCGTGTGGGGCGGCGACGCGCTGACCGACTGGGAGCACCCCCTGTGGGAGCAGGACCTCGACACCGGCCTGCGGCTGCTGCGCCGCGCGGTGGAGACCCACATCGTCACGAGCCGGTTCGCGCTGCCCCTGATGGTCGCCCGCCGGAGCGGCCTGGTCGTGGAGGTCACCGACGGGAACACCGCCCGCTATCGCGGCTCGTTCTTCTACGACATCGCCAAGTCCACGGTGATCCGCCTCGCCGTGGGCCAGGCGGCGGAGCTCAAGCCGTACGGCGTGGCGGCCGTCGCCGTCACGCCGGGGTTCCTGCGTTCGGAGGCCATGCTGGAGCACTTCGGCGTTACCGAGGCCAACTGGCGGGACGCGGTGGCGAAGGACCCGCACTTCGCCCACTCCGAGACCCCCGCCTACCTGGGACGGGCCGTCGCCGCCCTGGCCGCCGACCCCGGCGTCATGGCCAAGACCGGCCGCGCCCTGGCCACCTGGGGGCTCTACAAGGAGTACGGCTTCACCGACGCGGACGGCACGCAGCCGGACTTCGCCGCCCACTGGGCCGACGGCCTGGAGGAGGAGTACGGCCCCCTCGGCGACCCGCTCTGACCCGCTCTCCGGACCGGCCCGCTCCGGACGGCTCGCTCTGAACAGCTCGGGGCGCCCCTGTGAGGAGCGCCCCGAGCGGGCCCGCGGCCGAGGGTTACTCGCCTCTCCAGACGGGAGCGCGCTTCTCGGCGAAGGCCGCGGCGCCCTCCATGGCGTCCTTCGAGGTGAAGACCGGGCTCACGATCTCGCCCTGCCTGCGGAACATCTCCTCGCGCGACCAGTCGGCCGACTCCACGATGACCCGCTTGGTCGCGGCGAGCGCCAGCGGCGCGTTCGCCGCGATCGTGCGGGCCAGTTCGAGCGCGCCGTTGAGCGCCTCTCCCGGATACGTGATCCGGTTGACCAGCCCCAGCTCGTACAGCCGGGTGGCCGGGTAGTGCTCGCCGGTCAGGGCGATCTCCATGGCCACGTGATACGGAATGCGGCGCGGCAGCCGCATGACCCCGCCCGCGCCGGCGACCAGGCCGCGCTTGGGCTCCGGCAGGCCGAACTTCGCCTCCTCGGACGCGACGATGATGTCGCACGACAGCGCCAGTTCGAAGCCGCCGGCCAGCGCGTACCCCTCGACCGCGGCGAGGATCGGCTTTTTCGGCGGCGCCTCGGTGATGCCACCGAAGCCGCGGCCTTCGACCACCGGCATGTCGCCGGTGAGGAAGCCCTTCAGGTCCATGCCGGCCGAGAACGTGCCGCCGGCCCCGGTGAGGACGATCGCGGACACGTCGCGGCTGTCGTCCAGCTCGTCCAGGGCGGCCGCGATTCCGCGCGCCACCGCGCCGTTCACGGCGTTCCTGGCCCTGGGCCGGTTGATGGTGACGACGGCCACGCCGCCGTCGACGATCTCTACGAGCACCTCGTCCGGCTCAGCGGCCGGCCCGGAGTTGACCTCGGACACCTGACCTCACCCGGCTCACTTGGGCTGGAAGCGAATGCCGCCGTCGAAACGGATGACCTCGCCGTTCATGTAGTCGTTCTCGATCAGCGTGCGGACCAGGTGGGCGAACTCCGAGGCCTTGCCGAGCCGCTTGGGGAACGCCACCGGCCCGATGAGCTTGGCCTTGAACTCCTCGGCGTTCTTGTCGCCGATCTTCCCGTAGATCGGGGTGTCGATGATGCCCGGAGCGATGGTCAGCACGCGGACGCCGATGACCGCGAGGTCGCGGGCGGCGGGAAGGGTCATGCCGATGATGCCGCCCTTCGAGGCGGAGTACGCCACCTGGCCCGTCTGGCCCTCGAGACCGGCGACCGACGCGGTGTTGACGACGACGCCGCGGGCGCCGTCCTCGTCCACCGGCTCGGTCTTGGCCATGGCCGCCGCGCCGATACGCATGAGGTTGAAGGTGCCGATCAGGTTGACGTCGATCACCTTGCGGTAGGCCGCCAGGTCGTGCGGGGAGCCGTCCCGTCCGACGGTGCGCTGCGCCCAGCCGATGCCGGCACTGCTGATCACGGCGCGCAACGGCTTGCCAGTGGCGACCGCCGCCTCGACCGCGGCCTGCACCGACGCCTCGTCGGACACGTCGGTGTGGACGAACACGCCGCCGATCTCGTCGGCCAGCGCCTTGCCGCGCTCCGCGTTGAGGTCGGCCACGACCACGGTAGCCCCGACGCGGGCCAGTTCGCGGGCCGTCGCCTCGCCGAGGCCGCTGGCACCGCCCGAGATGATTGCTGCTGCTCCGTT
The DNA here is from genome assembly GCF_040685655.1 of Microbispora sp. NPDC088329. NCBI lineage: Bacteria > Bacillati > Actinomycetota > Actinomycetes > Streptosporangiales > Streptosporangiaceae > Microbispora > Microbispora sp. NPDC088329. The sequence continues at coordinate 50,171 of NZ_JBFBIP010000009.1, forward strand.
CAGATCCATAGCCGGACCTTAACGCGCGAACCGAATGAAGTTCTACTCGGGGTAGCGCAAAATCGCGGTATCGACGTCGGGGTAGACCTTGATCCGCCGGTCCAGGCCGGTCGTGCGCAGAATCCGGGCCACCGGAGGCTGCGGCGAGGCGAGACACACCCCGCCACCCTCGCTCGTGGCCAGCCGCCAGGCCTCGATGAGCACGCTGAGCCCGCTGGAGTCCATGAACGACAGCTCGCCCAGGTCCAGCACGAGCGTGGGGCCGTCGTCGCGAATGGCGTCCCGTATCTCGTCTCGCAGGAACGGCGCCGTGAACAGGTCGAGCTCCCCCTCCACGGCCACCACGACGGCATTGGAGAGCGATTGGCGCGCGAGCCGCAGCTTCATCGTCGGGACCTCCTCAGCTCCGGCCCACTTTACTTATCCATCACCCCGGGCTGAGCAGGGACGGCGAAGCCGTACGGGAGTTCGAGCCGGTGGGCGGCGAGCAACCGGCCGTCGGCGAGCAGCGCGTGCGTCGGCCCGTCGGCGGCGATCACTCCTTCGGACATGATGAGCGAACGCTCGCACAGTTCCAGCGCGTACGGCAGGTCATGGGTGACCATCAGCACGGTCACGTCCAGGCTCTTGAGGATTTCGGCCAGCTCGCGGCGGGACGCCGGGTCGAGGTTGGACGACGGTTCGTCGAGGACGAGGATCTCCGGCTCCATCGCCAGCACCGTGGCCACGGCCACCCGGCGGCGCTGTCCGAAGGACAGGTGGTGCGGCGGCCGGTCGATCGCGTCCAGCATGCCGACCCGCTCCAGCGCGTCGTGCACACGGCGGTCGAGTTCCGCGCCGCGCAGCCCGAGGTTGGCCGGGCCGAACGCGACGTCCTCCCGCACCGTCGGCATGAAGAGCTGGTCGTCCGGATCCTGGAACACCAGCCCGACCCGGCGGCGGATCTCCCGCAGGCTGTCCGCGCGCACGGGAAGCCCGGCCACCTCCACCGTTCCGTGCCCGGCCGTGAGGATGCCGTTGAGGTGCATGACGAGTGTCGTCTTGCCCGCGCCGTTCGGTCCGAGCAGGGCGACCCGCTCCCCCCGCTCGATCGTCAGGTCCACGCCGTACAACGCCTGGGTGCCGTCGGGGTAGGCGTACGCGAGGCTGCTCACTGTGAGAGAGGGGCCGCCGGAGGTCACGTCGTGCTCCACGCCAGTAGGGCCGTCACCGCGGCGAGGCAGGGCAGCACGGCCGCCGTCGCCCAGTCTCGTCCGGTCGCTGTTATATCCCTGATCGTCGGCATCTCGCCCGTGTAACCACGGCTCAGCATGGCGAGGTGGACCCGCTCCCCTCGCTCGTACGAGCGGATGAACAGGGCGCCCGCCGACTTGGCCAGCACGGGGGCCTGCCGGAGGTCGCGGGCGGCGAATCCCCGCGACTCCCTGGCGATCCGCATGCGCCGCATCTGGTCCATGACCACGTCCAGATAGCGCAGCATGAACGTCGCGATCTGCACGAGCAGCCGGGGCAGCCGCAGCCGTTCGGCGCCGAGCAGCATCATCCGGGGCTCGGTCGTGGACGCCAGCAGGATCGAGGCGACCACGCCCAGCGAGGCCTTGGCCAGGATGTTCCAGGCCGCCCACAGGCCGGGCTCGCTCAGCGACAGGCCGAGCACCTGGACCCGCTCGCCCGTGCCGATCACCGGAATCGCCAGCGCGAACAGCACGAACGGCACCTCGATCACCATGCGCCGCGCGATCGCGCCCGCCGGCACCCGGGCCGCGACCGCGACGGCGGCCAGCAGCAGCGCGTCGACCGCGAACGCCCAGAAGCGCTCGCGGGGCGTGGCGACCACGACCACCGCGAACGCGACGACCGCCGCCAGCTTGCAGTGCGGCGGCAGCCGGTGGACGGGCGTGTCGGCGGGCCGGTAGATCGGGTGATGGTGCCCGGCGCTCACTTCACACTCACAGGGCCATCATCGCCGACTCGCCGCGCCCGCATGCGCGCAGGGCGTGCTCACAGGCTCGGCGGCTCACCGCGCGTTCGCGGGGGTCATCCCGTCGGTCATCCGCCGGCGCCGGCGGATGACGTAGAACACGCCGCCTCCTGCCGCGACCGTCAGCGCCACGCCCGCCACCCCGGCCAGACCGCCGGACAACCGCTGGTTCTCCACGCCCTTCACGGCGTATCCCGCCAGCGGGCCGTCCTCCGCCGCGTGCGGCTTCTCCTGCGCGCTCATGCCCTTGTCGGCCGCCACCTTCTCCAGCCCGTCGGGGTCGCCGGAGGCGTAGAACGAGACGACACCGGCCAGCAGCACCGCCACGAGCGCGCCGCCCACCAGGACCGGGCGCAGGCCGATCCCGGCCGAGGGCGCCTCCGGAGACGCCGGCCCGACCTGGACCTCCCCCTCGGCGGTACGCAGCGTCAGCGTCCTGGTCATTCCGCGCGCGCCGTACACGAGATCGGGGCGCACGGCCAGCACGCTGCTCACGGTGAGCGCGGTGATGAAGCCCTCGCCGAGCCCGATGAGCAGGTGCACGCCGCCCATCGCGGCGGCCACCGAGCCCAGCTCGATCGGCGCGGTGCCGCCGAGCCAGAACAGGGCCGTGAACACGAGCGCCGCCGCCGGGACGGAGACCAGCGCCGCCACGAACGACGCGGCCACCAGCGTCGCCCGGCCGCGCGGCGCGCCCCTGGCGATCAGCCGGAACACCGCCCAGCCGACGACCGCGGTCACGATCGCCATGAGTGTGATGTTGACGCCCAGCGCCGTCAGCCCGCCGTCGGCGAAGAAGAACCCTTGGACGAGCAGCACGACCGCGACGCACAACACCGCGGTGTACGGCCCGACGAGTATCGCGGCCAGCGCCCCGCCGAGCAGATGACCGCTGGTGCCCGCCGCGACGGGGAAGTTGAGCATCTGCGCCGCGAAGATGAACGCGGCCACCAGGCCCGCCATGGGGGCGGTCCGGTCGTCGAGCTCCCGCTTGGCGCCCCGCAGGCACACGGCCACCCCCGCGGCCGCGAAGACCCCGGCGCCGACGGACACAGGGACATCAAAGAACCCATCGGGCACGTGCACGGCTATAACCCCTTCGAAACGGGCGAATCTCCCCCCACTTTAGGGCACCGAGTTGTAGTTGCAAATGATTCGCAATTAGCGATGGCGCATGCTCCGGATCATCCGCCTGACCACGGTCAGAGGGGAGGCCACCCGCACCGACACACTGAGCCTCCGGTTGACCGCTGTGGCGTACGGCCGCGCGGTCCACTGCACCGCTCCCCAGACCCCCGCTCCCCATCCCACGGCGCCCCACTGCTTCGGGCCGCACCACCATCGCAGGGGGCGGTCCAGTGCGTCCGCCTCGGCGACCTTGACCGGGAAGCGCAGCGGAGGACCGCCGAGGCCGAGTTCGAGGTAGGCGTCCCAGGTGCCGGGCCCCAGGCCGGCCGTCTCGGCCGCGAACTCCAGCGGCCCGGCCGCCACGGCCCTCTCACGGTGTTCCCGGCCCGATGCCCGCTCGCGCCAGATCAGGTGCCGTACGGCCGAGGCGGCGGCCTCGTCCCCGACGCGCACCTGCCCCTCGACGTGCAGCCGCCTTCCTCGCCACCGGGCCCGCGCCAGCCGTACGACGGCGGGGAAGCGGGCGACGTGCCCGCCGACATCGAGACCGAGGTGGCCCTGCGACCGGGTGAGGAAGGGCACCGCGACGGCCCCGCCCACCAGATGGGAAGCGGGGGCGCGGACGCCGGCGTCGCGGCGGGAGCCGAGCCGGGCCAGCCGGCGCGCGCCCTCGCACTCGACGGCCACGTGGACGTCCCACACTCCGGGCGGCAGCTTCGCCACGTCGACCACCGCGGTGAAGGATCCGGCGGAGCCGGTCCCGCCGCTGGTCACACCGCTGGTCACACTGGGCGCCACACCGCTGGTCACGATGAGCGCGCGCTCCTCACACGACAGGCGATCGCGCAGCACCACGCCCACGATGCCGCCCAACTCAGCACCGTCCAACTCAGCGCCGTCCACCCCGGCGCCGTCGCCGCCGTCAGGCGCGGCAGCGCTCAGTGCGGCAGTGCTTGATGCGGCAAGGCTTGATGTGGCAGTGCTCGGCGCGGCGCGGTTCGCGTCGGTGAGGGCGGCCCATCCTTCGATCAGCAGGCGGTCGCCCCGCCACTCGACGCCGGTCAGCCGGTGCCGCAGCGACGCGGCCTCCACGCGCGCGAGCCGTACGAGCCGGTCGGGGTCGTCGAGCGCGGCGACGCGGGCGGCGTCCACGCCGTCGAGACCCGCGCGCACGCCCGGCGTCAGCCACTGGCCGCAGATGTCGGCCACCTCGACGGCGATCTTCTCGCGGTGGGCCTCGCAGGCGGCCAGGAAAGGCGCCCCGAGCTGGGCGAGCACGTCGCGGCGCAGGTGCCGCAGGAGCAGGCGGTCGCGCAGCGCGCCGGGCGGCACGTGCCGCGCCATGACCTCGATCGGCGTGCGGACCACGCGCAGCCAGCCGAGCGGATCCCGCACGGACGCGCCGCTGCCGCCCTCCGCGTGATAGCAGTCACGGTCCGCGACCACGGAGATCACTTGGGCGTGGCAGTACGCGTGGACGGTGAAGGTCATGTCTTCGCCGCGCCGTTGCGCCTCGTCGAAGCGGATGGCGTGCCGTTCCAGGAAGTCACGGCGGAAAAGCTTGAAGCAGGACAGATCGTCGTAGACGTCGGGTAATGAGGCCCTGTCGGCAACGCCCCGCAGCCCTTGGCGCGCGCCGGCGACCTCGCCCACGACGACGTCGGCGTGGTTGCGGTCCCCCGCGGCGACCAGACGGGCCAGCGCGTCGGGAGCGAGATGGTCGCCCGCGTCGCAGAAGAGGACGTACCTCCCGGTCGCCCGGTCCAGTCCGCGGTTGCGTGCGCCGCCGGGCGTGCCGGGCTGGGCGTCCTCGATCACGGTGATCAGCCGGGGGTGGTGCGCGGCGTAGAGACCGAGCAACCCCAGGGTTCCGTCCCGCGAACCGCCGTCGACCACGACGATCTCCTTGGCGACCCGCTGAACGAGCAGCGAGGTGAGGCAACGGTCGAGCGACGCCCGGCGGTTGTACGCCGGGACGACGACGCTGACGTCGATCCCCCGATCGGCGCGCTGGTCACTCCCCGTATCCATCGCCCTTCATTATGTGCCGACGACCCGCCCCGGCCCCGCCTGCGCCGCGCCGGACGTCTCACGCGCTTCCCCGCGTTTCCCCGCGTCACGCCGGGTCTCCCTACGGCTCCCGCGACCCGGCGGCCGCCTCGTCGGCCGTGTCGCCCGTGCTTCGATGCCTGCTCCTGGACTTCGCCGCGGGCGCGGGCGACGCCCCCGGAGGCCACGACCCGCTCACTCGATGCCGCCGGGCCGCGGCCGGCCGCCGTCTGAGTGGCGGGTTTCGCGCGCGACGCGGCAGACTGAGCGCTCACCGAATCACCGGGGGTTCGTGTAGATGCGCACCACGTTGTTCCCAGAGGGTTTCGTCTGGGGAGTGTCCACGTCCGCGTTCCAGATCGAGGGCGCCACCGACCGCGACGGCCGGGGCCCCTCCATCTGGGACGCCTTCGCGGGCGGGGCGTACGGCGACCCGGCCTGCGACCACTACCTGCGCCACGCCGACGACGTCCGGCTGATGCGGGACCTGGGCATCGCGGCCTACCGGTTCTCGGTCAGCTGGCCGCGGGTGCTGCCGGAGGGGCACGGCCGCGTCAACGGCCCCGGGCTCGACTTCTACGACAGGCTCGTGGACGAGTTGCTGGAGGCGGGCATCGCGCCGTACGCCACGCTGTATCACTGGGACCTGCCCCAGGCGCTGCAGGACGGCGGGGGATGGACCTCGCGGGACACCGCCCACCACTTCGCCGACTACGCCCGAGTGGTGTACGACAGGATCGGCGACCGCGTGGACACGTGGTTCACGTTCAACGAGCCGTGGGTGGCCGCCTTCCTCGGCCACGCCTCGGGGGTGCACGCGCCCGGCCGGCGGTCGGCGTCCGACGCCTTCGTCAGCGCCCACCACATGCTGCTCGCGCACGGGCTGGGCCTGGAGGCACTGCGCGAGCGGGGCGCCGCCAGGGCCGGCGTCGTGCTGAATCTCTCCCCCGTCCTCACCCCCGCGCAGCTCGGGGACATGTCCCTCGACATCCCCGATGAGGACGCCGAGGCGGTGGCGAGGATCGACACCCTGCACAACCGGCAGTTCCTAGAGCCGGTGCTGCGGGGCCGCTACCCCGCCGAGCTGCTGCCGCTGATCGAGAAGGCCGCCGGGCTCGGCCACATCCGCGACGGAGACCTCGACCTCATCGGCCGGCCCATCGACCTGCTGGGCGTCAACTACTACACCCCCATCGCGGTGCAGGCCCAGCCCAGCGCCCCGGCCGACCCCGCCTTCCCCGGCAGTGAGGGCGTCCTGTTCTGCAGCGTGCCCACGGCCGTCACCGCGATGGGCTGGCCCATCATGCCGAGCGGCCTGTCCCTGGTCCTGCGGCGCCTGTCCGAGGAGTATCCCGAGACCGAGCTGATGATCACCGAGAACGGCGCCGACTTCGAGGACGCCGTCACCGGCGACGGCATTCACGACGTCGACCGGATCAGCTTCGTCGAGGAGCACCTGCGCGCCCTGCGGGCCTCGATCGACGAAGGCGCCCGGGTCCGCGGCTACCTGCTGTGGTCGCTGCTCGACTGCGTCGAATGGGCGGACGGCTACCGGCGCAAGTTCGGCATCGTCCACGTCGACTTCACCACCCAGCGGCGGCTGCCCAAGGACAGCGCGCTGTGGTATCGCGACGTCATCAAGCGCAACGGGCTCGGGGCGGAGCGGCCCAAGCGGCCCACGCTCGAGACCGTCGCCGCCCGCGCGGGCGTCTCCCGGGCCACGGTCTCGCGGGTCGTGAACGGTGAGGCGCGGGTCAGCCCCGATGTGCGCGCCGCCGTGCTGCGCGCCGTGCAGGAGCTGGGCTACGTGCCCAACGCCGCCGCCAGGAGCCTCGTCACCCGGCGGACCGACTCGGTCGCGCTCGTCCTGTCGGTCCCACGGCACGGCGGCGAGGCGCTGACCTCCGCCGTCGTCCAGTACGTCACCAGCGTCCTTGAAGGGGCCGGCAAGCGGATCACCCTCATGCTCGCCGACACGGCCGAGAGCCATCGGCGCATCGTGCGGCATGTGGAGGCGCGGCAGGTCGACGGGGTCGTGCTCGTTCCCCCGGACGGCCCGGACACGCTCACCGAACGGCTCACGCGCACCGGGGTGCCGGTCGTGCTGCTCGGCAAGCCCGCCATCGCCTCCCTCGTGCCGCACGTGGACGTGGACAACGCGGGTGGGGCGAGGGCGGCCACCCGGCACCTGCTCGACCGGGGGCGCCGCCGCATCGGCGTGATCTGCGGCCCCACGGACCTCGTCGCCGTCAAGGACCGCCTCGACGGGCACCTGGCCACGCTCCACGAGGAAGGCCTGCGGCCCATGATCGCGCTCGCCGGCCCGGACGACGGCGAGTCGGGTGCCGCCGCGGCCCGTGAGCTCCTGTCCGGCGGTCAGGCTCCGGACGCCGTGTTCGCCGTCTCCGACGAGCTGGCGATCGGCGCTCTGCGGGCGGCCCGCGAGATGGGACTGCGGGTGCCGGAAGACCTGGCGGTCGTCGGCTTCGGCGACATCCACGCCGCTTCCTGCACGACCCCGCCGCTCACCACCGTGCGGGTGCCCGCCGCGGATCAGGCCCTGGCTCTGGCGCGGCTGCTCCTGTCCCGTCTCGACGGCCGCCACACCAGCCCCGTCGTCCTTCCCACACGCCTGGTGGTCCGCGCCACCACGTGACCGTCCGGTCGATCACCCCGGCGAAGGGGGGTCCTGCCGCAGGCGGCCGGTCTCCGTCCGCGCATCGGCCTTCCCCGTCACGCCGCGTACGGTGACGTCGCCGTGCTCACTGCGGATCGTGACGTCGATGTCCCTCGGCACCACGAACACGTAGTCGGTGTGGCTTCCGGCCGTGTCCCTGATCGGGCCGCAGAACGAACCCGCGTCGTCGCACACCAGTCCGACCGTCAGCGAGCCGTCGCCCCACGACTCCACCCGGGGACCCGCCCCCTGCGCGTGACGGTTCACGCGCACCTCGGTCACGTCGGCGCCCACCACCTCGACGTCGCCGTGGTCGGTGTGGACGTCGAGCGTCCGGATGCCGCCGAACGACGAGGGCGAGCCCGGCAGCGTGTCCGTCGTCGACACGACGAGCACCACGAGCAGCGCGACGAGCAGCGGTATCGCCGCCGCCCACGCCAGGGTCCGGCCCGTCCGCGGGCAGCCCGTCCACATGCCGATGTCCATGGCGCAGTCGTACGGCCCGCCGCCTGCACGGCGGTTGCGGCCCGCTTACGTGGAGTACGTCCTCGGAGCGGTCACGCGGAGCATTCAGCGGGAAGGCTCCGGTAGGACCGGGCACGCGAGGAGGGGTGTCATGAGCGAGACCATCGCCGGAGTCGCCGTTCCCGATTCGACGCTGGCCAGGGAGGCGACCGGGCTGGTGCGGGAGGCGGCGCCCCCGTTGCTCTACCACCACTCGCGCCGGGTGTTCCTGTTCGGCTCGTTGCGGGGCCGGCGGCTCGGGCTGCGGGCCGATCCCGAGCTGCTCTACGTCGGGGCGATGTTCCACGATCTCGGGCTCACCGAGCGATACCGCCGTACGGACCAGCGGTTCGAGATCGACGGCGCCGACGAGGCCCGCCGGTTCCTCTCCTCCCGCGGGGTGCCTGAGGACGCCGTCCGCAGGGTGTGGGAGGGCATCGCCCTGCACACCACGCCGGAGATCCCCTACCGGCTGGAGCCCGAGGTGGCCCTGGTGACCGCCGGCGTGGAGGCCGACGTGCTCGGCGTCGGATTCGCCGATCTGGCCCCCGAGGACGTCGAGGCGGTCGTCGCGGCCCATCCTCGTCCCGACTTCAAACGCCGGATCCTGGCGGCGTTCACCGAGGGGTTCAAGGACCGCCCCGACACCACGTTCGGCACCGTCAACGCCGACGTGCTGCAGCACTTCCTGCCCGGGTTCCGGCGCGTCGACTTCGTGGAGGTGATCCAGGGCTCCGCCTGGCCCGAGTGACCGGCCTGCTATCGATCTTTTCCCCGGTACGGCATAGGTTGTCTGTGTCGTCCCCCGGTGCGAAGGCAGGTCGTTGTGACTCAGGAGCTCAGCCACGAGCGGTTCGAGGCCCTCAAGCGCGAATTCGACGCGATCGACGGCGACGGCGACGGCTTCATCACCGAGGCGGAGCTGCTGTCCCACTTCCCCGGCTTGCCGCCGGAGGCGATCGCCGCGCTCGACCGCGACGCCGACGTGGACGCCGACGGCCGGTTCTCCCTGGAGGAGTTCGTGCGCCTGGCCGGCGCCCGCGGCTGACACACGCACCGGCACACAAAAGTGCGTCTCACGCAAAATTACTTGTCACGCATCTTTGCTCCACGCGCAAATAGTTGTAGGGTGGTCCCGTGAGCAGGGAAGGCGAGCGTCCGGGGCTGCGCGAGCGCAAGAAGCTGGAGACGCGCACCGCGCTGAGCTGGGCGGCGATCCGGCTGACCGTGGAGCGCGGACTGGAGAACGTACGCGTGGAGGACATCGCCGCGGAGGCGCACGTGGCTCCGCGGACCTTCAACAACTACTTCTCCAGCAAGGGCGAGGCGATCGCCGCCAGGCACCTCGACCGCGCCCGGTTGGTCGCACATGAGCTGCGCCGCCGCCCGGCGTCGGAGTCGCTGTGGGAGGCCATCAAGATTTCCGTGCTGACCCAGCTCGCCTTCGGTGAGGATTACGGCGCCGGCCAGCCGGACCAGCAGTGGCAGACCGGCGTCCGGCTCATGATCAGTGAGCCCTCGCTGCAGGGCGAGATGCTCAAGGCCAACGCCATCGCCGAGGCCGAAATGGCCGCGGCCATCGCCGAACGGACCGGCACCGACGTCGCCCGCGACCTCTATCCGCGCCTCGTGGCGGGCGCGGCCGGGGCCGCGATCAGGGTGGCCATGGACCAGTGGTTGCGGGCCGATCCCCCGGTGCCCATCAGACCGCTCATCGAGGACGTGCTCGGCCGGCTCGCCGCCGGACTGCCCGAGCCCTGACCGTCGTACGTCCCCGCGTACGACACCACCCGCGGCGGCCCGGAGGCCGCCGAGATATCCGGCTCCGGAACCGCACCGCTCTGCCGTATCCCCCTGTGACGTGCCGCGTAGGCACGCCGCCCGGTCGTTCACGCCCTGACGCCGGAAGCCCGACACGCCTGACACGCCTGACATCGGACGCAGAACGCCGCCGATCGACCGGCGCCGTCTTGCCCGTCCGCCATGCCCAGGGTTCGCCGTACCACGCATTCGCCACGCCCTGACTGCCGCGTGATTCGTCATGCCGCGAACTCGCCATGCCCGAACTGCCAAGGAGGACCACCATGACCGAAGACGTCGTGATCGCCGGCGCCGGACCGAACGGGCTGATGCTCGCCTGCGAGCTGAGCCTGGCCGGAGTGCGGCCGATCGTGCTGGAGCGCCTGCCCGGGCGCACGCGGGAGAACCGGGCCAACGGACTGGTCGGCCAGGTCGTGCGGGCCCTCGACCGCCGCGGCCTGTACGGACGCCTGAGCGGCAGCGCCGAGCCGCCCCAGCCGAGCCCGGCCTTCGTGTTCGGCGCCATGCCCCTCGACCTCAGCCGGCTCGACGACAACCCGATGTACGGCCTGCCGGTGCCGCAGCTGCGGATCGAGCAGGTGCTGGAGGAGCGCGCGCTCGAACTCGGCGTGGAGATCCGCCGGGGCCAGGAGCTGACGGGGCTCTCCCAGGACGCCGACGGCGTCACCGTGGAGATCAGCGGGCCCGAGGGCGGCTATCGGCTGCGCACCCGCTACCTCGTCGGCGCGGACGGCGGGCACAGCGTCACCCGCAAGCTGTGCGGCATCGGCTTCCCGGGGGTGACCAAGGACGACTCGACCTCGCGCGGCGGGCACGTCACCGTGCCGGCCGAGCTGATCGATCCGGTCACCGGCGGGCTGAACGTGCCCGGCTACGGGCCGATCCCACCGTTCATGCACCACCGCACCGACCACGGCCTGTTCGTGTACGCGCCGTTCCCCACCGGGACGCTCGTCCACACCACCGAGTGGCACCAGGACGGCGACGACGAGCCGATGAGCCTGGACGAACTCCGCCGGAGCATCCGCCGCGTGCTCGGCGTCGACCTGCCGATCGGCCCGCATGACGGCGAGGGCCCGCACCAGCTGCGCCGCCGCACCGGCGGCAACACCCGCCTGGCCGAACGGTTCCGGGACGGCCGCGTGGTGCTGGTGGGCGACGCCGCGCACGTGCACAGCGCGATCGGCGGACCCGGCCTGAACCTCGGCCTGCAGGACGCGATCAACCTGGGCTGGAAGCTGGCCGCCGAGATCCACGGATGGGCCCCGCCCGGCCTGCTCGACACGTACGAGACCGAGCGGCGCCCGGCCGCCGAGCGCGTGGTCATGCACACCCAGGCGCAGTCCGCGCTGATCGCCCCCGGTCCGGAGGTGACCGCGCTGCGCACCCTCTTCGGCGAGCTGCTGCGCGACGAGCGCACCGTCAAGCACATCGCGGACATGATGTCCGGGGCGGACATCGGATATGACCTCGAAGGGACCCACCCCCTGACCGGGCGCCCGGCCCCCGACCTCGTGCTGGAGACGGAGACCGGCTCCGTACGGCTCGCCGAGCTGACCAGGACCGCACGGCCGCTGCTCATCGACCTGACGCCTGACGCCGCGCTGGCCGGGGCGCTCCGGGGCTGGCACGACCGGGTGGACCTCGTCACCGCGCCGCGCTGTGTCCCTACCGCTTTGCGCTGTGTCCCTACCGCTTTGCTCCTGCGCCCGGACTGCTACGTGGCCTGGGCGTCGGACTCCCCCAGCCCGGACGGGAAGGAGCGCGACACCCTGCGTACGGCCCTGGCCTCGACGTTCGGCGCCGCCCGCTGACAGGTCAGGCGAAAGCGGCGAGGATCGCCCCGGTCGTGTCGATCTGGGCGATCCTCGGCAGGATCACCCCGAGAGAGTTCTCGTGCGCCGAGGCGACCAGGTCGGTGACCGCGTCGGAGGCCACGGCGATCTCGTAGCCCCGCTCGCGAGCGCCGCGCGCCGTGGACTCCACGCCGATGCTGGTGGAGATCCCCGCCAGCACGATCCCGGTGACGCTCCGCCGCCGCAGTTGCAGGTCGAGCTCGGTGCCGTGGAAGGCGTCCCAGCCACGCTTGGTGATCGCGATGTCGGTCGGCCCGTCCGGGACGCGCTCGTCGTACTCGGCGAAGTCCGGCGCGGGCGCGATCGCGGGCCCGGGCGCGTCCGTCCGGGCCCGCAGCACGTCACCGCCGTCGGGAGAGAACGCCACCCGCACCCGCACGACCGGAAGGCCCCGCTCGCGGGCGGCCCCCGCGAGCCGGGCGGCGTTGGCGACGACCTCGGCCACCGGATGCGCGGTGGGCAGGGCGGTGATCCCCTTCTGCAGGTCGATCAGGACGACGGCCGTGCGGTCGTCGAGCAGTGTGATGGGCATGTGAGCTCCTCCAGATAGACAGCAAAACTGTACAGCCATGCTGAATATTTAGCCAGCAAGGCTGTACATCTCGGCTACGCTGAGCCCATGAGGGATGCGTCCGAGGTCGCCGCCGAGCTGCGACTCGTGGTCGGGGACCTGGTCAGGCGGGTGCGCGAAGACGACCCGATGCCTCCGGGGATCATCGCGGTGATCGGCCTGCTCGGCCGGCAGGGCCCGATGACCACCAGCGAACTGGCCGCCGCCCGGCGGGTGCGCCCCCAGTCGATGGCCCGCACCGTCGGCCAGCTGATCGACCAGGGGCTCGCCGAGCGCGGCACGCATCCCGTGGACGGCCGCAAGGCCCCCGTCTCGCTGACCGCCGCCGGGCTCGACGCCCTGGAACGGGTGCGCACGAGGCGGGCCGACTGGCTCGCCCGGGCGATCGAGGACACGCTGTCTCCCGCCGAGCGGGAGACTCTGGCGGGCGCGGTGGACCTGGTCCGCCGCCTGGTCGACTGGGAGCCGCCCCAAGCGGGCCCCAGGACGTGAGTCGTCAGCCCGCGGCGCCCGACAGCTCCGGGTTCTGCTGGCGGATGGGCGTGAAGAACGCGGCGACCGCGATCAGCAGGCAGGCCGCGCCGGCCAGCAGGCAGACCACCGCGACCCCGTGGCGCTGCGCGCCCCAGGTCAGCACGGCCGCCCCCGCGGGACCCAGCGAGAAGTGGATGGTCCAGAAGGCCGCGGTGACCCGGCCCAGCAGGTGGTCGGGGGTGACCTGCTGGCGCAGCGACATCGAGCAGATCCCGGCCACGCTGACGCAGGCGAGATAGACGGCGGCCGTCGCCGCGGCGGCCGGGACGGCGGCGGACAGGCCGAGTCCCACGATGGCGAGCCCGGCGACCGCGATCGCCCCGATCCAGGACGCGCCGAACCCCAGCCTGCGGCGCACGGGACCGACGAGAAGCGAGCCGGTGACGGTGCCCAGCGCGCCGACCGCGAGCACCAGCCCCACGGCGCCGTCGGCCTGGCCGAGGTCGTGCTTGAGGTGGTAGATCAGCACGTCGGTCAGACCGAGGGTCAGGAAGATGAAGAACGACAGCAGGACGGTCAGGGCACGCAGCACCGGCTGCCGCCACAGGAAGCGGGCACCGGCGAGCAACTCGCGCCAGGACCCGCGCCCCTCTTCCGGCGAGGGCGACCGCTGCCGCCGGAGCCGGATCGACAGGACGCCCAGCGCGGAGACCCCGAAGCTGGCCGCGTTGATCGCGATCGCGGCCGTGGGGCCGAACCAGCCCGCGACCACGCCGGCCAGCAGCGGTCCCCCGACCCCCGCCGCCGCGGCGGTGGCGCCCAGCCGCCCGTTGGCCTCGGTGATCTGGTCCGCGTCGACCAGACCCCGCACCGCCGTGACGTACGCGACCTGGAAGACCATGCCGATCGCCTCGCTGAGCGGCAGGACCACGTAGAGCAGCCAGACCTTCGGCCCGAAGGCCCAGGCGACCGGGACGATCCCGTACAGCGCCATCCGCGCCACATCGCACCAGATCAACAGGCGCCTGCGATCGAGCCGGTCGACCAGGACCCCGGCGAAGACCCCCGCCACCACCGACGCCGCGCTCGCCAGGCCGGTCAGCAGGCCCATCTGCGCGACCGACCCGGTCACGTGCAGCACGAGCAGCGGGACGGCGATGAGGGCGAACGAGTCACCCGCGACCGACAGCGTCTGGGACGCCCAGAAGACGGTGAAGTTCCGGTCACGCCACAACTGTGATCTTTGGGTCACCTCGCCATGCTGCCGTACGCGCGCGTCGAGGCCTAGACCCGCTCGATCACCACGACCGGGATCGTGCGGGCCGTACGGGCCTGGTAGTCGGCGTATCCGGGCGCCACCCGGACGACCCGCTCGAACAATCGCTCGCGCCGCTCGCCCCCGGCCGGCACGGCGACGGCGTCGAACACCTCCTCGCCCACTTCGACGCGTACGGCCGGGTGCGCGAGCACGTTGTGATACCAGGCAGGGTGGCGAGGAGCGCCGCCCGCGGACGCGACGACGAGCAGCGTGGCGCCGTCGCGGACGTAGCCGAGGGGAACGGTGTGCTCCCGTCCCGACCTCGCGCCGACGGTGGTCAGCAGGAGCAGGTCACCGCCCTCGAACGGGCCGCCGACCTTGCCTCCGTTGGCACGGAACTCCTCGATGACGGACTGATTGAACGACACGTTGAGACTCCAATACGTACGGCACGCACCGCGGCGGCCACATGGTCGGGCACACAGGCGCGGAGCGCGACACAGGCAAAAGCGCGGATCGCGAGACAAGGCGCACAAGCGCGGAGCGCGACGTCAGGTGAGAGGTGCGGAGTGGACACTCACGGCGTCGGTCCTTTCGGGAAGGTGCGGCCCAGCCACCGATCGGCCTGCCGCTGCCTCCTCGGGGCAGCCTCCGTGTGATCGGCGCCACGCGGCACGCCGATCATTAGATCCGGCCCGATCCGCCGCTGTCAACGCCGGTCGCGCCGCGGGCCCGATGCGGTAGACCCCCTGTGTCAGCGCCGAGTTCGCCTGCTGAGGAGAGGCCGCCATGACGGATCCCGACACCACGATCCGGCTCGTCCGGATGGACGACGCACCCTCGTCTTGACCATTGCCTGGGACACCAGTTGCGCTTTCCTGGCGCGTCGCGTGCCGAGATACGACTGTCACTCCGACACTTACTCTCCGTAATCGTCTCGGAGAAGGAGTGGTACGTGGTCACAATCGACCGGCGGGGGTTCGCCAAACTGGCCGGACTGGGCGCGGTGGGGTCCGTCGTCAGTCCGGCCCTGGGCGCGGCCCCCGCCTCGGCCGCCCGCGGGCCGTACACGGGGGAGCGCTGGCAGACCTGCCTTCGGGTGGCGCGCGACCACCTGCTCGTCGACACGGACGGCGACGACCTCAAGCACCGCTACCTGCGGGTGCTCATCGACCAGGGCCTGCCCAAGACCCGTACGCCCAAGAAGGTCCTGGTCGTCGGGGCCGGCATCTCCGGCCTGGTGACCGCGACCCTGCTGAAGCGGGCCGGGCACCACGTCACCGTCATCGAGGCCAACGGCAACCGGATCGGCGGCCGGATCAAGACCTTCCAGACGGGGTTCCGCGACCGGCGGCAGTACGCCGAGGCGGGCGCGATGCGCATCCCGGACTTCCATCCGCTGACGCTGGCGCTCATCGACAAGCTGGGGATCACCCGCAGGCCCTTCTACAACGTCGACGTGCCGCCCGGCGCCCAGCCCCGTGGGCCCGTGCCACCGGTCGTCTACACCTCGTACAAGGGGCAGGAGTGGCGCTCCGCACCGCCCAAGGGCACCTTCACGGCGCCCGCGCGCATGAACCACACGTTCATCCACGTCAACGGCATCACCCAGCGGCGCGACGAGTACGCCGACGACCCGCGCAGGATCAACGCCTCCTTCGGCCTGAAGGACGGCCGGACCGCGGCCGAGATCCTCGACACGGCCCTGGACCCGGCGAGGGACTACTTCTCGGTGAGCACGGGCGGCAAGCGGGTCGACAAGCCGCTGCCGGAGCTGATCGAGGGCTGGGCCCGGCTGCTGTACGACTTCGACGGCCTCTCCATGTACGGCTACCTGAAGGAGCACGCCAAGCTGAGCGACGAGGCGATCGACGCCATCGGCACGCTGGAGAACCTCACCTCCCGGCTGCCGCTGTCGTTCATGCACACGTTCCTCACCCGCAGCCTCGTCAACCCGGCCGTCACCTACTGGGAGATGACCGGCGGCAGCAGGGAGCTGCCGTACGCGCTGCAGCCCGGCCTGCGTGACGAGATCCGCATGGACCGCAGGGCCGTACGGATCGAGACGTCGGGACGCGGCGTCCGTGTCTCGACGGTCAGCGAGACGGGCAGCACGGAGTCGGAGTTCACGCGGCAGGCGCCGCGGGAGACGTTCGAGGCGGACGTGGCGATCATCACGATCCCGTTCTCCGCGCTGCGCCACGTCGAGATCGCGCCGGCTCTGTCCTACTCCAAGCGCCGCTCGATCATGGAACTGCACTACGACTCCGCCACCAAGGTGCTGCTGGAGTTCCGCAAACGGTGGTGGGAGTTCACCGAGGCGGACTGGAAGCGCGAGCTCGGCGGCCGCTACCGTCCCGGCCCGACGACCCACGTCACCGGCGGCGGGTCGGTCTGCGACAACGCCAACCGGTTCATCTACTTCCCCTCGCACCCCGTGCCGGGCAGCGAGGGCGGCGTCGTGCTGGCCAGCTACTCGTGGGCCGACGACGCGACTCGCTGGGACTCCATGGACGACGAGGAGCGGTACGGCTACGCGCTGCGCGGTCTTCAGGAGGTGCACGGCGACCGGGTCGCGGAGTTCTACACCGGCCACGGCCAGACCCAGAGCTGGATGCGCAACCGCTACGCCTTCGGCGAGGCCGCGGTCTTCACGCCCGGCCAGATGACCGAGATCCATCCCGCCATCGCCGTCGCCGAGGGTCCGCTGCACTTCGCCGGGGAGCACACCTCGCTCAAGCACTCCTGGATCGAGGGCGCCCTGGAGTCGGCCGTGCGCGTGGCCCTGGAGGTCAACGCCTGAACCCCCGCGGGGCCCCCGTGCCCGGGGGTCCCGCGGGTCCATCCGTCGCTGAGGGGCACCTGACAGGCACCGAATATCAGGACAACGACCAGGCCCGGTGTTATCTTCGCGCGGTAGCCGTTCCGCCACGGTCTGGAGCCGCATGGGAAACAAGCCCCTTTCGTACAACGACGCGGTGAAACTCCTGGGCGGGAACAACGCGGTGATCACCGCGCTGAGCCGGCTCGCGGGGGGCGCCCTGACGGTGGCCTCCGCCGGTGGGAGCGACGTGGCGCTGGGCCTGTTCGATCTCAAGGGCGAGGTGGACCAGCTCAGCCAGAGCCTGTTCGCCACCCTGCGCGACCGGGTCCGCGGGGTGAGCAGGTTCAGGCGCACGGAGCTCGTCGAGGCCGCGCACGCCGTGGTCGTGGTGGCCGCCTTCTTCGACGCGCTGGACGACCTGGACGACGAGATCCTCACCGCGCTGAACACGGCGTCCCTGGAGCTGACCCGTGACGAACAGGTGGCACTCGCCGGCGGGAGACGCCCCGAGACAGGACGCTGGGGTTTGGCGACTCTCGCCCTGAACCTGACGGCCGCGAACGGCCTGATATTCGACGAGATCATCGGGCACGTTCCGTTCCCGATTTTCTACCAGGAGCTGACAGAGCGCCTCCTCCGCTTCGCCTCCGGCACCGCGGCGTGGGACGCGAGAAATGAGACGCAGCGCGCCCGCTGGACCGACACCCTCCGCCGGAACCTGCCTTCGGCCGCACTCTCACGGTACGAGGAGCATCTGCGTACGCTCGCGAGCGAGTTTCCCGAGGTGGCGTTCTGGGCCCACCGGCTGGGCGTGCGGTCCATCCTGGACGAGCTGCACAAAGCACACCAGGACAGCAGAGAGCAGGCCGCCACCCTGCACGCTCTCGCGGGCATCATCGGCAGGATCGGGCAGGGACGCGATCCCAGCCGGGTCCGGGACGACCTGGTCAGGCGGTATCGGAAGCAGTTGGACGGGCCGTTGGCGGGGGTGGACGCGGTGCCGGAGGGGGTCACCTTACCGACGCTGCGTGAGATCTACATCAACCCCTCGTATCGCAGCCTGCCCGTGAGAGGCAGGTCCGCCGACCCGGACAAGTGGATCAGCGAGGGTGCGTGGCAGGAGGAGGAGCGCCGCGACGACCTGTGGGCGTTCCTCATGGACCATCTCGTGTCCACGCAGGCCGCCGACGTGCCACTGGTCGTGCTCGGCCAGCCCGGGGCCGGGAAGTCGCTGTTCACGCAGGTGCTGGCCGCGGAACTGAACCCGGCGGACTTCCTGGTCGTGCGGGTGGAGCTCCGGGCGGTCCCCGCAGACGCCGAGATCCAGCGGCAGATCGAGGTGGCGCTGAACAGCCTGACAGGGACCACCTTGTCCTGGCCGGAGTTCACGGCCGAATCGGGGACCGCGCAGCCGGTGATCCTGCTCGACGGGTTCGACGAGCTCCTCCAGGCGAGCGGAGTGAGCCACTACGACTTCCTGGAGCGGGTGCAGACCTTCCAGCGGCGTGAGGCGGAGCTCGAACGCCCGGTCGCGGTGATCGTCACCAGCCGGACCGCCGTCGCCGACCAGGTGCGCTATCCCGAAGGCACCATCGTCGTCCGGCTGGAGAATTTCAACAACGACCAGGTCGGGCGCTGGCTGGCCATCTGGAACGACGCGAACCCGGCGACCCCCCTCACCCCGAAGGTGGCACTGGCTCAGGGAGAGCTGTCCCGCCAGCCTCTGCTGCTCTTCATGCTCGCGCTGTTCCACTCCGGCGGAGGCGCCCTCACTCCGGGGATAGGCCAGGCGCAACTGTACGAGCGCCTGTTCACCCGGTTCGCCGAACGGGACGTCAACAAGCTCGACGACTCTCTGCCGGACCGCGAACGACGACGAGCGGTCGCGCGTGAACTGGATCAGTTGTCGGCGGTCGCCTTCTCCATGTTCAACCGGGGCCGGCAGACCGTCACGGACAAGGAACTCATCGCGGATTTCGCCGTCCTGCCCATAGGAGGCGGATCGTCGTACGCCTCCGGGCCGATCGGCACGCCATCCGTCGAACGACGAAAGGCCGCGGCGCTGGACGCCGCGCAACGCCTCGCGGGACGCTTCTTCTTTCGCCTGTTCGTCCAGCAGGCCCAGGCGGTCTACGGGCAGCAGAGCACGCAGAAGACCTACGAGTTCCTCCACGCCTCGTTCGGTGAGTTCCTGGTCGCGCGATGGGTCGTCGGCGAGGTCCGCCGCCTCGCGCGCCGCGTCAGGGAGGCCGCCGACGATCCCTGTCCCCCTCCCCCTGACGACGCGCTGCTGAACGCGCTCCTGTCGAAGGCGGTCATCAGTACGCGCGAGCAACGGATCCTGAGTTTCGTCCACGACCTGCTCGGCGGCCTGGACGGCGAGGAACTGGCCGAGCTGCGGGCCGTCGTCCGTGTCCTGTTCCGGCAGTGCCTGCGGACGAGAGGACGGGGCGCCTACGACGAATACCGGCCCGTGGAGCTGAGCTCTCCGGCGGAATACGCGGTCTACAGCGCCAATCTGCTGCTGCTCCTCCTTCTCATCTCGGCGCAGGACGGCGCCGACGGCGCCGTCCTGACGCTGAGCGAGCTGTACGCCTCCGCCTCTCCTCGCTCGGCCCAGGATCGCCGCGCGGCATGGCGATCGACCACTCGTCTGTGGCACTCGCAGCTGACCGGCAACGAATGGGACAGCCTGGTACGGGTGATCCGCATCGACCTGCCGGATGCGGAGGCCGGGGAAGTGCTGATCGGACTCTGGGACGACGAGGATGACGACGTCCACATCCACGACAAGCGCGGGTTGCTGCCCCTGACGGCGCAGAGATCCCTTTCGACGGCGGACATCAGACTTCCCAGAGGGAACGCCGTCGCGCAGGCCGCCCTGGAGGCGACCTTGCTCGATGCCCCCCGTTATCAGGACGCCTGCGCGACGCTGCTGCCGTACGCCGCGCTCCTTCCCGTCAGCGACGACGACGTACTGCTGGGACGCAGGTCGGCGGCGATGATGGAACTGCTGCTCACTCCGCCCGAGAATTTGCGCGAAGAGGAATACGGCCATCTGTTCGCCGTCGTGGCGCAACAGCTCGATGTGGAACCACACCTCAGCGTCTCCATCGAGCATGCCCGCCTCATTCTCACGCTGCTACGCGTTCACGCCGACCGTATTCCTGCGCGGATGCTGGGACATATATGCGGCGAGGTATCGATCTACCGGTGGGCGAACATGACCGCCTTCCTGGATGTGCACGCGAAGCTGCGGACGTTCCGCTCAGGGCGCTTCGAGTCCTACGGCATGCCGTCGAGCGTCCTGCTGGAGATGCTCGGCCTCTTCGACCTCCTCGACCTGCGGGCGACCGGCTACGTCCTCGTACCTCCAAGTGGCGCCGAATTCGCCTCGGACCGCGTCAGCAACCTGCTTGACGTACTGAAGCTCGGCGGCGATTTCGTCCAATGGAGCGGGGATGTTCCGGATGTCGACGCTCTGTTGAGCCTGGCGATCTGGACCAACTGCGTGGAACGCGGTCTACCGGGCGAGGATTTCCAGCCGATCAGCCTCAGCGTACGCCAGTTCGACATGTTGCTGACAGCCGCTCCCGGCTTCGTGACACGCACCCGATCCCTCGCGGACAGGCAGGGACTGCCCGATCCTTTCGACGTCGACGGGATCTGAGCACGATCTCCCACGGGCGCGATCTCCGCCGTCCTTTCCCGACCGGTCCCGCCTCCGCGAACCGGCTGCCCGACGACCCGTTGCCCTAGAGGTTCTGCCCGGGATCCGGCTCGATCTCGGCTCTCATCGGCTGCCAGGGCGAGGCGTCGAACACCAGTGTGATCGAGACGATCTTGCCGTCGTCGAGGCGGAAGTGCTCGGCGGTGCGCTGCGTGCCGGCCGGTGTCGCGGTGTGCACGTCGTACACGAGCGTCGCCTCGGCCTCGCCGTACAGCTCGCTGATGAGGTCCACCCCGGTCACGATCGACACGAACCCCGGCAACGTCGCCAGATGCCCGGCCCGGTCGTCGGAAGTGAAGAACGGGCTCTGGAACCGGAAGGGCTCCCCCAGATGCGCCGCGGCAGCGGTCGCGTCCCCGCGGAAACGGGCCTCGTGATACCCGCGTACGGCGCGGCGCGTCTGTTCCCGGGTGGTCACTGCGGGGATCCGATCTGACGAAGGTGGGCGGACAGGCGCTGCTGGTTGGCGGCCAGGCGCAGGCACAGGTCGCGCAGGACGACCAGCTCTTCGGGCGCGAATCCCTGGAACAGCGCCTTCATGGCGAGCCTCGACGGCTTGCGGAAGTCCTCGATCCACGCCCGGCCGTCCGGAGTGATCTCGGCGAGGACCGAACGCCGGTCGTTCGGGTCGGGGACCCGGCGGACCAGTCCGTCGCGTTCGAGGGTGTCCACCAGGCCGGTGACGTTGCGGGAGCTGACCCCGGCGGCCCGCGCGAGTTCGCCGATGCTGATCCCCTGCTCGCGTGCGTCGAGTCGGATCAGCAGGTCGAGAGCGCCCGCGCTGACGCCTCTGCCCTCGGATCCGTGGGCGCGCAGGCGTTCGACGGCGTGACAGGCGGTGCGGACGGCCGCGCTCGCCTCGAACGCGCGCAGATCGCCGTCCTCACCGTCTTCACCGGCGAGCCGTGCCATAGCCGTCCTGGCACCCGGGTCGTAGAGATAGCCGTCCGGATCATGCTCATAATTATGTACGTCGCTCATAATAAGTTTGCAGATTAGTACGTACTTCCAGATGTCGTCAACGGCGCGGCGGCGCAGGGCACCTCCGCCACGGCCGGCGGGCACGAAACAGTCCGGTCAGGCGTCATTACCAGCACGCCGACTCCCGGCGGCGCGCTCAAGGTGTAGACGGTGCGGCAGCCGTCATCCACCCGCTCCAAGCCCCGCGAGCAGGTCACCTCGACCCGCAACGTCTTCCCCGACTCCCAGGTCTCGCTCATCGAGGGGGGCCCGCCGTGCCAGGTCGTCTCCCGCTTGGCGGACAGGCGTCCGGGGACGCCCGGAGCGACCCGCACGTCGACCCTGCCCCGCACATCGACGATGATCTGGGGCGTCGTGACGGCGTAGGTCACGGTCCTCGTCTCGGTCCCCCGCTGATCGAGGACCGACGAGCGGTAGGAGCCGGGGAAGGAGAAGTCGTAGCTGCGGGGAACTCGGATCTGCGACCACGCCGCCAGCGCCATCGCCACCACCACGGACCCGGTCAGCGCCGCGCCGGCGGCGATCCACCTGGTCCGCACCGCTCTTCGCATCATGTCGCCTCTCGAATCTTCAGGAATCGCAGTACGGCCAGCACTCGCCGGTGATCCTTCTCGGCACCGGAGAGCTGGAGCTTGGCGAAGATGTTGTTGATGTGCTTGCCGACCGCGCTTTCCGACACCACGAGGGCCTCGGCGATGCCGGCGTTGGACCGTCCCTCCGCGATCAGCGCGAGCACCTCGTACTCCCTGCGGGTCAGCAGGTCCAGCGGATCGCTGTGGCGGCGCAGCAGCAGCTGGGCGACCACTTCGGGATCCAGGGCCGTGCCACCCGCGGCGACCCGCCGCAGCGAGTCCAGGAAGTCGGCGACGTCGGCCACCCGGTCCTTCAGCAGATATCCGACACCGGTCGTCGCCGTGGACAGCAGCCGAGTCGCGTAGCGCTCCTCGACGTACTGCGAGAGCACGAGGATGGGTAGTTTCGGCCGCCGATGCCGCAGCAGCAGCGCCGCGCGCAGTCCCTCGTCGGTGTGCGTCGGCGGCATCCGCACGTCCGTGACGACGAGATCGGGCTCGTGTTCGTCCACCGCCCGCAGCAGCCCTTCGGCGTCGGACACCGCGGCCACGACCTCGATGCCGGCTGATCCCAGGACCCAGACGAGGCCCTCCCTGAGGAGGACGGAATCCTCGGCGAGCACTACGCGCACGGTAGCTCCACCTCGATCGTCGTCGGGCCACCGCTCGGGCTGTCGATGCGCAGGACCCCGTCCACCGATCCCGCCCGCTGCGCGAGGCCGCGCAGGCCCGACCCCTTGGCGGGCTCGGCGCCCCCACCGCCGTCGTCGCGTATGACGATGCGGAGCACGTCTGCGTCGCGGCGCACGGTGACGTCGGCCCCGGAGGCCCGTGCGTGCTTTGCGACGTTGGTCAGCGCTTCGGAGACCACGAAGAACGCGACCGCCTCGATCACGGGAGCGGCCCGTTCCCGCACGTCGACGCTCAGCCGTACGGGGAAGGGGGCACGCGCCGCGATACCGGACAGCGCCGCGTCCAGCCCCTGGTCGTTGAGCACGGCCGGGTGTAGCCCCTGCACGACGTCGCGCAGTTCCTTCAACGCCTGCTTGGCTTCCTCGTGCGACCGCGCGATGGCCTGGCGGGCGGGCTCCGGCAGGTCGGTGAAGGCGGTGCGGGCCATGCCGAGGTTCAGAGCGAGCGACACCAGCCGCTGCTGCGTGCCGTCGTGCAGGTCGCGCTCGATCCGGCGACGTTCCGCGTCGGCGGCCTCGATCACCTCGGCCCGGCTCTCCCGCAGCGTCCTCACCCGCTGGGCCAGTTCGTCTTTCACGCTGGGACCGAGCAGCGCACGCGCCGCGACCGCGTCGAGCGCGGTGACGCCCCGAAGCAGCCACGGCACCACCACGAACAGCGCCAGCGCGCTCGCCGCGGGCAGGAAGGCGGTCCAGCCGCCTCCGGCCAGCAGGAGCTGCACGGCGACGATGGCCGCGACCAGGCACGCCGACCACGCCACGGCCCCGCTCAGGAACCCCACCACGCCGATCAGGGGCCCGATCGCCAGGTGATAGGCGACCTGCCGCCACAGGCTGCCCGATCGCGCCTGCAGGAGAAGCCGTCCGATCGGTCTTCCCTCCCGCGAAGAACGCGGCACCGGGGGGATGCCGTGGCCGAGGAAGGCGGCGAACCGGGAGCGTTGCACCCAGGTGAGCAGTGGCACCACCCTGGTGAGGATCAGCAGCGCGACCAGGGGGACGACGACCGTCCACGCCAGCACTATCGACAGCACGCCCAATCCCAGAATCGCCGCCATCGACATGAGCGCGATCGGGACGCCCACCGTCACGTGGATCGTACGGAGCCAGGTCGGCGACGCCCAGTGGCCGCGGATCCGGTTCCAGGGAGTGATCATGCGCCAACCCTAGAGAGCGGCGCGGCTCGACGAAATGACCTGGGTATCCCGGAAAAAGGTGAGGTAAACCCCACCTCTTCCCTGTTCGCGACTCCGGGGGGACTGCCGTGTCATCACTACCGAGGCGAGCAGAGGACGCCCGCGGGAGGCGGGCCCGATCTGAGCCGCCGCAGGCGGTACGGCCAGGCCAAGGATCCCGGGCAGGGCCGGCAGGGCGACCGGCACGGACCTCACTCGATGTGCGGAGCGGATCGGTGCCGGTCCGACCGATCGGTTCGTTCGGTTTGTCCCTAGCGCCGGTTCTCGCTCCGGTGCTCCCCGATCCCCGCGTTCTCCGCGGCGGTGACGATCGTGGTCGCGTCCTCCAGGAGGAGATATCCGGCGTCCACCGACGCCTGCGCGGCCGCCCGCACCTTGCCGACGTAGTCGGCGTGCGTCGGGTACAGCCGGCTGAGCACCGGCTCGGCCGTACGCGGCAGGAGCGGATCGGACGGGTCGCCCGCGTTGTGCCGGTCCCACGGGTCGGCGTCGCCGTTCCACGGGTCGCGGGCGCCGTAGAGGCCGCAGAAGACGCCGCTGCCGCTGGTGTCCCGCAGACCCGTAAGCGTGCGGGTCGGCACCGCCACGTCGGGGAGCCGGATGCCGCCCGTCGCCAGGCCCGTGCCCGGGTCGCGCAGCTCGGGGTGCAGCAGCGGCCCGCTCGGAGGCCGGGGCCCGCCCCTCGCCCAGGCGGCCAGGTGACGCAGCGCCGCGTTCATCGAGTAGTGGCCGGGCCCGTCGTTGAACGGCGCCGACCCGGCGGCGCAGTCGGCACTCGGCGCGGCTGAGCCCGCCGACTTCCGCACCGTCGCGTCGCCGAGGTCGTAGGCCCACTGGTCGCCGTGGGCCGTACCGGCCAGCTCCCAGTGCACCACGCGGCCGGTGTCCGGCTGCCGGGCCGCGAACGCCGTCGGGACGTCGGTCTCGGTGAGCACGACGAACGTCGGCACCGGCAGGTCCGTACGGATCCTGCTCGGGTTCGGCATCGCCAACAGGTCGAGCAGGCTGCCGCTGATCGGGGCGCCGACCGCGCCGTTGCTGTGGATCATGAAGCCGTCGTACACCTGCGACACGGGCTGGACCGCGTTGACGTACGTCGTCATGAGACCGGCCGACTGCGACTCGCCGTCGGCGAGCAGCGTCGTGACGTGCAGGCCGCCGAGCGGATCGGGCCCGATCGGCGTGCGCAACGCCTGCCCGGCCTGGGAGAAGATGTCGTACGCGTAGGCGTCGCCGGGGTGGACGAGGCTGCCGTACCGCGCCGGGTCCCAGCCCTTGAGACCGCGGATCTCGCCGAGGCCGCCGTCGACGCCGACCTCCTGCGCCGAGACGCCGACCCACGCGTAGCCCTTGCGCAGCAGTTCGTCGCGTTCGAACCAGTAGTCCGGGGACAGGTCGATCTGACCGCTGACGTTGAGCCACTCGACCACGACCGTGCCGTTGAACCTCGCCGGGTCGGCGGGCCGGCGTACCAGGAGCCGGGTCTTGTACGCGGCGCGGCCGGTCGCCCGGACGTTCCACCGGCCGTCCGAGGTCCAGATGCCGGACTTGGCGTAGGACGTGGCGGTGCCCTCGATGAAGTACTCGCTCTCCGTGAAGCCGAACGAGCCGAGGTCCTCCGCCGCGGCGAGGAACGGGAAGCCGTGGTCGCCGGCGGGCGGGATGCTGACGGTGGGACTCGCCGGCGCGGCCTGGGCGGCCGGCGGGGCGCCGTGAAGGGCGGCGGCGAGCGCCGCCCCCAGCGCCACGGCGGTGATCCGCCGCCGGGGAGACCGGACGGATAGGCGCACGGGTTACCTCCGTGAGACGAATGTCGGGGAGGCACAGTGTCACCCGCCCTGCCCCGCCGGGTAATCGGCGGAATCACCTGCGTTCGCCCTAGGTGGTGCCTGGACCTGAGGCGTCCACCTGGGCCTGCCGCCGGCGGAGCCCGCCGGCGGCTAATTCGAAGCGGGACGCGCTCCCTGGCGGGTCGAATGAGAACTATCGTGACCAGCATGGAAAATGCCCCCCAGCGCCGGGACTCCCCCACGTCCCACCTGCGCGCCTCGGACAGCAACAGGGACCAGGTCGCCGCCATGCTCGGTGAAGCCATGAGCACCGGCCAGCTGAGCCACGAGGAGTACTCCGAGCGCCTCGACAACCTCTACCAGGCCAAGACCGTGGGCGAGCTCGAGGTCCTCACCCACGACCTCCAGGTCGAGCGGCACGGCCCGGCCGCGAGCCCGGCATCGCACGCGCCGAGCGCGATTTCCTACGCGTCGAGCGCGAGCACCGAGCCGGACAACATCATCGCCGTCTTCGGCGGCGCCGACCGTAAGGGCCGCTGGCGGGTACGACGGCAGACCAAGGCGCTGGCCGTCTTCGGCGGCGTGCGGTTCGACCTGACCGAGGCCGAGTTCGAGGCGAAGGAGGTCGAGATCACGGTCAACGCCGTATTCGGCGGGGCCGAGATCATCCTGCCGGAGGGGGTCGAGGTGCGCTGCCAGGGCGTCGGCATCTTCGGCGGCTTCGACGTGAACAACAGCCCGACCGTCGACCCGTCCGCGCCGGTGATCGTGATCAAGGGCCTGGCGCTGTTCGGCGGAGTGAGCGGCAGGATCCGGCGCCGCCGCGACAGCTGAGCCCGGGGGCGACCTGCCGTGGCCGAACCGGACTTCTTGCTCTCCACCCGAGCGTCGTACGACGCGGTGGCCGCGGCGTTCGCGGGACGCTCCCACGACGAGCTGACGACCAAGCCCGTCGATCGCGCGATGCTCGCGGCCTTCGCGGAGCTGGTGCCGCGCACCGGGCCGGTCGCCGACATCGGATGTGGCACCGGCCACGTGACGGCGCACCTGCACGGTCTGGGGCTGTCCGTGTTCGGGATCGATCTTTCGCCTCGGATGGTCGCGGCGGCGCGGCGGGAACATCCGGGCCTGCGGTTCGACGAGGGGTCCATGACCGCCCTGGATCTGCCGGACCGGGCCCTCGGCGGCATCCTGGCCATGTATTCGATCATCCACATCCCGCAGGAGCGTCTGCCGCAGGTGTTCGCCGAGTTTCACCGGGTGCTGGTCCCGGGTGGCCGTGCGCTGCTCGTGTTCCAGGTGGGCGACGACCGGGAGCATCGCGCGGAGGCGTTCGGCCAGCCGATCTCACTCGACTGCTACTGGCGGCCGCTGGAGCGCGTCGCCGAGTTGCTGGGCGAGGCCGGGTTCGTCGAGGAAGCCCGGTTGCTGCGCGAGCCCGACGAGAACGAGAAGCTCCAGCGGGGCTGTCTCCTCGTCCGCCGGCCGGCGGACGTCGCCGGGTAGGTCCTCCGGGGGCACATGTCGCTCACCGTGGCCGGGGTCGTAGCCCGTCGAGGATGAGCTGGGCGATGTGGGCGGAGCGCGCACGACTGGTTTCCGCGCCGGCGTGGCGGATCGCGGCGAAGGCGCCGGCGACCAGTGCCATCACCTCGTCGACGGTGAGATCGGGGCGCACGGCGTGGGCCGCGTGCGCGCGCTCCAGAAGATTCGCGACGTGGCGCGTGAGATCCGCCGCGACATCGGGAGCGGCGGTGCGCAGGTCGAACTCGGCGGCCACCAGTGCGCTTTTCACCGCCACGTTCTCGGCGCCGCCGGCCATCATCGCGGACAGCAGCGTGAACAGAGCTTCGGGATCGCCGGTCGCGGCGAGTGCTTCCGCTTCCGTCACCAGTCGCCTGAGCTGGTCGATCGCGACGGCGAGATACAACGCTTCCTTCGTCGGGAAGTGCCGGTGGACGGTGCCGGGGCCGACGCCCGCGCGGCGGGCGATCTCGTCGAGCGAGACGCCGAGGCCCTCCGTCGCGAACAGCCGCTGCGCGGTCCGCAGGACCCGCTCGCGATTGCGGCGCGCGTCGGCCCGCAGCTCCCGGTCGCTTCCGTGAGCCGCCGTCGGGTTCGCCGCTGTCGGTCGAAGTGGCCGGCTGGACATGGCGATATCAGTGTAACCGGGGCGCCGCACCGTATACCGTGGCAATAACCGGGGCGGCGCACCGGTTGGAGTCCGCGCCGCTCGCACCCGGACCGCCGGCCACGAGGAGGCCACGCCGATGACCACACGCGAGGACGCGAGCGCCCTGGTGAAGCGGATGCAGGAGTGCTTCAACAGCCGGCGATTCGACGAGGCCGCGGACCTGCACCTCCCCGGCTTCTTCAGCCACCCGCTCGGCACCATGGGGTTCGAGGCGGGCAAGGAGGCCTGGCGCACACTCGTTGCCCGGTTTCCGGGCGTACGTGTCGTCGCCCAGGACATCCTGGTCGACGGCGACAAGGCCGCCGTCCGCTCGACCGTCGAGGGGATCGAGGTCCCGGACGGCGACGCACAGCCCATGCTGTTCGAGATTTTCCGGATCGACAACGGCCGATTCGCGGAGATGTGGGGGGCCAGCGCGGGCTTCCCGTCCTCAGCCAGCCCCGAGGAATTGATCGGATAAGCCGACCGGTCCGGCAGAAATCGCTCTCAACCTCACCCTCTCGGTGATTGCGGCAGATAGGCCCATGCCTCCCCTGATGCCGGACTGGTTGAGATTCTCCTCACCGACATTCTGCCGATGTGACGGGCCGACCCAGCGAAAAGATATGCGGGAGGAAAAAGACGTCGATCGCCGTTTGCGACTCCGGCGAACGGAAAGCAAGCCCCCAGACGAATGATCCACCGAGCGCTCGATCGAGACTCACTCGATTCAGAGAATCGCCGGAATTCTGGACATCGATACATTCAATGGGGAGAAAATGCCCAAGTGTCCTAATGTTGTCGGGCTTCTTGCTATCAGCGCCTCGCTGACCGGTGGTGCCATGCCCTTGGGCGCTCCTGCCATCGCCGCATCCGCGGAGGGCACTGTCGTGGCCGGTCCCGGCGTCGATCACCCGGCCGATCGCGGCCACGGCCGGGCGCATGAGCGCAATCGCACCAGGCAGCACGACAAGCAACGGCAGTCGGAGCACGAGCGACAGAACCAGAACCTGCTCCGCGACGTCACGCTCGCCGTCACGCCGGCGCAGAAGAGCGCGGCGGATTCGCGGGCTCTGCCGTACAACTGGCAAAAGACGGACACGAGCGCAAACACCTACACCGATCAGGACAGCCGATCGGAGATCACAAGCCGGCCCAGCCAGAAAGCGGAATCACCGCTCACCGACGGTGCACCCGAATCCGATTCGCCGGCCACGTCACCGGCACCGGCACCGCACGGCGATTCCGCCAGTGCGGCGATCCTGGCGTATTTGAAAGACCTGGCCGCGAAGAAGGAGTTCACCGGCTCGGCGCTGGTGGTGCGGCGCGGACAGGTGCTGGCGCGGTTCGCCGCGGGCGAGGCGGACGAGGAGCGGCACATCCCCAACCGGCCCGACACGGTCTATCGGGTCATGTCGATCACCAAGCAGTTCACCTCGATGCTCGTGCTGAAACTGCAGGACCGCGGGCTGCTCAAGCTGGACGACCCGATCTGCCCGTATCTCGTCCCGCGATACATCAAGGCGTGCCCGGCGGCGTGGCGTCCTATCACGATCCGCGAGACGGTCACGCACACCTCGGGCATTCCGAACATCGAGAAGCTGCCCAGCTACCTCGACAACGTCACGCGGCCGACCACGCCCCGGCGACTCATCCGGCAGTTCGTGAACCTGCCGCTGCTGTTCACGCCCGGCACCAACTGGAGTTACACCAACTCCGGCTACGTCCTGGCCGGTGCGATCATCCAGGCGGTGACACACAAGCCGTACGGCGAGGTGCTGCGCAAGCTGATCACCGAGCCTTTGAACCTCCGGCACACCGGTTACAGCACGACATATCCGCCACGCGGGTTCGCGAAGGGCTACTTCAGGCTCGGGTCGCCGGCCCCGCTCCTCAACAACTCCGAGCTGTTCTCCGCGACCGGCCTCTTCACCACCGTCGACGACATCGCACGCTGGGACCGGGCGTTCGGCTCGTTCACGGTCGCGCCGCCCGCCACGGTCAAGCTGGCGTTCACGCCGCAGGCGAAGTGTCCCCCCGGCGGCTGCCTCGACCTGCCGTCGAGCGCGTACGCCTTCGGCTGGCTCGTCGACCGGCTCCAGGGGCACCGGCTCCGGTACCACCCGGGTCTTTTCATGGGCTACACGGCGAGCAACATGTATCTGCCCGATGACGACATCCAGGTGGTCCTGCTCAGCAACGTGCAGGACACCGACACCGCCGGTATCGCCCGCCGCCTCGCCACGATGGCCCTCGATCTGTGAGTGCCGGGCGGCCCGAATCCGCCGTCGGCGATCGCAGCACCGTCACCTGCCTGTGACGGTGCTGCGGCGTTCGACGAGGACGACGTCGCGCCAGCGGTCGTGGTGGCGGCCGATGTGGTGGCGGGTGCCGACGACGCGGAAGCCGGCCTTCTCGTGCAGGCGCAGGCTGGCGGTGTTCTCGGGGAAGATGCCTGACTGGATCGTCCAGACGCCCTCGGTCTCGGTGGACTGGATCAGGGCGTTCAGGAGCGCCAGCCCGACTCCGCGGCCACCGTGACCGGGGTGGACGTACACGGAGTGTTCGACCACCCCGGCGTAGACACACCGGTCGGAGACGGCGCTGACCGCGATCCAGCCGATGACCTGCCCGCCGACGGCGTCGACCGCGACGTACCGGTGGCGCGGCAGCTTCGCGGCGTCGAACGTCCGCCAAGCGGGGGCCGTGGTCTCGAAGCTGGCGTTGCCGCCGTCGAGACCGGCTTGGTAGATGGCGAGGACCTGCGCGGCGTCGGCCTGCCGCATGGGGCGGATCGTGACTCCGCCGGCTCTGACTTCTTCCACGTTCTCGGACATGGGCTCTCCGTTCAGCAGGGCGGCGAGTCGGGAACGGGGCGGCCCATGACGACGTCGGCGGCGATGGGAAAGCCCTCCGTACCGGCGAGAGCCGGCGACACCGGGCCGATCAGGGCCGACATCCGGGCCAGGACGGCGGGCTTGATCCAGTAGTACACCCACGTGCCCCGGCGCTCGGAGTCGATCAGTCCTGCCCGCTTGAGCACCTTGAGGTGGTGGCTGATCGTCGGTGGGGTCAGGTCGAAGGCCGCCGTCAGGTCGCACACGCAGGTCTCGCCGCCCTCGTGACAGGCGATCAGCGACAGCAGGCGCAGCCGTACGGGGTCGGCGATCGCCTTGAACAGGGGAGCCAGCTCGGCCGCCTCGCTCTCCGACAACGGCCCGCACGCCAGCGGCGCGCAGCACGCACCGGCGGCCGCGTCCAAGCCCGCGTCAATGATCGACAGCTCCTGTTTCGACACACATCTAATTTGACATAGATCTATGCAAGGGCACAAACTGCGGCTTGATTAGACGATCGTCGAATCAGTCGGGGCCACCGCCGCCCGTCGTTTCCGCCCAAGGAGGACCGCCCATGTCCCGTGTCCAGCTCGCTCTGCGCGTCGCCGACCTGGAAGGCTCGATCGCGTTCTACTCCAAGCTGTTCGGCGTCGAGCCCGCCAAGCGACGGCCCGGTTACGCCAACTTCGCCGTCGCCGAGCCTCCGCTGAAGCTCGTTCTCCTCGAGGGCGAGGAGGGCGAGCCGACCCGGATGGACCACCTCGGCGTCGAGGTCGACGACACCGCGCAGCTCACCGCCGCGACCGAACGCCTGAAGGAGGCCGGCCTGGCCACCTTCGAGGAGAACGACACCACCTGCTGTTACGCCCTTCAGGACAAGGTGTGGGTGCACGGCCCCGGCAACGAGCCCTGGGAGGTGTACGTGGTCAAGGCCGACGCCGACACCCTCGTCAAGCAGGCCGACTCCGCCTGCTGCGCCTCCGACGACGCCGACGAGAAGACGGCGAGCGCTGACAGGTCCTCCTGCTGAAGCACGGCGAAAGACGCCCGGCGACCATCACCAGGGTGATCGCCGGGCACGGCCTATCGCCTCTGAACCCGGCACCGTTTCAGCAGCGCGCTGATTCTCTCGGGGTCCTTGTCGCCGTTCAACTCGTCAAGGAGATCGTCTGGGCAGAGTTCGTACAGGTCACCCCACCAGCGGCGGGCTTTGTTGTCCCAGATCCTGTATCCGCCGGGTACGCCTCTTGCGACGTAGCGCCTCCTGCTCACGACACAAAATTGAACCAGGCGAAGATCCCGCTGCCGGTGTCACAACGAGTATCTATTGATGGGCCCGCTCCTCACGTCTCTACCTCGGATCGAGTGCGCGTGTCATCCAGATCGTGTTGCCATGTTCGGCGTCCTCGGTGATGCGGCCGCTTGGGTGGAAAGCGAGCTTCTCGAGGACGCGGAACGAGGGTGCGTTCCACTCCCGCACGGTGGCCCAAAGTCGTCGACGTCCTGTTCGCGTCGCGGCTTCGACGACCGCACGAGCGGCCTCAGTCGCGTAACCATGGCCGTGAGCGCGTCGTGCCAGCTCGTACGCGATTTCAGGTTCATCGGAAGATGACTGGCCGACAGTCAGTCCGCAGTACCCGATGAACTCACCGGAGTCTCTCAGCTCGATCGGCAACAACCCGAGCCCCGGATCCGCCATCAGCGGATTGTCGAGGAGCCGTCCGCGCATGTCCTCGACCGTCGGGCGTCCCTCGGCGTCGATCCGCCGCGCCGGAGGCACTCGTGGATCCCGCTCAAGCCATAACCCGCGGTACTCCTCGGCATCCGACGGCACCCACCGCCGCAACCGCAGCCGCTCGGTCACCAGCTCCGCCGGTAGATCCTCATAGGTCCCCATCCGCCAAACCTAACCCCGCGCCGGCCAAGACCGAAGCTGACGACAAGAGGTGGACATCGAGCTGTCAACGGGGGCGGCTGGACGTTGCCGTCAAGGTCGCCGTCACGGAGTTGCCGGCGCACTGGACCGTCAGCCTTCGCGGCGGACTTCCCATAGCTGGTTCATGCTCCCTCTCAAAGGGGAGTAGTCGACTTTGGCGAGAACGGGGTGCTTCAGGCGCTTGAGAACCGCGGTCATCTGACGGGCGTTGCAGGCGATTGAGCCCACGCCCTCCTCGTCGGCGATGCGCGGATCACTACGGGTGAGCCAGTCGGCGTTACATGCCTCAGTGACTCGATTGAACCCGGCCATCCAGTCGTACCCGAGTTTCATCGGCCGGCCACCCTCCGGGGTGAAGATCACGACGCCGCTGATGCTGGGGTCCGGAGTTCTGTCTCCGAGGTATCGAAGGGTGCCGAAGGCGGCCTTGGGTCTCTCGGTCGCGATGCCGGGCCAGAGCTGATGGATCGTGGTGGCCTTGGTGCCCGCATAGACGATGCGGACCAGCGTGGGTCCGAGAGTGAAAACGAAGGCGAGGTCGGCGGAAGCACACGCGGTCTTGCCAAGGCCCTTGGCGCTTATGGCGTATTTGCCGCCGTTATCCTTGGCGCCGCATGTGACCGTTGTCCGGTAGAAGGAGGCCGATGAGTAGTCGAGCCGGATCTCTTTGGCTCCGGCCAAAGGATTCAAACGGTAGGTCTTGAGCCCGTTGTACGCAGTGATCGGCGTGGCTGCGCGCGGCACGAAACGGAGTTTTCCCTTCCCGTCCGGCCAGGCCCAGCCGTACGCGACCTTGGGAGAGGAGGCCTCGGCCGGCACGGCGGTCAGGCCGGTCGCGATGAGGACGAGACCAGCAATGGAGACTAACAGTCGCACGAGGTTCTCCTGGAAAAAACGGCACGGCGCTACACGGAACGCACAGCCTACTCACCCGGTACGACATTCCGCTGGGGTCCAAACCTGCCACTCCGGTCCGACCAGGAACGGCGAAGAGGCCCTCCGCGGCGACGCGGGCTTCTTCGCCGGCAAGGGCAACGACTCGTCGCGACATCGCACAGGCGCGCAGTGATACAACTGCTTCAGCCAGATCACCGCCACCCGGAGGGCAGCCCCTTGGCCATCCCCGACTACGAGACACTCATGCGTCCGATCCTCCAGTTACATGCGGATAACCAGGAGCACGCGAGAAGTGTCATCGTCACCAAGGTCGCCGAAATATTCCAGCTCACCGAGGCAGAGCTGGCCGAGACTCTCCCCAAGAGCAAGCGGCGGCTGATCGATGACAGGGTGCATTGGGCAATCCTCTACATGGTCAAGGCCGGCCTCCTGGTGCGCACCGGCAGAGGCATCACGCAGATCACTGACCGCGGTCATACCGTTTTGGCCCAATACCCGTCTGCACTGAACGACGGCATTCTTCAGCAATTCCCGGAGTTCAAGGAGTTCAAGCAGAGGAATCGCGGGTCTCTTGAGAACACGGTTCCGGACCCCACGGCCGAAGTCGACAACCACGTCCCGGCGGCGCTGCAGACCTTCCGCGAGAATCTGGAGCGCACTCGCGCATTCGTCTACGGCGGTAACAGGCTGAAAGAGCTGGGGGTAACCGCGTTCGACGTGGACGAGCTCTTCCGTGGCGCCTGGATCCAGGCCGTCGCCTATCACGAGCAGTGGGTCAAACAGGAGATCGTCGATCGAGCCGTCGCGATCGCGGAGGACAGCACAAGACCGAGGCCGGCGAAGTTCCAGAAGCTCAAGATTTCCGTCGCGCAGTTCGAGAAGATCCATCACGACCGGCAGTCGATCGCCAAGATTTTTCGCGCGCATCTGGAGGACCATTTCGGCCGGGAGTCGTTCCTCCGGCCCAGCCAGATCAAGGAGGGCTTCGCGCACGTCAGCTCCATTGATCTGTGGCAGGAGGTGGCAAGCATCCGTTCCGCGGGAGTCGCCGGCGATGCGGCCGTCAAGGTTCCGGAGCTCCATGCCCGCTTGAATGAGATCGCCGAAAGACGAAATCAGATCGCCCACGCAGCCGACCATGATCCACAGAGCGCAGGCAAATTGCTCCCCATTTCCGGTGAAGACGTGCTCGACGTCATCGACTGGCTGGACGCGAACGCCGTGGCGATCGTCCAGGCGATCGACGGTCACCACGCGTAGCCCGCTGGGCAGCGACAGCCGGCCCTGACGCGGGTGACACAACCAGGGCGATCGCGGAGCAGGTCTTCCACGATCCCGCGGTCACAGCCAGTGCCACGTGGACCAGGACGGCTGACCCGGCGATGAGGGAGCTTCCGGCTCCCAAGGTGGCTCCCAGGAGCCCGGCGGATCACGTGAGCCCTCGGTTCACTGGTGGAAGGAAGTTACTCCGAGCGTGTCCGGAGGGTCTCTCGTGCGACGTCGGTGAGTAGTGCGGCAGCCCAGAGAAATACCTTGGGGTCACCGACATTCGAGTCGGTGAGCCATTGAGCGGCCCGGCGCGCGTCCTGCTCATCCTGGATCAACCCCCAGATCCCCGGCTGGACGCCGGTGGCTCGGTAGACCTCGGATACGAGACCGCCCAGGCAGGTCCAGGTGTGCCAGCACCCGCTGTCGAAGCCGACCAGTTCGAACCCCAACCGCCGGCCGCCGGGGTTGGGAAACCTCTCGCGCCGGGCCAGCCGTTCCGGGAGGCTTCCGGCCGATGCGTCCCAGCCTCCATCGGCGATATCGGCCAGCAGGCCGGGAACGTCGGCAGTGGCGAAGCCGACCCCGAGCACGTGCAAGCCCGGCTTACCAGCGCGCTCGCGCGCGATCTCGGCCTCCTGGGGGCCGTCGAACCAGTCGTCCCAGCCAATGGGATCGGATGACACCAGGTCCACCACGCAGTCGCTCAGCGACACCAGACCACCGGGAAGGCCCACGTCCTGCCAATCGTGCCGATTCGCGCGTGTAGCGACCCGATAGCCGGCGAGGACGTAGTCGGGTTCCATGGCACTCTCTCCTCTTGCGGTCGGTATCGCAATTTTCCAGTCGTCGCCCTCGGCCTATAGTGCGCGGCTCGTGGTGCGACAACGCCCAGCCTTGTGGGGTTCGGCTCGTGCTTCGGCTTCCGTGAGCCCGAATCGTGGCTCGGGGAGGGTCGGACGGTCGGGTCGTCTCGGCCTGGCAAGCCTGTTACAGGTCAGCCCCAAGGTCACGAAACCATGCTGGCCTGATGGACCTGACCAACGCTGTTGAGGCGCTCACCACGACCGTGACCCCGGGCCGCCGCATGCCGGGGAAGATCGGCATGGGCATCCTCCTGATCTGCTGGCTCGCGCTCGGCGTGCTGCCGTTCGTGACCGCGGTGCCGGACTTCCGGCTCGCGACCGGGAAGATCGGCACTTCTGGCGCCCTCACCGTCGTCTCCTGCGTCTCCCTCGGCCAGGGACGGTATGACTGCAGGGGCAGGTTCGTCCCCGACGGCGGTGGAGACGCGGTCATGGTGGCCGCATCCCCCGACTCAGAGGTGGGGGACGTGATGCGGGCTCAGCTCACCCCTGAGGGGGATCAGGCGCTACCGTCCGGCACGAAGGGCGTCCTGCGGGCCATGACGCTCCCTGCCACCGGCCTCGGCGTGCTGGCCTTCCTGCCCTACGTCGTGCTGTACGTCTTCAGAGCCAGGCGGGGGCGCAAGACCGCCGTGATCGCGGGATCGGCGGTCACCGCCCTGTCCCTGGTGCTGATCGTGATCGGCATGGTCGCCGCTTACTCCTGACCGGCCTGGCCGGGCGACGAGGTCCGGGCGAGGATGTCCTTGCAAGGGGTCCCGCTACCCCGCCTTGGCTCCCCGTCGGACGCTCAGCCGATCGCGGCCCTGGCACAGGGCCAAATCGCCCGAGATTGTCCGGACAAGCACAAGGCCCCTGACCGCGAGAGCGCTGATCAGGGGCCTGCCGTACGAGAGCCGCCTTGGGGAATCGAACCCCAGACCTTCTGTTTACAAGATCCTGCCCGCAACGCGGCCGTCAGGGGTCATTCACGTTCGCCCAGCTCAAAGCCAGTACAGACCCGGACAGACCCGAGTTCGCCAGCGCTAAACCGGGATTTGATCTACCGAATTCCTACCGGAAGTCGATCATGATCGGCGTATTGCTGGGCTACGGACAGTAGTGTTCACGTGCTCGTGATCCGGCCTAACATTCCCCGCGTCATACTGAGCGAGCGAGCCGGACGATGGGCCCGGCACGCGCGCCAGGGACCGGACGATGCGAGGCGCCGGCCCCAACGCAAGCGGGGCCGTCTTACCGCTCATGGGGAGCTGGGACCAGGCGGCCCCGCTTGTGGTCAGGTCTCACTCCGCCTGCGGGGCCCGCTTGATCCGGATTACCGTGCCAGCCGCGTACACCTCGGCACGCCCCCGCTGGTAGACCACCACCACGGGATCGTCTGGGCCGATCTCCAGCTGTGCCTGCTCGGCCTCCGTGGGCGGCCTGCAGGTGACCGTGATCTCGTCGGCGTCCATAGTCACGACAACATCGTGTCCGGTATCCCGGACGAATGAACCTCTCGCCGGCACCGTGTAGACAAGACCACGGTCTCGGAGGATGGAAACCGCCTTCCGCACGGTCTCCCGGGCAACACCGAACTCCTGAACCAGCTGGGCTTCCGACGGGATGGGGCGTCGCGGCCTGAGCACACCGGACGTGATGCGCTCTGCGATCACGTCGGCGAGCTGGATGTAGACGTGTGTGTCCCCATCATGATCAATCACAGAGGCAAACGTAGAAGCCCACCCGTCCGGCTTCACATTCGACGGCGTATGGCCGTACGCCTATAGACGTCTGGCCACTTGTCTAGGCATCATGGTCTGTCCGGGCCGTCGGGAGGTCCTCGCAACTCCTGCGGCCTGGCCGCGAGTGCCCTCGGCGAGGGGCCGAGCGCCGGGGCGCCGCGGTCGACTCCCCGCGCCCAGAGCACCGCACGATCGCCGGGGATCACGATGCCCAGCAGAAGAACCCAGCGAAGTCTGGACATGCGTTAGCCCTGCACGCCAGCCTGTAGATGTCGAGTCATACAGGGAGTGCAGGGCTGGTATGGACGAAGGTAACACGATCGGCGCCAGGCTTCGAGCCGCCCGCAAGGACCGCGATCTCACCCAGGAGAAGCTGGCCGAACGAGCCGGGTTGTCCCGCGACCTGGTCGCCAAGCTGGAGCAGGGCCGCAGGCAATCGACCCGGCTGACCAGCCTCATGGCGCTCGCCAACGCCTTGGACATCGAGCTGAGCCAGCTCACTGACAAACGGGACCGCATGGGCAGTGACCGCGACGGCGCCAGCGTCCTGGCGCTCCGCGACGCCCTGCTTTCCCCGCACCATCTGCCCGCCATCGATGACGGGCACGACGGGGAACCCACCCCTGTGCCCGCCATCCGCGACGCGGTCGACGCCGCCTGCCGCGCCTACTGGCAGGGCGAGTTCCCCGCCCTCATCGCACAACTTCCGGACCTGATCGCCGAGGCCCGCCTCACTCATCAGGCGCACGGGGCAACCGCGGTGTACCCGCTGGCCATGGCCTACGACCTCGCCGCGAGCATCATGGTCCACCTCGGCCGGGACGACCTGGCGGCGATCGGCGCCGAACGCGCCATCACTGCCGCCCACGCCGGGGACGACGAACTGCTGTGGGCCACCCTCCACGGCACGTACGCGTGGGTGCTGCTTCACCAGGCCCGCACTCGCGAGGCCGAGGAGCTCGCCGCCCGCATGGCTGCCCGCATCGAACCCACCTTCAGCGCGCCGACGGCCCATGTCGCCGCCTACGGCAACCTCCTCATGACTGCCCTCGCGCCCGCCGCCGCGGCGGGCCGGGACGTCGCCGACTACGTTTCGCTGGCCACCGCGGCGGCCGGGCGGCTCGGCCGCCGCACCGCCATCTACAACAGCGCGTTCGGTCCCGCCACCGTCGCCATGCAGGAGACCCACGCCTACACCGTGCTGCGGGAGCCGGCCCGCGCCCTTGAGGCGTCCCGCCGGATCCGCCCCGGCGACCTGAACGGCATCAGCCACGGCCGTCACCTGCTGGACGTCGCCCAGTCGCACCTGGACGCCCGGCAGCGCCGAGCAGCGACCGAGCGGCTCATCGAAGCGCGCAGCCGGTCGGTAGTGTGGTTCCGCCACCAGGCGCTCGCGCGGGAACTGGTGGAGCGGGTCCGGGAGGAGGAAACCCGGCCGTCTGCCGCTGTGCGCTCCCTCGTGCGCACGCTCAGCCTGTGAGGTAGGACACAGCGTCCTAGTCCGCCTGAGAATTTCCTCAGCATGGGGACATGACGTCCCTGGGCGGCCCGTCACCGTGCGTATAGCGTCACTCGCGCACTGGTAAGACGGGCCCTCGCCCAACGCCGTGAACGCCAGGCGCGGGCCCTTGATCAGGAATCGAGGTCCTGACCCATGGCACACCCTAGAGCCACCGACGCCCCGCCGACGACCCCGGGCTGGCGGATCATGCGGAGCGACACGGGCCGCCTCTGGGCCACCCGCGAACGCCCGTTCACCGTGGCCGAGGAAGCGGCCGGCGCCTACCGAACCGTCGACGGCGACGACGCACTCCAGCTGGCCCGCGCCATCGCACACCAGGAGAGCGTGGCAGAAACCACGGCATCCGGCCCCGGCCACGAGGCGGGCCGATGAACCTCCTCGCCGTGCTCAACGCCTTCCCCAGCCTGCGCAACCTGGCACCCAGCGTGCCGACACCGCAACCGGCCTACCAGACCGCCGACTACTGCTTCCTCCGGGAGGGACCGAACGGCGAACGGCAAGTCTGTCTCCTCTTCGCCGGCAGAACATGGGCGAAGGAGATCGTCACCAGCGACGGCGTCGTCAAATCCAGCGATGTCACATCGCTGACCCAAGTGCCGCTCGACCAGTGGTTCGCCGAACGCTACACCGCCCGCATTCAGGGCGGCTGGCGGCCCGGGTTCGTCAGCCCGCCCACGGAAATCCCGGATACCCCATAAGCCGCTCGGCGGTGCGGACGAGGTCGCCCTTCTGCCCCCGTGGAGGGACTGGCCCCTGCGCCGCCGAGCGTTCCACCCCGGCCCGGAACGTACCGGCGCGGCGCGCCCGGGCCGGTCCTGACCCCCACGCCCACCTGTGAAGAAGAGGGACATGAACCCCGCCGATTCGTCCGGCGCCACCTGGCGCAAGAGCCTGCACAGCGCCAACGAATGCGCCTGCGTAGAGGTCGCACTCGACCTCGGCGGCGGCCAGGTAGGCGTCCGCCACAGCAAGAAGCCCGACGGGCCTGCCCTGGCCTTCACCCCCGCCGAGTGGGACGCCTTCCTCGCCGGCGTCCGCGACGGCGAGTTCGACCTCACCTAGCCGGCCGCGTCCTCCCGCTGAACACACCCCTAAGCCCTCGGCGGCATGGTCGTGCGCCCTTTCTCCCCGTCGGGCGTGCTCCACCACACCCAACGCCGCCGAGTACGCCGGCCCCGGGCGACTCCCCTGCCCCGCCCGGGGCCGGCACCCACCCCACCTCCCACCACGACAAGGACCGCGATGGACGAACGGCAGGAGATCGGGCATTGGTTCGGTCCGCCGAAAACGCTCGTGATCCAACCCACCCCGCTGTGCAACCTGAACTGCAGCTACTGCTACCTGCCGCACCGCACGCTCAACCGTCAGATGCCGGCCGAAGTCCTGGACGCCGTGGCCGCCTCCGCTGAGGAACTCACCCGCCGCGGTGGTCAGGTGGACATCGTGTGGCACGGCGGCGAACCACTCACCGTCGGTGTCAACCGGTTCGCCGCGATGCTGGCCCCGTTCGAGACCCTGCGCCAGCAGCGCCGCATACGGCACTACGTACAGACCAACGCGGTGCTCCTCAACGAGCGTTGGTGCGAACTGCTGACGCGTCATGATGTGCGGGTGGGCGTGAGCATCGACGGTCCCGCCCACTTGAACGCCCGCCGCACCGACCTGCGTGGGCAGTCCTCGTTCATCCGCGCCATCCGCGGTATCCGCGACCTCCACACCCATCGCATTCCGTTCTCCGTCATCGCCGTCGTCGGCCCCGACGGCATCGCCGAACCCGAGGCGCTGCTGGATTTCCTCGCGCGCCTGGAGCCGCACAGCATCGGGCTGAACGTCGAGGAGCAGGAGGGCGTGAACACCTGGACGCCGCCGATCACCCCGGAGGCAGCCGAGGAGTTCTGGGCGCGGGTCGTGGCCTGGTCGATGCAGCCCGGGCGCCTTCCCATCCTGCGGGAGGTACAGCGCGTCGCGGACTATCTGCGGCTGATCCGCCGCGGGCAGCACGGGGCGTGGGACAGCCGCCGCCTGGACCCGATCCCCACCGTGGCGTGGACCGGCGACGTCGTGCTGCTGTCCCCGGAACTGGCTGGCATCACCGACCCGGCGTACGGCGATTTCGTCGCCGGGAACGTCCGCGACCAGTCCATCCTCGCGATGCTCGGCAACGCGCATCGACTGCGGTACGTCCGCGAGTTCATGGCCGGCCTACGCGCCTGCCGCGACACCTGCGCATTCTGGGACTGGTGCCGCGGAGCCCAGGCAGGAAACCGCTATTTCGAGAACGGCAGCTTCGCCAGCACGGAGACCGCGTACTGCCGCCTCACCCGGCAAGCCCTCATCACCGCACTGGCAACCACCGCAACCAGGGAGCACGCATGAGCCCGCTGCAGGTCCTGGCGACCACGGACGCCCCGCTCGTCGACGACCTTGTCACCACGTACGAACCCACCACCCCCGCCCCGATCCACGCCGGGTTCGGCAACAAGCCGTCGTGGGACAACACCGGTAACACCTTCGACAACAGACCCTCGTGGGACAACTGGTCCAAGAAGTAGCCACCGAGCTGGGGCCGTGGGCGAGCACATCGGGGAACCGCCCGCGGCCCCGCCGCATTCCGATAGGGAGAACACATGGAGACGCACACCCTGCGGCAGACGAGCGTCCTGCTGCCCGGCCTGGACGAGGAGGACCTCACCGAGGTCGCCTCCCTGGACGGCGACAAGCTCACCGAGTTCAGTTACACCGGCGCCCGGCTGCGGGAGCTGTCCCTGTCCGGCGTCACCCTCATGAGCGGACGTATCAGCGAACTGGTCACCCAGCGCACCAACCTCAACAAGCTGGCGGTGAGCTCAGTCGAGCTGACCGGCTGCGACCTGTCCCATCTGCACTGGTCGGACAGCAAACTGTCCCGCGTCGTGTTCCGCGACTGCCGACTCCTCGGCGCGCTCCTGGAAGAAGTCACCTTCGACAACGTCATATTCGAGCGGTGCAGGCTGGACTACTCCGTCTTCGTCAACGTCCGCGCCGCCGGGCCCGTCATCTTCAATTCCTGCTCGCTACGCGAGATGTCGTTCACCCGCGCGGACATGACCGGCAGCGCAGCCGTCGACTGCGATCTCCTCCGGACCGAGTTCAACGGCGGCACCTACCGCGGCCTCGATCTACGGGGCAACGACCTGGCCGGCCTCCGCGGCCTCAGCTCTCTCCGGAAGGTCACCATCGACCGGTCGCAGCTCCCGGACCTGGCCCGGGCAGCCGCAGCAGACCTGGAAATCACCATCGCCGAGGACCAGACATAGGAGGGGTAATGGGCTTCCGCCTGCTGTTCGGCCAGTACACCGACATCCAGCACTGCGTCGACGTCGGCGGCGTCACCACGGCGGGCGACGCACCCGGCTACGACGAGCGGACCGCCGTCGTCCCCTCCGGCGACTGGCGACCGATCGCCGAGGAGGAGGCCGAGCAGCTCCGCCCGGACGCGACAACCCCCCGGAGTCTGCTGGTCGAGCTGGTCACCCACCCGCTGCCAGTGGACGCGGCCGCCGACCTGGACGCGCGCCGCCAGGCCGCCGCCGCCCTCGACCCGCTGGACGGACGCTGGCCCCGCGAGCGGCTCGCCTGCGCCGACAGCCCTCCCGGCCTGCTGACCACCACCCGCGACCACGACAACGGCAACCGCAGGATCGGCCTGCACGTCGACAACTTCGACCGCCAGCCCTACCCGACTCGGCTGAACAGCCGGCGCCGCCTGGCCCTCAACATGGGCCCCGGCAGCCGCTACCTCCTACTCGCGGACCGCACCATCATGGACATCTGCGCCGAGCTGGGCCGCGACCAGAACGGCCACCTGCCGCACACCGACGACCTGCGGCGCTACATCGCCGACGGGCACCCGCTGCGGTGCTTCCGTATCCGCCTGGACCCCGGCCAGGGGTACATCGCACCCACCGAGGTTGTCCCGCACGACGGCTCCACCGCCGACGCCGCAACCTGGTCGGTGGCCGCGTTCTGGCTCGGCTGACCACAGCCTGACACGCGAGAGCACCCCGCATCCTCGCTCGAGGAGCGGGGCGCTCTCGCGTCTGATCAGTCGTCGAGCAGCCCGGCGGCCTTCGCCCGCTCGCGCACCAGCGTGGCCATCGCCTGCAGAGCCGCCGCCTTCTCCTTGAGAGACTCGCGCCTGCGGTCATCGGGGGTGTGAAGCGCTTCTTCCCTGGCCTCGTCGGCCGCCTCCCGCATGCTGGCGATGAGCTCGGCGGGCGGCACACGCTCCGGCGGCTGGGCGTCAGGGGCGTAGAGCAGCCAGTCGATGATCTGGATGAGCTCTTTCGTCCGGTCGCCGGCACGTAGAGCGGCGTGGGTGCCGAATGCTTCCCACCGCTGCGGGTCCATCCGCAGGTGGCGACCTGGGTACTTGGGCTGGTTCGGCACGGGATCACCGTAGTCGCGGGCGCTGGAGGCGAGCAATCTGCATCTCCTCATCATTGCGGGTGTAGACATACCCAATCTAAGGTGTAGACATACCCCCGGTCTACAGGAGGACCCATCCATGGAAGCGGGCTCCGCTCCCGATCTCGGACGCGTCGCCGACGCGGTCGAGACCTTCGCATCCGAACATCCCGTGGTGACCGCTGTCCTCGGTGTGCTCGGCCTGGCCCTGCTGGTCCTGGGCTACTTCGCTGCTCGCGGGACCACACGGGCTGTTCTCCGGCCGATCCGAGCGGCCGCCGGCGCCGCACGCTCTTGGGCGGCGAACCGCCCCGTCGAGGACCGCCTGACCATCATCGCCGCGAGCATCGCCACCGGCGTGTCCGCCCAGGGCATGTGGCGCTTCTCCGGCGACGTCCTCGGCTTCGACGGCCCGCTGAGGCTCGGGCTGTTCGCGTTCATCGAAGTCGCCGTCGTCACGAGCGCCGTACGCGCCCGCCGCAGCATGCGAGAGGACCGCGGCGCCGGGCTGGACGGCCTCGCCGTCTGGATCTTCACCTGCCTGTCCGCCGTCCTGTCTACCTTGG
Source organism: Microbispora sp. NPDC088329 (assembly GCF_040685655.1). Classification (NCBI taxonomy): domain Bacteria; kingdom Bacillati; phylum Actinomycetota; class Actinomycetes; order Streptosporangiales; family Streptosporangiaceae; genus Microbispora; species Microbispora sp. NPDC088329. The sequence continues at coordinate 94,508 of NZ_JBFBIP010000009.1, forward strand.
ACGCACGCAGCGTCGCCGAGGCCATCTTCCGGCTCGCCGCCCCGCTCGTGGCCGCCTGGCTGTGGGAACGCGGAATGGCCATCGAACGGCACCGCATCACCGGCCGCGGCCGCATCCACTGGCGGCTCACCCCCGAGCGGGTGCTCGTCCGGCTGGGCCTGGCCGAAGCGACAGACCGTACCGCGGAGGAGGTCGACGCCCAGCGCCGCCTCGACCGGGTGGCGCTAGCCGCCGACAACGCGCACCAGCTGCGGGAGGCCGGCGCTTCCGAGCGGAAGCAGCGCCGCGCGTACACCCGCCTGCGGCGCGCCTTCCGGGCGGCTGCCGCTCACACCGGCCTCGCCCGCGACCCCGAGCAGCAGGAGGTCCTGCGGCGCGAGGTGGCCGTCCTGCGCAGCATGGAGCAGCTCCTCGACGTCGCCCCGGAATCGGCGTGGGCGGCCGCGCCGGTGGCCGAGCCTGAGCCGGCGCACCAGGGCGACTTCGCTCGGCTGGCCGAGGAGACCCGTCACCTGCGTGAGACGCTTACGGACCGGCATGAGACGAAGAGCGACCTGGCGAACGTGACCATGCTGCTGGCGGACCTGACACGCCAGCGCCCGGCGCCCGTGACCACAGCCGCGACCGCGCCAGCAGTAGCGGGCCGCGTCGCGTCGCAGGTCGCGGAGCCGCCGCTGTTCCTGCCGCGCGAGTGGACGCCGCGGGCCATTGACGCGGCCTCGGCCGCGACCGCAGGCGTGACCGGCTCTGCGGTCACGACGGCAGTCACGTCCGATGTCACGGACACGGGTCCGATCGACCTGTTCAACCCCGCGGTGTTCGACCCGGCCTGCCCGCCGCCCGCGATGTCGGCTGCGCCCGCCGACGTGACCCCGGCCGCGACCGCGAACGAGGTCACAGGTGAGGTCGGTGAGCAGGGAGAACAGCCTTCCGGCGGGTCGTCGGAGGGCGGCCAGGGTGACGGCGGCGACGAGCCCGAGGTGCAGCCCAAGACCAAGATCATGCGCGACTTCTGGGACCAGCAGTGCGCCGAGGGCCGATACCCCTCCGTCACCGAGCTCGCCGAGGCCGCCGGTTCTCACCACAGTCTCGCCTCGAAGAATCGCAAGGCGTGGGTGGATGAGCTGCCGTGGTGGCAGCGCCGTAAGGCCCAGCCGCGTCGGGAGAAGGTGAATGCTTGATGTTCAACATCGCCCTCGTCATCACGCTCGTCGTGACTACGCCCGTGATCGTCGCTGTGATCGTGACCGCGGTCCGCGGGTGGGGCCGGTAGCCGTGCCCCCTCAGCACGATTCCGCGCCGGCGCCTTTCCCGGCGCCGGCGCGGGACAGCGTTCCCGTCATCCTGTGGGGTGCCGCCCGCACCACGGTCAAGGTCGCCGTCCGGGCTGGCCGGGTCGCGTGGTGGACATGGCGCCGTGTCCTGTGGCCGCGCCGCGACCAGCTCGCCGCGCCCGGGCTCGCGCTGGCCGCCCTCACCAGCGGCACAACCGCCCACCTCGCCGAGGTGCCGTGGTGGGCGGCCGGACTGGTGTGCGGCGGCTGCGTGGCGGTGCTGCGCCGTGCCTGGGACCGCCGCGGCGTCGCACCCGAGCACGCCGACACCCTCACCGGAGCAACGGTCGTCTTCGGTGCCTGGGCGACCGCGGCGACCGCCTGGGGCCCGGCCGGGATCCTCGGCCAGGCCTGGGCGGGCCTGGCAGCCGTTGCCACCGCGGCGTGGCTCGCGCACCCGGCCGCGCGTTCCTGGCGTGGCCTGCGGGCCCGCTGCCGCAACTGGACGGCCCAGCTGCCCGCCGTGCTGGCCGGGCTCGGCGCCGCCGGCGCGGTCTTGACGTCCACGCCGCGCCTGCAGGGCAAGCGGGTGGACTTCCCGCTGCGGCTGCCGCTCGGCACTACGCGGGAGGACGTCGACCGGCTCCGGCGAAAGATCGAGTCCGGGATGGGCTGGCCCGAGGGCAGCATCCGCGAGGTCCGCCAAGACCCCGGCTCCACCGCATCCAACCGGGTCATCCTCACCTGGCAGGACGGGCGTGTGAGGGCCCGCGCCGTGCGCCTGGATCAGGCGCCCATCCCCGCCTCCGTGTACGACCCGATCTGGCAGGGAGTCGACGACGACGGCCGGGACCTGTTCATCGAGCAGTACGCCACCGAGGGCATGACCCGTGGCCTGTACGGTGGCGAGCCCGGCTCGGCGAAGTCCAACCTGCTGCGGCTGATTGCCTACCTGCGCGCGTACTGCCCCGACGTGCTGATCTGGGCCGTCGATCTGAAGAACGACGGCATGACGTTCGCGTCGATCCTGCCGCGGCTTGACCGGATCGCCGTGAACCGCGCGCAGGTGGAGGAGGTGTTCGCCGACGCGGCGGCGCTGATCCCCTTGCGTGGGCGGCTGCTGCAGCCGGAGGACAACCAGAAGCTCCCCCTGTCGCCGCGGCGGCCCGCGGTGCTGATCCTGTTCGACGAGTTCGCCACCGCGTGGGGCAAGACCACGCAGAACAGGGCGACGGTCGAGTCCGCGAAGGAAGTCGGGGCCAAGGGGCGGGCGGCGGGCATCGGCGTGGAGGCGGCGTCTCAGTACCTCGCGCAGGGGTCCCTGCACCCGGATCTGCGGCCGCTGTTTACGCGGCGGGTCGCCGGCCGGATGCAGGAGCGTGCGGACGCCCAGTTCCTGCTGAAGCACTGGACCCGGCTCGACACCACAGTCCTGCCGACCGGAGTGTTCTACCTCCAGGTCAGCGGCGAGCGGCACGCCCGGCTGCTGCACACTCCGGAGGTCACCGATAAGGACTTGGCACGAGCGGCCGCGGAGACCGAGCACCTGGCGCCGGTCCTGGAGCCGGAGACCGCACAGGAGTTGCCGTTCTACGCGGGCCGGTGGGCGGATCTGCCGGAGCACCTGCTGCCGTACTGTTCCCCCGCGCAGCGCGAGCTCGCCGCTGCGCCACCGCCGGCGAGCGCCACGACCCTGCGGGCGGTGGCTGCCGCTCCCCCGCACAGGACGATGGTGTCTGAACGGATCGACTCGTCGGCCGCGGTGGATCCGGCGCTCGCGGCGATGTGCGCGGTGTTCGTCGACGCGCGCGACGGCGATGTGCGGACCGGCGACGTTGTCGCGGCGGCGGCCGCGCAGGGGAGGTCGCGGACCTACGCCACTGACCGCCTGGCGGCATGGCGGGGGGAGGGCCTGATCCGGCAGACCGGGAGGGGCCTGTGGGCCCTGGCCTGCCCCGCTGAGGGCCTCCTGGAGGCCGCCACGGCCGCTGAGGGGGGCGCGGGCCGCCGTCGGGGTGACGGACCGTGACCCCCTCGCTCGGGCGGGTCCTCCCCTCCCCCATCACCCCCGGGGAGGGGCTCCACACGCGTGCGCGCACGCGCGGGCGCGGGGGGATGTCCGGCGGACAACCGCGGCGGACATCGCACGGTGCACCCGGCGGACATTCGACCAACCGACATTCGATCACGGAAAGTAACCAATGACCGGGGATGACCTCGCCGACCTGTACGCCCTCGCCCACGACCCCGACGCCGAGTGGATGGCCCAGGCGCTGTGCGCCGAGACCGACCCAGAGGCCTTCTTCCCTGACGAGGGCCAGCGCCCCGACGCCGGGAAGAAGATCTGCCGCCGCTGCGAGGTCCGCGCAGAGTGCCTCGCCTACGCCCTCGATCACGACGAGACCGGGGTGTGGGGCGGCACCACCGAGAAAGAGCGCCGGCGCATGCGCGCGCGGCAGGCCGTGGCGGCCTGAGGACGCCCGACGGCAGCTGTCTACATCCCTATCTCGTGGAAGGAAGCCCATGACCGAGGCCGCCCAAGGCGCGCTCATCTTCGTCGTGCTCGTCATCCTCTTCATAGCCGCGGTGGGGCTCAGCGCCAGCCGCCACCCGATGTCCACCTGCCGGCGGTGCTCCGGCACCGGCCGCAAACGGTCCTGGCTGCTGTCCAGCCGCTGGCGGCCCTGCCCGTACTGCAGCGGCGGGGTGGTCAACCGCAGGCCCTGACGTGAACATGGCGCCCCTGCCCGCCCTCGGCGTGAGAGCGGGAGGGGGCTTCGCGTATGAGGCCAGCGGCAGGGAAGGAAATGCCGACGAGCGGCCCTGGCCTGCGTTACCGTCCGACTGTGCTGGAGAGCCAGATGCAACTCCTCGACCTCGACGAGCCGCGCGCCGACGAGCCGGTCCGGCCCGTGCGTGTCGGCGCCCGCACCCTGCAGGTGCGCGCGAGCGTGTTCGACACCTACTGGTGGTTCGCCGCGGAACGGCAGCAGGTCTTCCATCACCGGGCGGCCGGCGACCCGCCGCCGTGGACGACGGATCCCGTCATCGGCCGGCACAAGTTCACCAACGTCTACCGGGCCTCCGACCGGGTCAGTCAGTACCTCATCCGCGACGTCATCTACACCGGCCCGCAGGACGTCGAAGAGCTGGTGTTCCGCATCCTGCTGTTCAAACTGTTCAACAAGATCGAAACGTGGGAGCTTCTCACGGGCGCGATCGGCGAGCCGCCGTCATGGGAGGGCTACGACTTCGCCCGGTACAACCAGGCCCTGACGGCGGCGATGCAGCGCGGGGAGAAGGTCTACTCGGCGGCGTACATCATCCCGAACCCCGGCTTCGGCGAGGCTCGCAAGCACGGCAACCACCTCAGGTTGCTGGAGCACGTCATGACCTCCGGTCTGGCCTACCGGCTGGCCGATGCGACGACCCTGCGCGAGGTGTACGAGCTGCTGCTTGCCCTGCCGTCGCTCGGGCCGTTCCTGGCGTTTCAGTACGCGATCGACCTGGGGTACTCGCCGGTGGTCGACGTCGACGAGAACGAGTTCGTCGTCGCCGGGCCAGGCTGCCTCGACGGCCTGTCGAAGATGTTCGCCGACACCGCTGGCCTGGCACCGGCCGACCTCGTCGCGTGGATCCGGGACGTCTCCCGCGACGAGTTCGACCGGCTCGGCCTGCCATTCCGGGACTTGTGGGGCCGGTGGCCTCACCTGATCGACTGGCAGAACGTGTTCTGCGAGGTCAGCAAGTACACGCGCGTCTCCCACCCGCACGTGAACGGCGTGGCCAGCAGGACGCGGATCAAGCAGGAGTTCCGGCAGACGCCAGGGGCGGTCGACTACCGGTTCCCTCCGAAGTGGGGCTTGCCTGCGGAGCGCACGGCGCAGCTGCGGCAGTAGGGGCGGGCCGCCAGGTCAGGGTGCGCTCCTGCAGGTCGCCGACGAGGATGCCGCCGCCGTACGCCAGCTGGCCACCAGCTACCTCCCCGCGGGCCTGGCTCGCAGTACCATCCTCGCCGAAGCCGACACCGGCCCCGGCGGCATCTACGACCGCATGGAGGAGATGGGGCACGGACCCCTGCAGTGGTCCGCGGCGATCAGCGCCCGCATGCCCACCCCCGGCGAGGCCGAGTTCCTGACGTTGCCGCCCGGCGTGCCGGTGCTGCGCATCGTCCGCCTCGCCCAATCCGCTGGCGGGCGGCCGCTCGAGGTCAACGACACCCGACTGGACTCCGATCAGTACGAGGTGGGATACCCGCTGTCCCGAGAGGACGGGCCTCAGACATGACGCAACGCCCCCCTTGCGCCCCCTCTACGGGAGGGCGCACGGGGGCGCGTCAGCCCTGCCTCTTTGGCCGGCTACCCTTCCGTGCCCGGCGCTCGGTCATCTCGGCCGTCTCCTCGCTCATGCGCCCCTCTTCTTCGCCTCGATGCCATTGTCCCGCGCGATCTTCCGCACGTACGCGTCGGTGAAGGGCGAGTGCGCCCGCACGTCTGTCGGCCGCGCGCCGGCCTTGAGCGCCCCCACCACTGCGGAGAGGACCGCCTGGCGGGACTTCTCGTGCTCGGCCTCGGTGGCGCGGTACCGCTTGGTGGCCCGGTCAAGGGCGGCGAGGGGGTCTGTCGTGTCTGCCATGCGCAAGACGGTACCGCAACAGAGTTGCGCTCGCCACCTCCATGCGCTAGCGTCTATCGCAACACGGTAGCGCAACATAGGAGCGAACAGATGGGTACCACCAACACCGTCAGTGACGAGACCTGGGGCCGCCTCGCCGCCGTCCTCATCAAGCGCGCCGCCGAGCGCGGCATCCTCGGCGAGGTCATCAACCTGATGACCCCCGAGGAGCGGGCCGACTTCAACCGGGGCATCGCCCAGATCATCGGTTGACCGTCCGGGCCCGGGGAACCGCCTCCCGGGCCCACCTGATGCCCCCTAGCCTCAGACCACCACCGTCTCCAAGGAGCAGACATGACCATCGAGATCGCCTCCCTCCGCGAGGGCCGCAACGCCCCGGCCTACCACCTGGCCGACGAGATCGCCGACGCCCACGGCATGTCCCGGAGCGAGGCGCACGCAGCGATCCACGCCATGCTCGGCCAGATCGCCGAGATCGACGGCGACGGGGTGATCCTGGCCCGCCGACCCCAGCGCCCCGAGCTCCTCAAGGACAACCCGCACGACTTGGACATCGACTGGTGGCTGACGATCAGCGAGGACACCGCCGACCAGATCCGCGAAGCCATTGCGGCGCAGCAGCCGCCCACGGCAGACTAATCGTGCTCCCCGCGTACGCGGGGGTGGTCCAATGCGGACGGCGCCAGTCAAAGTGCTCCCGGCGCATGCCGGGATGGTCCGACGTGGACGGTAGTAGTCACGTGCTCCCCACGTATGTGGGGATCGGCCCCGCCCCGACGGGGATGCTCCGAGGATCGATGCAGCGTGCCAGACGGCCCCGCCTTGGCGGGGATGATCCGGTTATCTGGACAGCGTGTGGTGTCGGCCCCGCCCCGGCGGGGATCTCATAGTCCAGGGCATACCGAAGGCGCCGCCCCTCCCACCGCGAGGGGCGGCGCTTGGCGTTCCGGGGGCGCGATCGCCGTACGAAGACCGGCGACGAGGGGGACACTGCACGGATGGACGCCGACTTCCGCCTGTACGAGCTCGTCGACGCCGCGGTGCGCAAACAGCGGCGGCGCCGAGCCTGGGGCTTCGAGGACCCATCTGACCTCCCACCCCGCGAGGCACCCAGCGGGGTGGAGCAGACCATGGGGCAGGAGACGTAGCCCAGGTTCCTGGAGTCACAGGAGCAGGAGCCAGTGAACCCGCGCCCGGGCGGGGACGTCCTCTCCTGGCCAAACGTCCCCCAGCGCAGGAGAACACCTTGCTCCGTCGTATCATCGCCGCCGGCGCGCTCACCGCGGCCGCCCTCGTCGCCCCCGCCGCAGCCGTGGTGTCCCCGGCCCACGCCGCCAGCTCGGCGGCGAGCTGCTACCAGCGCGCCGGGAACCACTGGAACTGCATCACGCCGGGCGCCTACTGCCCCGCAGCGGCGCACGGAAAGTACGGGTACGCCAAGGTCACGAAGAAGCGGTACCGGTGCTCGTACTACTCGAGCGACCACCGGTGGCACTGGAAGCGCGCCTGACCGCGCCTGGGCATGACAAAGGCGCCCCGCCCCTCCCGGAGGAGGAGCGGGGCGCCCTTTGTTGCCCCGCCGCCCAGAGCCACTGAGCGAAGAGGCGGGGGTCAGACAAGTGGAAGCGCCGCCCGGCATCCCCTCGCGTAAGGAACCAGACGGCGCTCCAGCCAGCCCTCCAGGACTCGCCGTAGACGCTACGGGAGGGCACCGACAAAACGAGGGAGGGCGCCCGGGCAGGGTCCGCGCCGGGCCCGGGCCCTCAGCCTCAGCGGGCCCGGGTGGTGAAGCCCGCGGTCTGCGGGTCGCCGGCGCGGCCGGCCGCGACCGACGTCAGCACCGACACCACGGCCGCCAGCCCGGCCACCGAGCCGACGGTGGGCCAGTTGACGTCGAGCAGGCCGAGCTGGCCCGCGCCGACGATGCCGAGCGCGGCCTGCGCGGCGGTCCGCACGGCACGCTCGCCCGTGTCGATCAGCCACTTCTTCATGTGCCCCTCCTTCAGGGACAGCCCGCCGACGGCGGGACGAACAGGGGGGTGAGGGTCAGACCTCGTCGACCGGGGTGAAGTCGAGGTAGTAGTCCTTGCCGGGCTCGAACGAGACGTTCGGGTTGTCCACCTGGATCCGGAGCTCCCCGATCGGCGTGTACTTGGCGTACCGCCGGTCCTCCGGGATGCTGTGGTCGTACTGCGGGCTGAACCGGTAGGTGCGCGGCCAGGTCATCTCGTGGCTCGGCTCGTAGCCGCCGCCGGGGAGGCGCTGCAGGACCGGCTGAGGCTCGGTGGCCGACATCTCGACGGTGTTGCAGCGGAACTTCGCGCGGGTGGTGGGCTGGGACATGACGCTCCTCGATGAGAGTGGCCCCTCCGATCAGGGCCGGAAACTATAAGACCTGCCACGTTCTGGCAGGTCAGAAGGCTGCCGGTATACGAGCTGGTATGAAATCGGGCTGCTGGTCAGGTGTGCGCGAGTTCGAGCTGGCGGGCCGGCGGCCGCGGCGAGCCGACCACCCCGGCCTCGTACAGCCGCTTCCAGACCAGCGCCTCGCCCTTCGGAGTGACGTAGGTGACCGAGCGTTCGACCGGCGCGCGGTCCGGGTGCACGTCGACCAAGGTGACCTTGACCTTGAAGTGGCCGGAGGCGATGTACCTGGCCATGGGCTCATTGCGGCGGGTCCCCCGCTCGATGAGAAGGCCCTCCGCGTAGAGGAACTGACGCAGCCGTATCTCCTTCAGCCCGAACCTTTTGGCCACCGTCCCGACGAGCGCCAGGCCGTCCGCATCGAGCGTCTGCGCCGCCCGGGCTGCCTCCGGCTCCAGCTCGGCAATCCTCTCGGCCAACTCGAGGTTCTTCGCCGTCGAGGCAACCAGCATTTGGGCGACCGCATGCTGGCCCTGCGGTGTGGTGATGTCGGGCAGCGCAGACGGGGCGACGGAGTAGGAGCCCGTACGACGGAAGGTCGGCAGCAGCTCGTGCTTGATCCACCGCTTGAATGCCAGCGCTTCCGGCTTGCGCGAGGCAAGGATCAGTCCGTATAAGCCTGGCTCGGTCACCACGTAGGTCTGCTGCCTGCGCCCTGCGGAGTCGATGACTTCAGTTGAAGTGAACTCGTCGTCGTCGAGCCTGGTCAGCGCCGCAGTGACGTTGCTTAGGCCGAGCACCTCGCACACGTCACGAGCGACGATCCAAGGTTCTCCGTTCAGGATCACGGTGCGGACCTGCTGGCCCGTGTCGGGGAACACGAACCGCTCGACACCGTTACCGTTGGTCATGTCAATCCTCTCTCGAAGGGTTGGCCTGCCCTGGGCCGTGTCGGCGGCGCCAGGGCGTTTACATGCGAAAGCCCGTGTCGGATGGGAGATCGACACGGGCGGGGGTGAGTGTTCAGTCGGCGGGCGGGTCAGTTCGCGTCGTCGACGGTGCCGGGCTGGCAGGACGGCGGCGGAGATGGCGGGAGCTCGGGCGTGGCCGAAGGCTCAGACTCGGCCGGCGGCCGCCAGGACCAGGTCATGTCCCACGTCGCGCGGTCGACTTTGCCGGTGACGGGCAGGCCAGTCGCCTTCTGGTAACCGCGGCACACCGCCGTGGACTGCGGGCCGTACCAGGAGTCGACGTCGATCTTCCAGCCGCGGCGGCGGAGCTTCTCCTGCCATACGCGGACGTCCTCGCCGAAGATCATCGGCTCGTTGGGGTTGTACTCGAGCACCCGCCCGGGCCACTGCGGGACGTCCCCCTTCATGATGATCTTGATCGGGGGTTCCGGGGACGGTGCCGGCGGCTCTTCCTTGATCGGCATGCCCGCGTTGACCCACCCCTGCAGGCGCGGGCCCGGGCACGCCGTGGCGTACAACTGGCCGTGGCCACGCTTACGCAGCGCTCGCCCGGCCTTCCGGCACGCCTCGTCATACAGCCACCGGATGCTCTTCATCGCGAGCTGGGTCGGGTTGTTGCTGCCGATGAACGCCACACCGATACCCGACCTGTTGTGATCGGGGCAGTGCGCGCCGACGACGAGCCAGCCGCGGCCCTCGTAGATCGTGCCGTCGGAGTCGACGAGGAAGTTGTACCCGATGTCGTTCCAGCCGCGGGTGTCCTGATGGAACACCTGGATCGCGCGAACGAGCTGGGTCTTGGGACCCTCGGTGTGGTGGACGACGAACTCGGTCCGCGTCGCCCACGTCACGTGGACGACGTCGCGGGAGTTCTTCGGCGGGCGTGCGCCCCACCCGGCGCGCGGAATGATTTTCACGGTGCTCCTTCCAAGGGGGCGGCAGCCTCCGCGCCGGTATGCGGCTCTGGGGGCATGGGGTGCTGCATTCAGGTCACCGTCTCTCGCGGCGTTCCTTGCGGTAGTCGAGAAACGTGGCCAGCAGCAGGATCAGCAGCCAGTCCGCAGCGACGCCGAGGACGACCATGATCACGGTGTTGATGGCGCCGGTGTACTTCGGCGTCCACCCGTTGGTGGCCAGCAGCAGCGCGGACCGCAGGTAGGCCAGCCAGATCACGCCGACCAGGCCGTTCACGATCAGCGAGGGGCGACGGATTGGCCAGGCCGGGCGGAACCGCACCAGGAACCACGTTGTAGGGACCAGGCCGCCGGCGAGGATCGCCCACCAGGTCACCGTGATGAGCGTCATTTCGACTCCTTGATCACTGTTCGTCGTCGGATTCCCTGATCTCGTCCGATCCCCTGATCACTTCTCGCACGAGCAGCTCGGCGAATCCGTTGGACGCGTTGAGCTGCCGCAGCACGTCGACGAGCTCCTGCTCGGTCTGCTCGGTGCGCTCACGGGTGCGTTCGAGGCCGGCCTCGGCGGCGATCCGGGACCGGCGGGACTGCTCCACCTCGGCGGCGATCTCCGGCCGTACGGGGCGCCTGCGTAGGAGTCTCATCGCCGTGCCTCCGAGTTGCGCTCGCGCAGGTCGGTAAGCAGGTGCGCGGTCGTTTTGGCGGCCTCCAGCGCGGCCGCGTTGGAGCTGGCCGTCTCCAGCCGGTACGTCTCGCGTTCCGCTTCGCGGGCTGCCCGCTCGTCCGCGAGGGCCTGCCGTAGCCAGGCGATCTCTGCTTCCTTACTGTCCATCGCTGGCTTGGGGTGAATCCAGCCGAAAACGAACAGGAGCACGAACAGCCCAGCAGGACCCCACTTGATCAGTGCGTCCGCCAGGGTCGCACCGTCCACACCGTCCACATGCCCCCCTCGTTGTGTGCGGTCCGCCTGGCGGGTGCCAGGCGGGTGCCGCCCGCACGACGGATACAGTCAGCGGGCGGCATGATCACGTGGTGGTCAGATGACCTTGCGCAGGCGGATCGTGGACAGCGCCTTGATGGTGATGGGCTGGCCCGAAGTGGTGGTGCGGACGTTCACGGAGAAGTTGCCGGCGACCGCGCCGACCTGGAGGAAGCCGCGGATCTGCACCACGGATCCGCTGGGCTGGACGTACGAGGCCATGGCGATCGCGCCGGTCTGCCGAGCCGCCTTGTTGACCGGCCCTTCGTCGCTTGCTGGGTGGTTGGTCACCAGATAGACGTTGGCGTTGGATGGGATCACGAAATCGAAATCCAGAAAGCTCCCGCTGCCGGTGCAGGTGGCAGCGAGGAAGCACTCCAGCACGTACTGCGTGTTCGCCTGGACCGGTACGGACAGGTCCGTGATCCCCGTGTCTGAGGTGCTGGAGAAGACCTGGTCGGCGGCCTTGACGGCGACCAGGTCCTGCCCTGCCCCGGTGTCGTCGACCCACCGCCCGGTCTGGTAGATCCGGAGCTTCTGCGTGTCGGTCTCGTAGATGTGCCAGCCCTCGGCGGGCTGAGGGGGCCGGGTGGTCGAGGTGCAGCGGATGATGACCTGGCTCATCAGCAGCGCGTCGAGGTCGGACGTGGTGAACAGCTGCCCGTTGGCGAAGACCTTGTACCCCATCAGCCGACTTTCCGGACACGCAGCCAGGAGTTGGCGAGCAACCGCAGGTCCACGAAATTGTTGGCGTCCTTCCACCCGCCGGTGAACAGGAAAATCAGCTGCCCGGCCGTCGTGGTTTTGATCATCGCTTCGGGCTCGACGACGGCCCCGGTCGCATCAGCCCAGGCCGAGAAGTTGTGACCACCGATCACGTAATCGGGGTCGGCGTCGGTCATGCCGATGTCCTTCTTGTTCGCCGCGGCTTTCCCGCCCTCCGGCCAGGCGTACACGCCGAGCCGGACGCGGGTATCGGCAGAGGTGCCGGACGGGTCACCCATGGGCGACTGAAAGGAGCAGCGGATCTTCCACGCGGGCGAGACGTCAGGGAACACCCAGCCGAGGGCCGTGAGCTGCTCCAGGTTGCCTGGGGTCTGCTTGTTCTGCTGGAACTGCAGGAACCCCTCCAGCCAATAGGTGCTGTTGGCGTCGAGGTTGAACCGCAGGTGCGGGTCGTAGACGTTGGTGTACCACCCGTAGATGCCCGTCGTCTCCGGCTTGACCTTGAGCTGCTCGTAGATGCCCTCCGGCCGCCACGCCCCCGACGTGAACACCATGCGCCGGCCGGTGTCGATCTCATAGATGTGCCAACCCTCGGACGGGCCCGCGGGGCGGGTCGTCGACGTACACCGGATGACCACCTGCTGCATCAGGTAGGTGTTGACGTCGGAGGCGATCAGCGTCTCGGACGTGAAGGTCTTGAACGGCATGCCTCACCCCTGGATCGCCTGAAGCCGCAGCGTGGACAGCTCGTGCACGGTGACCGTGCCGGTGCTGGCCCGCCACTGCAGCTGGAGATTGCCGACGGTGTTGCCGGTCTTGAGGATCCCGCGCGCCCTGGTCATGTACACGGCGTTCGTCGTGGCGTGGCCGCCGCCGGAGGTCACGCGCACGTTGATCACCGTGCCCTGGTCGTTGACCCGCTTGTTGATGTTGTTGCCGCCTCCGCTCAACACGCCGGGATCGTTCAACGCCGGGTGGTTGCTCGCCCACAGCATGGTCGCCCCGGACGGGACCGACCACTGAGCGATCCAGTTGTGGCCGCTGACCGTGCCGCTCGCCATCAGGAGTGCGTCCATCCAGTACGTGCGTTGCGCCGACACCGGCAGGAACAGGTGCAGGTCGTTGTGCATGCTCGTTGAGGACGTGGTCTCGTCGGCGGTCTTGACCGCGTACAACTCCTGCTCGCCCTGCCGCACCCAGGACCCGGACCGGTAGACCAGGAAACGCCTCGTGTCCGTTTCATAGATGTGCCAACCCTCCGTCGGGCTCGACGGCCGGGTCGTCGACGTACACCGGATGATGACCTGCTGCATTAGATAGGTGTTGACGTCCGCGCTGGTCAGCACTTCAAGGCCCCAGTCCTTGAACGGCACCGCACACCTCCTCAGTACGACACGATGTTGCTGTTCAGGGACCCGGATCCGAGCAGGAAGAAGTTGCTGATGTAGCGGGTCGCCGACTGCAGCGTCCAGGTGGTGATCCAGGTCGCCTGGCCGATCTCATGCGTGATGCCGCGGATGAACACCTCGCGAGTGACGTCGGCACCGCCGCCGGGGACGTTGCGGCGCACGATCTTGATCCGGTCGCCGATCTCCCGCCCGAGAGCCTGCAACGCCAGGGTGTCCGGGTCGGCGTGCACGTGGATCCGGATCTCGTCGAATCGGGTCTCGGGGTTCTTGCTGATGTAGAGGATCCACTGGGCGTAGTTGCCGACGTCGACGTCGGACTCCAGCAGCAGGTCCGATCGCTGGAACGTGCGGGGCGTGTTCGCGGTCATGCTCGCGGAGTCGGCGGCCGTCTGCTCGGCGCCCCCCGTCCTCTGGACGATGACCTCGTTCCACAACGTCGCGTCGTCGGTGTTGAGCTTCACCTCGAACGGGGCGGGAACGCCCGGCGTCGCACCGAAGGTGCCCATCACGTTGGAGGATCGGAAGTCGGTGATCAGCGCGTGCCGGTTGCGGAACGCGACCTGGCCGCGGCCGTCGACGTACAGCTCGCCGATCTCGGACTCGGCGACGCGCTGCAGCTCCGACAGTGCGTCCCCGGACAGGTCGGTCGCCTGCACGGTCGAGTTGCCGGTCGCGATGTCCCGGTCAGCTGACGGCCAGCCGGCCGAGTCGAGGATGCGGTTGATCCGGGCGCCGGTCGTCTCCCCAGCGCCCACGGGCGGGTTGACGGCGGACCTTCTCTTGTTGGCCAGGACCTTGAACGCGTCCGTGGCGGTCACCGTGACGATGCTGTGAACTGTGGCGATCCAGTCCACATCCCACAGATCGATGTAGCCCCTGAACAAACTGAGGATGTAGGTGTCCCAGTTCGCGCGGATCCGTATCGGCCGCATCGCCGTCACCTGCGACACGCCACCAGACACGTACGGCCCGCCGAGGTGCGTCGGGTCGAATCTCCTATCGCGGTTCTTCAGGCGCAGGGTGGCGGTCCCCGGCTCGTACCGGATCACCGGGGACTCGACCCGGGACGAGCCGCGCCGAATGGTCATCGGCGCCTGCAGCCACTCCGATACGTCCGTCCACACCCCGGGCGTGAACTGCACCTCGACGACCAGCTGCGGCAGGCTCATCGGGGCATCACCCCACCCCGGCGGACGTACTCGCGCAGGCCTGCGGCCAGTTCGGCGCCCTTCTCATACAGGTTGCGATCGTCGGCAAAGGAGGCGTTGACCGTGATGTACATCGCGCCGCCCATGGACGCGCCGTCGCCGCCCGCCACGGGCATCCCGCCGGCGGGCGCCGCCTTGACGAACGCCCCGCCGAACATGCCTGCGACCTGGTCGAGGATCGCCTCACTGCGGGCCCTCTTGGACAGGGCGAGCGGGATGTAAGCCTCGCCGGACGTCTCGGGCTCGTTCCAGATTCGAATCGCGCCGGGGGCGCCAATCTGCGCGACGTGCCGCTCGACACCGCCAGCGAACGCCATGACCTGCCCGCCGGGCAGGATCACGTTACCGTTGGCGGACTTCAGCACGCCGACGCTGACGTTCGCGCTGGCGGCGCCGATGTCGGACAGCAGCTTGTTGAGCACGCCGTACGCCGAGTTGGCGTCCGCCGTGATCCGGATCTTGTGCTCGGGGCCGACTTCCTGGGTGATCCGCAGGCCGATCTTCCGGGCCGCGTCGTACACGCTGACGGCCCCCCGTTCCATGCCGTCGCGGACCTTGTCGGCCACCTCTTCGCCCCGCTGGCGGGCGATCTCCCGCAGGATCGGGCCCGCATCGGCGAGGTTCTTCGCGAACGTGTCGCCCGCCGCCTTCCCGCTCCTGCCGTGCAGGTCAATAAAGCGCTGCAGCTCAGGCTCGGTCATCCGCGTCATCATCGAGACGACCTCGGCGCCCTTAGGCCCCATCTGAACGAGCTCGGCCATCATGTCGTCGGGCACCCGCCCGGCCAGCTTGACGAGGTTGTCCGCCCACTGCTCCTGCGCGCGGACCTGCTTTTCCAGCTCAGCCAGGTACTCCTGCGTGGTGACCTTGACCGCGCCGCCGAGCGACGTCCACGACTGGGCGACGTCGGAGTTCGCCTTTTGCACGTCGCGGGCGGCGTCCTGCCTCGCCTTGGTCAGCGCGGCCTCGGCATCCATCACATCCCGGGCCGAGTCCCGCTTGGTCTTCCGCAGCGCCTCCTCAGCGTCGGTGACGTCGCGAGCGGCGTCCCGGGCGGCCTTGGCCGCGTCCGCCTCAGCCTTGGCAACGTCCGCCTTGGCCTTCTGCACGTCCTTCGCGCCGTCGATCCTGGCACGGTTCAGGTCCGCCTCAGCGCGGGCGATAGCAGCCTCAGCGTCCTGCTGCTGACGGGCCGCATCCGCGCGGGCATCGGACAGCGCCTGCTCGGCCTGCGCGACCTGGCGGGCGGCCTGCTGGCGGGCGTCGGCCAGCGCCTGCTCCGCCTGCATCACCTGGTGGGCGCCGTCCTCCCGCGCCTTCGCCAGGGCAAGCTCGGCGTCCTGCTCGGCCTGCTGCGCCTGGGCGATCCGCTCCTTGGCCTGCACCACCTCAGCGGAGCCCTCGATGCCGGCCTGCTGCGCCTTCGCGAGATCCTCCCGCAGGTCGTTGTTACGCCGGCGAACCTCCTGAAGCCGCTGCACCGCCTGCCGGAAGGCCAGATCAGCCTCACGCCGGTCCAGATCGGTGGCCTTCGGGTCGGCGGTGACCTCCTGCATCCGCAGGCGGGCCCGCTCGATCGCCAGCTGCGCCGACTCTTCGTCGAGCTCGATCCCCGCGGTCTGCCGCTGCAGGTCCTCCAACCGCTCGGCGGCCTGCTCCCGCGCCCGGGTCAGATCCTTGACCGCATCCTCGGTCCTCGCGTGGGAGTCCTGCAGTCGCCGCTCGGCGTCCACGACCCGTTCGGCGGCGCTTTCCTGGGCGTCGGCGACCCGCTGTTCGGCGTCGGCGATGCGACGGCCGCCGTCCTCCGCGGCGTCCGTCACGCGCTGCTGCGCGTCGGCGACCCGCTTCATCGCGTCGGCGCTGCGCCGGGCCGCCTGCTCGACCGCGTCCGATACCGCCTGCTCGGCATCGGCGATGCGTTCCTGAGCCCTGCCCGCCGCCTCTGCGGCCTGCTCCTGGGCGTCCTTCACACGCTCCTGCGCCTGGGCCACCTGCTCGGCGGCGCGTTCGTGCGCGTCGGCGACCCGCTGCTGCGCCTGCTGCACCCGCTCCACGGCGCGCTCGTGGGCGTCGGCGACGTCGCGCTGCGCCCGCTGGATCTGCTCCGCAGCCCGCCGCTGCACCTCCGCCAGCCGCTCGGACGCCTGCGCCTGCCGGTCAGTACCCGACACGCTCGCCCTCGTGCGCTGCTCGATCGTCTGCAGCGCCCCGCCCATGTCCATGAAGCCGCTGAAGGCCGCGCTCCACGAATCGAGCATCTTCTGCGCGGCCTCGATGCTGTCGTCACCGGCCAGCCCGTACGCCTCCGCCAGAGCCGCCATGCGCTGCCCGGCCGCGTCCGCCGCTTGACCGGAGGTCTGGACGCCTTTGGTCATGGCGTCGGCGCCCTTGCCTACCTCGACCATGCCGAAGCCGAGCTGGTTCATGACCGCGAGCGGGAGCGACATCGCTCCGAAGAACATGCGGACCGAGTCGGAGTTGTCCTGTAGGACCTTGGCCAGCTCGATGCCCCGCGCGGTGGCCTTTCCCGCCCAGTCCACGAACCCGGCCAGGCCCTGCGCCATCCGGACGAAAGTCTCGGGGTTGTCGGCGACCGCGTCGCTGATGGCGGAGATGCCGCCGCCCAGGTCGCGCATGATGCCGGGTAGGGCCGGGCCGAGGGACTGCAGCATGGCCGAGAACGCCCTCTGGACGCTGTCGACCGCCGGGGTGAGCTCCTCCAGCGAGCTGCCGGCGTCGTCGACGAAGGACTCGACGTCGGGGGCAAGATCAGCCAGGGCACGCCCGACCACCGGGCCGAGCTGGTTCAGCTCCCGCTGAGCGACGTCGACGATCCGCACCCACACCCGCTCGAACGGCTGGCCGATCTGCTCGGCCTCGGCCTGCGCGGCGGTCTTCAGCCGGGCGAGCGCGTCCTGCGCCTCAGCCGACCCCTTGGAGGCGGCCAGTCCGACCGCCGCCAGGGCGCTGCCGAGCACGGCCGTGATCGCCCCACCGGCGGCCCCGGCCACGACCGGCAGCGAGGCGATGGCCGCCCCCACGACGGCCAGCTTGGCCGGGCCGGTCGCCTCCAGCGTGCTCAGCGCGCCTTGGATGAGGGTGGCCGTCTCCATCGCGGCGGCGCCCTTCAGATCGACGTCGATCCTGATGGTCTCGCCGTCGATCTTCCGGACCTCGCGCTCAACCGCGTTGAGCTCCGCCAGAGCCCGGGTGACATCGGCCCGTACGTCGATGTCGGCGGTCTGCTGAAGGCTCTCCAGCTCGGACTTCAGGGTGCGCATCTGGGCAAGGGCCGGCCCTGAGTCGACGTCGATCCCGATCCGCTTGTTCGCGAGGTCCTGCAGCGATTCCCGCAGCTGGCTGATCTTCACGGCGGCCGCAGAGCTGTCGGCGGTGATCTCCACCTTCGGCAAGCTGCGGAACGCCTGCCCCACCCGCTGGGAGAACGACTGGGCGAACGCGCCGCCGACCTCGCGGCCGTCGCCGAGCTTGTCGACCTCGTTCTTCACCGACCGCAGCGCGGCCAGCGCCCGGCTGACGTCAGCCCGCACGGAAATATCCGCGGTTTCCTGAAGGCTCTCCAGCTCGGCCTCGATGGCGCGCATCTCGCCCATCGCCGCGTTGGCGTCGAGGTCGATCCCGATCCGCTTGTTCGCCAGGTCACGCAGGCTCGTCCTCAACGAGTTGACCTTGATCTGCGCCTCGGAGGTATCTGCGGTGATCTCCGCCTGCGGCAGACTGCGGAACGCCGCCCCCAGCTGGCGGGAGAACGAGCGGGCGAACGCGCCGGCGATCTGCTCGCCGTCGCGGGGGGCGGTCCGCTTGAGACCGTCCATGCCCTTCCGGAAGTCCTCATCGGACATGCCGAGCCGGAGGTTGGCCCGCAGGTCACGCACCAGGGTGGTCGCCATGTGTCACGCCTCCCGTCTGCGTCTGAGGACGATGTAGATTCCGCGCCCTAGCTCTTTGCGGTCGTCGGGCGTCAGGGACGCGTCAAATGCCTGCATCTGCTCACAGCCGCGGCACCGGTTGACGTCGGCCACGTAGGCGTTCAGATCGCCGCCCCGGGTCGGATCCCACTCCTCCGGCCGGGTGTCGCAGCGCTTGCACGTCGACCGTTTCCGCAGGTACAGGGCGATCGCCTTGTCCCGGTCGTCCCGGTCCCACCGCAGGAACTGCGAGTGCGGGATGCCGTACCGCTCACAGACCTCCAGCTCGATCAGGAGCTGCGGGTCGGCCTCGATCCTTTTGGGAGGGCAGCGTTCACCAACCGCGAGTTGACCGCGTCCGCCAGCAGGTACAGGTCCTCCCGCTCGGCATTGGTGAGGTTCTCCCGCAGGATCGGCGCCCACTCCTCCGGCGTGAGCTCCGTGGCGCACCGCAAGAAGCACTCCCGCGGGAAGGTCGCCGCGTTGTACTCGGTGTCGTCGGTGCCGGGCCGGGGCGGATGCAGCGCTTTGAGCGCCTCGTAGTCGTCCGGCGGCATGGCGGTGAGCTTGATGTGCTCGTAGCAGGCGTCGAGCGCCTCCTCGGCCTGGGCGACCGCCGCCCGCGTCTCCTCCACAGCCGCCTGCGCCTCGGCCTGTTCCGCATCCGAGGCGTCCTCAGCCGTGGCGATCTTGGCGGCGTGGCGGAGGGCCTGGCGGTGCGCCTCCTCCGCCGCCGCCAGGTCCCGCTGCGCCCCGACCACGTCCCCGACCGGCAGCTCGTAATCGAGGCTCGGCCGCTCACGGGAGCGGAGCCGCTCACGCAGACTGCTCATGCCGGGATGGTCACGTTCTCAGCCGGTTCGCTGGTGATCGCGTACTGGATCGTCAGCCGCGCGGGCTCGGCGCCGACACTGCGGGACTTGCCGTGCGAGCTCACGGTGACCGGGAACACATCGCACGGCCGCCCCGCGACGTCGCCGCCGTCCAGCCACACCACGTATCCCTCTGCGTCGCGCGGCATGACGGTGCGGGCGTCGATACCGGCCCGGTCCATGTAGAAGGAGATCGACGAGTCGGCCGCGCTGATTCGACCGGGGATCTTGGACACGAACCGCGAGCCCATGTCAGGGACGTCGATCATCTCGCTGGACACCTGCCAGCCGTTGACGTCGGCGATGGCCCGTGACAGGTCGGTGCCCGCGTTCAGCTCACTGCGGGTCGGGGCCGCCTTGTTGGCGATGGCCGGGCACCAGTAGACCTTCGTGGTTTCCGGGTTGAAATAGCGGGTCTCAGCAGCGATCGGCGTAGCGGGCATTACTCATCCCCCCTGGTCGTGGTCCGGCGCCGCGACTGGCCCGGCAATGCAGAAGCCCCGGCGGTTGCCGGGGCTTCTGTGGTCTGATTTGCGGTTTTCGGTGGGTGGTCGGGCGGCGCCGTCTCGGTGGGCGGCTCTGCGGGATGGGCCGCTGCTGCAACCCGTTCCGCCTCATTCGGGTCCAACCCGCCGTCGATGAGGATCCGCCGGATCCGTTCCTTGGGGGTGGGCGGGTCCGCCAGTTCCCATCCCGACGCCCGGTGCTGCGGCACCGCCGACTCCGGCACCTTGGCTTCCATCCCATCCGGGTGGACGATCTTCACAAGGTTCACAGTGGTTACCTCCGGATGCAGGCGACCTGCAGAGATGTGGTCTTGGAGTAGGTGATGGACGCCAGCCCGGTCGCCCGGTCGAGATACCGGGACGTCATCGGGATCGCCGAGGTGGTGTTCGCCGCCACCGTCACCGCCCGGTCGGCGACCGCCAGGTCGCCGTCGATCTGCTCCGGTGTGGCCAACGTGACGGTCGTCGAGGTGGAGTCGTCGTTGCGGACCAGCAGCGTCACCCCGTCACCGGTGGCGCACTGGTCCCCGCCCCCTGCCGCGTTCACGAACGCGATGGCCAGCCCGGTAAGCGGGACGACCTGAGTCGTCAAAGTCGCCATTACGGTCCTTTCTCATCGGAACCCGTGCTTACGGGCAGCCGCCTCGACCACCCGTCCGGTCTCTCGGACCAGCTCCTCATCCGCGCCCGCGACCGCCTGGAACAAGAACGGTCGCGCCGCCTGGCTGACCCACCGCTGCCGGTCGCCGAACACCGGGTGCCGGAAGCTGCCGGGCCGGCCGAGGTTCTCGAGCGGGCGGGCGTGCGGCGCCTTCCGGCCGGACACGGTGATCGCGACGCCCGCCGAGCGCCGGGAGAACGAACTGGAGATGCGAGTCGCCCCGGGGATACGGGTCGACCAGCTCGCGTTCGCCCGCACCTCAGCCAGCACCGGCTTGGCCACCCTGGACAGCGCCGGGCGGAGCTCACGGCGTATCTCGGCCGGTAGCGGGCCGAACACATCGAGCGTCCGGAGGATCTCCTCACCAGCAGACGGCACCGCTACCTCCGGTAGGCGTAGGCGTCCACGTGGATGCCGAACTGCACGGTGGCCACGGCACCCCGCGTGGTCTGCTCGGGGGCGAATGCCTCGGTCGTGAGCATCGCCCGCATCACCAGCGCTTCCAGGGCCGCGTCGGTGGCGAGCGCGCCGACCACGCCGTCGATCAGCGCGTAGGCGGCGTCGCGGACGGCCTTGGGGTCCGTCTCGTGGCCGCGCCAGGACGACGCCAGGCAGGTGATGGTGTATGACTCCCGGTCCGGGTCGGTCGCCATCTGCTCCCGGGTGCGGTTCGAGGTGACAGCCGCCTCGCCCGGCTCCCCGGTGAAGCCGATGCAGACGATGTCAGCCGCGTCCTCCTGGCCCTTCACGGGCTGCCCGTCGACGACTTCCGCGTTGGGGAGCGCCTGGCGAGCGGCGGCCACGATCGCGTCCAGGACGGCCGGGACCGTGGAAACGGTCTGGGACATAGGGGTGGTCCTCCTGGGCAGTTGGGGGTCAGGTTCGACCTGCCCTGCGGGAGGGTCAGGTCGAACCTGACCCTGAAATCACGAACTCGGGGCGGCCGGGATTACCCGACCAGGGCCTCGTCCTGCGGGCGCCGATCGAGGCCCAGGAGCTGCCGCACGTTGTAGGGCAGCGCGTACGTCGTCCCCGGCACGATCACCTCGTCGACGCCGACCGGCGGCCTGCCGCCGCCGCCGTTCATCTGCGATGTGCGCCACAGGTGCGCGGACAACTCGAGACCCGCCAGCCGGTACTTCGGCGGCAGCGGGGAGCGCCCGAGGCGGTAGGTGAAGCGCAGCGCCGGGTACCAGCGTGTGAGGGTGACCACGCCCTCGGGCGAGTCGAGGAGCCACCCGTCGATGCCGGCGGCCCGGTCGGCCTGCGGCACCGTGGTCAGGTCGGGCAGCGTCTGCACGGCGGTGATCTCGATGACCGGGCGTTTCGGCAGGACGATCGTGTGGCCACACCGGGTGACCTCGTGCGTCACCGTCACCGGGGACACCTGGCCCATCCGGTCGGTGATGATCTGGCAGGCAGCGGAGACGAAGCCCCGGAGCTTTTCCGCGTCGGGGGTGTCGCCCTTCTTCCGCAGGTGCTCGATGGCGTCCGCGAGACTGATGAAGTCGGCGCCGTCGGCCGGCTGCACGTCGAACACATCGACGTACGCGCTGGCGTTGGTTCCGGTCGCGACCCACCGGGCCAGGTGCCGGCCCGCCTGCACCGTGGCGTAGTCGTAGTCGTAGACCCCGGGCTGGCCCGTGGTCGAGGCGATCGGGCCGTAGGTTGCCGCCGTGCCGTCTGGCAGGGTGATGGTCAGGTGGACGGCGGTCGCGTCTTCCGCCTGCCCGGCCGCGTTGGTGACGGTGATGGACAGCGGGACCACGTCACCGAGGTCGAACGCCATCTCTCAGCTCCCTCTCATTGATGGGGCCCTGCCCGGCCGTGCCGCTATGCCAGCGGTTCGCCGGTCCGTGGCGGTCATCACGCCGCGGGTTGCGTCGATCGGCTGCTGCGAGCGCGAGGTGACGGCCAGGCCGAGCACGGCCGTACCGGCCCCCGGCGCGGCCTTACGAGTGATGCCGTGCCCGGCCAGGCCCACGCAGGCGGTGCAGGCGGCCGACGCCGTCTTGCCTGCCGCACCCGTGCCGGACAGGCCCAGATAGCCGATCGCGGTCACGGCCCGGGCGAGCTGGCCGCGGGACGCCCACAGGCCCAGCGTGGACCACCCGGCGGCGCGGGCGGCCTTGGTCGTGGCCGCCGCCGCGGTGATGCTGAGAGGCGCTCGCCCGGCCGCGGGCGCCGTCTTCACTGTGGCTGCGGCGACGTCGAGTGTGAGCGCCGACCGGCCGCCGGCGCCCGCCGTCTTGACGGCTGATGCGGCCGTGGCCACGCCCACCGAGCCGGCCCCGGACGCAGGGAGGACCTTCACCGCCGCGGCCGCCAGGGTCAGACCCAGGTAGCCGATCGCGGTGACCGCCCGGGTGGGGGACTGGCTGTAGTACGACCACAGCCCCAGCGCCGACCGTCCCGCGCCCGGCGCGGTCTTGGCGGCGGCGGCCGCCGCGGCGACGGTCAGGCTGATCGTGCCCTGGTGCACGGCGAGGTGCCGGGCGATGGCGGCGCCGGACAGCACGAGCGATGCGGCCCCTCCGCCGGGGGCGGCTTTCCGCCCGGCCCCGGCACCGTCCAGGGTGATCGTGCCACGCCCTGCGGCGGGCGCGACTCTGGCGGCGGTGCTCGCCCCCGCCAGGAGCAGGGGGACGGCCGCGGCCGCGGTCACCGTCTTGCCCGGTATGGCCGAGCCGGTCAGCCCGACCGGGGCGCGGCCGGTGGGGAGCGCCGTCTTCCGTGACGTGCCCGCGCCGACCAGGCCCGTGGTCCCCCGCCCGGCGGCGGGGGCGGTCTTGCGCCCGGTGCCGCCGCCGGCGAGGCCGACCGTTCCCCGGCCGACGGCGGGCGCCGCCTTCCGGGCCGTGCCGTACCCGCCGACCGCGATGGTCGTGCGGCCGGCGCCTGGGGCGGCTTTCTGCCCGGCCCCGGCACCGCCGAGCCCTACCGGGGTGAGGCCAGACGAGCGGGCCAGCCGCCGGGCTGCGCCCGCGCCCGACATGCCCAGGGCGCCGATTCCGGACGCTGACACGACCTTCAGACCTGCCGGCCCCGGCCACCCGGTATCGGTCACCGTGAAGTCGTCCACCCACACATTCGTGGACGCTTCGAAATTGGCCGCCTCAGCCCCGCCCCATTCCCAGGGGATGACCCCCACGTGGGAGAGGCTGCCGGTCACCGACTCGGTGATCGTCGTCCCGTCCAGCTGGGAGTACCACCGCACCTCTGCCGTGCTGGTCGCGTTGTTATCGGCGCGGAGCTCCAAACGGCCCCAGGAGCCAAACGGAAGCGTGATCGTCTTGCTGGCGACGAGCACCGCGCTGCCGACCGAGCCAACGAAGTGGTACAGATCCAAGGTAGCGGCACCGGACGGGATGACAGTGACGAAACCGGACCACTGGTAGTACTCGGCCCCGTCCTGCGTCCCCAGGTAGATCCCGGCCCACGTGATATCCACCGACGGCTTGACGATCCGGTAGTTCAACCGCCCGTAGAAGTTCCCGTTGGGGACCGTGAGCGGATACCACTGCAGCTGCAGGGCGTTGTTGGCGGCGCACGCCGCTGAGCGGGTGCCGTGCGCCGCCTGAGTCGTCGTGTAGGTCCCGCCCTGGGTGTAGGTAAACGCCGTCCCGGACGAGCCGCCACTGTTCGCCGTGGTGATCGTGGCGTTGTTGCTGCCGCCCTCGAACGAGTTGGACAGGGTGATAGCCACGTGTCACCTCATCCCCGGCACGCCGATCAAGGGCTACAGCGCGGTGGCGTCCAGGACCAGCGCGCCCGCCGCGACGGTGATCTGGCCCTGCGCGTTGAAGGTCTCGGGAACCACCTTTTGGAAGTAGAGCTCGCCCTGGCCGGTGATGTTCTCCGCCGACCCGCCGGAGGTCTGGCTGACCTTGAAGGTGTCCGTGGTCGCAGACACCACGTAGTAGATCGTGCCCTCGCTGAGGCCCGCCGGCAGCGACTCACCGAGCACCTTGAACAGCATCACCCGGTCGTTGTTGGCGAGTCCGTGGGCCGCCGACTGAATCGCATCCGAGGTGACCCCGGCGCTGTCCACTGTGCCGACGCCCTTCACGGTGCCGTTGAGCGGCAAGTAGCCCAGGTACTGGGTGCCCGTATTGCCGCTCGCGGTGTTCCAGAGAGTGATGAACGCGTAGCTGCCGGCGGGGACGTCGATGGCGAACGCGTTCGTGTTCGTCTTCTGCCCGGACGCGCTGGCACCCCAGGTCACCGCCACACGGGCGTACGCCGGGGAGCCGCCGTTCGCCTCTCCGGCGTTCGCGGTCGCGCCCGTGCCCGGGTCGCTGACCTGGTGCACGCCGACGTACTTGATGCCGGCCGAGGCGGACTCGTCCAGCCCGTCCAAGGCGACGTTCTTGGCTGTGACGTTGAACGGCATGTCACTCTCCCTTACAAGCGGGCTGGCATGGGGTAGGCCGGGCCCGCGGTGCCGGTTACCTCGCGCGCCGTCCGTACTGCGTCGCGCTCTTCCTCGGTCAGCTCGTCCGCCCGACCCGACGTGGCCTTGCGGAACGCCTCTCGGTACGCGGGCGCCGACAGTGCGGCACTGACCGGGTCGTCGGCCTGGTCAGCCACGCGAGCTCTCCAGCCGCGGCTGGCCGATCGCCACGCCGTGTGGCGTCGGCAGATAGATCAGGGTCAACGACTCGACTGTCACCAGTCGGCGCCGCAGGTCATGGTGCGGTCCGGTGTCGTGGAACATCACGACCGCGCGGGAGGAGAAGAACGGCAGCAGCCGCTCGTACTCCGGCACCCGTGCCTCGATGGAGGAGTCGAACCACGCGAAGTCGATCGGCTGGTCGGGGACGTAGGAGCGGCTGTCACCGGCCACGACGGTGACCGGCAGGCCGGCCGCCGCCAACCGCTCGGCGGCGGCCGACGCCTTCGCCGGATCCAGCTCCAGGCTCACCAGCCTGCCGTGACCGTTCGCGGCCAGCGCCCGGCCGATCGCCTCGGCGGTCGTTCCGGTGTGCGTGCCCGTCTCCAGGACGACTTCCGGCTGCAGCGCGCGCACCATGGCGGCCACGAGCTCGGTGACTTCCGCCTCAGTGGCGTAGGCGTCGGGGGCGTGCCACCACTGCGGATGCGGGCAGTCCGGGCGGGGCCGGGTGAACTCCGCCTCCGACCGCATCACAGATCGCCCACGTAGTCGGCCTCGCTGAGCCAGACCTGCTTCAGGTGGGAGGTCTTCACCCGCGTGTCCACGTACACCGGGTAGCCGCACTGGACGGCCCGCGCACAGAACGACAGGTCTTCGCTGAGCAGCTGGCCAGTCGTCGGGTTGGCCATCCGGCTGTACCACGTCGGCCCATACCGCTCGCCGACTGCGACGAACACGCTCCGGTGGATCACCAGGCAGGCCGACCCTGTCGCCGCGACCTCCACCAGCTCGTCCCGAGGGTAGTCCAGCCACGCCGTGAAGCCCTGGCGGCCGTCGCCGACCTCCGCCCACCGATACAAGGTCGGGCGTGGCCGGGTGCGGTAGCCGCCCATGCCGTCAGGGGCGTACTCCTGCTGGGCGAAGCACAACGCGCCGACGATCGGCCGCTCCGCCGGGTCCGCGGCGGCGATCAGCCGGTCCAGGGTGTCCTCGGCGAACCCCATGTCCGTGTCGAGCCACCACAGCCACTCGGCGTCGCCCTCGAGGAACCGGGCGGTCGCCGTGTTACGGGCCTCGACGATGCCGCCAGTCGCGTACCGCATCGCGAGGAACCCACCACGGATCAGCCGCTGCGCGTGGGTCATGTCGTAGCCGAGCGCGCCCACGACCGACAGGTGCCAGGAGTGCGCCACTTCGTTGGAGTGGACGTATGCCAGGCACGCCGACCCGGCCGCGACCGCCGCCGTGGCATCCCGTTCGGCGGCCGGTGCCGTCACCTGGCCGTCCTCGGGCGGCGTGCCTGGCTCCGCTCACCCGGCGCCCGGGTGGCCCGCTCCACCGGCGGCTCCCCGCCCGCGTCCTCCGGCTCCCGGCGGGGCTGAGTGCGCATCGCGTGACGGTCGTCGGCCGAGAACAGGCCGGGGAACTGCTTGACCAGCGGGTCGGCGGCGTCCCACGCCGTGCCACGCGGGATGTGCACCCGCTGACCGCCGAAGGTGACGTTGACGGTGTCGGTCGCGATGACGACGTCCATGGCGTGACCTGCCTCTCCGGGTGGTGGCGGGTGGTTGGGTTTCCCGCCGGCCGACCACCCGGGCGGCCAGCGGGAAGCGTGGATGCAGAGCCGCTACAGCGTGTTCTGCAGGAGGCGGAAGCCCAGGTCGTTGATGGAGTTCGCGCCGTGGCGGGCCCAGGCGAACCAGCCGCGCTGGCCCGTCGGGCGGTTGTTCGTGACGTCGAACAGGTGCGGCACCAGCTCCAGCGACATGCCCGCCCGGTCGGCGATCAGGAAGTTCCTGAAGTCGCCCACGACGAGGATGTTCGACGCGCCCGTCGTCCCGGTGAAGTCCGGGAAGTAGGAGGCGAACTCGACCGGCCGCTGCCGGATCGTCTCGACCACGCCGGTCAGGTCGACCGTCATGAACGACAGGTTGTTGCCGTTGCCGAACGTCGCGACCTCGTTGCCGACGTCGTGGTTCATCACCCACGTCGCGTTCTGCTTCCATCGGTCCGGCAGCGCGCCCCACACCTTGTTGATGTCGACGCCGCCGAACGCACCGTCCGTGGTGACGGCCACCTCGACGTTGGTGTTGGCGTCCAGCGCGGTGAGGATGCCTCGCGGCTCGTTCGAGCCGGAGCCGATGGCGAACGACTTGGCCTGCAGCTCGTCGTAGCCCTCCATCAGGAGCGTGGACATCTCGTCCGCGAACCCGGGGTAGTCCATCCCGACCTCGATCGAGTAGGGGATGAAGCCGCGGGCGGTGACGATCGGCACGGACGGCTGTGCCAGCGTCGGCGTGTCGTCCGAGACGGCCGACCCCTCCGCGTCGTACGACCAGGTGACGCCCGCCGAGGAGACGCCCTTCCACTCGTCGGTCGTGATCGTCACCTGGCGGGAGATCCGCCGGAACGGATTCAGGCTGCCCTGCGCCGTCAGGGTGATCGTCGGGTCGATCAGAACCGGGATGCCGTACCCGCCGGCCGCGTCCGTGCCGCCGGCCATGGCGCGGAACTCCTCGATCGCCCGCGCCTCTTCCTCGGTGAAGGCCGGCTGCGCGTGCAGGCTGGCCTTCATGAAGGCGCTACGGTAGGCGTCGTTCTCCGTGGCCAGCAGCCTCCGGCCGATCACTCCGCCGTCGCAGTTGTCCGTGCGGGCGCGCAGCAGCCGGTCGACCTTGTCGACCTGGTCGCTCCGCAGGTGCCGGGTACCGTCCTTGGCCTCCAGGACCTTCAGCGACCGGTCACGCACCTCCCGGCGGGACAGGGCGCGCAGCTCGCTGCCGTCCCACGGGTCGACGCGCTGCATGAACTCCGGCGACCGCGGACCGCGCACGTCGACGTTGCCGTCGCCGGGCTCGGTCGCACCGCGGGCGGCGAACTGCGCCACCATCCCGCGGCGCCGCTGCAGCTCCGCCTGGGCACGCTGCTCGGCGGCTTCGGCCTCCTCGCGCTGCCGAGAGAGGTCACCGTGCTCGGTCTCCAGCTCGTCCCACCGAGCCTGCTGGTCTGCGTCGAGGGCCGCATCACCGGCGGCCTCGTGGATGCCGCGCATCTCGGTCTCGATCTCGGCGATGCGCGCGCGAAGCTCCTCGAGAGTCATGAGGATGCTCCCTCCTTGGTCAGGTACGGGTAGAGACGCACGCGGCGCTGCGCGTGCGTGAGTCCGCCCGAGTGGCGCGCGGCCGGCTCGTCGGCGTCAGGTGCGGCTCCGGCCGCCTGCGGAGTGCCCGAAGGCGGCTCATCGGCGGTCGGAGTGCGGAAGCTACGGACGCGCTCCTCCAGCCTGGCAACCCGCTCGGGGTCCCGCTCTCGGAGGCGTGCGTAGAAGTCGTCGGTCATCGAGAGGACAGGGGCACTCGAACGGATGCCCGCCGTCGCCTCGGGATTGGCCGGCCAGGTCACAGGGCCGAACTCGTACAGGCGGATCTCGGTGATCGTCCTCTCCGGGAGGCCCTCCGGGTTGTGGTCGGAGGGCTCCGGTTCCTTGTTCCACTCGTCCTTGATCACCCGGAACATGAACGACGAGCCGTATCCGCCGGCTCGCAGACCGGGGAGGAGGTCCTGGTTGTAGGAGGTGTCGAGCAGTGGCACGTCGCCGACCGCTGCGTCCGCCTCCTCCCGCAGGTCCCGGGGAACGCCGAGGATCTTGTCTCCGATGTGGAAGTCGGTCCCGTGGTTGAAGAGGACCTTCACGCGCGGGCCTTGTTCCCGCATCGTCTTGGAGAACGCGCCGCGGACCGTACGCTCCAGGAACCGGCCCTCCCACCAAGAGTTGATCTCGTACCAGACGTTGAACGGGGAGAATCGGACCTCCATCAGCCCGAGCCCATCGTCCCCCTCAGCCCGGACGAGCTGAGGCGCGCCAATGGATGCCCGGACAATGTCGAGCTCGCGCAGGGTCTCCATCACTGGCCTTTCTGTCCTGGATCTGAGGACGGCGATACTGTGCCGGGCGGTTGGAGCTGGACGCTGAACAGGCCGGTGTGCTTCAACACGGTGAAGTCGCCCGAGGTGACGGCGGCGATCACGGAGTCGGCCTCGTACCCCGCCATGATCAACTGGTTGATCGTGGACGCCTGCTGACGGAGGATCTCCGCGGCTTCCTTGGCGTCCTCCCTCAAAAAGCTGATGTCGCGGTCGTCGTACCAGAGGCGCGCGTTCCCGCCACTGGGCCCGGTCAGCAGCGTCGCCAGCGCCCCGGCGGCGCTGCGCCACAGCGGGCGCAGGGTGCCGTCCGCGAATCGGCGCCTGGCCTGCGCGTAGTTGGAGTACGTGGCGCTCTGCAGGCCCTCGCTCAGGCCGACTATGACCGGCGGCACACCGGCCGCGGCGGCGATCCTCGTCTCACCGGCGCCCTGCACCGTCTTGAACGACATCTGCTGGAAGTCGCTGCCGACGACCTTCACGTCCGCGCCGCCGCCCAAGTAGAGCGTCTTGTAGGCGTTGCGGACGCCCTTGTGGCTCGCGTCCATCTTCGCCTTGAACCGCTCGAACATGTCGGGCGTCACCGCCGCGTCCAGGCTGACGACCATGTTGGGCGTGGCCCCATTGGTGAAGAACTTCAGCTTGTGCGTCGTCGCCGCCTGGTCGGCCTCGATCTCCCGCATCACGCCGGTCAGCCAGGACATCCCGCGATAGGTGGCGAGTGGATCGGGGATCGGCGCGTAGTGCGCGACCTCCTCCGGCAGCAAGAACGTCGGCTCCCGGTCCGAGCCGGGGCCGCCCGGCTGGTAGTAGTAGCCGACCAGCTCCGCGTCCAAGTCCCACGGCTCGATCTGCGGGTCGTCATCCGAGCCGAGGACGATCGTGACCCAGTCCGGCCGCATCCGCACGACCCGCCGGCCCTGCCTGCCGCGGCGGATCGTCGCGTAGAAGTTGCCCGCCATGCTCGCGTCCTGTTCCATGCGGGCCAGCAGGTCGCCTGTCGTGCCGTTCGGCCACGGCGTCTCCAGTAGCGCCAGCTCCGGGGTGCCGAACAGGATTCCCGGGCGGCCCTCCTGCATGCGCTGCCACTGGAACCGCGCCTCGGAGAACACCAGCAGCCGGGCGAGGATGCACGCGAACACGACGCCGGAGCGCTTGTAGGCGCCGTTGACGATGCCCTCGAAGTTGCCCTCGATGCGCTCCTGCGACCCGGTGAGGGTCTGCCGGAAGCCGGTCACGAACGGGTCGCCGCCGGTGAACAGGCTGAGGTAGTCGTCCCAGCCGAACCGCGCGTCAGCAGAGGGCCGCTCGGCGCGTTCGACGTAGGCGGCGGCGATCCGCTCCAGGACACCCATCAGGGGCCGTCGCCCTCGCTCGGCCGGTACACGAGCATCTGCTCCACCCCGCCGACGATCAGCAGCTCGACATCGGGCAGGCGCTCCTTCAGGGCGGGCAGGGCGCCGTCGCGGAACCGCGCGAACTGCTCGGGGGAGACGCGTTCGCCGAGGCGCAGGACGAGCGTGTCGCCCGGCCGGACGACGGCCGCCTCCTCCACGCCCTGCAGCAGCTCGACCGCCTCGGCGCTCATCGGGCACCCCGCGGCCGGCCCGCGCCCGAGGGCCCTGCCGGGCCGACCCGCCAGCCGACCTTCACCGCGGCGTACGCCAGCGTCACCAACGTCCACACCGCTCGCGCCGTCCAGCCGACGGCCAGGAACGGCGCGACCAGGATCGCCAGGAGCACCTTCACGGGGTCGACCTGGCGGGCCTCCTCCCGGATCTGATCCAGCGGGATGTTCAGGGTGACCATGGCTCTCCGCTCCTTCAGTCCCAGAACGCGAACGGCTCGACCGGGGGCGCCTCTTCGACCTGGCCGTGGGCCAGGTAGCCCCACAGGGCGTTCGTTCCTGCCACCAGCGCGCAGATGTCCACCCCGGCGGCCCGCGCGTCCCACGCCTTGGCATCACCGAGCCGCCTCGTCGCCGCACCGGCCACCGCGCCATCAAGCGCTGGATGCGGCAGGTACCGCAACGTCGGCTCCCCGTCCTCCGGCATCGCCGCGTCGATGAACTGGCCGTAGGCGTGCCCGACCTCTCGGGCCGTCGGCTTCGTGATCTCCAGCCCTACGACGTCGCCGTTCGGGCGTTTGATCTTCACCGCTTCGAGGTCCGCGATCAGCGATCCGGCCGGGCTGCCCGCGTCCACGACCCAAGCGCACGGATTCCAGCGCTCCTCGAGCTGCTTCGCGCGGTCGGCCACCCATTTCGTGCCCGGCCGGTAGTCCACGACCTCCACGTGCAGCAGCCCGTCCGCGCGCCGGCCCGCCACGTTGATGGCCGTCCAGGACCGGTCGGGGGCCGTGTGGATGGCGAACGCCACCCGAGACACCATCTCGCTGCTCGGGTCGGCGAGCGCCCGCCACTTCGCCTCGGGGATCACGCCCCACTGGTCGGCCTGGTCGCTGGGCCAGTCGCCCACGCCGAGCCGCTCGCGCAGGAAGCCCTTCTCCCCCATCGAGGCCCGCTCACGGGCGACGTGCTCCACGCTGATCCGGATCCCGAGCGCGGGGTTGGCCTTGGCCCAGGACTCCACCGCGTCCGGGTCGTCGTGGTCTGTGCAGGTGACGGCGCCGTTC
This sequence comes from Microbispora sp. NPDC088329, assembly GCF_040685655.1. NCBI lineage: Bacteria > Bacillati > Actinomycetota > Actinomycetes > Streptosporangiales > Streptosporangiaceae > Microbispora > Microbispora sp. NPDC088329. Next base: position 126,135 of record NZ_JBFBIP010000009.1, read on the forward strand.
TCGTCACGCGCGCACTGCTCGGAGTGCGGGTCGATCGACCACTCGGCGTAGAACAGGCTCGGGTCGTCGCCCTTGATGCCGCGGCGCCGCACCCGAGCCAGCTGCTCACACGGCGCGAGCTTCTTGTCCGCCGCCGACGAGCCGTACCACAGCTGCGGATTCGGCCTGGCCGACATCGTCGGCATCAGCGCGTCCACCGCCGTGTCCGGCAGGTTGAACGCCTCGTCCATGATGTTCAAGTCGCCGCTGAAACCACGACCGGAGCCGGTCGAGCGGGCCACGAACCGCAGCCGACGGCCGTCGAGCAGCTCGATGCCCTCTTCGCCGTGCGACGTCGGGATCTTCTTCACCCGCCGGCGCAGCGCGTCGCTCCCCTCGACCAGCATCCGCATCCGCAGGAACATCTCCTGCGCGGTCTTGAACTCGTGAGCGCTGTAGAGGATCAGCCGCTCGCCGAACAAGTACAGCCCGGCCAAGCACCTGGCCTCGAAAATGCCGCCCTTGCCGTTCTGCCTGGATACGACGACGCCGCACTCGAACGCCGCCCAGCGGCCGTCCTCCCGCTCGCCGAGCCCGTGGTGGAGGCAGAACTGCTGCCATGGGTCGAGGACCAGCCCAACCGACGCGGCGAGCTCGACGGCCTCCTGCCCCGCCGACGACCGGTACGACGGGATCGACGCGATCCGCGGCTCCTGCGCGCCGATCACGGGCGCGAGTGCGGTCGTCATGCGCCTTTCCGCCGCTCATTACGTCGCTTCTGCAGCTCGTCGATCGGGTCGCCCGGCTGCTCCTCCGGCACCGCGAGTTTCGCCAGATCGGCCAGGGTCGCCCGCAGCTGCGCGTGCAGCATGCTCGCCGCGGCCGGCCGGATCCCCGACTCTGACAGGCGCTTGGCGAGGTCCAGCGCGCTGGCCGCGAGCGCCGAGTCCGCGCGGATCTGCCACCGCTTCAGGTCCGCCTGCACCGCGGCGACGAGAGTAGGCGTGCGACGGGCAGCCACCGACCACCTCCAGGCACCAGTGACAGGGAGCGACAGGAGCGGGCTCACGCAACGTGACAGGACAAGATCGATTTTCCGTCACGCTCCGTGTCGATCATGAGGGCGATTACTTTTTGTAGTGGGGAGAGAAACGGGCGAGTGGGCGACGGGTCCCCCTGCCTATGGTGATCTTGCGAGGGTAGGTGGCCCCCCACCCCATGTGACCTGCGGGTATATCGCATGGTCACGTGATCTACGGTTTCGTCACAGTTCGTGATGATGTTGATCATTGTTACAGTGAGTTACATGAGCGTGCTTACTCACTGTCACCATGTGCGGGACGTCCTAGGGCCTGGTCCGTACGGGGGGTGAGGGGGGGTGGGGGGGTGGCCGTCCTGGGGTCTCCCGCTGTGCCCGCGTCCGGCTTGTGAGTACCACCGCATCGCGACAGCGCGGGCCGCGTGAGGCCGCTCCTCGGCGATGCGTGCCATGACCACGTCTTGTCCAGGGTCGACGGTGATCAGCTGGGCGTTGTGCTCGGCGTACTTGGCCAGTGCGTCAGCGGGTGGCAGTGAGTGGATGATGTAGACGTCGACGTCGGCGATGTGGTGCAGCGCTTCGCGGATGGCGGCGGCGCGGGCGCGGAATGCGACGTCACGTACGGCACCACGGTGATCGTGGGAGGTGTCGCTGCTTGGCGCCGTCAGGGCCCTGGCGATGAGGTCGTAGTCCACTACGACGTCTCCTGGTTTTGCGTGGGCCTGGACCCAGGTGGACTTGCCCGAAGCGGGCGGCCCGGTCACAACGATCAGCCCCACCGTGATGCCCTGCCTCAGACACGCGACCGGGCGTGCTGGTTCTGCCACCGTCCTGGAACGGATGACAGCGGCCGGTGGTCCTTGCGAGGGCGGCAGGTGAGGCCGTGGTAATGGAAGACCCGGCACAGGAGGCGGCCGAGCAGGAAGGACAGCGTGTCGCCGGGGTTCACGACCAACCGGTACGGCCAAACGACCAGACGGTACAGCCGGCCGACGAGGCCGGGCCGCATGAGCAGCCTCTGGTGTCGACGCTGCCACGGCTGAAGCTGCCGGGGTTGGAGCCGAGCTCGGGGGTCCATCACCAGGCCCGGGAGGTGCGTGAGGCTGGCAGCATCGTCTTGGTCCCCTTGGACTGGTTGCACTTGCGCCCGCAGGTGGGGCAGCCGTTCACGCCGTGCGCCCGGCGCAGGTACTGCGCGTCGCACGGATCGAGCCCCAGCTGTTCGAGGATCTTGAGCGCGGGTTCGTGGTCGGCGTCCGTGGTGCCCGCGTGACCGCACAGCCAGCAGATGTCCGGGGCTTCGGCGAAGAGCTGAGCACGGGCCCGGCGCCACCGCCGGCCGGTGCGGCCCTTACTCCGCGGCATCACGCTCTCCTCGGTCAGGGGTAGTTGCCGTTCATGGCGAAGCACTCGCATGGGCCCTTGTGAACACGGACGCGGGTGCAGGCCGTAGCGGTCGGTCAGCCCGATCCCCACGTGCGCGGGCACAGCCGCCCGGTCGTCGAGCACGAGGCCACAAGTAGCGGTGGCCCGGTTACCGGTTCCCCGGCCAGATGTTGAGGACGATGTGCGGCACGAACCAGACGACGAACATAGCCTTGCAGGACTGGGGCTATCCCGACACGCGAAAACCCGGCGCGCTGGCCGGGTTTGGAGACACCTGTGGTACGACGAATTATGCAGCCGAAATCAGAGCAAGGTCAACACGGCCCCGGATGACCAGTGCGTGGGCGTGCTGCAGGGTGGTGGGATCGTAGGTGGCGGCAGGTCGGCCGCGGCCGTGACGACGCAGGCCGGCGCGCGGGATGCCGAGCATGACGACCATCATGCGGATCTCGTCTGCGGTCATGGGCGGGTGCAGGTTGGCCACCGCGTCCTCGATCGTCCATCCGTCCACATGACCATGATGTCTCTCGGTGCCGGTGTTCGGCTACAAGGCCCAGGGGATGCTACTGGGCCGGGACCTGGCAGAACGCATGGTTGTAGTAGCCCTTGCTCGACTCCTCAGCTACCAGGCTCCCGTCGACCCGGATACGGCAGATCAGGACATCGTCAGCGCCGGCGTTGAACACCCACAGCTCAAGTTGCGGCATCGGGTCGCCGTACGGCACGGTCTCGGCGTACGGCAGTTCGACCCGGTCGCCTCCGCCCATGCCCAGCCCGCCGTCGGAATACTTGGCGCTCCAGCTCACCCTCGCCAGCGATGACGCCTCGTCCCGGCTGACGACCTCGAAGGTCACTGTGTGATGGGCCGTTGGTTCGGGGGTGGCGGCCGCCGCGGTGCTGGCGAGCTGAGCGACCTCGGTGGCGCCGGTGCCGGGTTGCGCGCCGCTCCCGATGACTCCGGCGGCGATGAGCACCCCCAAGGTCGCGACGGCGACGGCGACCACCGCAAGCACGGCGATGACGATCGCGAGGCCTGCGGCCCGGCGCGGCGGGACGGCCTGGCCGTGCTGCGGCGGGAGGCCGCCGGGAGGGCCCTGGGAGTACGCCATCGCTCGCTCCGTGGGTGAACGCGGTATCGATCCAACCCGGATGATCCTCCCCCGGCGGCTCTAGTCGAGGGCGAGAGATCGAATCGTTAGCCTGCCAGCTAGCGCGGTGGCAGGTGCTGCGCGTCCGCCAGGCCCAGCCACTCGCGGACGGTCATGCCCATCGCCTCGGCCGGCACCCGGAACGGCAGGACGAAGGGGATCACGACAGCGCCGCCGTCCGAGGTCACGCGGACGTCAGCGATGTCAGGAAGCCGGGAAGGGGAGGCAATCACGATGCCTTCAGTGTGCCAGGTCCAGCCGACCTGCATAGTGTGATTCGTTGTCCGGTGGCGCTGCCACCTGCGCCGCTACAGTCGAAGCCGTGGCGCGTGACATGACCCATGGCGGCCGCCGGCGCGGCCGCCCACCTGGCAAGCGGAAGCCGTACGCCTGGGAGCGGAAGCTGGTGAAGTCCAGCATCCCGGAGGCCGAGCAGCCGGCGAAGTGCAAGGCGTGTCAGGCGTCGACGACGAAGGGGAAGCTTCGGTACGGCTACTGCGCGGACTGCTGGCGTAGCGAGTAGGGACGCTCAGGGGAACATCGGGGGCCCGAGAGGCGCGAAACCCGGGCGACCCTCCGTCCGGAGGGCTCCCGGGTTCACTTCCCCGCCCTACTGGGCGAGGCGATCACCAGGCTACTCCTCGGGCTCCGGAGCGTCGATCGTCAGCCGTACGACCTGATCGCCGGAGCGCATCTCGATGACGTTGTCGGGCATGTCCGGGTCGGTCTCCACGAGGAAGCCCGGCCAGAGAACCCCGTAGGGAGTCGCGGCCACGTCGCCCATCATCTCTCGGCCGGCGGCCGCACGAGGTGCCCGTCACGCACGACGTACCGGCGCAGGCCCGTGGTCCGCCCGCGTTCGGGGGTCCCGGGGGTGATCGTGGCCCAGCCGTCGGCGTCTTCGTCCTCGCGGCCTTCGGCTGCGTCGCGGGCGATCTGCTCGGCCTCAGAGATCGCCGCTCGGGCCTTGGCCCGCTCGGACATCCGCGGCGGGCTCAACGTGCCGCATGGGCCACCTCCTTCATCCCGTGCCCGTACACGCAGGTCACGTCCTGGCAGGCGTGATCGTCGCCCGCTGGCCAGTAGAACAGCGACGTGCCATGGACCGGGCAGGTACACCGCTCGTCGCACCGATGCTTGTGGCTGGTCACAGGATCACTCCTGGCGAGGTCTCGACCCGGTAGGTAAAGCGCCACGTCGTCTCGCCGTCGCGACGGATCTTGGTGACGATGTCGAGCGGCAGGTTGGGTATGGGGCAGGTCATGGCTCGTGCTGCGAGCGCGTGCGAGCGGCGGCGGATGTACCACTCGGGGAGCCAGGCGGGGGCGGTGGCCACGAGGTCCATCCGTGTGCCGCCGTACGGGGTAAGGTGGTCGATCTGCCAGTGCTTGAGCTGGACCAGGCGATGACGGGTCACTGGATTCCTCTCGTAGGCCGCGCCTCGCAGATCGGGCACTCGATCACCTCTCCGGGCAGCGGGGGGACGAAGCAGATGGGGTTGCGGAGCTCGCCGCAGGTGCAGCGCGTGATGGGGCCGCAGTGGTGTTCCAGGTGGCCGGCGCAGTCGCCTTCCAGGACGCGGATCTCCCCGGGAAGGGCCGGGAGTCGTGCGGTCCACTCCTCCACCGCCGCGCGGTAGCGAGCCTGACGGGCTGCGCGCTCGGCCTCCTCGATGGCGGCCTGGCGGGCGCGGGCCCGCTGAGACATGCGCTCTTCCCAGGTGGTCCCGGGCACATCCACGGCACTCATCCTTCTCGTTCAGAACATGGCCCCAGGCCACGAGGTGATCTCCACTGTGGTGGGGATGTTCGTGTTCGCGATCGTGGGCATGAGCTGCGGGCGGTAGCGGCCGGTCGTGCCACAGTCGATGCAGACGTGCCGGGTGCCCGGCACCTCGCCCAGGCTGGTGATCTCGATGGTGTTCTCGTGCGGGCAGCCGAGGAACTCCGCCGGGAGCTGCGTGTCGCAGGCGGGGCAGAGGGCGGCGAGGACCTCGCCGGTGACGATCGATTCGACGGGCACGGCCGCCGAGTGATCGCACGTCATGGCCGCCACTCCTCCCGCCAGCCCGGCCGGTGACTGTAACCGTACGCCTTCGCCCGCAGCAGCCTGCTGACCAGCGGGTCACGGCCGCAGTCGCACGGGCCGCCCGCCCGGCAGTCGTTGCCACATGCCAGCTCGCCGCGCTCGTCGCGGGCCTGCGCGCATGACCACCAGTCGTCATCCTCCACACGCTGGTGCGGGATGGCGTCGATCATGTCGAGCTCGGCGAGCTCCGCTCGGCAGCGGGCGATGACGTCCCGGGGGTCGTTGAGCACCAGGTGCGCGCGGACCGCATCGGGCACGGGCCCGTCCCACGGGCCGACCGCGATGTAGGTGGTCCCGCCCGGGTACGTGTCCCGATCCGCGTAGACGTACTCGCCGCCGTCCTGCCAGACCGGGTTGTCGCCCTCCCGCGCCGCCGCCTCAGCCACGACCTTCCGGGCCTCGATCTGCGCGCGCAGCCAGTCGATCAGTTCGTCGCTCACTCGTGCCGCTCCTTCCGGGTGAGTCTTCTCCACCAGGGGGACGGCGGGGGGCGAGGAACGGCCTCCCGGCGCGCTCGCGCCACCCTGCACACGGGGCGTGATACCAGCAGCGGCCATGCCGGTCGGTGTAGCCGCCTTCCCAGCCGGTCACGCTGCCACCCGCGAGAACGGCGGCACGCCTACCCCGGTCACGCCGAAGACCAGGCAGTCAGTGCCGAAGTGGGGCATGATCCGCAGCTTGACGACCCCGGATGTGCCGTCCTCGAAATGCAGTTGGGCGTGCTGCTCGATGCGGTCCGCGAGAGCGTCCCCATCAGGGCGGATGGCGGTGAGGTCTCCAAACCAGCGTCGGTAACGGGGCATCCAGCACAGCTCGACAGCGACGTTGATCCGGAAGCCGTCGGCGAAGACAAGGCGGCACGGACCCTTGTGATACCGGGACGTGTCCTTCTCGCTCACGGCTGCACCTCGTACACCTCGGCCACGACGCCGTCCCGTTCCTCGAACCGGCCAGTGGGAGCGAAGTGGAGGATGGCGCCGCTCTGGTGGATCATCAGCCCGTCCGCGGGCAGCCCGCGCCGGTCGAGCCACCAGCCGTCGATTCCCCGGGGAAGCTGCTCGGGCAGCACGCCGAGGGCCGGGCGGAACACGATCCAGTCGGGCTGGTAGTCCTCGGCGATCGCGTCGAAGGTTCCATCGGGACGGCGCACGATCGTGTAGGTGCGGGGCTCCGGCAGGAGCTGCGGGGTCTCGGCGTCGTCCTGGGCGAGCTGGAGGCCGTCGTCGACGACCGCCCAGCCATCTAGGGGGACGCCGGCGGCGAGCTCCTCGGCCGTCGGCGCCGCGGAGTCCTTGGCGTGTGGCACCCAGTAGATACGCGTCCGCGGCTGCTCAGGGTTTTGCTCGCTCATCGCCATTCGTGGAACCTCCGAAGACTCCGTTCAGGAACCCACTCCCCTGTAAGGAAGGCCAGGGAGTTGTAGTACCGCGTCCTGTACTCGTGGCCACCGTCTGGAGCCCTCCGGATCTTAAGGACTTGCAGGTACTCATGGCCGTCGACCTTGTGGACGATTTCGCCCTTGCAGAATCGCGGTTCCCTGGTCACCTCCCCCGGCATGATCCGGCGCGTGCCCGGCGGCGGCTCGTACACGGATCCGTCCTCGCCGAGCGGCGGCATGCCAAACGCCGCGCGCACCCGCTCCTCGATGTGTCGGGCCAACGCGCCGTGCCGGGCCCGCCGGGACGGGATGACCACAGTGCACACCGGTTCGAGGTCGCCGATCAGGCTGACCATTGCCCGCTCAGCCATCCTCGCGCTCCCGCTGCTCCAGTCGGCTCTGGCGCCGCTGCTCGCCCTCCAGTTCCAGCGCGCGGACACGCTCGACGAGGTCTTCGTCGTCCGGGCCGTAGTCGTCCTCCTCTCCGGCGAGGATCCGGCCGGCGCGGAACTGCCTGGCCACCTTGGCCTCCAGGACGTCGACGCGCTCGCGGAGGGCCTGGTTGTCGCGGCGGAGTTCGGCGAGGGCGCGTTCGGCGCCGATGGCGACGTCGGCCAGGGCGACGAGGTCCATGCGGACGACCTTGCCGTTCGGGCGGAGGACTTCGACGGCGTCGGCGAGGAACCGTACGGGTTCGCCGCGCTCGGGCTCCGGCTTGCCGTAGATCGGGTTGGTCATGATGGTCTCTTTCCTGGTCTGGGCGTGCTGGTCGGCGGCGCGTTCGGCGAGGAGTCGGCGGAGGTCGCCGGCGGCGTGCTTCAGGAACTCGACGACGGCGTCCTCTTCAGCGCGCTCCGCTCGGGCGCGCTCGCGGTACTCGCGGCGGCGTTCCTCCGGCCAGGCCGACGGGTAGCCCTCCCACGGCTCTTCGTTCGGGTCGGTGGACTGCATCATGACCGGCCCGACTCTGACCCAGTCGCCGTGGTACTCCTGGCTGGTCTCGCGCTGGGTCTCGTTCCAGTCGAGTCCTTCGACGGCTTCAAGGCGGCGGCGGATGTCCTCATGGGTCATGCGTCCCCCCGGGTGGTGAGCGCCCGCTCCAGCTCGTTCAGGCGCTGCTGGGCTCGCTCCTGTGTCTGGGTGAAGCCCTCCAGGGCCTCGCGGGTGCGGGTCTGGCTGTCCTGCAGCCGCCGCTCGGCGTCCTTGATGTTGTCGATGTTCATGTCTCTCCCAAGCGCGGTGTTGAGCTTGTCGCGGAGCGCGGCGGTCAATGCTCACCGACATACCGGTAGGCCCGCTCTCCGTTGTCGTTCAGGGAGTCGGTGTAGTCGTAGGCCTGGTGCCGAGTGACCGGCGAAAGGTCGGGCTCCGCGACGAGCGGTAGCGTGATGGACGGCGGCTGGACGGGCATCAGCCACCGCGGCGGCCAATCCCGGTCCGGGATGGGGATCCGGTAACCGTCGTAGGGGCCGCCCACCAGGTGAATCACGTTCGGGCCGAGGTCATACAGGTCGCCTAGGTTGGCGGTCATGAGTCCCCCAGCGCCTGGCTGAGCTTGTCGCGGAGCGCGCGGACGGCGTCGGGCGGGAGGAGGGCGCAGACGTCGAGCGGACCCGTCATCTGCCCGGTGCTGTCGATGTTCCACAGCGCGAGCCGTACGAGCTCGTGGAAGCCATTCGTCGCGACGTCGATGTGGATACTCGGTTCGCCCTCGGCGCGGTAGTTCGCGGCCTCCCGGTGGCCGTCGAGCGCTTCGACGTCGGGCCCGTCGGTGCTGGCCCAGATGCTCACGGTCCTCCCCTTTCAGTCTGGCCATTCGGCGTAGTAGGCATGCAGGTGCGGGACCTTGTCTCCGATGCGGTAGATCACGGTGCGGTTCGCCGCCTCGATGCGCAGGACGTCCCCGGTGACGGTTACCTCGGGCGTGCGCTTCCCCTCGCGGAACTCGTCGAGGAGTTCGACGGAGATCAGGATGCGGGGGTCCGCCCGATCAACGGTGAGCGTGCCGTCGTTCCAGTGGCGGGTGAAGATGCACTCCCCGACGTTGTCCCACGGACCTGGCCCCCGCCACCCGTCCGGCAGCTGCAGCTCACGACGCCCGGTCACTGCCGGCCCTCCGCCTGGTGGCAGAGCTTGACCACGTCCGCCATGGGGATCTCCACTCCGTCGGGGGTCAGCGTCGGGCGTCCCGGCAGGTCCTTGACCCAGTGCTCCTCCACGTCCACGCCGTCCACGGTCCGCGCCCGGATCGGGTTGTGGCACGTCTCCACGTCGACCAGCTCAACCTCCTGGTCCAGCGCCGGGACCAGGCGCTCCCGAACCAGGGCCCGGAGCGTCGCCGTCCACCCTTCCAAGGTCGGGTAGGGGATGCAGTGCTCATCGCAGTAGTCGAGCAGCGCGTCAGGCTCGTCCCCGTCGTTGAATCCCCACTTGTTCAGCAGGCCGTCGGACGCGAGGAAGAGCGTCAGTTCCTTGGCCGCCCCGGTCATGGCAACTCCCGGAGCAGCTGCTCGCCCTTGACGGTTGGCCACGCGCACCGCGGCGACACGCCCCAGTCGAGTAGACCCCGGTCGGACAAGTGGTTGATCTTCGCCAGCGCCAGCTTCGACGGGATACCTTCAGCCACGAGGGCATCCCAGACCGGTGGCGCCTCGAACGGCGCACGCAGCCACGCTGCCGCCAGCTCCAGCACGTGCCCGTCTGGGATGTCCGACCGCTTCACGGCTGGTCCTTCGGGTACTCCGGCGGGGAGCATGCGAGCCGTACGGCGTCCGCGAGCCGTTGCGCATCCTCCGGTCCGATGAGCACGGTCGCGGTCTGAGGCGGCTGGGCGTCATAGTCATACACCCTTAAGAGGGCCACGGCCGAGGTGACCGGCTCGATAGTGACGCGGTTGCCGTTGACGTCCTCGAACTCGAATTCGCCGCGCTCGGTCACGTCAGGTCCTTCGGGTAGTCGTCGCGGTCGGCGTACGGCAGGGCCAGCTCCCGGAGCGTCTGCTGGGCGAAGTGGACCAGGCGCGGGATGCCGGACAGCATCTCTTCCTCGCAGCGGACGAGGATGCGCCGCTTCGAGTCCACGTCCGCGAGCACGTACGCCGGGTCGTTGTCTTCGATGTGGTCGGCGTACCTGGCGGGATGCCGTTGGTGATGATCTCGCCTAGGCCGCCGCGCACGCACGCGCGGCTTTCGTCGTAGGGGTCCTCCCGTGCGACCTCGGTGTGCCACTTCGGGCTGTAGGACACGGCGGCGCGCGCCCACTGCTCCCGCTCGTTAAGGTGGGCGCGCAGGAACGCGATCAACGGATGCTCGGTCACGGCCTCCCCTCTCTGGCCAGGCAGTGCCGGCAGCTCGCGGGAAGGTGGCCGGGATCCTCCTTGCACATCTGCTCCCGGGTTTGCTCGTCCCAGGCGTGGCCGCAGCGGGTGCACTCGCGGTGCAGGCGCTCGTTCGGCTCCCACCCGGTGACGAGCGTCTCAGTGCCGTGGGCGCAGGTTCCGTACGGCAGGAACCGCGTGCTGGCCCCCTCGTTGCCGCACTTCGGGCAGGTCACGTCCTCGCCGGAGTACGGCGGCAGAGCGGTCATGCTGACTCTCCGTAGTAGATGGTGCGGCCGTCGGCCCAGACCAGCATGGCCGAGCCGTCGAGCCGGTTCTTGTCGATTCGGCCGCGCGGGCGATCGCCCTTCTCGTCGGTGCAGCGGGCGTTGAAGCAGCGCACGCGGCCTGACTCCTGGGCGATCCGTAGGCTGAACGTCTTGCAGTACGGGCAGGCCGGTGGCAGGGCCCCCTTCGGGACGTGGATCGGGATCCACTTCTCGGCCTCGCCGATGTCGCGGACCTCCCGCGCCTGCCGCACCCAGGAGTCGAGCTGGCCGCGGGCCCGGCGCGCGATGTCGTCGGGGACGCCGTGCACGAGGCGGGCGATCGCGTCCAGGGCGGCCGCGGTGTTCGCGTCGCTGCCGCCCCGCGGGGCCTCTCCCTTCAGGACGCGGCGCACCTGGCGGCCAGCACGCTGCCCCACAGTCTCGTACTGAACGCGCAGGCGGGTGTGGCCGGCCACGTGGTAGCGCAGGTCGGCTTCGAGGTCGCGTACGCCGGCGTGGATCGTGAGGAGCAGCGGGCCCGCCTCGGCGTGCCAGGGCGCCGGGGAGCCGGTCACTTTATGCGACTGGCTGCTGCCCTTGGTGGCGTCCTCGACCGGCTCGGGGAGCAGCTCCTGCAGCTGCTCGATGAGCGGCCGCAGCTCGTCGACAAGGGTGGCGACTTCCTCGGCCGGGGTCACGATTGCGTCCGTCCTTTCGGGTCGTAGATGTAGAGCTGACCGGCGGGCACGAACATGCTCGGCGTGACCTTGTATGGCCAGGCCAGCGGCCCGCACGCCGCCATGAGCTGGGCGGCGTCGTCGGGGTGGCAGAAGACGTGCACCGTATGGCGCTCCAGGCGCTCCCAGGCGGCGAGGATCCCCGCGATCGTCGGATGCGGTGTAGTCACGGCCGCCCCTTCCGGTAGTGCCTGATCCGCTGCCACAGCGTCGCGGGCCGCCAGGTCTCGCCGACGGCGTGACCGCCCTGATGCGGTCCCCATCCGAAGCGGTCGCAGAAGTCGCACGCGTCGCCGATCCGCCAGAGCGTCCCGCACGGGCACCGCCACAGATCCCCGTACCGGCCTAATGGGTCGCCCCAGGTGGCAGCCGTGGGCGGCCGGCACGCGTGCTCGCCGGGATCCGCGCGGCGTACCCAGGTCATTCGCATCCCCTCTTCCAGGTGCGGCCAGCGCGGCGCCACCGGCACTGCCCCGCCTCACGTGCCTGCTCGACGTTCCACGGAGTGCCGTCTGCCAAGGTGCTCGTCGCGTACGCGAGTGCGCCGCGGTCGGTCAGGGCGACCAGGCCGCCGCAGTGCGTGCAGCGGCCGCCGGTCAGGATGCGGCGGGCGAGCGCCTCCAGCGCGGCGGCCGGGCTGGTGTGGTCCTCCGCCGTGATCCGGGCTCCGCGGTACTGCGCGTGCGCGTACCAGCCGGCCTCCTCCATCGGCACGTTCTCGTGCAGGAAGCCGATTTCCAGCTTGCGGGCGCCGGACCGGCCGATCAGCTCGACCGCGGCATGCGCTGCGTCGCTGAAGATGTCGTCGGCTATCTCAGCCACGGTCGCCTCCCGGCTCGTGGTAGGCGCCTGTCACCTCGTGGTCGATCCGGGCGCAGGCGTTCTCCGGTAGTTCCTCGCCGTCGGTGTGTGGTCTGACCCACGAGGCGCCGCCGTCGACCTCGATCAGCTGGCCGGCCGCGTCCAGTGCGACGGCGGCGATGCGGGGCATCTCGCTCCAGGTGTGGGAGCACTCCTCGTACGTGCTGAACTCGCGCTCCCACAGCGCCTTGGCGGCAACCACGATCATGTCGTTCCGGGTCTGCTCGGCCGCGGCCGGAGTCTCGTCCTGGGAGACGGCGCTCTTTCCGTCCACGATGTCGCTGAGGTTGCGCGCGACCTTGCGCAGGAGATCCCCGGTCTCCGTAGTCCCGGTGGCGGTGGCCAGGTAGTCCCGGAGCGCGCGTACACGAGCGACCGTGACGCGCAGACGCTCCACCTCGCCGACCAGAAGGTCTGCGTCATTGAGCGCAGCCGAGATGATCAGATCGGTGTCCCGTGCAGGGTCGGCGGGGATGTGCATGCGGAAGCGGCGGCTCGGCCCCTGCGCGCACACGTCGCCGAGCTCGGTGTGCGCGCGGGTGATGCGCTGCCGGGCAGCGGCCAGGTCCACGGGAGTGGTGGGTTCAGGCATCGGGCTGCTTCTCCAGAGTGGTGGCCAAGGCGGCTGCGACGGCGGTAACGGGCACCGCAGGGATGGCGTTGGGGCCGCACATCACCGGCTTGGCGCCGGCGGCCCGGACACGGGCGATAGCAGCCTCGGCCTGCTCGCGTTTCCAGGTCTCCTCGGCGAGGCGCTCGCGGAGGTCCTGCCACTGCCGCCGCGCCTCGGCCAGTTCGTCGTCTCGCACGGCGAACACAGCGTCGACGAGCGGAGCCGTCTCCTCCTCGGACAGGTGGAACGGGGCGTACGCCTGGAGCATCGCTGTCGTGGCTGGGCTGGGCGTGAGCTGGATCGGGACGGAGCGGATGGTGTCGGCGTACCGCTGGCCGAGGGTGCTCTCCGGCTCGTCCCGGTCGACCACGTCCGCAGCTGGCACGACGGCCAGGCCGTGCTTGGCGAGCGCCGCCAGGACGGCCTCGGCCACGTTCCGTCGGGCCCTCAGCCGCACCCAGTCGCCGGTCCTCGCGAGGGCCGGCTGGATCGCGTTGAAGACCACCGCGCGTGCCTTCCGGTCATGCGCCATGCTCGGCCTCCAGGTACTCGTGGATCTCGCCGGTCAGCTGCTGTACGGCCTCGGGGGTGACCGTGTCGGCGAAGGCGCGGCGGGCGATCGCCGCGCCGCGGCGCAGGCCGCCCCAGTAGGTCACCTGGGATCCGGAGGGGATGGCCGAGGGGCCTGCCTTCTCCTCGGCGAGGATCGCCTTGGCGACGGCGTTGCACAGGATCGGCCCGGCCAGGCTGATCAGCAGCTCAACCGTCCGGTAGCAGCCCGGGCAGGGCGCCCACGTCTCGTCGGTGCGGTCGCCGTGGACGCAGTAGGCCTGCGCGGCCAGCAGGGTCGCCTTGGTGGGAATCTCAGCCACGGGCGTCTCCAGCCGCCTGATGGGTGGTGGGCGAGTACTCGCCGCGTTCGATACGGCCGCAGAGGGTCCGTACGTCCTCGTACAGCGGGCCGTCGACGGCGACGAAGTACGAGCGGATCCCGTTGATGATGGCGGCGCGTTCGGCGGTGCGGATGGCGTCGGTTTTCTTCGCCATCGCCTGGTCGGCGACCTGTTCCATCATGGCGACCAACTTCGGCCGCTCCCGCTCGATGGCCTCGGCGGCGACGCGGCCAACCATCTCCTCGTGCTGCTGGAGCGTGGCTGTGTGGAGAGCGTGCTCGGTGATGACCGGGGCGGCGACCGCGAGGATCGCGGCGACGTCGCCTCGGCACACCGCGCACTCCGAGTCGTACCGCTGGTGGACGGCATGCGCGGTCCACGGGCCGGACCCCCACGGGTGGGACAGGACCGCGCGCACCGCGAGCTCGATCTGGTCAGTCATCGGTCTCCTCGCAGCTCGTACAGGTGCCACACGAGGCCGGCCGCGCGTCCGGTGGTTCCCCACCATTTCGCCGTGTCGGGGATGGGCTGGCCGGTGGCGAACACCTGGAAGGTGCGCGGGATGGCCCATTCGTCGCCGTGATGCTCGGCCCAGAACTCCACGACGTGCCCGAGCCCGACGCGCCGGGCGGCGACGGCATGCGGGTTGCTGGTCAGCTTGATCGTGTGGGGTTGGTCGTCGACGGGCACCTCGTGGCGGTGCACGGTCTTGGTCTGGTCAGCCACGGGCACCGCCCACGGGAATCTCGGACGGCGGCGGGCCCGCGATGACGTATGTGCTGGTGTGAGTCACCCAGTCTCGGGTCGCGGGGTCGAGTAGCCGCCCGCCCTGCCGGGCCTGGGTGTACTCGACCGTGCGGGCGAACCAGGTGCCGTCGAGGTCGTACAGCTCGATCCGGCGGGTCTGGTTCGGGTTCATGCGCTGTCCGCGCATCCAGGCGAGGAACGATCGCCAGGCGGCGGTGCTTTCGAGGCCGCGCGTGGTCGGGTCGTGGACGTCGTAGACGAAAGTCGGCTCAGCCACCGAAGACCTTCCCGCGGAAGGCCGGGTAGGAGTTGCCGTCGTTGAGCCGGTCGACGTCGATGTCCACCAGGCCGAGCTCCAGCAGGTGCAGCAGCGCCTCTCGCACCTGGCCCCGGCAGATGTCGGCCTTGGTCTGGTGCGGGTTGCGGATGGGCCCGTCGGGGCCGAGGGCCCAGGAGTCGGCGGCGAAGACACCGATGCGCAGGATGCGGTCGAACGGGGATCCGTCGCTCTCGTCGACGGTGATGCGAGGGAACGGCTCGCCGAATCGCTGGGGAAGCGGCGGCTTGGGGTTCGGCTGTTCGGTCATGCGTCCTCTCTCGGGTGGAACAGGTATTGGGCGGCTGCGAGGGGTGAGCCGAGTTCCTCGCTCTTCTCGACCAGGAGCTCGAGCACGCGGCCCTCGCCGAGGCCGTCGGCACGGCACGACCGGCGTACGGCTGCGGCCGCCGGTGGTGCGCTGATCTGTGCGGCGTCCTCGGGCTCGGCAGATGGTCGGGGTCCCCTCCACCCGGCCGCTGGCGGGGTGGCCGCGGGGCGTACGGCGGGGGCGGGGACGATCGTGGCCGAGCCAGCGAAGACCTCGCGGGCCGCGTCGACCACGGGGTCGTGCTGCTCCTGATGGTCACGCAGGACTCGGTCGGCGGCCGCCAACGCGGTCCCGGCGTTGGCCTTCCAGAAGCTGGCGAGGTAGGTCCAGACGCTGGAGATCACCGGCTCACCTGCCGGGTCCGCAGGATGTCGCGCGGGACGCCGCCGAGCAGCTGCCCCTCGGGGGTGGCGGCGAGCTGGTAGGTCCGGGCGTACACGGCGAACCAGGGGTGGGCGGGCCTGCCCTCGTTGCCGGTGCGGTCCGTCGCGGCGATGCTGGCGGCGCCGCCGTCGGGCAGGAGGACCGCCTCGGAGGGGACATAGCCGCCGCAGCCGCAGCCGGGGGTGGTGCACGCCTTCCCGCGTTTGCCCTCGGTGACCGACGGGCCCTTCCGGAAGTGGCTCATGCGGCCGGCGACCATCGGGCACGCGCGGGTGACGTAGTGGGCGCACTCGGGGTGCAGGGGCGGCTCGTCGAAGTACCCGCCTTCGGTCATCTGGTCGGGGCCGCCGAGGAACACCATCAGGGGGTCCAGCGGCTTCCCGCAGACCTGGCACAGGCCCTCGGTCCAGGCGCGGCGCCAGCGGGTGCCGTCGGCCTGCCGGAAGTCGGTGCCGCCGTCGGCGAGGGCGACGTTCAGCCAGGGGGCGACCAGGCCGCCAGTGGTGGGCCGGTCGATCAACCGGACGGGAATCGGGGGGCGGACGTCGCTCATCGTCCGCTCCCGTCGACATAGCCGGGCTGGGGCGGGAAGACCTTCCACGGCGCGCGCGGGGACACCGGCTCGGTGCCGTCCGCGACGGCGGCCAGGATCTCCATCAGCAGGTGCGCGTCCACGACCACGTCGCCGGTCGCGCGGGGCATGGTCTCCGGGCGCCGGGGGTGGAAGTAGCGGGGGTCGTCGTCCGTGCTGGACGGCTCAGCGTGGTAGTGCGCCCAGTAGATCCGGACGTCGGCAGACAGCAGCCGACAAGTCTGGACCGTCTGCGGGGTTCCATCCGGTCCGGTCGCCTCCTGCACGGGGTTCCACTGCTGCTGCATCCACGTGTACGGCTCGGCCGCCGTGTACGGTGACCAGCGCTCGTGCCCCCTCCGGCCCGCTTCGTTGTCGGCCTCATGACGGGCTTTCTGCGCGGCCCGGTCCATGTCGTGGTTGGCCAGCATGACCAGCGGCCACAGCGCGTTCTGCTCCCAGCCGACGAACACCGGCACGTCTTCCCGGCTGCGGAACATCCTGTCGAGGCGGCCGATCGCCTCCAGGTAGGTGATCTCACGCGCCTCGGGCTCGACCCCGGGCGGGGCCAGGTCAAAATCTGCGAGGACCCGGCCGCCGCCGAGGTGGAGCGATGCCGAGTCGGTGAAGAACTCGACCAGCGCGAGCCGGCGCGGCGCGGCGCGATCGTCGGCCTGGACGACGATCGCGCCGCGCTCGGCCAGTTCGTCCATGAGGTTCTTGGCCCTGCGCTGGTAGTCACCGTGCTGCTGGTGGATACGCACGACGTCGTGGCAGCGGGCGCACAGCCGCCCGTCGTACGGGTCCACGCCGGACGGGGGCGGGTTGTCCGGGGTGACCACGGGGTGGGTGCGGGCGTCGCACCGCTTGCAGATGTGCCGGGCGGCCGTCGCACGGCGGACACTGGCGAGCTGCGCCTCGGTCGGCGGCTCCTTCACGACGGTGGCGTCCAGTCCGTACAGTGCGGCGTACTTGTTGCCGTGGTACAGCACCCGCGCCGTGGGCTGGGCGCCCTTCGCGAGTTTGCGCGGCGGGTCGAGCCGACCGAGCTGGGTCTTTGTGTAGAGCCCGCCGGGGACGGCGTCCCAGGTGGTGTAGCGGGGCAGGTCGGTCACGATCGTCTCCTGGTGGATCTCGGGGTCGGAGTGGTGCGGCGGCGGGCCGGGTCGAAGCGGCCGACGTTGGGCGGCAGCGCGGCCCGGGCCGGCGGCATAGCGGGCAGCGCGGTCTGCACCGGGCGGCGCTTGGGGCAGGTCGCCACGTGGGGCACGAACCGGTCCTCCCAGCCCTTCGGCGCGTGGGCCTCGGCCCCAGTGAGGGATCGAGACCTCCACACGCCGGCGTGGTCCTTGTGGCAGGCCTGGTTGCCCGTCTCGTCCGGGACGGGGTCGACGGCCAGGCGCCGGCCGGCCACGGTGGTGGTCCACAGGATCGGCTTGTGGCAGGCCCGGCACGGGCGCAGCTCCGACGGGGCGGGAATCACCGAGGGCCTCCCGGCAGGGACGCGGCGACGGCGTCGAGCGCGACGTCGGCGAGGGCCTCAACACGGTCGGGGGTGCGGGCCAGTTCCGGCCAGGCTCGGGCCAGGCCGACGATGAAGACGGCCCGGGCCACGTCGTGCGGGTCCGCCTCGTCCGTGCCGGTGGGCGCGACGCGGACGTGGGCGCACTGCTCGACCGTGACGTCGCCGAGCTGGGCGAGGGCCGCCCAGCGGGGCCGGTGCGCGCTCATGCCTGCCTCCAGCGGACGAGTTCCAGCAGGTCCACCTGGCCGGGGATGTCGCCCGGCGGCCGGACGGGGACGTGGGACGAGATGTGGAGGCGTCGAGCCGCCGCGGCGTGCTTGCGGTAGCACCGGCCGCCGAGGAGCCGGCCGAACCGGCGGCGGACGCTGTTGGGAGACCAGATGCGGCGCTTGCAGTCGTCGCAGCGGGCTACCCAGCGGCGGCGCGCGGGCGGGTCGGCCGGGCTGGGGGCGGGGTCCTCCCAGATGGGGATGGTGTCCGGGGGCGTGGTCATCGTGGGCCCCGGGAGGGCAGGGCCAGCGCGGCCGCGGCGTCGGTGTCGACGTCGCGGCGTTCGGCGGCGAGGTCGTCCTTGGCCGTCTCGCGGGCGATCAGGGCGCGGGCCCACTCCATGGTGGCCAGGCCCCACGCCTGGCGGGCGCGCTCGAGGTCGCGGCCGCGGGGGGCGTGACGCCGAGCCTGGTCGTACGCCTTGGTGGCGCCGTCGAGGGTGGCGCGGGCCTCGACGAGGGCCCGGTCGGCGGCCGCGAACGCGGCCTGGGCGGTGCGGAGGTCGGCCGATAGGTCCATCAGGCCTCCATGGCTGCGGCGAGCGGGAGATCCGCCTCGCAGAACGGGTGGTTGATGCCGGGGTCACGCCCGCAGCCGCGGCAGGCCGCGCCCTCGGCGACGTCGGCGGCGAGCTTGCGGATCACGTCGTCGAAGTGCGACAGGTGCTGGAAGTCGCGGTACCGCGGGTCGGCGGCGAAGGTGCGGCAGTAGGCGACGATGGCGAGACGGCCGTAGCCGTTGGCGAGGGCGTCGCTGGCGTGCACGAGGAGCGCCCGGTTGAGCCATGGCTTGCCGTTGCGGTACTCGGCGGGCAGCTGTGTGAGCACCCAGCCCGCGTCGGAGTGAAGATCTTCTTTCTTCGCCGAAGGCGCCTCGCTGTCCTCACGCGCGGTACGGACCGTTAGCTCGCCTACGGCGAGAAGAGAAGATTTTTCGTCTCCTAACGCACCAGGAACGCAGGGAACGTAGTCGTCCCCAACGGTTGGGGGTGAATGCTCCAGCGGTTGGAGGTCAACGCTCCAGCGGTTGGAGGTCAACTCCTCAGCGGTTGGAGTCGAACTGTGTTCTGGAGGGGTGTTCTGCTCCAACGGTTGGGGGTCAACAGGGGCGGCCGGGTCCTCGTCTCCGGCGGTGCCGGTCGGCTCCCCCGGGCCGTTGCGGGGCTCACCGCCGTGCAGCACGCATGGGCCGACGCCGGGCGTCGTCGTCCCCCGGCCCGCCTTGCGCGTGCAGGTGCCGCCCTTCTTCGTCGGCTGGCCGCAGGTCGCCTCCGGCTCCCCCTCGGGTGCCAGCACGTCGGTGACGGGCCACGCCAGGCGGTACCAGGACTTGGTCCGCTTCCGCTCGCGGACCAGCACCCAGCCCTGCTGCTCCAGCTCGTCCAGCGACACCCCGACGGTCGTCAGGGACAGGTCCAGGTCCTCGGCCAGGCTCGCCTGGGAGGGGTTCCACGCCTTGCGCTCCCGGCCCTCCATGTGGACGTGAAGGCGCTGGGCCACGCTGATACGGGAAGCCTCCAGCCGCTTGCTCTTGTAGATCAGCAGGATCCACTGCAGGCCCCGGGAGAGCCTCTGCTGCTCCGGGGTGAAGTAGCGCCGCGCCCACTCGGGCATCTCGGCGTCGTCGATCGCCAAGCCGCGAGGCGCCTGGTCGTCGTCGGTCACTCTCGTCCAATCCGATCCGCTTGAAGGGGGGTCACTCTGTCTGCGGCGGGGCCGGACTTCGTCCGGGCATGCCAAATACGCGGGCCATGACCGTTTCCTCCTCTCTCGCTGGCCTCGTCGGGCATCCTATGCCTCCAATCTAGGAGGCATACAAGTTTGGATGCCTTCCACCCGGTAGGCCGCCACCTGCTAAAGTGGCCTCGCCAGAGGTGCCATGATGTGGAGGTGACCGATCCGATGGCTCCCCTCGACGCCGCGTACGCGGCGCTGAAGCGCGCCGAGGACCAGGCCGCAGAGCTCATCACCGCCGCGCGCCTGGAGTTCGGCCGCGAGATCCGCAGAACACGCGAACGCGGAACCGCGCAGGCCGAGATCGCCGACCACTTCGGCTGGAAGCGCGAGCACGTACGCCGGCTCCAGGAAGCGGCCGACATCGCCGACGGGCTGAAGCCGGCGCGCGCGACGAACCGCAGCGAACGCCCTGAGTCCGCCGGCGCCTGAGGCCGTCCCATCCTCATGAGCCCACCCGCGCAGGGACGGCGGCCTCGCAGCACGTGACCCCGTCCGGGGCCGGGCACCCATGCAGACACCGCCCGCACGACCGCTCCGCGCAGTGCTCCCCCGACTCGTCCGTGCGGCACCAGAACGGGTCACACCGGCAGCAGCGCGGCCGGTCGTACACCCACGTCAGCAGCAGCCCAGCCACCGTGACGTACCGGTCGCCCGACAACAGCCGCATCGGCCGGCCGCCCTCGATGAGCCGGACCGCGCTGGTCGATACCCCCATGCGACGCCCGATCTCCGCCGCCGCGACGCCCTCCTGCTCCCGAAACGCCACGACGGCGGGCACCAGCTGGTGGTAGCCGCTCGCCAGGGTCTGCCGCGTTCGGGGATTCACCACCGCGGGCAACAACGCCATGCCGCCCGCGTGCGTGCACAGGACCGACAGCCGCGGCTCCTTCAGTCCGCCCTCCCACTGGGAGACCGTGCCCGCGTTGATGCCCGCCAGGCGGGCCGCCTCGGCCTGGGACAGATCCAGCGCGCGACGCCGCGCGATCAGGGCGTCCACCAGGCGGTGCAGCTTCATCAGCGGGCCTCCCGGGGATCGGGAACCCAGCGCATCCCGCCCGGCACCTTCGGGTCGCCGAACTCGTGGTCGACGCACCCGGGCCACCAGGCACGCACGTCCGAGGCGGCGCCGTGCGTAACCCGCAGCGGGCCGAGCGTCTCGTACGACTCGGCCGACTGGCTGCCCGGGTGCACGCACTTGGGGAAGCCCCGCACGCGGGCGGCCAGGACCTGGCGGAAGCGGCAGTTGCCGTACCGGCGGCCGCCCGCCTGCCGGTCATCTGCCGGGGCGGCCTCCTTGTGCAGGCGCAGCGGCCACCCCAGCGACAGGCCAAGCGGATGGGAGCCGCGCGCCAGAAGCTCGCCCTGCCGCCGCGTGCGGCGCGCGTCCGGCGACTCCTTCGGCTCCGGCTCAGCCGGCGGCGGTGCCTCGATATCGAACAGGGCGTCCACGGTCAGCTCACCCCCGCCGGGTACTGGTCCCAGAGGTGGCCGTCCAGCAGCCGGCCCGCCCGTCTCGCCCCGACCTGGGCCATCAGCCAGGTGCGGGCGTCGGTGGGCTGATGGCCCTCGGCGATGTAGCCGCTGCTCTCCAGCTGGATCACACGGCGGTTCTCGTGGACCTCGATGGCCACGGCCTCCATGTGGGCGTCGTCGGTTTCCTCGTCGTCGCCGTACAGGGGGCCGATGGGCTCCCACTCGCCCCACTGCTCGAAGCGGAAAGCGACCCCGGCGGCCTGGCACTGGTCGCGCAGGGACCGCGCCCAATCGGGGTGCATGGGCCGGGCGTCTGGGCCCGTCTGGCCGCCGGCGACGACCCAGTCGAGCCGGTTCGGTAGGCCGATGCCGAGGATGTCCGCTGTCGTGACCGGGCGGAAGCCGGCGGGAATGTCGATCCATGCTGCGCTCAGGCGAAGCGGGCCGAGGAGCGGCTCGGCACTGATCCAGCGGATAGCGGCCGGGGTGTCCAGCAGGACGGGGATGCGCGTGTCCGCCGATCGCTGGTCCTGGACGGACGCGCCCAACCACACGTTCGGCAGGACGCCGGGCCACCAGCGTTGGCCTTCCATCCAGTCGTAGGTCGGGAACGCGCATCCCTCGGGCGGCTCGCCCATCTGGTCGAGCATCGCGGCGAACAGCTGCGCCCGGCCGGAGCTGTAGGTGGCGCGCATCGCCTGCGGTCCGCGCGGCATCGGCGGCAGGCCGCCGACCATCGGGACGCTGTGGTCGGCGGCGGTATCGGCCCACCGCTTCACCCACGAGCGCATCCGCTCCGGGTGCTGCGTCGCGATCTGGAAGATGTGGTGAGGGCACTGGCCCATGACGTTCCAGACCTGGGCGATGAACCCGTCGGACACGGACTCGTGGAATAGGTCACCGGGATGGCTGACGATGATCCTGCGCGGCTCTCGCCGGTGGAACGGCATGCCGAGCCGTTCCGCTGGATTCCACGTGACCTGTGCCTTCTCGCTCGTGCTCTTGTCGCCCATCACGGCACCTCCGGGAGGCCTGCGAGGCGCAGAATCGTGCGGGAGACCATCTGGAGGGTCTCGTCCATGACCCGCTCCCCCGGGCTGTCGACGGACCGCGGCCGCATCGCGGTGAACGTCGCGGCCAGTTCGCGGGCGAACTCCTGCCGTACGCAATCGCGGTGTGAGGCGACCGCCTCGGCGACGGCCTCCTCCAGGTCCCGGGTGCTCCCACTCGGCCGGACGTTGACGGCCTCAGTGCTGGCCACGCAGCGCCTCCATCTCCCCGCTGCGGTTCGGCGCCGACAGCAGGCACGCCAGCGCCTGGTCCAGGTCCTCCGGCGTCACGTCGTAGCCGTGCACCACGGCCAGCACACGGGTGCCGTCCAGGGAGTACACGGCGCGGGCCGGCTCCCGCCGTGCACGCTTCGGGCGGGGGTCCTTGCCCCGCCGGGCCTTCGTGTTTCGCTGCTCGATCCTCGGATCACTCACAGGGCTCTCCTTCATCAGGTGGGGTGTCAGGCGCCGCCGGGCCGCGGTACGCCGGTCCCCCAGGGGGCTCGGCGCGGCCGGCCAGGGCGGCAGGAGTACACGTGGGGCAGCGGAAGCCGACGACGTACAGGCGGACGCCCTCCGTCGCCCCGCAGTGGCGCGCCTCCGAGCCGCGCCACTGCATGCAGGCCCGGCCGCTCGCGTCGGCCGGGCTGGTCTTCGCGGTCCGCTCAGGCACGGGCGCCCTGCCGTACGGCCTGGGCGGCCGTCTCGCAAGCGGCGTGGTCGGTGCAGAAGTGCAGGCCGTGGAAGGTGACGCCGCCGGGTTGGTAGGCGAGGACGGCCAGGCCGCGGGCGACGGCCGCGAACGCGTCGGCCGCGCGCCGCCCACCGAACATCAACTGGTCGCCGTGCTCGCCGATCGTCCGGGACGCCCCGGCGGCGGCTGTGCGGCGCTGCTCGTCCGTGGCGCCGGCCAGCGCCATGACCTCCAGAGGAACCGCAGCCTGGAGGGCCAGGCGCAGGCCTTCACGCATCGCGGCGAACTGGTCAGGCATCGGCGGCCCCCCTCCGCTGGCGGACCTGCCGCTCCAGCGCGGCGACCTGCCGGCGGAACTCGGCCGCCAGGTCCTCCCGCCGCTGCCGTTCGTTGGCGAGCGCGCGCTCCGCGGCCGCCGCCCGCTCGTCCGCCGCGCGGCGGGCCTCCTCGATGAGCGGGGCGGCGATCTCCCGGGCCCGAGCCTCGATATGCCCCTGCAGACTGGCGGCCGTGGCGTGAAGCAGCTCGACCATGCTCCGTACAGCGGGCGACTCCGGCGGCTCCTCGAGCGCTGCTGGCTCCAGCCGGTACCCGGCGCCGTACACCGTCCGGATGATCGCCCGCTGCCGGTCGTCCAGCGCCCGCCTGATCACCCGGATGTGCTCCTGGACCGTCTCGCCCGCCGCCGGGGTCCAATCGGTCTGCCAGGCGGCGCGGTAGATGTCAGCCTTGCTACGGACCACCCCAGGCGGCGACGCAAGGTAGGCCAGGACGGAAAACCCCGTGTAGCTGAGCCTGACCAGCTCTCCGCCGTACCACGCCTCGCGGGCCGCCACGTCGATGCGCAGGAGCGGACGCTTACCCACGGGCCGCCCCCAGGGCGTCGAGCACCCGGTCCAACTCCTGAACGACCTGGCTCAGCGCGCTCTCGATGGCCCTGTCACGAGCTGCGGGTAGGTCAGCCGAATCCACTCGGGCCTCGTACGCCCGTCGGCGGGCCTCCCACTGCGCGCGCAGGGCGATCAGCGTGCTGGCCAGCTCGTCGGCCGCCGCCGCGTCCACCGGCACCAAGCGCATGCCGTAGATGGCCACGAGATCACCGAGGCGGCGCGGGAGGATTCGGGCGGTGCCGTCCTCCAGCTGGTGGATGAACGCCTGCGAGCAGCCGAACTCATCGGCGGCCCGGCGCTGCGTGAACCCGGCAGCCAGGCGCGCGGCCTTCACCTGGAGGTTGAGCGGCTCGGTCTTAGCGTCGCTCATCGGCTCGTCCTCGGGTCCTCGAGGGCGGCGAGCTGTCGACGGAAGCGTGCGGTCCGCTCAAACACCGTCCGCAGGTTCCGCGCGATCGCCTCCTCGCGCTTCCGCTCACGCAGCTCCTTCGCCGCGCCGCGGCGCGCGGGGCCGTTCCACCGGGACATCAGGAAGTCCTTCTCGAGGAGTTCGTCGGCGGTCACGAGCGGACCGCCCGGAAGCAGGCCCGGCACCAGATCGACAGGCCATCCGCGGTATCGGCGGACGGGTAGAACTCGGCGTGCGGCTTGGGGTCACGGCAGCGGGGGCAGCGCTTCATCGGCTCCTCCGCCACGAGCGTCTCGTCAGCTGCGGCGGTCTCGTCGACCACCTCGTTGGCAGCGGGCTCGGCTGGGCGGGCGGGAGCGGCCTCCTCGGATAGCTCCGGCTCGTTCCGGACGTGGCCGGATGATTCCGAACGCTGCCGGACGCCTGCGGACGGTTTCGAACGCTTTCGAACGGTGGCCGACGCCGCCGGCGCGGGCGGGATGACCTCGACCACGGCCGAGGAAACAACCACGTCCTGCGGCACCGTCGATGGCTCGGGCAGCGAGACCACCTTCGTCACCGGTCGCGGCGAGCGTGCCGCCGGGGGCTCCTGCGGCGGCGTGGCCGCTGCGCTGGTGCGGCGGATCGCCGGCGAGAGCGCACGGTCGGACGACGGCGTGGGCGGGATGTCCTCGGCGGCGGGCGGGTCGAGCCGGACAATCTGGAGTTGCCGGGGGTCGTACTCCGACAACGGCCGCTGCTCAGGAGGCACCGACGAGGCGACCTGATCCGCGTCCGCTGGGTCGTACCGGTTGGCCGGCGGTGGGAACGCGACCTCCGGGCGGCGAGGCCGCGGCTTCGGCCGCTCACTGCCGACAGGGCCATGAAAGAAGACCGGGAGGGCCTGGATCCCGCGCGCCTTGCGGATCGCCTTCCGCTCTGGGTAGCTGGTGCCGCCCCAGATGCCATGCACGTCGTAGGCAAGGCCGTATTCCAGGCACTCGGCCCTCACGGAGCAAGACGCGCACACGGCGCGCGGCGCCGCCGTAGACATGCCCGACAGCGGGAAGAACATCTCCGGATCCATCGACCGGCAGGCCGGTCGCGCCATCTCAACCGGCGGATACGGAACCGGATCCGCCCGACGCACGGTCGCCGTCACTCGGCTTCACCTCCCGTCGCAGGGCTCGGGCCGTACGAGCAGCCGGGCAGATGTCAGGGGCCCACATGCACTCGCGGGCCAGGTGCTCGGCGGCGTGGTCGTCCAGCCAGTCCGCCCACGGGGCAGTCACATCCGCCGGGATACCGGGCAGGCCGGCCCGGACCGCGGCGGCCGCCGTACGGAGGTCGTCGACGACCGGACCGCCCTCCCGGCCCGCCACCGCGGCGTCGGCGTCGGCCGCCAGGTCCGCCGGGAGGCGACGCGCCAGCGCCGCCTCCCGCTCCCGCTTCAGCGCGATCCGCGTCCGCGCGAGCTCGGCGTCGGTCTTGCACAGCGCCTTCTCCAGCCGGTCCGTCTCGTTCACCAGCTGCCGCTTCGTGGACAGCCACAGCCAGACCCGTGAGCCGTACATCACAGGTCCTCGTCGGCGAAGACATCGTGCAGGTCCTCGGCCACGATCGCGTTAAACCGGGCCCGGATCTCCGCCGTACGGCGCCGCCGGCGGCGGGCGTCCCACCGGCCCCACAGGTGGAAGACGATCACGATCAGTACCACGGCGGCGGCGAACACCACCGCCACCGCGGCGAGCAACTCCAGGTATCCCGTCACCGGACGTTCTCCATCCGGATCGACAACAGGCCACGTAGCCGCTGCGCGCACCAGGCTGGCACCGTCGGCGCCCTGCGGTCGCACTCATCTGCCAAGGCCTCGATCTCAAGGCCGACCCGCAGCAGATCGGCCGCCTGGCGGCGGGTCTCCTCCCGCAGCCGGGCCGTCTCCGCGTCGGCCGCGCGCACCCGGCGCTCCACCCGCGCGCTGGCCCGTCGGCCGCCGACGACGAAGCCCCACCAGCCCCCCACGGCGGCGATCAGGGTCATCGCGAGCAAGGCGACGACGGAGTCGGTCGCGAGGGTCGTGAGCCCCATCAGCGCGACGATCGCCGACGCCGACAGGGCCGACACGTACTGCGGCACCTCCGCGGCCGCGCGCTCCGTCGGCGACGGGCCAGTCGCGGCCGGGGCCTGGTCGAGCTCAGCCACCAGCCACCGCCGCCGTCTCTCCGCCGCTCAGCTCGGCCCGCAGCGCTTCGATCTTGGCGAGCTTCTCCCGCGCCTCCCGCTCGTACTCTCGGGCGTAGTCCTCGGCGTGGCCGGACCACTGCTCCACACGCTCCTGCTCGTACTTGTGGATGGAGTCAAGTGCGGCGAGGACGGCCTCCCTGGTCGCCCACGAGTCGTCCAGGATCGGGGCCGTGTCGTGGTCGAGGCAGTCGGAGACGTAGCCGTGCACGGTGGTGATCGACAGGTCGGCCCGGCGGTCGTACCAGGCGGCCTTGTAGAACATCGCGACGCGGCGGCGGCCCAGCTCGTCGACAATGTACGACCACATCGAGTGGTCCGAGGGCTCCCGTTTCCAGCCCTCCGGCAGGACGGTCCTCCGGAAGAGCGGGTCGTCCTTGACCTGCTCGCCGAGCTGGAATCCCAGCTTGGTCAGCTCGTCCTCGCCGCCCTGGATTTCGGTCGGGATGACCTCGGAGTTGACCAGCTCACGCTGGCCCTGGGCCTCCATGCGCTCGATCGAGGCGGACGGCCCACCGGCGCCCATGGCATCGGCGAGGAGCAGCAGGGGGTCGAACTGGCTCGTGTTCTGGGGGCTGGTCATCAGCAGGTCCTCGTCGTCGTGGGGGTCTCGTAGGAGTGGCGTGCCAGCGCGGGCCGGGTGAGGCGCTCGTCGGTCATGGGCTCAGTCACGACCGCCCCCGCTCTGCTGCCCGACGGGCGGGAAGACCTCGGGGTGGGCGGCCTTCCACTCCAGCCAGCGCTTCATCGGGCCGTCGCTGAAGGTGAAGATGCGGTCCATGACCTCAACGAGCGTCATCGGCGCCTTCCAATTGGGCCTGTCGTCGAGGTGGGTGCCGCGCAGGCAAGGGAACACCGGGACCCAGAACGGGCCGTGCTCCCAGGTGGCGACCCGGTACGACCAGTCGTTGTCGGCCCACTTGTGGAAGACGCGGGTGACGGTGTCCGTGTCGAACGGCCGCTCCGACAGCTTCGCCTTGTAGGTCTCGTTGAACCAGTGCTCCCGGTGCTCCTCGATGAACGAGGCGAGCTGGGCGGCCTCCATGTCGGTCGGTCGGACCTCGGACTCTCGGTCGAACGCCACGGTGTAGCGCCAGCGGGGATACGCGCTGGTGACGGGGATGCGCAGCGCGGTCAGCGGGTCGTCCCGGTCCGCGTCGTACGGCCAGTCGGTCAGCGGAGCGCTTTCCGGCCCGGCCTCACGGCCGCCGCGAAGCCGGGCGGCGGCGGCCTCGGCCTGCTGCTCTTGGATCGCCGGGATGGGGATGAGCTCGCCGCGGGCGCTCCGGGGGCGGCTCATGCCGCGCTCCTGGGGGCCTCGTACGGGCGACGGGCCAGGACCGGGCGGGCGATGTGCGGGTTAACCACCGGGTGCGCCGCGGCGTCACGGCAGGCCCGTGCGGCGATCGCCCAGCCGGTGTACGAGCCGCGCCGGACGTGCCGGCCGTTGTGACGGGCGAAGAAGCTCATGACCGCCCCCGCTCGGCGGCGTCCTGCTCGTCGTACGCCGCGTTCGGCCGCGCCAGCGCGCGGTCCGGGTCCGGCGACAGCTCCCCCTCCGGCGTGGCCACCGGCGAGTCCGGCCGGGCCGAGTAGCACAGGTGCCCGGTGTCGACCAGCTCCCGCCCGGCGTGCACCCACCCGTTCATGCCCCGCACCAGCTGGGCCCCGCACGGCCCGCACTTGGCGGTCGCACCGAGCTGGGACACCGGCCGCTGGACGGCGTTGGCCTCGATGTCGGCGACCGCCTGGCGGATCTCGGCGCCGTAGCGCTCCCAGCCGTCGATCTCGGCCTGGATCTTGGCGATCGCGGTACGGCGGGTGGCGATCTCCGTGTCGGCGCGGGACAGTTCGGCGTCGGCCGCCTTACGGAACAGGCCGACGACGGAGGTGCCGTACGACAGGCGCAGCGGCAGGACGACGAGCTGATCGCGCTGATTGGTGGGGCTGGACATCTGGTCTCCGATCAGGAGTGGGGATAAGAGGTGGTTCGGGGTCCCGCTGCTCAACCCCGAGGAGCAGCGGGACAACACTGGTCAGATGCGGGTGATCAGGTAGACCCGCACGTGCTCCGGGTTCTTCTTCGAGGGCCGAGGCTTGGAGTGCTTCACGACCGTGAACACGGCCTGGATCTGGCGCACGGCGTCCGCGACCTGCTCCTCGGTGCCGACCAGGCGGATCTCCACGGCTCAGCCCTCAATCACGTGGGGGACGAAGGATGAGGAGTCGTCGGTGATCAGGCCGGAGGTCTCCCGGATGCCGAGCCCGGCCGCGACGTCGCCGACGACCCAGGCGCCGAGCACCGGGTGCCAGCCGTCGAAGTCCGGCAGCGGCCAGAACTCCTGGAACAGGTAGCCCTCCGCGCCGTACGGGCCGGCAGTCTCGATGACCTGGCCCGGCTGGATGATCCGCATGCCGGCGCCTTCACGGCCGAGCAGTGGCTTGGCGACGTACGAGACCATGCCGCGCGGGCTGTCGAGGTAGGCGGGCAGCAGGTTCGGGTGGTCCGGGTACAGCTCCCACAGCACGGCGAGCAGCGCCTTGTTCGACAGGAGCATCTTCCACAGCGGCTCGACCCACGGGCGGTTGACCTGGGCGGCGACCGCGGCGGGGCCGAACTCCTCGGAGACGATCCATTCCCAGGGGTAGAGCTTGAACAGGTGCTCGATCGGGCGGTCGTCGAGGTCGTAGAAGGCGCGGCCATCGGACCCGATGTCTTCCATCGCCATCTGGCAGGGCTTGATCCCGGCCTGGGCGGCGACATCGGCCATGTAGGCGACGTTGAGGGCGTCCTCGCCGGAGGTGTCGGTGTTGGTGTGCGCCAAGTGCAGCACCCCGGCGGCGGGAAGGAACTGCCGCCAGCGGGCGATCAGCGCCTCGTGGATGCTGTTCCACTGGTCCGCGCCCGGGTGGACGTCCTGCTTCCAGTGCCACTGCACGACGGCGGACTCGACCAGCGAGGTGGGGGTGTCGGCGTTGTACTCCAGCAGCTTGGCGTGCCCGGCGCCGTCGAAGCACAGGTCGAACCGGCCGAACACGTGCGGGTCCCGCCGCTCCCAGGAGCGGGTGATGGGCTTCCACAGCCACTCGGGGATGCCGTACGCGCCGAACTTCGTGGCCTTCACGACGTGGTCGACCGCCTTCAGGCACATGCCGTGCAGCTCGTCGACCACCAGCTCGAGGTCTTCGACCTCCGCCAGGGTGAAGGAGTAGTGCACGGACTCGTCCCAGTACGGCCGGCCGCCGGAACCCTGGGGCACGTTGCGGTGGAACCCGAGGCCCTGGGCCTCGATCGTCTGCTGCCAGCCCGGCCGGGCCTGGCCCGTCACGCGGCGCATCAGGAGCCGCCCCCGGCGCGGCCGCCGAAACCACCGCGGGAGATGACCTTGCCGGAACTGGTCGTGATGTTCGCGTTCGCCGGCCGGGTGAACGTCCCGCCGGTGATGCGGCCGTTGCTGCTGTGGGAGCCCCCGTAGATCCAGATGAACGACCCACCACCGCCGTGGTGGTGGTCATCGTCGTCGCAGAGGTCGTCGTCGACCTGCTTGTAGGTGCCGTCGGCCTGCTTCACGACGCAGTCCGCGCTCACCTCCGGGCCGTCGTCGGCGCACGCGGCGGCGAACGTCAAGGACAGCGCCGCCAGGGTGGTCAGGGTGAGAGAGGTGGTGGCCTTAGCCATCGTGGTCTTCTTTCGTGCTGGGGCAGGTGTGGTCGGCGGGCATGTCCTGGCCGTGCACCTCGCAGCGGACGACCGGGACGACCTGGAAACCGGGGACGAGCAGGCGCAGCCCCCGCGGGGCGTGGGGGTCGCGGGCGAGGTAGCCGGCGGCCTCCAGCCGGGCGAGGTGATGGTCGAGCGTGGCCGTGCTGGAGTGGCCGGTCAGGGCGCAGATCTCCTCCCGCGTCGGCGGGTACGGGCGGCTGGTGAGGCGCTGGGCGATCGCGCCGAGGACCTCACGCTGCCGAGGAGTCAGGGGCATTCCGCCTCCTTGCGCTGGAGTTCTGCGCGGATGAGATGGCTTGCCCAGGCCAGGGCGGCCGAGATGACGTCGTGGCCGGCGCCGCGCTTCACGGCGTCGTAGAAGATGCCCGTCGCCATCTCGGTGTCGCCGTTGCCCCACGCCAGGAAGATCCGTATGGCGGCTTCCAGCTCCGGACCCAGCCCGATGTCTTCGAGCGAGCCCCGTTCGCCGGTGGCGGCGTTGACGACCAGAACGCCCATGAGCTGGCCGTCGGCTGGCTCCAGCTGGCACACCTTCTGCACAGCCGTGCCGAAGGCCAGCACCGCGCCGTACAGGGCGCTCCACCCCTTCTCAGCGAGGGCGTTCATGGCGTCGTCCACGCCCGCCGTATCGCGGCCGATGGCGGCGGCGAGCGCCTCCATGACCAGGCGGGAGCGCTCCTGCATCTCTTCTGAAGGGACGGTCATTCCGCCTCCAGGAGCGTCACGACGAACGGCTCCGCACCGCACGCGCAGTTCAGGAGCGCGCCGCTGACGTTCGACAGGAAGTCGTCGACGTCGAAGGACCAGCCGCCGCAGTCGAGGTGGCCGTACCGGTGCAGCGCCCGCACCAGTTCGCCGGCGACGTCGCGCGTGTACTCCTCGACTGCCATCTGCACGACCGGCAGCAGGCCATCGGTGACGGCCGCGACGGGGGCGTAGCGCCACCCGCCGTGGTCGTCGAGCAGCACCCAGCCGTGCTTGTTGTGCAGGACCGGGATCTCGTGCGGCCGGGCGACACCGTGACGGATCTTGAAGCCGTCGACGTACGAGCCGGTGACCTTCGTCCTATCGAGACGGACGTGATCCCGCCGGCAGACGTCGAGCAGATTCGACGGCGAGTTGGAGGCCGCCCGACCCTTGCTCCCCGGACCCCCAGCCCCCTTGGCTGTGCGGTGCGCCCGCTCGACCGCGGCCGCGGTACCGCCGCACTCCAGGCCGACCTCGCACAGCCCGCCGGAGCGGCGCCGTACAGCGGCCACGACCGCCGCCGACGGCCCGGCCGGGCGGGAGGCCTTCGCCTTCCCGCCCTTCCGGCTGCCGTTCGGGTCGCCCACGCCGATCGGCGCCCGCCGCTCCGGCGGCTTGCCGCGCGACATCGGGTGGCGGCGAGGGGGCATCGGGGAACGCTTCATCCTGCGGTCGCCTCCCGCACGGCGTCCTTGAGCTTGGCCAGGCGGCGCTCGCCGATGCCCGAGATCTGCCGGATCTCGTCGTCGGACAGCTCGGCGAGCTGACCGAGCGTGTAGACCCCCCGGTCGGTGGCGAGCGGCCGTGTGATGTGCCACGTCAAGCCGGGCAGCCCGCTGAGGTCCGTGGGCAGGGGCAGGCCGGACTCGCGGATCAAATCGGCCAGCGACCGGTCCGCCGCGGCCGCCCCCGGCGAAGGGACGACGCGCGCCCGGCAGCCGCCGCGGCGGTGCCACTTCACCGGCCGGCCCTCCGCCGTCGGCTGGACCCACACACTCATCCGGTCCGAGCAGCATGCAACCGGGTTGTCCAGCAGCAGCGCGACGGGCGACCAGGTCTTCAGGGAGCTGTCCCAGATCTGGGCGTACTGGCCACGAGAGAGGTCAGCGAACGTCGCCGGCTCATCCCCCTTGGCCTTTCCGGCCTCAGCACACGTGGACTCGGAAGCGGTCACCGGACACCCCCGGCCGGGATGACGAGGTGGTGACGGTCGACGAGCTCGCCGATCGCCGGGTGCTGGGCGGCGACGTCCTGGTAACGCACGAAGGTCTCGCCGTCCGGCCCGGCCACCAGCTGTACGCGGAGGATCCGGACCGGATCGCCGTCGTTCCACTCGACGCAGCGCACGATCTGCTGGTCGACGAGCGTCTCAGCGGTGATGAAGTGCGCCGAGCAGATCTCCCCCTTCCCCTCGGGGTCGGGGACCCAGACGCAGCCGCCCGGGCATCCCTCGTTTTCCGTGCAGCCGCAGATCCGGCACTCCGGCTCGTCGTCCATTGGATCGACGATCACCACCGGCGGAGCCATCGGGGCGTTGGCCTCGATCAGGGGCAGCACCCAGTCCGGGAGGTCGATCTCCCGGTCGCCCATGAAGCCCTTCTCGTGGGGCGACCAGTCGCCGGTGGTCGTGCGGTAGCGGTGGCCGTGGAACATCCAGAACAGGTGCCACTCACCGACGTGCCGGCCGCTGGTGTGCCAGGACCAGCTCAGGCGCAGGCGGGTGGCGAGCATCCGGAACGGGCGGGACACGCCCGGCTTGGTCTCCAGCACGAGTTCGCTGGTGATGTCGAAGCGGACCTCGTGCCGAGCCGCGGCGTCGAGGCTGTGGACCATGAGACGCAGGTCAGGCATCGCGCACCTGCCCATCTGCCACGACGCCCGGCAGCACCTCGGCCATCCCGGCCAACTGCGCGGCCCACTCCCTCGCCTCAGGGCCGTCCATGACGTAGGTGTCGCAGCCGCGCGGGTACAGGACGATCGCCCCGTCGCAGATGGCGAGGAGGTCCCCGCCGTCCGCCCAGGACAGGCCCAGCTCCGCCGGTGGGTCCAGGATGATCGCGTCGTCGCCGGGCGCGGCCGCGGTGCGCACCCGGTGCAGCCAGGAGCAGATCGTCGCCACCGTGGACCGTGGCCACGTCCGCAGCGCGGACAGCAGCTCAGCGTCCCAGGTGCCGAGCTCAACTCCGGCCAGGGCCTCAGTGAGCGCCTGGGTGTTGGACGAGGCGAGCGTCTCTCCCTCGGCTTGTTGGATCGCGCGGAGAGGCTCCTCATCGAGCGGCCCGGCGGGGATGTTGAGTTCAGCCACGGGCCACCTCGCCCTCGCTCTGCTCGATGCGCGCCTTCACGGCGGCGACGATCTCCGGCGGCAACTCCCACCGGTCACGCTTCCGCTTCGCCTCCGGCCGCCGCTCGCACACGTCGTCGGCCAGCATCCGGACCGTCACAGGGAGCCCGGCCAGCCGACCGGACACGTGCAACCAGGCGCTGGTGACGGTGCGGTTGAACTGGAAGGTGATCTCGGGCGCGTCCATCTGCTCGATGACGGCCAGGGCCAGGCCGATCTGCTCAGCCGCCGGCATCGCGTTGATCCCGTACTGGTGCAGGTCGATCTCTTGGCTGCGCCAGCCCGTCGGCAGCGAGGGGTGAGCGTCGTAAAGGCCAGCGAGGATGCCCAGGCCCAGGATGTAGTCGATCCGGGCCGTCACCGCGCGCTCCCGACATAGGAGAGGAGGCGCCGCTCCGCCTTCGGCCAGGGCATGGTCACCGCGGCGTCGTAGACCGCTACCACCTCGGCACGCTCGCACTCGACGCACCCGGGCAGGTCCGGATCGGGCCAGGACTCGCCGATCGGGCGTGCGACGTACAGCGCGCCGCAGCCGATGCGGAAGCCGTGCCGCGCCTTGGCGGTCCAGGTCGCGGCGTAGGCGCGGGCGAACTCTCGGTCTCGGGTGAGGTACACCCGGTCGGTGCGCATGCGGTCGGGCTCGACGCCGTTCTCGTGGGGGTCGAATCCGAGCGCGGCCAGTATCTGGCTGCTGGTCGTGATGCCGGTCTGACCGGGCGGCAGCAACAGATCGCCCGGCTGGAGGCCGGGAACGCCGCCGTGCCACAGTCGGCTGTCGATCGTCACAGCGCCTCCTTCTGCTCGTCGACCGTCGCGGTCGCCGCGACGATGCGGGGCCGGTGGAACATCTCCGCGACGCGGCCGTTCCGCGTGACGCACTGCCGCCCGGGCTCCGCCTTGCAGCTGTCGCAGTGCTCCTGCAGCGCCTGCTTCTGGATCGCGGCCTGCCGCTCGGCCTCCCGCCGGCGCGCTGCCCGGGGCGACTCCCACTCCTCCAGGCCGGGCAGACCCTGCAGCCCTTCGAGGTACGGGATGCCGGGCTGCTCGTCACGCCAGGGCAGGTCGTCGGAGGCGAGCCAGAGGATCTGCCGCAGAGACAGGACGGTGGACAGGCGCTTGCCCCACTTGTCCCGGTCCGAGCCGTGCGCCCGCGCGCCCCAGGGCTCGTTCGCGTGGAGGAAGGGCCGGAGGGGATGCCACTCGCTGATGACCTGATCAGCCTTCGCGACGTCCCGGGCCAGGCCGGCCAGCTCCTTGCCGATCGCGTCGAGCCGGTCGCAGACGTTGTCGCCAAGCTCGATCGGCACGCGGGGCGTCTCGGCCTCGATCGCCAGGCTGCGGGCCCAGACCGCGATCGCGTCGAGCTGCACCGCCAGGTCGTCGAGCGTGATCCGCTGCTCAGTCACGGGCAGCCCGCCCCTCGGCCTGGCCGTGCATGAGCGAGTCGATCTCGCCGAAGAGATCGCGGCGCCGCTTGGCGTCCTCTGCCGGGCGACCGTACAGCGCGCGACCGATCCGGTAGTGCTGGGACTCTCGCGCGACGTACGCCGCGACCCCGGGCCCGGCGGCCTGGTAGTCCTTCCGGGCAAGCTGCTTGCTCAGCGTCTCCAACGTGCGGTCGAGCTGGCCCAGCTTGTCGGCGGCGTAGCGCCAGTTGCCGTCCTCGATCGCGCCGATCATGCGCGACATGAAGTCGATCGCGCTCACGGTCTCCTCGGCGATGCGCATCTCGCGCGGGTTGAGCTCAGCCACGGGACACCTCGCCCTCGGTCTGGCCGACCGCGTCCAGGAGCGCGGCGGGGATCCGCCACTCGGCGACCTCGTGGAGCACCCGGTCGTCCGGGCCGGTGATCCGGCTCGTCACGGCCCTTTCGCAGACCTTCCTCGCCGCGGTGTAGAGCTCGACGTGGAAGCCGCGGATCCGGCCGATGATGCGCAGGTCGTGGTTGGTTCCGCTCTCGACTCGCAGGGTCGGCGGCTCATCCATCGCCTGGATGTAGCGCAGCACCTGCTCCAGGGGCGCCTCGCCCTTGATGAAGATGGCCGCGGTGTGCGTCTCGCCGCGGCCGTCGTACGGCAAGGGCAGCTCGGGGTGCTCGCGCAGCAGCTGGGCGAGGGCCTCCAGGCCCTTGATGTACCCCTCGCGGGGGTCCGGCGCCTGGGCGGTGTCGCCCTGCTCCGGTACGGTGGTGGTCACTGATCCACCACTCCTTCCGTTCTCATCGGGATCTGTTGGTGGGTCTTCGAGGTCCTCGCCGTGCACCCGGTGGGGACCTCGCTGGTTTCCGGGGTCAGCGGCCCGGCGTCGGCTCGGCCCGGCGGCCGCCGCGCTCGACGACCTCGCGCGCCCGCTCGGACGGGTGGTCCGGGTCCAGGTGCTCCCAGCGGAGAGCAAGGGAGACGATCAGGTCGGTCACGGTGCTCATACGGCACCTGCCTGGCGGTAGAGGCGGCTCCGAGACGGGTTGCCCTGCGGGACGGCCAGAGCTGTCGACGTTGAGCTACCAGCACTCGTCGACTTCCGAGCCCGGGCGTTACGGGGCGCGTGAGCCGGCGCGGGCTTCTGTGGTTCCACGGCGAGGCTGGCGATGATGCGCTGCGCCTGCTCCTCGGTGAACCGGTATTCGCGGCCGGCCCGGGTGAAGGGCCAGCGTCGGGCGGCGCAGTTCTCCTCCACGTACGTCACCGGTTTGCCGAGGATCTCGGCGAGCTGGTGCTTGTTCAGAAGCGGCGCGATCATCACGGCTCCCGCTTGCGCTGGAGCACGACGATCGGGCAGTTCAACGCCTCGGCCATGAGGCGGAGCACTTCGGGGGTGGCGTTGCGGCGGCCCGCCTCGATCTCAGAGATGAGGCTGAGACTCCTGCCGATGCGCTTCGCGAGCGCGGTCTTGGTCAGTCCCGCAGCTCTCCTGGCGTACGTGACGGCGACAGGCTCGTGGTCGAGCACCTTGGGCCGGTTCCGCTTGGGCCGGTTCCGCGTCGTTGCGGGGGTGTTCATGGCAGTAAAGGTAGTGTGAAGGTCTGCGAAGGTTCAATACCTTTCTACTACCTTTTCATACCTTCACTCTCCGCAGGTAGAAGTTAACGCTATGGGAGTTCTGGCTGCGTAGCGGTTCGCCTGCGGAAACACGCCCACTATCTGATCGCGCCACATCTGAGGCGCGGACGCGACTACTACCTTCGGCGAGCAGGTTCGCACGTTTCGAGGACTTTTGGACGCCTACAAGTGCCTTGACCTGCGCATCCTCTATCCGATTTCTAGACAGGTAGGTGAAGGTGTGCGAAGGTATGCCGTATGAGCGAGCGACCACCACCGCCCCCCGAGGGTGCCCTGATCACGGCCGCGCTCAAAGCGGCCGGAATCTCCGTCCGTGCCGCAGCCCGACGCGTCGGCATCAGCGACGGACGCTGGGGCCAGATCACAAGGGGCTACCAGAACGTCAGCGCTGGCCAGTACGCCCCCGTACGAGGGCCGGCCCTAACCGTTGCGAAGATGGCCAATGTCGCTGGCGTTACCCCACAGGAACTCGAGGAAGCCGGCCGCGCAGATGCGGCAGAGAAGCTGCGTGAGATTCAGTCGGCGGCCGTGATCCCTGATGGTGCTTCTCGACTGGCGGTTGAGATTCGCAAACTCCAGGAACAGATCGACGCTTTGATGGCGAAACTGCCACCTGAGCGGCGCGAGCAACTCGAGCGGCTGCTCGCCGAAGAAGAGCAGGAGATCCAGCGCATGCGACAAGACCGGTTGCGCCGGCTCAGTGAGCTATTCCAGATAACCACACACGAACCGGACGAATCCCCATAACTCCGAACAATCGGACCCATAGATCATCACGAAACGCACCCTGTCAATTACCGCGTGAATTAGCAGTAACCTCAACTTTTTCACATGTAAACCCCAACCCCACTGGCAGGCGTCTGACACTAACCGGCCACCTCGCAGGCCGGACGTGTCACGTTCCAAGCCGTGATCCCAGGAAGGGGTCCATATGACGCCCATCATCCCCCAGTTCGCCAGGGCCGCCATTCTCGCCTCCGCCGCCGTCGCCATCGCGTGCCACTACCGCGCGATCGGCAAGGCACAGGGCAGGTGCGAGGGCATCGCCACCGGCATGGCGAGCGGGCGCGCCATCGGCTACGCCGAGGGATACACCGACGGCCACGCGGACGGCCACGCTCAGGCCCTCAAGGACAACGAAACCGCCATCACCATTGCGAACCTCCGCGGCCAGCTGACCGAGAAGCTCCACCGCCTGCGTCAGATCACCGACGTAGACGGGATCGACGAAGCATGCTGAGGCTTTAGCGTCTCAGCACGGGAACCGGCTCCCAGGCCGCACTGGGGGCCGGCCACCCCCGCCCCCTTCAACTCCTCCACACGCGAAGGACCGGCGATGGGTTACGCGCAGAAAGACGGTAAGTACTTCCGTGCCTTCTACACCGACGCGGCCGGCAAAGTCCGCAGCAGCCGGTTTGACGACGAGGGCCAACGATTCCCCACAAAGAAGAAGGCGGAGGACTGGGCCAACGAGCAAGAGGCCGACATCCGCCGCAAGAGATGGAAGGACCCGCGCGACAGCGGAACGCTCTTCAAGGATTGGTTCGGCCGGTGGTGGCCGGCCCAAGACCTCGGCCTCGGCACCCGGACGGACTACTACTACCTCGCCGACGCCTACCTGCTTCCCGAGTGGGGCGACTGGCCCCTGTCGGACATCACCGCCTCGGAGATCAACGCCTGGGAGCAGCGCCTGATCAAGGCGGGCTACGCCCGGACCGGGATCCCGGTCCGGGCTCGGACCCTGCTGTGCACGATCCTCGGCGACGCCGTGCTCGAGGGGCTGATCGACAACAACCCGGCCCTGCGGCAGCGTAAGCGCGGCCGCCGTACGGGTGCCGGCACCGCTGGCCGCCGAGCCGAGAAGGTCTGGGCCAGCCCCTTAGACGCGCTGTTGTTCGCCGAGCGGACCGCGATCCTGGCGGGCCGCGACGACGAGTTCATCGAGATGATCGCGATGGCGTACACGGGCATCCGCGACTCTGAGTCGCGCGGGCTGCAGCCCGCCTACGTCCGTATGTCCACCATCCGTATCGACTGGCAGATGGTCGAGCACGGCGCGCACTTCTACCTGCAGCCGCCGAAGGACGACAGCCACCGCACGATCGACCTGCCGCCGTTCCTGACTGACCTGTTGTCCCGTCAACTGCAGGCCCACCCCGACCGGCGCTGTTGCTGCAAGGGGGTCCGCATCGAGGGGCAAACCGACGACGAGCAGCCTTGCCCCGGCGGCCTGCGGTTCCTGTTCCTCGGCTCCGGCAGCCCGAAGGGCCCGGAGAAGACGATCATCTATGGGCACGTACGCAACAGCAACTTCGCCCGCCGCTACGTCGACCCTGCGGCGGATGGCTGGTATCCGGAGGAGAAGGCCCGCAGCCGGTCGACGCGGCCGGCACGGCCGGTGATGGTCGACCTCGGCCGAGACGGGCGCGACTGGCCGGGCAGGATCTGGCGGCCGCCGTGGGGAGCACTCCCCACAGGGAAGAACCTGACGTCGGCCTGGTGCGCGGTCTGCGGGTCGGAGCAGCAGGTGCAGGACGGCGTCGTAGTCCGGCACAAGGCGGGCGCCCGGGCGTGCCGCGGGTCGGGTGCCGCCGTGGACGCCTGGGATGTGCCGTTCTCCCCGCCCCGAGGTCGCGGGATCAAGGTCTACGACCCCGACGACGAGGAGGTCTGCATCGCGACGTGGCTGCCCATCATGAAGGGCCTCACCCCCCACGGTCTGCGCCACGGGCACAAGACGTGGATGACCGAGCTCGGCACACCGGAGATCCTCCAGGCCGAACGGATGGGCCACG
Source organism: Microbispora sp. NPDC088329 (assembly GCF_040685655.1). Classification (NCBI taxonomy): domain Bacteria; kingdom Bacillati; phylum Actinomycetota; class Actinomycetes; order Streptosporangiales; family Streptosporangiaceae; genus Microbispora; species Microbispora sp. NPDC088329. Next base: position 165,127 of record NZ_JBFBIP010000009.1, read on the forward strand.
TGGTGCCTGGCATGCGCGGGGTCTACACCCACGTGTCCGAAGGTATGCGGGCCGACCTGAAGGCGGGCCTGCAGAAGCTGTGGGAGAAGTCGCTGGCGATGCGCGCCGGCTACTCGCTGCATTCGCCGGTGGCCCTGCTGGACGAGCTGCTGAAGCCGTACCGCGAGGGCAAGAAGAAAACGATCTACCGAATTCCTACCGGAAGATCGTCAGGCCCTATCCAGATGATCTCCGGATAGGGCCTGACCATGGGAGCCGCCTTGGGGAATCGAACCCCAGACCTTCTGTTTACAAGACAGATGCTCTGCCGATTGAGCTAAGGCGGCCTGTTACCAGACGAGTTTAGTGGGCCGAGGGCCTCACCGTCACGGCGAAATCACCGGCGACGGTGACGGGCGACCTCGTAGAGGGCGATCCCGGCGGCCACACCGGCGTTCAGCGACTCGGCCGCGGCGTTCATGGGGATGCGGGCGATCTGGTCGCACGACTCCCTCACCAGGCGGGACAGGCCCTTGCCCTCCGAGCCGACGACCACGACGAGCGGTTCGGTCGCGAGCTCGACGGCGGCGATGTCCACTGTGGCGGTGCCGTCGAGGCCGACCACGAACAGGCCCTCCTCCCGGTACGTCTGGAGTGTCTGCGTCAGGTTCGACGCACGGGCGACGGGGAGGGTCGCGAGGGTGCCCGCCGAGGTCTTCCAGGCGCCGGCCGTGACGCCCGCGGAACGGCGCGACGGAACGAGCAGGCCGTGCGCGCCGAAGGCGGTCGCCGAGCGCGCGATGGCGCCGAGGTTGCGCGGGTCGGTGACGCCGTCGAGGGCGACGATCAACGGCACTTCGGCGGCGTCCCTGGCCCGCTCCACGAGCTGCTCGGGGTGCGCGTAGTCGTACGGCGGGACCTGCAGGCCGATGCCCTGGTGCACCGTGCTCTCGGTCAGCCGGTCGAGCTTGTCCCTGCTGACCTCGAGCAGCGCGATGCCGCGATCAGCCGCGATCTTGATGGCCTCGCGGACCCGGTCGTCGTTGTCGACCCGCTGCGCCACGTACAACGCGCTCGCGGGGACGCCGGCACGCAGCGCCTCGACCACGGGGTTGCGCCCGCCGATGACCTCAGGGGCGTCGTCCCTGCGCGTACGGCTCGGCGTACGGGAGGCCGAACTGCCGCCCCCTCGCGACTCGCGCTCGATCCGCTCGGCGCGCGCCTTGTCCTTGTACCAGTGCCGCATGTGCGCGGGCGGCGTCGCTCCCTTGCCTTCCAGGGAGCGCCTGACCTTGCCGCCCGTGCCCTTGGTCGGCCCCTGCTTCTTCGACGGCTTCCCTGAAGCCCTTCCCGCCATGGTCTCTAGCGTAGGGCCACGCCTACTGTGCCAGCTCCCACCGCGGACCCTGCGGGGTGTCCTCGACCACGATCCCGGCCGCCGCGAGCTGGTCGCGGATCGCGTCGGCCGCCGCGTAGTCCTTGCGCGCACGCGCGGCCTGCCGCTGCTCCAGCGCGACGGCCACGAGCGCGTCCACGACCTCCCGGAGCCCCGAGTCGCCGGTCGACCGCCACTGCTCCGACCTGGGGTCGAGGCCGAGCACGTCGAGCATGTTCTGCGTCTCGGCGAGCAGCCGGGCCACCTGCTCCTTGTTGCCCTGGGCCAGCGCGACGTTGCCCTCGCGGACGACCTCGTGGATCACGGCGAGCGCCTGCGAGACGTTCAGGTCGTCGTCCAGGGCGTCCACGAACGCCTGGGGCAGCGGCGCGGCGGCGTCCACGTCGTGGATCACCTCGGCGGCCCGCGTGACGAACCCCTCGATCCGGCGGTATCCGGCCGCCGCCTCCTGGAGCGCCTCGTCGGAGTAGTCGATCGCCGAACGGTAGTGCGCCGCGACCAGGTAGTAGCGGAGCTCCACCGCACGCACCTTGCGGAGCATGTCGGGGATCAGCAGCGAGTTGCCGGACGACTTGCTCATCTTCTCGCCGTCGAGCTTGAGCATGCCGTTGTGCAGCCAGTAGCGCGCGAAGCCGTCGCCCGCCGCCTGCGACTGGGCGATCTCGTTCTCGTGGTGCGGGAAGATCAGGTCGACGCCGCCGCCGTGGATGTCGAAGGTGCCGCCGAGATATTTGGTCGCCATGGCCGAGCACTCCAGGTGCCAGCCGGGACGGCCCTTGCCCCACGGCGTCGGCCACGTGGGCTCACCGGGCTTGGCGCCCTTCCACAGCGCGAAGTCGCGCGGGTCGCGCTTGAGCGAGTCGGTGTCGGTGTCACCGGCCGCCCATATGTTCTCCAGCTTCTGGTTGGAGAGCTTGCCGTAGCGATCGGCGTACGAGACCACGTCGAAGTAGACGTCGCCACCCGCGGCGTACGCGTGACCCTTGTCGATCAGGCGCCGCATCAGCTCGATCATCTCCGGCACGTGGCCCATCGCGCGGGGCTCCACGGTCGGCGGAAGGCAGCCGAGCTGGTCGTACGCCCAGCCGAAGGCGCGCTGGTTGCGTTCGGAGACGACGAACCAGGGCACGCCTTCCTCGGCGGCGACCCTGATGATCTTGTCGTCGAGATCGGTGACGTTGCGGCAGAAGGTCACGTCGTAGCCCTGCCGCAGCAACCACCGGCGGAGAACGTCGAAGTTCACGCCGGACCTGATGTGCCCGATGTGCGGCGGAGCCTGGACGGTCGCACCACACAGATACATCGAGACCCGGCCGGGCTCGACCGGTACGAATTCACGGACCGTACGCGTGCTGGTGTCATAGAGGTGCAGGCTCACGAAGGCAAGGCTAACGCCTGACGGCGCAGCACAGGGCTACTTGGGCCCCATGAACGGCTCGGCGTGGCCGATCATTGAACCTTCCGACACATAAGTCGGGATATAACCTGAAACGCAAGCCTTAACGATCTTTTTGGCGATCCCCCGACGCGGTCCGCACGGGCGCCGGCCGGCAAAGCTTCAGTCCGCACGGCTCAGTCCGCACGGCTCGATTCGCACGGCTCAATTCGCACGGCTCGATTCGCACAGCCTTCGCGCGCATCCCGCGAGGGCCGCCGGCCCGGCGCACACCGTCGCCGGGCGGGGTCGTGTTTCCCGGCGCAGGCCCCGGTTCCGACACGAAGTGGGTGATCACGGGGGTGCGATCAATCGTCACCGCGATTCTGTAGGCTCGAAACGCCATGGACGTGACTCCCCCCGGCGCGGCAGGCACGGCCTCCCGCCCGTCCCGAAACACCCCCTCCGGAATCCCACTGGTGCTGCGCCGCCTGGCCATCGGCCTCGCGGGCGCCGCCCTCGCGGTGCTCGCCGGAGTGGCCTGTGCGCTGTCCTTCGACGACCTGCGGGCCCTGGCCGTCTCCGGCCGTGCCGAGCCCCGGCTCGCCTACCTGTATCCCACGGCGTTCGACGTCCTGCTGGTCGTCGCCCTGGGCAGCGTGCCGTTGCTGCGGGGCGCGCGTTTCCTGGTCCGGTTACAGGCGGGCTTCGTCCTGCTTCTGCTCCTGGTGGCGGCCGCCGCCGCGAACGCCGCGACCGCGGTCGGCGTCTCCTTCGACCCTGACGCCAGCGCTCTCGTCGTCGCCCTGCTGCCCTGGGTGATGCTCGCCATCGGCCTGTGGCTGCTGCTGCTCCTGCTGAAGCACATGCGCACGAACCGGGCCGACCTGGACGGCGACAACGACTCCGACGACGACCTCGTGCCCTTCGACGCCGAGCGCGAACGACGGGCCGTCGTCACCGGCCCCTATCCGGTGGCCGAGCGGGACCGTCCCGCGCCCGCGCACGTCGTCGCCGAGGAACACGGCGCACCGCCCCTGCAGCCGGTTCCCGAGGCCGTGGCTCCCCCCGGTTACGTTCCCCCGCTGCCGGTCAGTCCGGTCTCCGAGACCGTCGCGCCACCCGAGTACGCCCCGCCGCTGCCCGCCACTCCTCCGCAGGCCGAGAACGAGCCCGGGTCCCACACCCACACCCCCGGCATCCCCGGCACCCCCGACACCGACGAGGACGGCCTACGGCTGCCGCCCGAAGCGCTCTCGGGAACCGCCGCCGAGGACGGAGCCGCGACCCCGCAGGACCAGGTGCCGGACCAGGAGCCGGATCGGGCTCCTGACGAGGTGCCGGACCACACCCCGGACCACATCCCGGACCAGGAGCCGGATCAGGAGCCGGGTGAGCCCGAGGCCCTGCCGGTCGTGCCTCCGACGGCGGCGCCTCGTACACCGCCCGTAACGGAGCCGGCCGAGCCGGCCCCCGCACCGCCGATGACCCAGCCGGCCGTGACCGAACCGGCCGTGGACGAGCACGCCCGCGACGCGGAGTCGGCCGCAGAGTCGGCCGCGGTGTCCGCCGCGCCCGCACCGGAAGCCGAGGCGGATGACCGCCCGGCACCGCCCCGGCGGAACCGCCCGGTGCGCTGGGGTGACCTCGTACGGCCGCACACCGGCGACGTCCTCGTGCACCCCCGCCCGAAGCCGGGAGAGCCCTCCGACGCCGAGCCGGAACAGCCCGAGGACGAGGCGGGTGTCGACACGCAGCCCCTCCGTCAGATCAGGGACGTGCCGGATCCCGCGCACGCGTCCGACAGCGCCGACCCGGACGAGCAGCACGCAAGGCGCGGGCCGTACGCCGCGGAGGGCGGCGATCAGGGCACGCCTGAACCCGAAGAGGCTGAGGAGGCCGCCGAGGGCACGCAGACAGGCACGCAGACAGGCACCGTGCCGATGGCGCCCCCGTCGGGCCGGATGCGCAGCACGCCCCGCCCGCCCGCCTGACAGCCCCGGCGGGAGTGTGCTCCGCGCCCGCCCCTACGACGCGTGAGGGCTCGCCTCATGCGCACGCCCCGACACCGGCGCCAACCCGGCCGCTGACGCGGCACCATGCGCCCGCTGACACCGGCACCGCGCATCAGCCGGCCTCGGCCGCCGCCTGGACGTCCGTGTGCCGACGGCACACGGAGCGCGGTCCGCTTCCCGGCTGCTCGTGCTCGCCCGCCCAAAGACCTACTCGTGCTCGCCGGTTCAAAGACCCGCTCGTGCTCGCCCGCCCAAGGGCCGCGGGCCGGCGCGGGCAGGAGCCGGGGCGCACAGCGCGCAGGCCCGCCCGGCTGGGGAGCCGGACGGGCCTGCGCGCGCTACGGGGTGAGGGCGGGGGCCGCCCTACCCGGCGAGTGCCTTACACCCGCGACCCTCGCTTGAGGCCGGCGACGATGCCGACACCGACGACAGCCAGGACGACCTGCATGACCAGTTCGATCCAGTCGATGCCATCCGTCGTGGCCACGCCCATGACCTGGGCGATCGCGGTACCGATGAGCGCCGCGACGATACCGACGACGATCGTCAGCAGCCAGCCGATCGGCTGCCGCCCGGGCAGGAACAGGCGGCCCAGAGCGCCGATGACCGCACCGATGACGATGGCGCCGAGAATGGACTCGATTGTCATATCGACCTCCCGTTGAGGGTGACCCTTTCATCCTCGAACTGTGGGCTACCCCACGGAACGGAAATATGCGCCCCATGAAAGAAAAAAGAGGGCGGCGGCTCGATTCCGCGCCTTGGTCCGAGCCGCCGCCCACGCGTTAGTGAGACGCTCCGGGCCTCATTCGGGTTGACATGTCCGATTGGAACGGAACATTCACGCCGGGAGGATCAGGGCGGTCGCGATGGCCGCCACACCCTCGCCGCGGCCGGTGAGCCCGAGTCCGTCGGTCGTGGTCGCGCTGACGCTCACCGGCGCCCCTGCCGCGGCCCCGAGGGCCTTCTCCGCCTCCGCGCGGCGAGGCGCGACCTTCGGGCGGTTCCCGATGATCTGGACGGCCACATTGCCGATCTCGAAGCCGGCCGCCCGCACCTGGCGGGCCGCCTCCTCGAGGAGGGTCACGCCCGCGGCGCCCGCCCAGCGGGGGTCGGAGGTGCCGAAGAGCGCGCCCACGTCTCCCAGCCCCGCGGCCGACAGCAAAGCATCGCAGCAGGCGTGCGCCGCCGCGTCGCCGTCCGAATGGCCGGCCAGCCCGGTCTCACCCGGCCAGAACAGTCCGGCGAGGTGAAGCTCCCTGCCGGACGCGAAAGGGTGGACATCGACCCCGATGCCCACCCTTGGCGATGTGATGTTCAGGAGTTCAGCACCTCGTCGAGCAGGGCCTCCGCCTTGTCCTCGTTGGTCTTCTCGGCCAGCGCGAGCTCGCTGACGAGGATCTGGCGCGCCTTGGCGAGCATGCGCTTCTCACCGGCGGACAGGCCGCGCTCCTTGTCGCGCCGCCACAGGTCGCGCACAACCTCGGCCACCTTGTTGACGTCTCCAGACGCCAGCTTCTCAAGGTTGGCCTTGTAGCGGCGGGACCAGTTGGTGGGCTCCTCCGTGTGCGGCATGCGCAGCACGTCGAACACCCGCTCGAGTCCTTCTTGGCCGACGACGTCGCGCACACCGACGAGTTCGGCATTTTCCGCTGGCACCTGTACGGTCAGGTCGCCCTTGTCGACCTTCAGCACCAAGTAGGTCTTTTCCTCACCCTTGATGGTTCGGGTCGTGATGGCCTCGATCCGCGCAGCCCCATGGTGGGGGTAGACGACAGTGTCGCCGACCTGGAAAGTCATGTGACGAGTACCCCTTCCGCTGTACTCCAGGGTACCACGCGGTTACCGCCTCCCGGAACAGTGAAAGGAACATAACTGCAGGTCAAAGCCTCGTTTTGGGGCTTGACAAGCCATCCACTCTGTGAATCGGCATATAGGACATACCGGATGACCTGCAGTGCTGGCGCGTACGGACCGGGAGCCGACGCCGGACCGGTGACCGGCGCGGATAAGGTGATTGCTGCCCATACACGTGCGTACCAAGGAGACCTCGAACCGTGACCAGCACTAGCCGTCGCAGGGCGATCGCCGTTGCCGCGCTCCTCGCCGCCGCCATCCCTGCACTGGCCGCGTGTGGCGCCGGTTTCGACGCCAACACCAATGTGCCGTACGCCCCGAACGAGGCGGGCGTCCTCTACGACGGCGACGGCCCCGGCAAGGCCTACGGCAAGAACGGCGTCATGATCCCGCAGGCGTTCATCCTCGGGCCGGACTCCGGCCAGCAGCTCGCCGCCGGCGGGTCGGCGCCGCTCTACCTGACTCTCCTGAACAGCACGGGGACCGCCGACCAGCTCACCGGCATCGTTCCGGAGGAGCAGAAGGCCACCTCGGTCAAGGTGGCCAGCCCCATCGACCTGCAGCCGGGCACCCTCGCCAAGACCCCCGACGTCACGGTCGAGGGCCTGAAGACGGCGCTGCGCGGCGGGGAGAGCATCCAGCTCACGCTCCAGTTCAAGAACGCCGGCGACGTCGCGCTCACCGTTCCGGTCGTCGCCCGCAGCCGCGAGTTCGCGACGCTGCCGCCCGCGCCGACGGCCACGCCCGCGGCCTCGCCGACGGCGACGGGGAGCCCGGCGCCGTCGGACACCGCGAGCCCGGCGACCACCGACGCCGCCCCCTCCGGGTCGCCCACCCCGGACGCCCAGTAGCGGGTCGCGTAGACGTGCGGGAGCCCCTGTCCGGCCGGACAGGGGCTCCTTTACCACTGGGCGTGCCGTACGAGCCGTACAGGCCCGTACGGCCTCACTCGTCGGCCGGGTCGAACTTGTAGCCCAGGCCGCGCACGGTGAGGATGCAGCGGGGGTTGGACGGATCGGCCTCGACCTTGGCCCGCAGCCGTTTCACGTGCACGTCGAGCGTCTTGGTGTCGCCCACGTAATCGGCGCCCCACACCCGGTCGATGAGCTGACCACGGGTGAGCACCCGCCCGGCGTTGCGCAGCAGCACTTCGAGCAGCTCGAACTCCTTCAGCGGAAGCTGGACCTGCCGTCCGCGAACGGCCACGATGTGCCGGTCGACGTCCATACGGACCGGTCCCCCGGCCAGGACCGCCGACTCCACCTCCTCGACGTCGCCCTGCCTGCGCAGCACCGCGCGGATGCGCGCCACCAGCTCGCGGGACGAGAACGGCTTGGTCACGTAGTCGTCGGCCCCCAGCTCGAGGCCGACGACCTTGTCGATCTCGCTGTCCTTGGCGGTCAGCATTATCACGGGGACCTTGGAACGCTGCCGGAGCGAGCGGCACACCTCGGTTCCGGGCAGGCCCGGGAGCATCAGGTCGAGCAGGACGAGATCGGCACCGTTGCGGTCGAACGCGTCCAGGGCCTCGGGGCCGGTGGCCGCCACCGCGACCTCGTACCCCTCTTTCCTGAGCATGTACGACAAGGCGTCCGAGAACGACTCCTCGTCCTCGACGACGAGTACCCGAGTCACTTAGCGGCCTCCTGGGGGATGGTCGTGCTTGGTACGGGGACCGCCTGACCGCCGAACGCGGGAAGGCGAAGAGTGAAGGTCGAGCCGGATCCTTCCTTGCTCCACACCGTGACCTCGCCGCCGTGCGCGACCGCCACGTGCTTGACGATCGCGAGGCCGAGGCCGGTGCCGCCGGTGGCCCGTGACCGGGCGGCGTCGACACGGAAGAACCGTTCGAAGATGCGTTCCTGCGCACCTTCGGGGATGCCGATGCCCTGGTCGCTCACGCTGACCTCGACGGCGTTCCCGGCCGGTCTGGCGCTGATCACGACGCGGGTGTGCTCGGGGCTGTAGGCGACGGCGTTGTCGATGAGGTTGCGCAGCGCGGTGACGAGAAGCTCCTCGTCGCCCCAGACCTTCAGGCCCTCGGCGCCGCCCGCGACGAGTGTGATGTCCTTCGCCGAGGCCTTCGTGTTGCACCGGTCGATCGCCTCGTGGACGGTCTCGTCGACCGGCACCTGCTCGGGTGCGGGGATGGGCTCACCGCCCTGGATCCGCGACAGCGTGATCAGGTCCTGCACCAGGTACGTCAGGCGGGCGGCCTCGTGCTGCATCCGGCCGGCGAACCGCCGCACGGCCTCGGGGTCGTCGGCCGCGTCCTGCACGGTCTCCGCGAGCAGGCTCAGCGCGCCGACCGGCGTCTTGAGCTCGTGGCTGACGTTGGCGACGAAGTCCCTGCGCACCGCCTCGACCCGTTGCCGCTCGGTCTGGTCCTCGGCGAGCACGAGCACCTGCCCGTGAGAGCCGAGCGGAGCCACCCGCACCGCGAACGACGTGGACTCCTGCCCGAACTTGCGTCCGGCCGTCTCTATCTCGCTCTCGCGGATCTCGCCGTCCCTGCGGACCTTCCTGGCCAGCGCGAGCAGTTCCGCGGCCATGAGGGACTCCCCGCGTACGAGGCCGAAGGCGCGCGCGGCCGAGCTGGCACGCAGCACCCGGTCCTCGCGGTCGAGGACGACCGCCGAGGAGGGCAGCACGGCGAGCACCGACGCCACCCCCGGAGGCAGGCCGTCGTCCACCGGTTCGGGTGTGCGGGGCTTGTCCGCCTGCCGTCGGATCGCGAGCATGACGAAGGAGCCGAGGACGAATCCGCCCATCGCCGCCAGGCTCGCCAGCAACTCGTTCACATTCAGCAGCCTAGGCGGCATTTCTGGTTCTTCCACCTGCCCGACCTGGCACGACGGCCCTGTTTCCGGAAAAGTTCATCCGGCGGTCGAAATTCGTTCATCGACCCGCGCGTAGCGTGGCGGCCATGCGCGACGCCTATCACGAAGAGCTTGCGGCCCTGACCGACCGCCTGGTGGAGATGACCCGCCTGGTGCGGTCGGCCATGTCGAGAGGAACGACGGCCCTGCTCGACGCCGACCTGCAGCTGGCGGAGAGCGTCATCTCCCAGGACGCCGAGGTCGACCGGTTGCACCAGGAGCTCGAGGCCTCGATCTACGAGCTGATGGCCACGCAGCAGCCGGTGGCGGTCGACCTGCGTACGGTCATCACGGCCCTGCGGATGGCCGCCGACCTGGAGCGCATGGGCGACCTGGCCGAGCACATCGCCAAGCTCGCCCGGATGCGCCACCCCGAGTCCGCCATCCCGGCCGAGCTGCGTGACACGTTCGTCGAGATGGGCGCCATCGCCGAGAACCTGATCACCAAGGCGGGCAGTTGCATCGCCTCCCGCGACATCGATCTCGCCAAGGAGCTGGAAGAGGACGACGACGCGATGGACCGCCGCCACCGCCGGCTGTTCCGCGTCCTGCTGTCGAAGGACTGGGAGCACGGCATCGAGGCCGCCATCGACATCACACTGGCGGGCCGCTACTACGAGCGGTACGCCGACCATGCCGTACGCGTCGCCCGCGACGTCGTGTACCTCGTCACGGGTACGCGCGACGCGGACGCCCTCGCCGGCTGACGCGACGGCGTACGGGGGGCGCGGAAGCCCCGGTCCTCGGGGGGCCGGGGCTTTCGCACGCCCCTCGCATCGCCGGACCGCGGGTCGTTTGTCGCACCTGCCCAATAGTCTTCGCTCTCGTGCCGAGACGATCATGGATGCTCTGGGCAGCGGCGACGCTGACCGCGGTGGCTCCCACCCTCTACTTCTGGGTCATGTGGACCCTGACCGGCGACGACGGCAGCCGGAGCTACGTGTCGATCTCCTCGGGCTCCTGCCCCGGCTGGGACATCTACGATCAGGTCTCCCCTTGGGCAGATCCCATCAAGGCTTTTCCCCTCTTTTCCTACGACGGTGCACCGCTGATCGTCCTGGGCTTCGCGTGCTGGAGTCTGAGCCTGCGGAGCGGGCGAGCCGGACTGGGCAGGATCATCGGCCGTTGCGTGGCCGTCGTCCTGCTCGTTCTCAACCTCCCCGACTTCCTGCTTCCGCGCTGGACGCGGCGCTCGGCCCCGCGTGCACGCAGATCTGGGGGCCGCCCGAGCTGTTGTCCCAGCACTTCGAGTGGCGGCTCTACGACTGCCTCCCGCCGGTCCTCGTCCTGCTCGCCGTACGCGCTCCCCGGCGCCCGTTCGTGCGCCGGGGCCCGGTCGTCCGCACGACGGCGGCCGTCCTGGCGGTGACCGCGGTCGTCCTGCTGCCGGCGGCGTCGTCCCCGCCCGGGAAGGTGAGCGCGCAGTGGGAACTCGGCTGTCCCGGATTCGGCGACGGCGCGGTCACGAGGCTGAGCGCGGCGGAGAAGGACTTCCTCTGCGCCGTCCGTGGCCCCGACCACCGGTACAACTCGGGTCTTGAGGGGTGGGACGAGGTCTCCGACCAGGACGTCCTCGCGCAAGGGCGCCACCTGTGCACGTTGGCGACCCGGCACGGGGGCGACACCGGCGCGCGGGCCGTCCAAGAGGCCCCGCAGGCGTCCCTGGCGATCGTGCTGCCGAGCCTGTGCCCGGCCGTGGCCCGGGCGCAGCAGGCGGAGGAAGAGCGCCGGCAGGCGGAGTCGGACGCGTACGTCGCCCAGAAGGAGCGGGCCTGCGCGGCGCATCCCCGGCACCGGCCGAAGATTCGGCCCGTACGCCAGCGCCGGGCCACGTTGTGGACGGAGTTCTGGACCATCGACGGCTGGGAAGAAGGCTACGAGGGCAACCCCCCGGAACTGGTGAGAGACCTGGTGGGAAGCGGCCTGGGCACGCTGGCCATCTGGGCGGCCGACGAGATCGGCCATGCCTGTGTGACGGTCGAGTCCTACACCCGGCGTCCGCCGCTCGAGACCAGAGCCTGGGACGAGGTGGTCGAGGTCGGGTACAAGAGCCCGTCCGGGTCTCTGGAGCTCGTGGACGGCGACGGAACGAGCGTGAAGGGGCTCACCACGCGTGGCCCGGGTTCCTACCGGGTCAGGGTCCACCTGCGCGGCCGCAAGCTCGTGACCCAGGTGCCCGATCCCCCGGACGGCGCGGTGGAACTCCTGGTCCAGGTGTTCCCCGGCAAGGCGAGGAAGCCCGTCGTCTACAAGTAAGGCCGCGCTCCCCGAGGGAGCGCGGCCTTGGCGGGAGACGTGAGGGTTACTTCTTGCCCTGGTTGGCGACGGCCTCGATGGCGGCCGCGGCGGCCGTGGGGTCGAGGTACTCGCCCTTGCCGATCGGGCGGAAGTCGGCGTCCAGCTCGTAGCGCAGCGGGATGCCGGTCGGGATGTTCAGGCCGGCGATGTCGGCGTCGCTGATGCCCTCCAGGTGCTTGACCAGCGCGCGCAGGGAGTTGCCGTGCGCCACCACCAGCACGTCGCGACCGGCCGCCAGGTCGGGGACGATCTCGTCGTACCAGTACGGCAGCATGCGCCCGACGACGTCCTTCAGGCACTCGGTGCGCGGCAGCAGCTCCGACGGCAGCACCGAGTAGCGGCCGTCGCCGACCTGGGAGTACTCGTCGTCGTCGGCGAGCGGCGGCGGCGGCACGTCGTACGAACGGCGCCACAGCATGAACTGCTCGTCGCCGAACTCGGCGCGGGTCTGCGCCTTGTCCTTGCCCTGGAGCGCGCCGTAGTGGCGCTCGTTCAGCCGCCAGGAGCGCTTGACCGGGAGCCACAGCAGGTCGGCCGCCTCAAGCGCGAGGTTGGCGGTCTTGATGGCCCGGGTGAGCACCGAGGTGTGCACCACGTCGGGCCGGATCCCGGCCTCCAGGAGCAGCTGCCCGCCGCGCCGCGCCTCCTCCTCGCCGGTCGGCGAAAGTGTGACGTCCACCCAGCCGGTGAACAGGCCTTTGACATTCCATTCGCTCTCGCCGTGCCGCAGCAGCACCAAAGTCGCCATGCGGCCAATCCTATCGGCGTGCGGCGGACGTCCCGTTGGTCAGGACTCGACCACGCGGGCGAAGGCGCGCAGGTTGGCCAGCGACTCGCCGCGCTTGACCCGCCACTCCCACTCGCGCCTGATGGAGGTCGCGAAGCCCAGCTCGAGTGCGCGGTCGAACGACTCGTCGGAGTAGGTGAGCACGCAGCCGAGAACCCGGTCGATCTCCTCCTCGGTCACCGCGTCCAGCGGCAGCCGGCCCACCAGGTGCACGTCGCCCGTGGCGTCGACGGCGAAGTGGACGCCGTACATCGAGCCGTTCTTGTGCAGCAGCCAGCGGTAGAACTCGGCGTGGTTCTCGTCGGGCTGCCGGCAGAAGAACGCCTCGATGTTCAACGCCTGATCGCCGATCACGAGCCAGGTCAGGGTGGCGAGCTTGTGCTGGCCCGGCAGCCTGACCAAGAACGCACCCGGCTTCGGCCGCTCGTAGGACAGCTCGGCGGACTCCAGCGCCGACGCGATGACCGCTTCCAGATCCGGTCTCATACCGACCACCCTATGAGTTGACGGCGATGGGGGTCCGGTGGAGCTGGGCCATGGCGCCGGCGTACACGTCGGCCAGCCGGGCGGCGGTCGCCGACCAGCCGAAGCCCGTGGCGTGCTGCACGGCGCCCGCGGCCAGTTCGGCGAGGCGGTCCGGATGCCGGGCCAGCCGGGCGAGCTCGCGTGCCCAGTCGTGCGGGTCGTGTCCCGCCACCAGCACGCCGGACACGCCGTCCTTGACGGCCGTCCGCAGGCCGCCCACCGCCGCCGCGACGACCGGGGTGCCGCACGCCTGCGACTCCAGCGCGACCAGGCCGAACGACTCGTTGTAGGAGGGCACCACGGTCACGTCGGCGGCCCGGTACCAATCGGCCAGCTCCGGCTGCGGCGCGGGCGGCGCGAGCCGTACGACGTCGGGGATGCCCAGCTCGGCGGCGAGGTCGCCGAGCAGGGAGGGATTCGCGAGGCCGTTGCCGCTGGGCCCGCCCACGCAGGCCACGACGAGCCGCGACCGCAGCGAGGGGTCCTCCACCAGCATCCGGGCGGCGGCCTTGAGCAGCACGTCGGGGGCCTTGAGCGGCTGGATCCGGCCCACGAACAACAGCACGAAGGCGTCCTGCGGCAGATTGAGGCGGCGGCGCGCGGCGCCCTTAGACGCGGGCTGGAAGACGGCGAGGTTGACGCCGGGGTTGACGACCGCCACCCGTTCGCGCGGCGCCCCGTAGAGGCTGATCAGCTCGTCGGCCTCGGCGGCGGTGTTGGCGATCAGGCGGTCGGCGACCTCCACGACCTGCTCCTCGCCGAGCACGCGCATCGCCGGCTCGGGCTTGTCGCCCTCGGCGAGCAGCGCGTTCTTCACCTTGGCCATGGTGTGCATGGTGTGCACGAGCGGCACGCCCCAGCGTTCCTTGGCCAGCCAGCCCACCTGGCCCGACAGCCAGTAGTGCGAGTGGATCACGTCGTACCGGCCGGGGTCGTACATCGCCTCGGTGCGCAGGACGCCGGACAGGAAGCCGCACAGCTGCCCCGGGAGATCGGCGCGGTCGAGCTCCTCGTACGGCCCGGCGGTGACGTGGCGGACGAGCACCCCCGGACTCAGCTCGGCGACCGGAGGCAGGTCACGGGCGGTCCGCCTGGTGAAGATCTCCACCTCGATGCCCAGCGCCGCGAGACGCTTGGCGACCTCGACAATGTAGACGTTCATGCCGCCCGCGTCGCCGGTCCCCGGCTGGTCCAGCGGGGACGTGTGCACACTGATGGTCGCGACGCGGTTGACCCGACGTCGTAACACCGACACCCGAACCACCTCCGAAAGGCTTATAACCACCAAAATCATCACCGGATTCCCCGACATTGGTGAGCACCGGAGATCCTGAGAGGATGGCGCCTGCCCACCCGGAGCAGCGTGGAAGGACGATGGCGGTGACGATGACCAATCCCCCGGGGACCGATCCCGCAGGGACCGATGTCGCAGGGACCGATGTCGCGGGGACCAGGACAGCGGTGGTGACCGGCGCGAGCAGCGGCATCGGCGAGGCGACCGCCCGCCGCCTCGCGGCCGAGGGGTACCAGGTCGTGGCGGCGGCGCGGCGGCGGGACCGGCTCGACAAGCTGGCGGCCGACGTGCCGGGCATCCGTCCGGTGACGCTCGACGTGACCGACCAGGCGTCGGTGGACGCACTGGCCGCCTCGCTGGAGCGCTGCGACGTCCTGGTGAACAACGCGGGCGGCGCGTTCGGGCTCGAACCGGTGGCCGGGGGCCGGGTGGACGACTGGCAGCGGATGTACGACGTGAACGTGCTCGGCTCCCTGCGCATGACGAGGGCACTGCTGCCGAAGCTCATCGAGTCGGGGGACGGCGTGCTGGTGATGCTCACCTCGACGGCCGGCCTGGTGTCGTACGAGGGAGGCGGCGGCTACTGCGCGGCCAAGCACGCGCAGACCTCGATGACCGAGACCCTCCGCCTGGAGCTGTGCGGCGACCCCGTGCGGGTCGTCGAGATCGCTCCGGGCATGGTCATGACCGAGGAGTTCGCCCTGACCCGCTTCCGCGGCGACTCCGAGCGTGCCGCCAAGGTGTACGAGGGCGTTCCCGGCCCGCTGAGCGCGGACGACGTCGCCGACGTGATCGCCTTCGCCGTGACCCGCCCGTCGCACGTGAACATCGACAGGCTGGTCGTCCGGCCGCGCGCGCAGGCCGCGCAGCACAAGGTGCACCGGGTAGCGCCGGGGGTATGAGGCCGGTCAGACCGGGCCGCCCGGTGGGGACCGTCACACGCGGCACCACCGGGCACAACCGGCTGCGCCGGTGCGACCGCTGGATCGCCGCCGTCTACGGCCCGCTGTTGCGCTCGGCCCTGGCGGGGGCGGCGCCGCTGGTGGTGGACCTCGGCTACGGCGCGTCCCACACCACGACGACCGAGCTGTTCACCCGGCTGCGCCGGGTCTGCCCCACGGCCGAGGTGGTGGGCGTGGAGATCGCCCCAGAACGGGTCGCGGCGGCCAAGCCGTACGAACGGGAGGGGCTGTCCTTCGTCAGGGGCGGCTTCGAGCTGCCGGTCCCCCGCCCGCCGATGATCGTGCGCGCGTTCAACGTGCTACGGCAGTACGGCGAGGCGGAGGCGTGGGAGCACTGGGACCGGCTGCGAGCCCGCCTGCACCCTTCGGGCGTGCTCGTCGAGGGAACCTGCTCGGAGGTCGGCCACCGGGCGACCTGGGTGGCGCTCGGCGCCGAGGGACCGCGCACGCTCACCTTCGCGGCCCGGTTCACCGGCTTCGAACGCCCCTCGGACCTGGCCGAACGCCTGCCGAAGACGTTGATCCACCGCAACGCTTCCGGCGAGCGGATCCACGCGTTCCTGACCGACTGGGACCGTGCCTGGGCCGCCTGCGCCCCCTTCGGCGCGTACGGCACGCGGCAGCGCTGGATCAGGACGGCCGAGCTGCTGGCGCGGGACTGGCCGGTGGAGACGGTCCCGCCGACCGGCGGCCCCGGCCGCTGGCGGCTCGGCGAGCTCACCCTGCCCTGGAGCAGCGTCTCCCCCGGCGGTTGACGCCGTCCGGCGGTTGATAACGTCCCGGCCATGCGCTTCGTCCTCGACCCGGAGATGACCCCCGAGCTCTTCGAGGAGCTACTGAACTGCTGGGCGGAGGTGACCGACGCGGGCGGCGCGGTGGGTTTCGTGCCTCCGGTGACGCCGGAGGACATCCGGCCGACGGCGGACAGGGCGTTCGCCCGCACCCGCGCGGCCGCGGGGCCGGGGGCCCCCGACAACCTCCTGGTGGGGTTCGGTGACGACGGTGCCCCGGGCGCCTGGCTCATCCTGGGCGACAACGGCTCGGGCCTGCGGGCGCACTGGCGGTGGCTGCTGCGGGTCATGGTCCACCCCAAGCACCAGGGCAAGGGATATGGCAGGGAGCTGCTGCTCGCCGCCGACGACGCCGCCAGGTCGCTCGGCCTGGAGGCGCTGCAGCTCACCTGCCGCGGCGGCACCGGGGTCGACCGCTTCTACGCGAGCGTCGGCTACCGGGAGGTCGGCAGGGTGCCCCGCTCGATCCGGGTGGCCCCCGGCGACGACCGCGACGAGATCTACATGCTCAAGTGGCTCTGACCTTCGCGCTCCGGATTCTCCCCTGACCGCTTCGCGTGGGATCCGCAGGTTTCGGATGAGATTTTGGCCGAATGCTTATCCGATGTCCTGTAGGGCCGACTCGAACACCGCATAGGCTGCGGTACTGAACAACACGAAGCGCACCTCTTCCACCACGGTGGGGGCCGCCTGCCGCACCGCGGTGATCGCGATGCGGGCGGCGTCCTCGACCGGCCAGCGGTAGATCCCCGTGGAGATCGCGGGGAACGCCACCGTGCCGGCGCCCAGCGCGTCGGCGACGACGAGCGACTCCCGATAGCAGGAGGCGAGCAGATGGGATCGGTCCTCGCTCCGCGAGTACACGGGACCGACCGTGTGGATCACCCATCGCGCGGGCAGGCGCCCGGCGGTGGTCGCGACGGCCTGGCCGGTCGGCAGTCCCTTGCCGTACCGGGAGGCGCGCAGCGCCCGGCACCCCTCCAGGATCTCGGGGCCGCCGCGCCGGTGAATGGCTCCGTCCACCCCTCCGCCGCCCATGAGCGACGAGTTGGCCGCGTTGACGATCGCGTCCACCCGCTGCTCGGTGATGTCTCCCTCGACCAGAACGATCTCCATGTCTCCCACCTCTCTACAGGACGTAGTACTACCCCAGGTAGGCTGAAGAACGTGAAGGGACTGGGAGAGCTCGAACGCAGCATCATGGACATCCTCTGGGCGGAGAACACCCCGCTGACGGCCCGCGAGGTGGGACGCCTCATCGAGGACCGCGATCTGGCGCCGACGACCGTGATGACCGTGCTCGACCGGCTGGTCCGCAAGGGCTTCCTCACCCGCACCCGGGACGGCCGCGCGTGGCGCTACCAGCCCGCCGCGAGCCGTGACGCGTACGTCGCCGAGCTTATGCTCGAAGCCCTGGACATGACCGGCGACCGCGACGCGGCGCTGACCCGTTTCGCCCGCGCCGTTTCCGGCATGGAGGCGGAGATCCTGCGGAAAGCCCTCACGGAGCTGGAGGAAGAGTGATCGCGGCGGCGGTCTTAGCGGCGCTCGCCACGATCTGCGCGATGGCCGCGTGGCGGCTGACGTTCGCGCGCTGGACCTGGCGCGCCCCGCGCACGGCGATCCTGCTGTGGCAGTCGCTCGGGCTGACCTGGGGGCTCGCCTCCACCGGCGCCCTGCTCGCCTTCGCGCTCGACCCCTACCGCAAGGGCGTCGTCCACGGGCTCGGGGAGTTCCTGCTGAGCGTGGAGTCCGGCGTGCGCGAGCCGTACGACTACCTGCGGCTGGCCGCGCTGGTCGCCGGGCTGTCGCTGCTCGCGGTGCTGGTCGCCCTGCCTCTCGCGGCCGGGGCGCAGACGCTGCGCGCCCGCCGGCGGCACCGGCTCCTGCTCGCGCTGGTCGCCCGCGACGAACCGGCCGTGCCCGGCGTGCGGGTGGTCGACTTCCCCGGGGCCGCCGCCTACTGCCTGCCGGGACTCAAGTCGCAGGTCGTCATCAGCGACGGGACGCTGCACCTGCTGTCGTCCGCGGAGCTGGAGGCCGTGCTGGCCCACGAGGCCGCCCACGTGCGTGAGCGCCACGATCTGGTGCTGCTGCCGTTCGCCGCGCTGCGCCGCGCGCTGCCGTGGTCGAAGCTGGTCCGCGACGCGCAGTCGTCGGTCGAGCTGCTGGTCGAGATGGCCGCCGACGACCGCGCCCGGCAGCGGTGCTGCCCGCGCAGGCTGGCCACCGCGCTGCTGCGTTTCGGCACCTCGGCGGCGCTGCCGACGCCGCAGGGCGCGCTCGGCGCGTCCGCGCCGTCGAGCGTGATGGCCCGGGTCGACCGGCTCGTACGGCCCGAGGTCGCGCTCCCGGTCGCCCACCGCTTCCTGATCCTGGCCGGATCGGTGATGCTCGCCACCAGCGCCCCGCTGCTTTGGCTGCTTCCTGGCTGAACCTTTGGTGCTAGCTGGAATTAACCACCTAGTTTGCAATTGCAAGCAGCGCGAGGCAGACTGGAGGCATGGAACTGCCCAAGGTCGCCTCGCTCGGTGAGTACATCCGCCAGCAGCGGCAGCAGGCGAAGATCTCGCTTCGCCAGCTCGCCGCGCAGGCGGGGGTGTCCAACCCTTACCTGAGCCAGGTGGAACGGGGCCTGCGCAAGCCGAGCGCGGAGATCCTGAACCAGATCGCGAAGGGTCTGCACATCTCCGCTCAGGCGCTCTATGTCCAGGCCGGCCTCATCGAGGACCGCGAACCGCACAGTGACGTGCTGGCCGCGATCCGGGCCGACGTCACGCTCACCGGGCGGCAACGCCAGGTGCTGATCGACATCTACGAGTCGTTCCGCAAGGAGAACCGGGCCGACACCGCCCAGCCGCCGCAATCGGCTGAGCATCTCGGGGACGACCCGGCCCTCTCATGCGACGGCATTACACCGGATTCGAAGGAAGGATAACCCATGACCATCACGACCCAGGCCAAGAAGATCACGGAGTCCAAGCCGTTCTACGCGCTCACCGGCGCGGGCGACTATGCCGTGGAGAAGGCCCGCGCCTACGCCGGCACGGTGCAGGACAAGGCCGAGTCCGTCGCCAAGGACCTCCCGGAGAAGGCCAAGGGATACGCCGACGCCGCCGCCGCCCGTTTCACCCGGCTGTACGACGACCTGGCCACGCGCGGCCGCAAGGTCGTCAGCCGCGTGAGCGGCGAGGCCGCGCTGGAGCTGACAGAGGTCTCGGAGACCGCCGAGCCGGCGATCGCCGCCGAGACCACCGCCAAGCGGACCGGCCGCACCCGCACCGCGGCCCAGGGCTGATCTCCGGCCCACGCGACACCACGGCGGCCCGCCTTCCCTCCCGGAAGGCGGGCCGCCGCGCTTTCCGGGGCCCGCGCCACATGTCGGCGACGCCCATTAGTCTGGGGGCGTCATTGACTGTGACCGTGTGGGAGAGTCCATGTTCGGGCTGTACGGCATCCTCGACATCGTCTTCTGGCTGCTTTCCGTCGGGGCCTTCGTGCTGTCCGGCTGGGCGCTGGTGCACGCCCTGCGCATCCCCGCGGGCGCCTTCCCCGCGGCCGGCAAGCAGACCAAGCGGCTCTGGCTGATCATCCTCGGCCTCGCGACGTTGTTCACCTTCGCCGCCGCGATCAACTACCTGGGCATGGGCATGGGGCTGCCCAACATCTTCACGATCGCCGCCGTCATCGCCGCGGGCATCTACCTCGCCGACGTGAAGCCGGCGGTCAACGACTACCGGGGCGGCGGCAACCAGGGGCCGTACGGCCCGTGGTGAAAGGGCCGGTGGTGAAAGAGCCGTGGTGAAAGGCCCGGTGAACCGCGCTCAGAGCCAGTCACGGGCCCGGAACACCCGGTAAAGCGCGGACGAGGCGACCACGATCAGCACGCTGGACGTCCAGAAGCCCCACGAGTGCCCGAACCCGGGAAAGGGGATGTTCTGGCCGTAGAAGCCGGTGATCATGGTGGGCACCGCGATGATCGCCGCCCAGCTCGTCACCCGCTTCATGATGAGGTTCATCCGGTTGCTCTGCATGGTCAGGTGCGTCTCGCGGATGTTGCTGACCAGGTCGCGCAGCGACTCCGTCCATTCCGTGGCCCGCAGCACCTGGTCGTACACGTCCTGGAAGTAGGGCGTCATCTCGCCGTCGCCGACCTGGCCGTTGCGGCGCAGGAGGGAGTTGACGGCCTCCCGCATGGGCATCACGACGCGGCGCAGCGTGACCAGGCTCTTGCGCAGCTCGAACGTGCGCCGCTGGTCCTCCGGGCCGACCGGCCGGTCGCCGAACACCGTTCCCTCAAGGTCCTCGACCTGCTCGTCCATGGCTTCGACGGTCTCGAAATGGCTGTCCACCACGTAGTCGAGCAGGCCGTGCAGCAGGAACGCGACGCCGTGCCGGGCCAGGTCCGCCGCCTCGTCCCAGCGCCGGATCACCTCCTCGATCCGGAAGTCGTCCGACTGACGTACGGTGACCAGCGCGTTCTTCGTGATGAAGGCGGCGGCGGGAACGACCCGCACCCGCCCGGACTCGGCGTCGAAACCGGCCGCGTAGACGCTGAGGAACATGTGGCTGTCGTAGACGTCGAGCTTGGGCCGCTGCCGGCGCTGCAGCGCGTCCTCGACCGCCAGGGCGTGCAGTCCCAGCTCTTCGCTGATGGCCCGCAGGTCCTCCTCGGTGGGGGCGCACATGTCGAACCACACCACCGCCGACGGGTCCTTGACGTGCTCGGAGACCTCCGCGACCGGAAAGCCCTCGGCCTCGAGGGTTCCGTTCCGGTACAGCCGGGTGTGTCCCATGGACGGTTACCCTACCCGTGCCGAGGGGGCGCCCTCCTGGGGTCACGCAGGAGGAAGCCCCCGTCCCGTTACGGCCTGGCCACCGATGGCGCCGCGTCAGCCCGTCTTCAGCTGCTGGAAGCGGATCATGTTGCCCGCCGGGTCGCGGAAGGCGCAGTCGCGGACGCCGTACGGCTGGTCGACCGGCTCCTGGATGACCTCGGCGCCGGACGCGAGGATCCGCTCGAAGGTGGCGTCGCAGTCCGGGGTGGCGAAGACGACGGCGCGCAGCATGCCCTTCGCGAGCAGCGCGCTCAGCGCCTCGCGGTCCTCCGGGGAGGCGCTCGGGTCGGCGTTGAGGGTCTCGACGACGACGTTGACGTCCGGCTGCGACGGCGGGCCCATGGTCAGCCAGCGCGCGTCCCCATACTTGACGTCGTTGCGCACCTCGAGACCGAGCACGTCCCGGTAGAAGGTGAGCGCCTTGTCGCCGTCGTCGACCGTGATGTAGCAGTAGTGAAGGGTGAGTTCCATGCCGACGACGCTACGGGCGGCCCCGTCCGCCTCGCTTCTCGATTCCTGACCGGTTCGGGCGGCCGGCATCCGATCACCGCTTCGAGTAACGGGACCGATAGGGTTGCGGCCCATGGTGGATCTCGCGCGCCGGCTCGGACTGGCGGCACTGCTCGCCGTCCTCGCCGCCTCCCCCGCGCACGCCGCTGCCTCCGTCGCCAAGGCTCCCGTCGCCAAGGACGAGGTGACGATGGAGCTCCGCGAGAACGGTGTGCTCCACGTGAAGGAGACGGTCGCTCCCGCCGGCGAGACGGTGCGGCGCACGCCGCTCACCCGGACCCGCTTCGACGACGGCCACGACCGCGTCTACCGCATCTCGAACGTCAAGGGCGGCTCGTACGACGGGGAGGCCCTGACGTTCAAGGGCACGGTGGAGTACGACGTGACCGGCGCCGTGACGCCCACGGCGTCGGGCGAGGAACTGCGCTGGTTCGCGGTGTCCGGCCCCGTGCAGGACGTGGTCGTCACCGTGACCGGCCCCGGCCGGGTGCAGAACCTGTCGTGCTTCGCGGGTGAGCCCAGCGCGGCCATCGCCTGCACCGGCGCCTCGGTTGAGGAGACCGGCGCCACCTCCACCTTCGAACAGCAGGGCCTCGGGGAGGGCCAGACGCTCACGGTCGTCGTCGGCTATCCGAAGGGAGCGACGGGGGCGCGGCCGATCCTGGAGCGCAGGTTCGAGCTGTCCACCGCGTTCACGGTGAACGCGGTGACCGGCGGCTCGCTGGCGGCGCTGCTGGTGCTGCTGCTGGGCGGGGTGGCGCTGCTGTACTGGACGCGGGGCCGCGACGCCCGCGTGGTCGGCGCCGAGTCCGGCCCGGTCAGCGGCCACCGCGACGGCCGCTTCAGCCCGCCCGACGGCGTGCGTCCCGGGCAGATCGGCACGTTGTTCGACGAGCAGGCCGACGTGGTCGACGTGACCGCGACCATCGTGGACCTCGCCGTGCGCAACTATCTGCGGATCGACGAGCGGCCGCGCCAGACCTACGAGGCCGCGGACTGGTGCCTGGTCAGGCTGCCCGGCGCCCCGATCGGCGAGCTGCTGCCCTACGAGCGCGCCCTCTACGACGCGATCTTCGACGGCCGCGACCGGGTGCTGCTGTCGGAGCTGCACGGGTCGTTCGCCGCCCGCCTGGCCACGGTGCGCGACGCCCTGTATCAGGACGTCGTGGCGCAGGGCTGGTTCGCCCGGCGGCCCGACTCCGTGCGGTCCCGCTGGACCACGATCGGTCTGGTCGCCGTCGCGCTCGGCGTGGTCGCCACCGTCCTGCTCGCCTGGTTCACGACGTACGGCCTGCTGGGGCTCGCCCTGATCATCGCCGGAGCGGCGCTGGCCTTCGGCGCCCAGTACATGCCGGCCAAGACGGCCAAGGGCGCCGCGGCCCTGGCGCACACACTGGGCTTCCGCGAGTATCTCGGCCGGGCGAGCGTCGACGACGTCCCCGCCGGCCAGCGCGTGGAGCTGTTCTCCCGCTACCTGCCGTACGCTGTGATCTTCGACAGTGTCGACCGGTGGGCGCGGGTGGTCAGCGCGTTCAACGGCAACGGGCGGCAGACCGACCACCTGTACTGGTATCAGGGCCCGGCCGAGTGGGACCTGTCCAGGTTCGCCGACTCGATGCGGACGTTCGTCATGACCACCTCGGGAGCCATCTCGACCTCCCGCCAGTTCCGTTCCCTATAGGTCATAGGTCCGGCTCGGCGGCCTGTGAGTCGAGGGCGCGGCGACGCCGGTAGTGCCGGGCGACGCGGGCCCGGTTGCCGCACCTCGCCGCCGAGCACCAGCGCCTGCGTGGGTGCGCGGGCAGGAACAGCATCACGCAGTCGTCGGCCGCGCACTCCCGCACGCTCGTGACCGCCGGGTCGGTCAGCAGTTCGGCGACCGCCTCGGCGAGCACCGCCGCCAGCCGGGCGCCCGGCGGGCCGTCCCTGCGCGCCACGGCGGTCACGGCCGTGCCGTCCCAGGTCAGCGCGCGGACGGCGGGCGCCGCGCGCTGCGCCCGGTTGAGGCCGCGCAGCGCGTCCTCCGGCGGCCGCAGGCCCCGGCGGGCCCGATCGATCGCGGCCGCCGCGTGGTCACGCACCTCGTGCACCGCCCGCACCGCCGCCGTGAGGTCGCCGTCCGTCAGCGGCGCATCCCCGCCCTCCGGCAGCGCGCCGGCGAGCCGGCTCTCCTGCAGGGTCAGCCACGCCCGTAGCCCCTCGGCGGTGGCGAGCAGGTCGGCCGGGCCGTCCTGGGTGCGGGGCCGCGTGTTGATCAGGTCGAGGGCGAGCGGCTCCCCGGTCGGCGGAGCGAGATCCGTCATGTGGCTAATGCTATCTCGCGTCGTTGACACATTAGTTGGATAGACGCTACAACTAATGCGTCTTAAGCACGAGGAGGCATTAGTCATGGCGTTGATCACCGTTGCGCGCACGCTCCACCGGCATGTCGACGTCGGGGGCGTGCGGGTCTTCTACCGCGAGTCGGCGCCGGACGAGGGCGGCGACGACGCCCCCGTGATGCTGCTGTTGCACGGGTTCCCGTCCGCCTCGCACCAGTTTCGGCGGCTCATCGACGTGCTCGGGGCCCGCTACCGGCTGATCGCGCCCGACTACCCCGGCTTCGGGCACACCGAGGCGCCCGCGGGCTTCGCCTACAGCTTCGACAAGCTGGCCGAGGTGATGGAGGGCTTCGTCGAGCGGCTCGGGCTGACCCGGTTCGTCATGTACGTCTTCGACTTCGGCGCTCCGGTGGGCTTCCGGCTCGCGACGCGGCACCCCGAGTGGATCACCGGTCTGGTCGTGCAGAACGGCAACGCGTACGAGGAGGGGCTGTCGGACGGCGCCCGCGCCTTCATCGCCCTGCGCCCGGACGCCGAGGGCGACGAGGACACGGTGCGCGCCCTGCTCACGCTGGAGTCGACCCGCGGCCAGTACGAGGGCGGCACGGCCGATCCCCGGCTGGTCGCCCCGGACGGCTGGACCCTCGACCAGCACTTCCTCGACCTGCCGGGGCGCAAGGAAGCCCAGGTGGCGCTGGCTTTCGACTACCACACCAATGTTGAGCGTTATCCGCTCTGGCAGTCCTGGCTGCGCGAGCACCGGCCGCCGACGCTGATCACGTGGGGCCGCGACGATCCGTTCTTCCCCGAGCCCGGGGCCCACGCCTACCTGCGTGACCTGCCCGACGCCGAGCTACATGTCTTCGGCACCGGCCACTTCGCGCTGGAGGAGCGGCTCCCCGAAATCGCCCCGCTGATCGCCGACTTCCTCGACCGCGTCTGGAAGTGATCGGCCGGAGGTGACCGGCCGGAGGTCAGGCGGGGCGGACGCGGACCTCGCCGACCGGGACACCGCCGCCCAACAGCGGGGCGGTCGCCAGCCCGGCCAGTTCGGGGGCGTCGATTCCGGCGGCGCGCAGGGCGGCCACGGTGACCGGCACGCGGGCCCGGCCGCCGCCGTCCACGATCTTCACGGCCCCGGCCCTGCCCTCGGCGTCGGCGAAGGCGTCGAACGCCTCCGCGCCCGACTTCACCAGCAGCCCGGGCACGGCCCGCATCAGCACGTTCTCGGCCCGGGTCGTGCCGCTCGTCCACTCGGGGTGCGCGCGCATCGCGTCGGCGACGCGCCGCTCCGGGGTGCCGATCGGGGCGAGCGTGAGACCGCGGAACGCCCGCGCCACCCCCGCCATCGAGACGAAGAACAGCGGCGCGCCGCAGCCGTCCACGCCGGTCGCCGCGACCCGCTCCCCGGTGCGCTCCTCCACCGTGGCCCGGATCGCCCGCTGCAGCGGGTGGCCGGGATGCCGGTAGTCGTCGACCGGCCAGCCGTTGACCACGCAGGTGGCGAGCATCGCCGCGTGCTTGCCCGAGCAGTTCATGAGGATCCTGCGGGCGTCGCCGTGCTCCCGCAGGACCTCGCGGCGGGCCTGCTCGTCGAGGGGCAGGTCCTCCGGGCAGCGCAGGAAGGTCTCGTCCAGCCCCGCGCCCGCCAGGATCTTCCGCACGCCGTCGATGTGGAAGGGCTCGCCGCTGTGGCTCGCGGCGGCGAGCGCGAGCAGTTCGTTCTCCAGCGGCAGGCCCGCCCGGACCATCGCGAGCGCCTGCAGGGGCTTCATGGCCGAGCGCGGCGACGCGAGACTCGCCGTGTCGCCGCGCACCAGAGCCGGAGCGCCGTCCGCCCCGATCACATGGACGCGTGCCCGGTGCACCGACTCGACGAACCCCGACCGGACCACCTCGACGACCATCTCCGACATAACGGGCAGTCTATGAAGCGCGCGGACGTGGCAGAATTCGGGGCCATGCGTGCGGTCGTACAGCGGGTCACTTCCGCGTCCGTTGTGGTGGAGGGTCAGGTCGTCGGCGCCGTCGACGAGCCCGGCCTGCTCGTGCTCGTGGGCGTCACCCACACCGACGGGCGGGCCGAGGCCGCCAGGCTCGCCGCCAAGCTGTGGGGACTGCGGATCCTGCACGGCGAGAAGTCGTGCTCCGACATCGGCGCGCCGTTGCTCGTGATCAGTCAGTTCACGTTGTACGGCGACGCCCGCAGGGGCCGCAGGCCCACCTGGCAGGCCGCCGCGCCCGGCCCGGTGGCCGAGCCCCTGGTGGAGGCCGTGGTGGCCGAGCTCAGGGCACTCGGCGCGCGGGTGGAGACGGGCGTCTTCGGTGCCGACATGAAGGTCACCCTCACCAACGACGGCCCGATCACGCTGGTTTTGGACGTCTGATCCCCGGCGGCGCAACTAACGGATGCGGCGGCGCAGGGCGGGGTCGATCTTCACGTTGCGCCCGGCGTCCGGCGGCACCACGACCTCCTGGCTCGCCGCGACGCCGCCCGCCAGCAGGTCGATGTCCACCGGCACCGTACGCTTCACGACCGCGAGGGCGATCGGGCCGAGCTCGTAGTGGCGTGCCGACGAACCCACGAACCCGAGCTGGCCGGGCTCGGCGGAGCCCTCCACGGCGGCCTCCGGCTCGGCCTCGACCGGCGTGCCGACGCCGAGGGTCACCGGGGCGCCGTGCGGCGGCAGCCGGTCCACGCTGCCGTCGAGGTGCAGGAAGACCAGACGGCGGGGCGGGTGACCGAGGTTGTGCACGCGGGCGACCGTCTCCTGCCCTCGGTAGCAGCCCTTGCTCAGATGGACGGCCGCGTCGATCCACCCCACCTCGTGGGGAATCGTCTTGTGGTCGGTCTCGAACCCGAGCCGGGGAACGAAAGCGGCGATGCGCAGCGCCTCGTAGGCCCACAGGCCGGCGGGGCGCAGACCCAGAGCGTCCGGGAGGCCACCGAGCCGCTCGCGCGGCACGAGTAGGTCGCCGCCCATCGCGACGGCGCCCTTGGGCGACGCCGGCGACCCCGTGCCCGGCCCGGCCGCGTCGGGGCCGGGCACCGGTGCGGGCGGGGCGAGGGAGACCACCGCGTAGTCCGAGGTGACGTCGGCGACCTCGACACGCAGCATGAAACGCATCTTCTCCAGGAAGGCGACCAGCTCGGCGGAGGTGCCCGGCTCCACGTGGGCCCACACGGCCTCGCCGTCGTCGACGAGCGTGAGGTGGTGCTCGACGCGGCCCTGCGGGTCGAGCAGCAAAGTCTGGGTGGGGGCGCCCGGCTGGAGGGTGTCGAGCTTCTGCGAGCTCAGGTTGTTTAGCCAGCTCAGCCGGTCGGGCCCGCTGATCCGCACGACTTCGCGGTTGCTCCGGTCGACCAGCGCCCGCCCGTCGGCCAGCGCGCGTTGCTCGGCGTAGGGATCGCCGTAGTGGGCCGCGACCGTCTCGTCCGGTGCCTGCGCGGCCACCGCGCCAGGTGTGTCAAGCAAAGGGCTCCGCATGGTTCCAAGGCTATTCGGTCTCCCGCCCCCCGCATGGCCGCGGCCCGCTCCCTGTGGACAACCACCCGGACGGCAGCGGCACGCGGCGGAGTGCGACCAGCGCCACGTCGTCCTCGCGGGCGCCGAAGGTGGCGATCAGCCGGTCGCAGAAGCCCTGCAGATCGTCGCCCACGTCCTCGGCCTGCTGACGGGCGACCTCCAGGCTCTCGTCCAGCAGCTTGTCGCGGTCCTCGATCAGGCCGTCGGTGAACAGCAGCACCGTGGCGTCGCCGGGCAGTCGGACGCGGTCCACGCGGTACTGCTCGTCGGCCACGCCGAGCAGCAGATTGCCGAACCCGTGGTATGCCGCGCCCTTTCCCGCCATGAGCGGCGGAATGTGGCCGGCGTTGACGATCTCGGTCTCCCCCGTCGCCGGGTCGATCAGCATCAGGCAGACGGTCGCCGTCATGCCCGGGTGGTAGCGACGCAGGACCGCGTTGAGCAGGCCCATCGACCGGGCGGGATCGACCTCGTCGATCACCGACGCCCGCAGCGCGTTGCGCAGCTCCGCCATCACCGTCGCGGCGTGCAGCGAGTGGCCCTGCACGTCGCCGAGCGCGACCAGCACCCGCTCGCCGAGGGGCAGGACCTCGTAGAAGTCGCCGCCGACCTCGACGTTGTCCACAGCCGGCTGGTAGCGCACGACGATCCGCAGGCCGGGGATCTGGGGGATCCGCTCCGGCAGCAGGCTGCGCTGCAGGGTCAGCGCGATCGTGTGCTCCTCGGCGTACGCGCGGGCCGAGTCGACGGCCAGGGCCAGGGCCTGCCCGAACTGCCGCAGCAGGCCCAGCTCGTCGCCGTCCAGCGAGGCCTCGGTTTCCACGCCCAGGTAGGCGGGCGGCCTGCCGTGTTTCGTACGGCACAGCACGCCCGCCAACCGGTTCCGCACGTCGCTGTCGGGGACGACCGTCTCCCAGGTGTGCCTGTCCACCTCGAAGGTCTGCACGCCGGCCGCGTCCCCGAGAGACAGATCGCTCAGCCGCAGCAGGGTGTCGGGGTGGACGGGCCGGGCCACCGCCTTCTCTCCGGGCCGGGCGGCGTACCGCCGCAGCTTCCCGTCCGGAGTGATCGCCAGCGCCCGCGCGTACCGACCCAGCAGGCGCGAACCGCCCTCGGCCGCGACGGACAGCAGCCGGTCGAAGTCCTCCGCCTCGTTCATCCCGAGGGTGATCTCGGCGAGGAGGCCGAGCCGCTCGGCCATCCGCTCGGCCCGCTGACGTGCCCGGTAGTACCGCAGCATCGCCTGCACGGTCGCGGCGAACTCGTCGGGCTGGATCGGCTCGGACAGGTACGCGTCGGCGCCCCGCTCCAGGCCCTCGGCGCGGTCGGCCGCGGAGACCGCGTTGCCGGACACCTGGATGACCGGGATCGACGCGCTCGCCGGATCGGCCTTGATCTTCTCGCAGACCTCCATGCCGCCCAGGTCCGGCATGCGTACGTCGAGGACGACCAGATCGGGCCGCAGCCGGGCGACGAGGGCCAGCGCCTCCTCGCCGCCGCCCGCCTCGACCACCCGGTGGCCGGCCCGGCGCAGCCAGCTGGCCAGGATGTAGCGCTTGGTGGGCACGTCGTCCACCACCAGCACGGTCGCCACGGCGTCGCTCATCCGGCCTCACCACCGCCCCCGGCCACGACCGCCTCCCTGATGGTCTCCACCAGCTGGTCACGGCGCAGCCCCTGCTTGCCCAGCACCCGGTGCCGATGGTCCTCCGGCTGCATGGGGGCGACCGACACGACGACGACGGGAACCCTGCGCAGCCGCTCGTCCTCGGCCATCCGCTGCATGAGGAGGTTGCCGTCCAGCCGGGGCATGAACAGGTCGACCAGGACCACGTCCGGCACCCGTTCCCGCATGCGGTCGAGGGCCTCCGCACCGTCGGCGGCCTCGTCCACCTCGGCGGCGTAGCCGAAAAGCATCTGCCTGGCCAGCGTGCGGAAATCCGCGTCGTCGTCGGCCACCAGCACGCGGCCGACCTCCGGCGCGCCCACGCGGTGCGGCAGGCGGAGCGTGACGGTCGTGCCCTCGCCCACCGCGCTGGCCAGCTCGATCGTGCCGCCGAGCGCCTCGGCCAGCCTCCTGGCGTACGGCAGGCCGAGCCCGGTGCCCTTCGACCTGAGCTGGAGCGGCCCGGGCACCTGGAAGAACTCCTCGAAGACGCGCTGCCGGTGCTCCTCGGGAATGCCGACGCCGGTGTCGGAGACGGTGAAGGCGACCTCGGCCGTGGCAGGCTCGACCGCGACCGTCAGCCGCACCTCGCCCCGCTCGGTGAACTTCAGCGCGTTGGACAGCAGGTTGCGCAGAATCCGGGTCAGCATGATCTCGTCGACGAACACCTCGCCGACATCGTCGGCCACCTCGACGACCAGCGCGACCTCGTCGGCCCGGTCCGCGCTGGCCAGCATCAGGCGCAGCCGCTCGGCCAGATCGGCCACGTCAACCAGCGACGGCTGGGGATCGAGCCGGCCGGACTCGGCCTTGGCCAGGTCGAGCAGCTCTCCCACGAGGGCCAGCAGTGTCTCGGCGCTGCCGCCGATCAGCTCGACCTGGTGCTTCTGTTCCCCGGTGAGCGGCTCGCCTCCCGGCCCGAGCAGCAGCCGCACCAGCCCGATGATCGAGGTCAGCGGCAGCCGCAGCTCGTGGCTCACGCTGGCCCAGAACCGCTGCCGGGCCTCGGCCGCCTGGCGGAGCTGCGACGACTTCTCGTCCAGCTCGGCGTACAACGCGACGACGCCGCGGTTGGTCTCCTCGAGCTCGGCGGACAGCTGGTTGTACAGCGCCATGACGCCCTGGTTGGTCTCGGCCAGCTCGGCGTTGAGCCGCAGCACCTCCTCCAGCGTCGTGGCGAGCTCCTGGTTCTGCTCGCGCAGCTCCTCCATCGCCGTGCTGGGCGCGAGCCGGGCCACCCCGTCGCGTACGGTCTCCGGCGACCGGTGATACCGATGCCCGGGTATCCGCTTCACCAGCGTCACCCGTCCCTCGCCCTCGGCGAGGGCCACCTCGTCCACCAGTCGTCCGGCGAGCATGAGCCCCTCGCTCGGCCGCAGGTCGCCGCCGTCCGGGTAGTCCACGGTGACGATCAGCCGATCGTTGCCGAGGGTGAAGGAGACGCGGCCCTCGGCGCCGAGGGCCAGCACCTCCCGGCCGATCTCGCTGAGCGCCGTCGCCACCCTGACCTGGTCCTGCGCCTCCAGGCCGACCAGCTCGGCGATCTGCCGGCCAAGCCGCCGTACCGCGAAGACGTCCTGGTCCCTGCGGAGGTCGGCGCGCGCGAGCGGGTCACCGGTCATGGTCTCTGCCTCACCGCCACCACGCACGCGTCGTCTCTGCGGCTGCCGGCCTCGCGCAGCAGGGTCGCGCCGACGACGGCCGGGGAGTGCGCGAACAGGCCGGGGAAGGCGGCGGGGTCCCACCGGTCGGTGAGGCCGTCAGAATGCAACACCACGGTGGCGTGCCGCGGCAGCGGGTATTCGTACTGCCGCGGGTGCCTGCCCTGGTGTCCGGCGATGCCGGGCTGCGAGATCATCCCCTGCCTGCCCTCGGCGTGCGCGATCCAGCCCGAGACGTTCCCCAGGCCGGCGAACCACACGGTCTCCCGCTCGACCCTGGCCACCGCGGCCGCGCCGCCCCTGGTGTGGCTCAGCCCCCGGTGCACGCGTTCGAGCACGGCGGCGGGCGGGGCCTCGGGATCGTCCAGGAAGATCCGTACGGCTTCGCGGGACGCGTGCGCGGCGGCGCCGCCGTGGCCGAGCCCGTCGCAGAGCAGAACGGTGATCGCGGTGCCGGTGTCGACGAAGGCGAAGGAGTCACCGCAGACGCTCTCCTCGCCGATCGGCCGGCGCATCCCGCTGACCCGCAGCGGCGGGCCGGGCGCCCCGTCGGCGGTGAAGTGCATGACCAGCACGGTGCCGCGGCCGGGCATGCTGTGCACGTCCCATCCGGAGGCCATCCGGGCGATGGCGCCCATGCCGATGCCGAGCGTTCCGGCGGTCGAGTAGCCGTCTCGCAGCGCGCGGGCGAGGTCGGCGATCCCGGGTCCCCTGTCGACGGCCACGAGTTCGACGGTGCCCGCCCGCTCCACGTGGGGGCGCAGCAGGACGACGCCGTCGACGGCGTGCTTGACCAGGTTCGAGACGGCCTCCGTGACCGCGACCGCCACCTGGCCCGTACGGTTCTCCCCGAACCCGGCGGCCGTCGCGAGGGCCACGGCGGACCTGCGCACCGCGCCGATCACGCTCGGATCCGCCGTACGAATCCAGACGTCCTCATGTCGGCTCCTCACCGCGATGTCACCGCACTCATCTGGTCACCGCGCTCATCTGGTCACCGTGCCCACTTGGTCACCGTCACCGTCGTGCCCTCGCCGGGTACGGAGACCAGGTCGAACTCGTCCATGAGCCGGCGCGACCCGCTCAGCCCGAGGCCGAGACCGCCGCCGGTGCTCCAGCCCTCGGTCAGCGCCTGTTCGATGTCGGGGATACCCGGGCCGTTGTCGGTGAAGACCAGCCGCAGGCCGGATCGCGGGCCGTTGGCGACCACCTCGATCCTGACCCTGCCGCCGCCCGCGTGGACGAGGGCGTTCCTGGCGAGCTCGCTGGCCGCTGTAACGATCTTCGTCTGGTCGACCAGGGACAGGCCGATCTCGGCCGCGGCGGTCCTGACCTGCTGGCGCACCAGCACGACGTCACCATTGGTGGTGATGGGCAGCTCCGGCGGCCCGCTCACCCCGCGGCGCCCCTGACATGCTCCAGCATGGCGACGCCCTTCTCCAGGTTGAGTGCGGTGCGCACCCCGCCGAGCGACAGTCCCAGCTCCACCAGCGTGATCGCCACGGCGGGACGCATGCCGACCACCACGGTCTCGGCGTCGAGCATGCGGGTCATGGCGGCGATGGTGGACAGCATCCGGCCTATGAAGGAGTCGACGATCTCCACGGCGGTGATGTCGATGATGACCCCGCGCGCCCCGGTGGCCACGACCCGGTCCGCCAGGTCCTCCTGCAGGGCCAGGACGCTCTGGTCGTCGAGGTCGATCTGGATCGAGACGATCAGGATGTCGCCGAGCTTGAGGACCGGCACGCGCTCCATCAGACGCGCTCCGCCCGGACCGCGATCCGCGTCCCCGCCGTGTTCGCGACCTCGACGCCGCTGCGTCTGAGCGCGTACGCCAGCGCGTCGGCGAGCGACGCCTTGGTGACGATGTCGCCGAACTCGATGCCCAGCGTGACGATCGTGTGCGCGATCTGCGGGCGGATGCCGGAGATCACGCATTCCGCGCCCATCAGCCGGGCGGCGACGACGGTCTTGAGCAGGTGCTGGGCGACCTGCGTGTCGACCGCGGGGACGCCGGTGATGTCGATCACGGCGTGCTCGGAGCCGGTGTCCACCAGGGTTTCCAGCAGCTTCTCCATGACGACCTGCGTGCGGGCCGAGTCGAGGGTGCCGACGAGCGGCACCGCGACGATGCCCTCCCACAGCTTCACCACCGGCGTCGACAGCTCGAGCAGTTGCTCGGCCTGGTCCAGGATGATCTTCTCGCGGGCGGCGGTGTAGGTCTCGAAGGTGTACAGGCCGAGGTCGTCGATGAGACGGGAGAACCACACGAAGCCGCGCAGCGCCTCGGCCTGCCCGTCGGCCTCGATCAGCTCGTACACCGCCTCCTTGAGCGAGAACACGGCCCGCGCGGTCTCGGTGGGCGTGTAGCCCTGTCTGGCCCGTGCGCGGGACACCTCGGCGAGCAGGCCGCGCACGTCCGTGAGGTCGCGCTGCTCGCTCCCGAGCGCGTCGCGCAGCGCCTGGTGCAGGTCGCGAAGCTCGTCCCCGGGCATCCCGGAGAGCCGGGCCCACCGCTCGAGCAGCGGTTTCTCCTGCGACATGAAGAGGTCGATTATCCGCCGCCTGGCGGCGTCCGTGTCTACGGTCACGGCTACTCCTGACAGACAGCGACGCCGAGACTCAATGCAAAACTACCCGTACGTCGCATCCCGCCCCAAACGGGGGCAGGTCCAGATCATCTGCCGGGAGCTCAGCGGCAGTTCCGGCACTGACCGAAGACCGTGAGATGACGCACGTCGGTGGCGAAGCCCAGCTCGGTGTCGAGGGCGGAGACCAGACCGTCGACCAGCGCGGGGGCCACCTCGGTCACCTCTCCGCATCCCCGGCAGACGAGGTGGACGTGATCCGCCTCAGAGGCGAGATGGTACGTCGGAGCGCCGTGCCCGAGATGGGTGTGCGTGACGAGGCCGAGCTCCTCCAGCAGTTCGAGGGTCCGGTAGACGGTCGAGATGTTGATTCCCCGAGCCGTCTCCTGCACACGGGAACAGATGTCTTCGGGAGTGGCGTGCCCGAGCTGGCTGACCGCCTCGAGCACCAGCTGCCGCTGGGGGGTGATCCGGTAACCGCGGGCGCGCAGCTCCTCGTGCCAAGTCTCGGCCATGCCCCGAGTTTAGGTCGTGCGCGACTGATCGCGCCCTTCTCCGCGTGGCCGGGCGAGGCATCGCGGCGGCCGTCGCAGGAGCGGTGGGAAGTTCGCCGGATTAATCGTTTGCCCGCGCTCGTGCCGCTCGCATAGCGTGAAGGCACGCAGAAGGGAGGTGGTCCAAACAATGGTTGATCATTCTTGGGCTAGCGAGGTGGCTGTCCGCTAGGACTCGTCCATCTGGACCCTCCGTCTGGATGTCGTACGACGTCCCGGCGAATCCTCGACAGACACCGGAACCCCGGGCAGCCGGCGGCCGCGGACGATTCCCGTCCCGGCCATGGTCCAGCCGGCCCGCCTCTTCAGGATGCGGAGCGCGCCCGGGGTTCTTTCTTTTTCCCGCGCTGTTCCTCGACGTCGCCGACGTCTCTATTCCTCGAAGTCGCCGACCCGCTTGAGCTCCGCCGAGGCGTGCGACTGCAGCGGGTGCCCCATCGCCGACATGTCGTAGGCGTACATGAGATTGCCGTTGACCAGGCCGTAGAGCCGGTGGCCCGCGTTGTACTCCTTGGCCGTCGTGGTCCGCGCGACCACGTCCGTTCGCAGCTCGATCTTGTGGAAGACGACCTCCCCCACGTAGATCTCCACGATGCCGGTGGGATGCGCGAGGCACACCTCGATCTGGCGCTCGGGCTGGATCCGCCAGAACCCCGTCTCCGTGGACAGAGGCCGGACCTTGGCGCCGTCGGCGTCGAGCAGCCATGTGCGGCTCTGATAGGTCAGGAACGGTTTCCCGTTGTGACCGAAGACGATTTCCTGGCCGAAGTTGGCGCTCTCCATGGTGGGATAGCCGATCACCCCGGCGCCCTCCCAGCGGCCCAGGAGGAAGGCGATCGGCTCGAGGTCGGGATGTACGTCCATGATGACGAGCTTAGAGGCGCGCGAGCGGCCCCTCGGACGACAACGGCTCGCGCCGACTGCCCGACACGTACGGCTGTGCGGGGCGGGAACGCGGCGAGGCGCCGGCTGGGCGACCGCAGTAGGCTTGGAAAGATCACGGGACGCTGCCAGTGCCGCGATCGCCCGGATTCGCCGGGCGGAGCGGCACGCGACGGGGCGGGAACCGGCGGAAGGGGCATCGGCATGGCACGATCACTGGTCATCAAGGTGACGGCCGGGGCGGACGCCCCGGAACGCTGCAACCAGGCGTTCACGGTCGCGGCGGCCGCGCTGGCGAGCGGTGTCCCGGTTTCGCTGTGGCTGACGGGCGAGTCCTCGTGGTTCGCGCTGCCGGGGCGGGCCAAGGAGTTCACCCTGGCCGAGGCCGCGCCGCTGGAGGACATGCTCGACGCCGTGCTCGCCGCGGGCAGGGTCACCCTGTGCACGCAGTGCGCCGCCCGCAGGAACATCACCGTGGACGACGTGATCGACGGCGTGCGCATCGCCGGGGCCCCCACCTTCGTGGAGGAGGTCCTGGGCGAGGGCGTGCAGGCGCTCGTCTACTGACCTCCGCGCACGGTCGCGCCCGCCCGCCGGGGCCGGGCGCGACCGGGAACCGCGTCAGCCGGGCGCGGCCGGGAGCCGCGTCAGCCGGGCAGCACGGCGCGCAGGCGTTCGTCGCGCAGCGCCTGATACCAGCTGTCGTCGATCGGCGGCAGCGGTCCGGTCACCCAGCTCAGCAGGAGGTCGGCCAGGGCGGGGTTGCGTGCGAGCGCGGGCCCGTGCAGGTAGGTGCCGATGACACGTCCCGCGTAGCAGCCCTCCGTGCCGTCGCCGTTGCCGGTGCCGACGACGGTCCGCGACAGCGGGCGCACCCCCGGCCCCAGCCTGGTCACACCCATGTGGTTCTCGAATCCCGTCAGCATGGGCAGCCCCAGCGCGGGGTCGACCTCGCCGGCCAGCTCGCCGACGGCGCGCCGCTCACCCCGCCCCGAGCTGATGTCCAGCAGGCCGATGCCGGGCACCGGCTGCCCCTCATCGCCGCCGAACACCGTGCCCATGATCTGATAGCCGGCGCAGACCGCCAGCAGGGCCGCGCCGCGCTGGACCGCGGCGTGCAGGCCGCCGTCGCGGCGCAGCCGCTCGGCCCCGAGGATCTGCGGCCGGTCCTCGCCGCCGCCGATCAGGTAGACGTCGCCCTGCTGCGGCACGGGATCGGACGAGCGCACGTGAACGGTGCGGGTCGGGATGCCCCGGGCACGCGCCCGCTGCTCCAGCACCAGGACGTTCCCCTGGTCGCCGTACGTGCTGAGAAGGTCGGGATAAATCCAGACAATGGACAATTCAGACTGCACGGCCGAACTCCGCTCGGATCTGCTGGAACGCGGTGTAGTTGGCGATCACGTCGATCTTGCCGGGCGCCAGCGCCGTCACCGCCTGCTCGAACGACTCGCACAGCTGGAAGGGCACCCCGGCCACGGCCAGCCGCAACGCCAGGTCAAGCCGGCGCTCGCCGGTGACGAAGACGGGCCTGCCGCGCAGGATGCGATAGTCGACGTCCCACAGCCAGGAGGTGTCGCGGCCGTCCGGTCCCTGCGCGTTCACCGACAAGATGATCGGCAGCGCCGGGTCGGCGACGTCGAACGCCTCCAGCCAGCCGGCCGGGTTCTTGGCCAGCAGCAGCCGCAGCGAGCGGCCGTCCCGCTCGACGGTCGTGTAACGCCCGGCGACGGAGGTGACCGCGCGCAGCCGGGGCAGCGCCCGGGCCGGGTCGAGCCCGAGCGTCTCGGCGACCGCCAGCGCGACGGCGGCGTTCGCCCGGTTGGCCTGGCCGGGAAGCTGAAGGTCCAGGCGCCAGTGCTGCCCGCGCGGGTCGGTCACGTACTCCCCGTCGAGCAGCCAGCT
Source organism: Microbispora sp. NPDC088329 (assembly GCF_040685655.1). Taxonomy (NCBI): domain Bacteria; kingdom Bacillati; phylum Actinomycetota; class Actinomycetes; order Streptosporangiales; family Streptosporangiaceae; genus Microbispora; species Microbispora sp. NPDC088329. The sequence continues at coordinate 201,740 of NZ_JBFBIP010000009.1, forward strand.
CGGCTGGGGCCTGCGGAAGGTGCACTCACGGCACGCCCAGTTGGTGTCGGCCACCTGGGCCGGGGTCAGCCCCTGACCGCCGTTGCCGAACCCGGCGCGGTCGAGCGGGCCGCCGCACTCGGGGCAGCACCAGGAGTCCTCCCGCCAGCGCTGCCCGGCCGCCACCCAGGTGACCCGGGCGGCGGTCGACGCGCCCCAGGTGACCAGTGGGTCGTCGCAGTTGGCGATCACGTGGACGGGCTTGCCGACGAGCGCGCGCCGCCACTTCTGGGCCAGCAGCCAGATCTCGGCGGCCCGGTCCATCTGGTCGCGGCTCAGGTTCATGAGGCAGACGATGCCGGCGGCGGTGGTGTCGAGAACCTCGGGGAGGTACTTCTCGTCGACCTCGAGCACGCCGTACGGCGCGTCCTTGTTGGAGGCGAGCGCCGACACGTGCCCGGCGGGCATGTTGGCGCCGAACGCGTTCGTCGCCACGTCGCCGAGCTCCTGCAGCGCCGAGGTGATCAGACGCGTCGTCGTGGTCTTGCCGTTCGTGGCGCTGACCAGGACGAGCTTGCGGTCGGCCGCGAGCTTGCGCAGCAGGTCGGGCTCCAGCATGAGGCCGACCCTGCCGCCGATCACCGAGCCGTCGCCACGCCCGGTGGCCCTGGACAGCGTCGCGGCCGTGCGGCCGAGGGCGCTGGCGAGCTGCGCCCGCAACGGAAGCTGACTCATGACGCGATCCTAATGCCCCTCCTCAGGAGGGCGATTCCGCGCAACTGCACGATCACGTACGGCTTTCGCCCAGGCAGACGGGGCACCGCCGCGGTTCGTGCATGATCACGGAAGGTTCGGCCCCAGGTCAGGGGCCATGCGTACGACAACCACACGATCACGCGTCGAAGGTGATCTCGGCGGGGGCGTCGCCGTCGAAGGGCAGGACGAACCGGTGCGGCCAGGACAGCACGGTCTCCAGCCAGCCCGCGCTCATCGTCTGGGCCACGTACTTGACCCGCTCGCGCGGCTCGACCCCGATGGCGACCGTCGTCACGTCGCGCTGGATGCCCTCGTGCTCGTCGTCGCCCAGGATGACCCGCCACGCCAGCGCGCGGTTGCGGTCCACCTCCATCGACAGCGGGTGGTGGCGCAGCGCCTTGGCGCGGTGACCGAGCAGCTCGGTGCGCACACCGACCGCGACCCCGCCCTCCGCCGGCGCGGCGCCGTTGACCCCCTGATGCGGATACGGCCGGCCGGCGGGGTCGGTGCCGAACAGCGGATACTCCATCGCCGGCGCGGGGCTGCGCAGGTTGGGCGCGGCATGCCCGAACGGGAACAACCTGTCGACCTCGTGCAGCCAGCGGACCTGCGGGATCACCCAGGCCGCGCCCGGCCGCCCGCCCGCCCGCATCGGCGGCTCGCTCTCCGCGCCGTCCGCCTGACCGGCCGCCAGCAGCCCGGCGGCGACCTCGGCGGCCTTCTCGGTCAGCAGCGCCGGGTCGAACCACGTCCGCAGCGACCAGGCGCGGCGCGACACCGACCGCTCGACCAGCGTGGCCAGCAGGCACTCGCGCCGCTTGGCCGGCAGCTCCGCCCAGATGTCGGCGAGCACGCGCGGCACGCCCGGCAGCGACCGGTTCGTCACGAACGCCAGCACGACCGTGTCGGTCCAGATCCGCAGCCAGGCCCACTCCGGTGCCACCGCGAGCAGGTCCGCCTCGCGCAGCTCGACCAGCGTGCACGCCTTGCCCGTACGGCACTCGCGCCCGCAGGCGGCCGAGCGGCGCCCGCAGATGGGCGGCACCGGGCCGAGCGTCTCGCGCTCGCGGTCCTCGCCCAGCGGCACCAGGATGCGCAGCGGCCGGTCCATGCCGTCGGCGAACACCGCGGCGTACCCCGGCTGGAGAGACACCACCTGGCGCGACTGGTCCTCGCTCAGGTTCATCGCCGCGCCGACGAGCGCCCGGTCGTCCTCGGCCGGGAGCCGGTGCACGACCTTGAGCGCGGTGTTCTTCACCACGTCGGAGACGAGCTTGGTCGGGATCTGCTCGGCCACGATGATGCCCTCGCCGTACGCCCTGATCTCGGCGAGCATCCCGGCCAGCAACTCGACGGCGTGCGTGGAGGCCCGCTGGGAGCCCCGGTCGCGCAGCAGCCGGTGGGCCTCCTCGATGACGATGACGTGCCGCAGGCCGCCCGCGCCGTCCTCGCCCCGCGGTTCGGAACGGGCGCGCATCCGCAGGTGCTCGACGATGCGGATGATGAGCGTGCCCATGAGGAACGCCTTGTCCTCGTCGTTGGCGACGTCCTCGATCGCGAGCACGACGTTGCGCTGGAGCAGGCCGCCGATGTCGGCCGGGTGGCCGCCCTCGAAGAACCGGCCCGCGCTGCCGACGCGCAGGCTGCGCAGCCGCAGGCTGATGAAGCCCTCGACGTCGGCCTGGACCTCGTTGCCGTACCCGATCTCCTGGATGACCTCCAGCGCGTGCTGCTGGAGCTGCTCCAAAGTCGGTACGGCCGGCTGCACGGCGGCACCCGGGATCCCGCCTCCGGTGACCACGTCCCAGCCGTTGGCCTCGTAGACGCGCTGCAACGCCAGCGACATGATCTGCGGGAACGGCTCCTCGGCGTCGAACGCCGCCATGAACAGCGCCCGGACCATGTCGATGTGGGCCTGCACGGGATAGCCGGGCTCGGGCGCGAGCGGGTTGATGCTGATCGGCACGTTGTCGGGCGCCGAGGGGTTGATGACGGTCAGCGGCGCCAGATGCTCGACCCGGCCGGCCATCGCGGCGTACTCCGACTTGGCCGGCTCGATGGCCAGCCACGGGATGCCCGCCTTGGTGAGCTGTTCGAGCAGGTGACGCACGGTCTGCGACTTGCCCGAGCCGGTGGCGCCGGTGACGAAGGCGTGGCGGTTCAGCGTGGCCAGCGGCACCCGGAACGTTCCGACGGCGCGGTCCTGCCCGTCGACGATCGCGCCGAGGTCGACGGTCTCCGCCGAGCCCTCGACCTCGGCCTCGCTGGTCACGTCGAAGAAACCCGCGTCGAGCACCCGGACCCCCGGCACCTCACGGCGCGGCAGCCCGGCGAGCGCGGCGAGCGCCCCGGCCGTCGCCGCGAACGGCGCGGCCGCGCCGTCGGCCGAGTCCTGCAGGTTGACGGCCAGCGCCTCGCCGAAGCCGTACACGGACTCACAGGTGCCATCACCGCTGAGGGCGGGCAGCGACATCGCGCTGCGCAGCCGGTAGGGGTGGTGGCTCATCTCCACCGAGCCGACCAGCACCGGCGCGATCTGGCGCAGCTCGTCGGGGCCGGCCGCACCGGCGAGCACCCGGACGTTCCACAGTCCGGCCTCGCGGAAGGCGTCCAGCTCCTGCATCCTGCGCTCGGCCCGCTCGGCGTCGAAGCGCGACCGCTCGGAGGCGTCGCCGTACTGGCGCAGCACGTTCAGCTGGGTGCGCAGGTGGGCCACCTCGGCGTCGAGCAGGTCGGTCGGCTCGGCGACCACCACCCACGCGAACGGCCGGGACATGAGCGTGACCAGCGTCGACTCGAACAAGGTGGGCCGCTTGGTCTCGTCGGGCTCCGGCTCGCGCCTGCCGTACAGCGGCGGGGCCTGACGGCCGGGGCACGGCGTCCAGACGAGGTCGGCGAGGTCGGCCAGCCACTCGTCGCCGATCTCCACGCCGCGCGCGCCGCCGGGGAACAGCAGCGGCTGCGGGCCGGTGACCGGCGGTTCGGGCGTGGTCGCCGCCCGCTTCGGCGGCTTCGGCGGCGTGAGCGGTCCCGCGTTCGTGATGAGCTCCAGCGGCGCACCCGAACCCCGCGACAGCCAGCCGATGACGAACGGCCGGTTGCGCTGCGCGGCGGACAGGACCGCGGGGAGCACCGCGACGAAGTCCCACTCCGCGGACGAACTACGCGATGGGGCGGTGATCGCCTGAATCCGGTACCACGGCCCGCTCAGGGGAAACGGCTGCATCAGACCCCTCAGGTGACGACGAACAGGGGAGAGACTCTTTCAACGATCACGCCCGCACACCCCGGTTGACGATGCCCTTACCCGCAACGGACGGTGTCATGGCCGCCTGCGGCGTCGGGACGCGCTCATGACCGCCTGCGCCAGTCGAGGCGGGGCGGCGGGGGTCCCGCCGGTGGGAAGACACAGCGGGGAACGTCGGGCAGCGCACCCGGGCACGCTCATGACCGCCTGCGCCAGTCGAGGCGGGGCGGCGGGGGTCCCACCGGTGGGAAGACACAGCGGGGAACGTCGGGCAGCGCACCCGGGCACGCTCATGACCGCCTGCGCCAGTCGAGGCGGGGCGGCGGGGGTCCCACCGGT
>NZ_JBFBIP010000009.1:206157-270555 GCF_040685655.1 Microbispora sp. NPDC088329
GGTGGGAAGACACAGCGGGGAACGTCGGGCAGCGCACCCGGGCACGCTCATGACCGCTTGCGCCAGTCGAGGCGGGGCGGCGGGGGTCCGAGGTTGGGGGGAACGTCGGGCAGCGCGGTCTCCTCCGGCTCCGGCTCCGGCTCGGGCCTCCTGGGCGCCAGGGCGGCCCGGCGGATCTCCTCGAACTCCCCCAGCGTCGTCTTGGGGAAGGTGAGTATCGCGGGGTTCGCGTCCGCGAGGCGCACCTGGCGTCCCTCCGCCGTGGAGTAGGTGATGATCACGGAGGTCGTGGGAAGCTGCTGGAGCTGGTGCGGCTCGACCAGGAACTCCCGTGACCGCTGCAGGACCCCGTCGGCGACGGTGGGCGCGCGCCGCCCCCACTCGGTCGACTCGGTGATGTCCTCCCGCAGGTCGCCCTCGCCCTTCTCCTCCCCCTCCGTACGGCTCTCGCCGACGGTGGAGGTGTAGAAGCCGCTGGGTCCGTTGACCGCCGAGCTGAACGTCTCGGTGAGCTGGGCGAGCTCCAGACGGTGCTCGGTGCCGACATGCTCGCTGGCCACCCGGGCGTCCTCGGCGTTGCCCAGGCGCATGAACGCCACCGCCGCGTGCCCCCGGCCGAGCCGCTCCCGCACGGTCGGGGTGAGGCTGCGGTAGGTCAGCACGAGCCCGGTGCGCGAGGTCTCGCAGGCGTCCATGAGCCGGTCGAGCACGTCGCCGCGCAGCTTGTCCGCGCCCGCCACGATGATCGTGTGATACCAGGGCCGCTCGCTCGCCGGCGACTGGCGCAGGATGTGCGTGAGCGCGGTCGCGACGTACGTCCCGAGCACCCGGTTGCCGAAGACCCCGGCCTGCCGGTCCATGCTGACCACCCGCAGCCGCGCGGGCGGCAGCCGTACGGCCTCGGAGCCGAGCGTCTCCAGCTTGCGCAGCTGGGATTCCAGCGCCCATGCCCGCTCGATGACCACACGGTCGGCCACGCCCCGGCCGAACAGCGTGCCGATGCGTTCGAGCTGCGACGCCGTGAGCAGGCCGCACCTCATGTCGTCGCGCGGGTCGCCCACCTGCGCGAGCGCCCGCAGGGCGGCGGTGACCTGGCTGATCGTCGCGTTCTCGCCGAGGACCTCCAGCACGCGCTCCAGGATCGCGTTGTCGAAGCCGATGTCCCTGCTGGTCTCCTCGCTGACGCTCACCACGTGGGCGAGCACGTCGGCGAACGCCTCGGGCTTGAGCGTGGCGCCCAGGTCGAGCCGGGGCAGGTCCACCGGGAGCACCCAGACGAGCGGGTCGTCCCCGCCCCGGCGCGCCAGCTCGATCAGGTCCTTGGCGATCGCGCCCTCCGACAGGTCGAGCACGGTCAGGTGGCCGCCGCTGTAGAGGCGGGTCGCGCCGATCAGCGTCACCAGCGCCGACCAGCCGGTCAGCGTGCCCCCCGCCACGTCGACCCGGTCGATCTCGTCGGGCACCGCCACGGCGTACCAGGTGATCTGCTGGTCGAAGCGGCTCTTCTTCTCGGCCCAGTCGCGATATTTCGCGGCGTGCTCCTCCTGGGCCGTGACGATCTCCCGCTGGCGGCGCTCCTGCTCCCGCAGCGCCTTGCGGCGGCGCTCGTCGAGCCGCTCGTTGACCGTACGGTCGCCCTGCCGGATGGCGTAGGTGCAGATGGCGGCCACGCCGCCCGCCGCGACCAGGCCGAGCATCACGAACGACCAGGTGAGCAGGCCGGTCACACCCAGGACCAGGATCCCCGCGGCCACCACGGCCATGAACGTACGGAAGATCTTGACCGGGCGGTTGAGCAGGTCCTTCTGCAGCCGCTCCCGGTGGACCCACTCGGTGTCCACCGCGGGCTCTGTGACGTCCTCCCTGGCCGGTCGCTTCGGCGGCGGCCCGGGATCCGGGTACAGCAGCGCGTACTGCCAGCCCAGGTAGATCCGGTCCGCCTGCAACTGGGCATGCTCGGGGTGCGGGTCGCCCACGGGCCCTCCATGTCCGCCTCCGTCACAGCGTAGGAGCTGGAAGCCCTGTCAGCGCGGGCTTCTCGCCATTCGGACGCATTTCCGCACGGGCGACGAACCATTGCGACCAATGGGGCAAGTGAGGTCGTACTACCATCGCTTGCCATGACGTCATCCCCCAATGGCGCCCGCCGACGACGCCCGGTCCTCGTCCCGGTCGCCTCCGCGCTGGCTGTGGTGGGCATCGGCGTCACCGCCGCGTTCGGCGGTTTCACGGAAGCACCGGAGAAGCCCCCGCCCACGGCCTCGCCGGGGGAGACGATCGACCAGGGGCAGTTCCGCACTCAGTTCATCAAGGCGATCGACACCACCGAGCAGGGCGACTTCGGCACCACGAAGCGCTACCTGGAGCTCGTCCTCAAGGTCACCAACATGGGCAAGGAGACCGCCTCGGTCGGCATCGTGCCCGAGCCGGGCAAGGGCTTCCGCCAGAGCACGACCTTCGCCAGCTCCCTGCTGCGGACGCGCCCGGAGATCAAGACCAAGTACGGCCCCCAGGTCTCGGTGTTCAGTCTCGGCGTCGAGAGCCGGCAGCTGCATCCCGGGATCACCACCACGGTCGTGGTGAAGTACGAGCTCGAGCCCACCGCGGCCGCGCCGCCGGAGATCAGTCTCGATGTGGGCTCGTTCGAGTACCAGAAGATCGGCTTGCGCGACCAGACCCACTACTGGATGCTCGCGGGCGAGCGCGAGGACGACAAGGGCGCCTTCGAGCCTGAGGTGGCCGCGCGGATCACCCTTCCCGTACGGAAGGAGAGCGCCTGATGGCGGTCACTCAGGCGGAGAGCCGCACGGCGCGGCGCGCTGCGCGGGAGAAGCGGCCACGACGCGGCGTAGGGCGGCGTATCGCGGCCGGTGCGGCGGGGATCGTGCTCGCGGCGGCAGCGGTCTACGTACAGCAGAACTTCTCGATGTCCTTCGAGCAGCGCACCTCCTACCTGACCTACAAGGGCCGGCTCGGCGAGACGGTGGAGACCAAACGCTTCGCCGTGAAGGTTCTGTCGGTCGCGGCGGCCCATGCCGTGGACACCACGGACTACTCCAACAAGGTGACCAAGGTGGCCACGGGCAATCTGTTCCTGCTGGTCGACGTCTCGGCGACGAGCACGCGCGAGCCCATGCGGCTGAGCGAGTCGAGCCCTCCCCTGCTCCTGACGGCGGACGGCCGGCGCTACAGCCCGACGGACAAGGTCAACGCCGCGCTGACGCTGTTCAACAAGTACATCCAGCCGGGATTCTGGTCCAGCGGACTACTCGTCTTCGAGGTGCCGAAAGACGCGGTGCCGGGCGCCGGCCTCGTCTTCATCCCTCCCAACAACGCGTTCGTCAACGACGCCTACGCGCCCGAGGCGCAGATCGACCTGGGCCTGTCCGGCACCGCCGCCGACCGGCTGGTCTCGCAGGCGGAGGACTACCACTCACTCGTGAGCGTGAGCCGATGACCGAGACGCCCATGGACGGAACCCCGCCGAGGAACGACCCGGACGCCCGTGACTGGTTCGCTCCCCCGGCCGAGCAGCCCCCCGACTTCACCGACATCACCTACAGCGGGCCGGTTCCCCCGCCCATGCCGACGGCGCCGCCGTCGGTGCCCATCCCCGGCACGCTGGCGCCGCCGAGGGACCTGCGCGTGTGGCCTCCCCTGGAGCCGGAGGAGCAGGACAGGTCCACCCAGCCGTTCCCCGCCCTCCGGACGAACCGGCAACCCCCGCCCGCGGCGCCGGCGCTCCCTTCCCTGCCGCGGGAGGCGGCCCCGGAGCCGCCCGCCGACGTGCCCGCGGCGCCCACACGGCGGACGGGCCTGCTGGTGGGCGGAGCCGTGCTGTCCGTGGTGCTCGCCGTCGGCGCCCCCACGCTGTTCGGTTATCAGGCGTTCAGGTACGGCAGGCCGGACTACACGGTGCACATCGTGCCGCGTGGCCAGGCGGGCGTCTGGCAGCACGTGTCGTGGCGGGTCACCGTGGAGAAGACCGAAGACCCCAGCGGCAAGCCGGAGCGGTCCGACCGTCAATGGCTGAAGGTCGTGGCCACCAGAACCGCCCTCGACGCCGAAGGCGCCATGCGCCACGGGCAGCCGGCAGAGGTCAAGTTCACCGACCGGGACGGGCGCACGTGGCAGGTGGAGAGGGTGAGCGACGAAACGCCGCCCGACGCCAAGGACAACAAGATCGGCACGCCGTACCGGATCGAGATGATGGGGGTGGTCCCGCCTCCCGTGGCCGACGAGGTCGAGGTCACCCTCCGTCCGAGCGGCTACCGGGACGTGCCCGATCAGTCCGCCGAGGACTTCATGAAGGACGTCTTCACCTCGACGGAGAAAGACGATCACGTTCTCCGGTTCCGCCGGTGAGCCTGCGACGAGTCGCGGCGATGTCGAAGGTGGCGGCGATCAGGCACATCGTCACCAGGGTCACGACCAGGTCCACCACGTAGACGACCGGCTCACCGGTCGCGAACCACAGGTAGGGCTCCTCGCTCGCGGTGAGATAGCGGCCCGCCCTGAGCAGGTAGTCGCCGCCGATGTGCAGGCCGACGTAGCAGAGGGCGAACAGCCCGAACAGCGGGGCGCCCCCGTGCACCGTCAGGCGCAGGGAGTTGAGCAGCGGGATCCAGCGGGCGGTCCAGCCGGCGCTCAGCTTGGCGAGCGCGAGGCGCGTCCAGTTGTGGGTGCGCTCCAGGTGGACCGTCGCCTGCTCCAGGGGGGTTCCCCTGATCGTGGTGCGGGTGTCCTCCGCGTACGCGCCGTAGACGAGGATGCCGACGGTCAGCCAGACGAGCGGGACGGCGAGGGCGTCGATCACGTGCGGCCAGACCTCACCCAGCCACTCCGAGACCTGTTTCCATCCCGGGACGCTCTCCTCGGCACCGGCCGCGAAGTCGTGCCAGGCGGCGACGGCCGACCGGTGGCCGATCCAGTCGGAACGCGCTCCCACGGCGGCGGCGACCGCGTTGAGCCCGTAGAACGCGAACGCGAGCTCCCCGAATGTGGCCAGCATGCCGGTGAAACGGCCCTCTCTCTCCTCGTGGCGGCGGCCGAAGTACCACTTCACCACGTAGGCGACCACCATCGCCGCCAGGGAGACCTTCGGGTCGAGGTCGAGCAGCCCGCGCGCGACCCCGCTGTCGTCGCCGCTGCCGACGTCCAGCACGAACCGGTCCGGCTGCCGCATCATGTCGATGCCGGCGAACTCCCGGGCGTCGTCGGCGACGAAGCCCCAGGTCGTGTAGATGCCCGCGAAGACGAGCGCGGTCCGGTTGAGGGCGTTGGGCAGGCTCTCCTTGGCCTCGCCGCCCGCGCGTCTGGCCCGGGTCTCCAGCAGCGCCTCGCGGACGACGTACAGCATGCCCACGGTCGTGGCGAGGGACGTCATCACGACGAGTGTGAACAGGAACATCACCAGGACCAGCCGGGCCTGATACCACGAGCCGTGCGAGACGGTCGCGGCCAGCAGGAGCAGCGCCCAGCGCACCAGCCGTCCGGCCGAGAACCAGAGGATCAGCGGGAGGGCGCACTTCGCGAGGATCCGCAGGGCGTTCAGCGGCAGCGCGTACGGCGACAGCGTCCAGGAGGCCCGGCGCGGCGCGGCATCCTGGCGGGGGGCGGCAAGTGCGGGCGTTCCGGACACCTGCCGCATGTTATCGGCTCCCGCTCCGGCTCATGGAGCCGTGGGAAGAGTCCCGCCACCATCAAGCGTCTCGGCAGAGCTCTCCCGCTCATCGCGCGACATGCTCATGATCTCGTCTGTCGTCATGAATACCACCGCGCTTCCCAGCAGCCGGCGGACGGCGATCCGCCCTCGGCTGGTCGCCTCGCCGAAGTCGGTGGGTTCGCCCGTCACCGAGTGATCGTTCTCATGGCCGGCTCTGCCGTATCAGGCCACATGAAGCCACGCGCGCAGTGCTCGGCGAATGACTTCGCTGGCGCTGGTTTGATCGCGCTTGGCCCTTGTGATCAAAGCGGAGCGCAACTCGGGATCGAGCCTCACCGGAACCACATCGGCAGGCGCGGAACCGATGGGACGCCTGCCTCCCCGGCGGCGAAGAGTCTCCACGTCGTATCCCTCTTCGGCTTCTTCCGCCAGGGCGGTTATGAGCTCGTCCGTTACCGGCACGCCACTCGAGGTCGGAACGTCTTCGTCCATCCTAGACATGCTCCCTCCTCGATCCCCCTCGCAAGAGATCCCGGTACTTCCGCCTCATGGGCATCGCGTGTATGGCCAGTTCCCGGCCGTCATCGAGGTGAAGCACGATCGTTTCCAGTAGGTTCCCCGCACGATCCGGCCCGAGTCGCAGCTCCCGTCGCGGCCCCTCTTCATCCTCGTGAGCGAGGGGATAGGCAATGAGGAACCCCCTTGTCGCGTGAACGACGTCCTCGTAGGCGATGCCGTGCTTGAGCGCGGCTTTGTGCACCTCCACGGTAGCAAACGTAATACGAAACGTTCAGTCACGTAGAGTAAACGAAACATCACCTTTCACGCAGAAGGCCGGTGCGTTCGCGGAACGCGCCGGCCTTCTGGTGGAGCGACTGGATCAGACGGCGACCGAGATCTGGGCGACCTCGCCGAGCTTGGCCTCGACGGGGACGTCCTTGGTGACGCCGCCGCCGGCGATGATGCGGACGGTCCACTGACCGGGAGCGGCGAAGAAGCGGAAGATGCCCTCGTCTGAGACGACGACCTCACCGGTGAACTCGCCGCTGTGGTCCAGCAGACGGGCGTACGCCGTGCCGGCGCCGGAGACGACGCCCTGGATCACGGCCTGGTTGGACAGGTCGATGCCGGCCGGCAGCGCGACGGTCTGCTCAGGAGCAGCGCAACCCTGGATGGTCATCAGCGGGCCTCCCCCAGCTCGATCGGCACGCCCACGAGCGAGCCGTACTCGGTCCACGAACCGTCGTAGTTCTTGACGTTGGGCTGGTCGAGCAGCTCGTGCAGCACGAACCAGGTGTGCGCGGAGCGCTCGCCGATGCGGCAGTAGGCGATGGTGTCCTTGCCGAAGTCCACGCCGGCACCGGCGTAGAGCTCCTTCAGCTCGTCGTCCGAACGGAAGGTGCCGTCGTCGTTGGCCGCCTTCGACCACGGGATGTTGCGGGCGGTGGGCACGTGGCCGCCGCGCTGCGCCTGCTCCTGCGGCAGGTGGGCCGGGGCGAGCAGCTTGCCGGTGAACTCGTCGGGCGAGCGCACGTCGACCAGGTTCTGCTTGCCGATCGCGCTGACCACGTCGTCGCGGAAGGCGCGGATGTCGTTGTTCGGCTCCGAGGCCACGTACTGCGTGGCCGGGCGCTCGACGACGTCCTTGACCAGCTCGCGGGACTCCAGCTCCCACTTCTTGCGCCCGCCGTCGAGCAGCTTGACGTTGTCGTGGCCGTAGACCTTGAAGTACCAGTAGGCGTAGGAGGCGAACCAGTTGTTGTTGCCGCCGTAGAGGACCACGGTGTCGTCGTTGGCGATGCCCTTGGCCGACAGCAGGGCCTCGAAGCCGGCCTTGTCGACGAAGTCGCGGCGGACCGGGTCCTGCAGGTCGGTCCTCCAGTCGATCTTCACGGCACCGCGGATGTGACCCTTGTCGTAAGCGCTGGTGTCCTCGTCGACCTCGACGAGCACGACACCGGGCGTGTCGAGGTTGGCCTCGACCCAGTCGGCGTCCACCAGGACGGCGGAGCGGCTCATTGGATTCTCCCAGGTTGTAGACGGCGAATGAGCAGGTACGTTTCGCAGCCCAGGCAGAAGCCGAACGCTGCGTTGAGGAAGGCGGCCAGCAGTGCCGCTGCTGTCGCACCCAAGGCCAGTGGGGTGATCCCCGCCGCGAATCCGATCAGTCCCACCACCGCGAACCCCAGCCCGGCGGTCTGCGCGAACCGCGGCGCCGCCGCGTCCTCCGTCTCCGCCGGCGGGCCCAGCCTCGGCCGTACCAACCGGCGGAAGACCAGCCCGTACGGCGACGCGTCGGCGGCGCCGAGCGCGAAGACGATCGCCTGTGCGGCGAGCAACCAGGGGCTTTGCGTGACCAGCGCAACCGCGAGGACCACAGTGGTCACCGCCGCGCCGAAACGCGGGCCACGAGGGTCGATCTGCATCGTGGGGATGCTCCTGAAGGATTCTTGGAACGCGGCACGAAGCCGCAGGAATCACCCTCAGGCCATGCGACAGAGCGAGGTCGCGACGCGGCAGAAGTCCACCGCGCGCCGCTTCGTGAGCAGCTCTGTCGTGGGAGTCATGACCATGACAGTACCTTCCGTCTCGGCATCTGTCACACCTTGTCCGCTGGGTGAGACGGCCCGTGAGACGCGCCGTCCACGGCCGCGCCGAGGGCGGCGATGACGTCCACCTTGCGCGGCTGGCCGGACGCCCGCTTCACCACGTTGCCCGCCCCGTCGAGGACGAGCACGGTGGGCGTGCGCAGCACGTCGAAACGTCTGACCAGGTCCAGGCGCGACTCCGCGTCGATCTCCACGTGCCGCACACCGGGGACCAGGCCGGCCACCTCGTCCAGGATGCGGCGGGTCGCCCGGCACGGCTGGCAGAACGCGGTGGAGAACTGGACCAGCGTGGCGCGCTCGCCGAGGTCCGCGCCGAGATCCCCGCTCGTCACCGGGGCCTGTTCCACGGCCCGTATCCTTCCGTCGCGCCGTTTCAGGAGCAGCCCGAGGACCACGCCCGCAACGAGCGTGGCCACGAGGGTTGCGATCCCTGCCATCACCGACTGCAACCGTACGCCGGGCACGGCCGATTCCCGCGCCGGCTAACGACGACGTCACAGCCGGGTCACAGCGTGGCGGTCACCAGGATGCGGCCGCCCGAGTCGGCGAGCTCGAACCGGTCGATCTGGCCGAGGCGCAGCTTGGTGGAGCCTTCGAGGACCATCTTCTGCCCGCGATACTCCCCCCTCCCCACGGTCCAGCTGCCGATGGTCGAGGCCGTGCCGTTCTTGGCGACGGCGCGCAGCGTGCAGACCGTGCCGGCGGGGACTCCGGCGACCCTGGCGACGATCTGCGTCCGTCCGCCGTGCGGATCGAGCCGTACGGCCATGGTCACGTCGCCGTGGCGCCCGCGTGCCTCAGGCGCCGCCGTGACGGTCGTGTCGGCGGGCGGCGGCTGGACCTTCCTCGCCACCGCTCCCTTCGACGGCGCGGGCGAGGCCGGTGCGACGAGGGGCGCCACGGGTGCGTCCGTGCCCGCCGGCTCGGCCTGACCCGCCTGAACCTGGTCCGCCCGGTCTTCGGCCGTCCGGCCTTGACCGGCCTCGTCCCGCATGGCACGGCTCGCCTGGTCGGGGGCCGCGGCGGCGCCCGCCACCGTCGTCTCACCTCCCGGCGCGTTCTGCGCCGCCGACAGCCACGCCGTACCGCCCACCGCCGCGACGACCACGGACGCGGCGAGCGCCAGCAGCACGCGGGAGCGGCGTCCGCGCCCGGCGGGCGTCACGGCCGGACCCGCGGTCGATCCACCGGCTGAGCCACCGGCTGAGCCGCCGGTCGATCCACCGATTGATCCCCCGGCTGATCCGCCGATTGATCCCCCGGCGACATCCGCGACGACACCGTCGAGCACGGCCCGCGGCGGCGCGGCGGCGCGCTCGATGTCCTCGGCGGACACGAGGGCCAGCAGCGGCGGCAGACCGGACAGCTCGTCCAGCTCCTTCCGGCACGCCGCGCAGGTTTCCAGGTGGGCCTCGACCTCGGCGGTCTCCACGGCGTCGAGCGCCCCCAGCACGTGCGCGCCGAGCGAGATCCGCACCTCCTCGCAGGTCATGGTGCCAGCCCCCGTTCCTCCAGGGCGAGTTTCAGTGCCCGGAGGGCGTAGTAGGTCCGCGACTTCACCGTTCCCGGCGGAATGCCGAGGATCTCCGACGCCTCCTTCACCGATCTCCCCCGGTAGTACGTCTCCAGGAGCACCTCGCGGTGCTCCGCCCTGAGCGAGGCCAGCGCCTCCGCCACCCCCCATGACTCGACGGCCCGTTCCAGCTCGTCGTCGGCGGGCAGCACGGCGAGCGCCTCGTCCCCCATCTCCTGCGGCCTGGACTTGCGGGCCCGATGCTGGTCGACGACGAGATTGCGGGCGACGGTGAACAGCCACGCGCGAACCGGGCGTCCTTGCAGCCCGGAGGGGTGCCGCCAGGCCCGGAGCAGCGTCTCCTGCACCACGTCCTCCGCCCTGCCCGGATCACCGGTCAACCGCAGTACGTAGCCGTACAGCGGCCCTCCGTGATCCTCCCAAAGTGCGCGTATGAGCTCCTCGTCGGCGGTTCCGGCTGGACTCACACCCTCATCACGTACGCCGCGGCGCGACGGTTCATCGGAGGGGGACATCGGACGCGGTGCCCTGGACCGCGAGCCCTTCACTCGTCGACTTCACCCGGGTGATCCTGAGGTTGAGCGGCAGGTTCTTCACCGGCACCGTGAACGAGATGAGCCGTTCGGGGTTGGGCACCGGGATGGCGCCGGCGAGCTTCACGCTCTTGGGCGTGAGACGGATCCCGCCTTGCACCACCTGGATCTTCATGTCGGCGGTGACCGGCACCTGGTTGCCGAGCACGGTCACGTTGCCCGAGACGCGCAGCGCGTCGTCGCCCGCGCCCTCGACCTTGATGCCGCGCGGTGCACGGGCCGACAGGGTCTCCCGGGAGATGACCACGGTCCCCGTCACGCGCTCCGCCCTGATGTCGGTGGCCGCGGCGTTCTGGATCAGGTCGGAGAGCGGGGCGGTGACGCCGTACAACGTGGCGTCGATGCGTTCGAGCCGGATGCCCTCCCGCTCCACCTGCCCGATGCCGATGGCGATCTCCCCGTACCGGCCGGAGACGGCCTGGGTGAGGAACGGTATGCCCTTCACCTGCACCGACGGCGTCTGCGACAGGTCGTACTTCGCCTCGATCTGCCGGGCGATCTCACGCTGCACCCCGACCACGGCCACCCGGTCGAGCACGACGAGCAGGATGGCCAGCAAGGCCACGGCCACGACCAACTTGCGCATCCGACCCCTCCGAAGGCGCCTTTGCGATCAGGGTAGTGCCTTGACCGGCAAGATATGCCTGATTGACGGGAGAGGCACTTGGGCCTCATCCCCCGGCGAAGGGGGGTAAAACCTCGACAACGGCGCCCTCGGGAAGGTCGATCGTCGCCGGGTCGCGCGTGCCCACCGGGGCGCCGTCGACGAGGAAGGAGCACCGGCGGAGCACACGCTCGACGGCCGGGTTCCGCGAGACCCGCGCGAGCAGGTCTCCCAGCGTCTCGGCGTCGAACGCCTCCTCCGGCACACCGGCGGCCTCCTTGGCCGCCGCCCAGTAGCGGATCGTTCCCCTGGCCATGCGCGCCGCTCCCTCGATCTTCCGTCACCCTTGGACAGCTCTCCGTCACCGTCACGTTACGGTGCCAAACCACGTGACGTGTTGTTCACACGGGTGACGCACATTGGACGCAAATCTCGTGTGGGCTACCCTACGAATCAATGGACTCGGGCGATGTGGCCCCCGGGTCCTTACGTGTTTGTACGGCTGTCGCGGTTTCCAGTGCTGCAAACGGCGCCGAGCCGACATGGTGCGAGGAGGCTCACATGAGCAATCTGCTCCTGTTGACCAACGCTCTGGAACCGTCGGCTGAAGTGCTCCCGGCACTCGGACTCCTGCTGCACTCGGTGCGTGTCGCTCCCGCGGAGGCCTCCGCGCTGATCGACACGCCCCCCGCGGACGCCATCCTGGTGGACGCGCGCCGCGAGCTCGTGCAGGCCAAGAGCCTGTGCCGGCTGCTGCGCACGACCGGCGTCACCTGCCCCCTCATGGCGATCGTCACCGAGGGCGGTCTGGCGGCGATGACGGCCGAGTGGGGCGTGGACGACGTGCTCCTCGACAGCGCGGGCCCGGCCGAGGTCGAGGCCCGGCTGCGGATGGCGGTCGGGCGGCTGTCGCTTGCCGCCGTGGAGGAGGTTCCGGACGAGATCCGCAGCGGCGACCTGTCGATCGACGAGGCGACTTACACGGCCCGGCTGCGCGGGCGCACGCTGGACCTCACGTTCAAGGAGTTCGAGCTGCTGAAGTATCTCGCGCAGCACCCGGGCCGGGTCTTCACCCGGGCCCAGCTGCTGCAGGAGGTCTGGGGCTACGACTACTTCGGCGGCACGCGGACCGTGGACGTGCACGTACGGCGCCTGCGCGCCAAGCTGGGCGCCGAATACGAGGCGCTCATCGGAACGGTCCGCAACGTCGGCTACCGCTTCGTCCCCGACCGGGGCGGCGAGCAGCAGAACGAGGCCGAACCCGCCAGACACTAGTGGCCCGTCCCCGAGGGGGCGGGCCACTGCTTTTCGCATGATCACCTGATGAGGTTGATCCGGCCGGTGGCCGGCGGCTCGATCGGCGAGTGCGCGCCCATATAGGCGACGAACGCGTCGATGTCCAGCGGGCCGCTCCACAGGTCGGTGCCCTGGGTGAAGACGGTGAAGCCGTCGCCGCCGCCGACGAGGAAGTTGTTGGCGGCCACCCGGATCTGCTGGGTGTCGGTCACCGCGGCGCCCTTGATCTTGATGTCGGAGACGCGTGAGCCCTCCGGCTTCGTCGTGTCGAAGGTGTAGGTGAGCGACGAGGACGGCTGGAGGATCCGCTGGGTGATGCCGCCGGTCACCGGGTCGACCTTCCAGATCTGCTGCTCGAGCAGCGCCTTGAGCTGGGCCCCGGTGAGCGTGACGACCTGCATGAGGTTGTTGAACGGCTGCACCTGGAAGGCCTCGCCGTACGTCACGACGCCGTCGCCCTCCGAGCCGCTCTGCGGGTAGGTCAGGTCGGTGCGGACACCGCCCGGGTTCATCAGGGCGATCTCCGCGTCGCCGCTGTCCTCGGTCGCCTCGAGCTGCGCGTCGGCGATCAGGTCCCCGAGTGGGGTCTCCCCGACGTTGCCGCCACGTCCGATGCCGGCCGTGATCTTGCCGATCGGCCTGTTCGCGACGGTCGAGACCCGCTCCTGCCAGGTCTTGATGTACGCCTCGGTGTCGGCGTCCGGGGTGACGGTGCGGGTCACCACGTTGTTCCTGGCCGCGACGCTGGAGCGGATGACGTCCTTCGTCTTGAGGTCGACCCGGAAGTCGATCTGCGTGATCGCCCGGCCGAACGACGAGCCCTGGGTGTAGACGCGGTCCTGACCTGCCGGGTCCTTCACCTTGCAGACGTACGCCTGGTGGCTGTGGCCGCTGACGACCAGGTCGACCTGCGGGTCGAGGTTCGTGGCGATCCGCGAGCCGTTGCCGGGGACGACCGGGCACGAGCTGGGGTCCTGGTTCGGGGTGATGTTGTCGCCCTCGTGGACCAGCACGACCTGGGCCTTGACGCCCTGCCTGGCGAGTTGCTTGGACACCTTGTTGGCCGCCGCGACCTCCTCGGTGAACTGCAGGCCCTTGATGCCGGCGGCGGTGACGATGCTCGGGGTGGTCTGGGTGACCAGGCCGATGAAGCCGATCTTCACCCCGTGGATCTCTTTGACGAAGAAGGGCGGCAGAGCGTAGTCGCCGGTGCCCTCCTTGATCACGTTGGCCCCGAGGTAGTCGAACTTCGTGCCCTTCCACTTACCCGCCGGGGAGCAGCCGTCGACCGGGTGGCAGCCGCCGTTCATGATGCGGTTGAGCTCGTCGATGCCCTCGTCGAACTCGTGGTTGCCGGCCGAGGAGGCGACCAGGCCGAGCTTGTCCAGCAGGGCGGCGGTCGGCTCGTCGTGGTAGGCGGCGGACAGCAGCGGCGAGGCGCCGATGAGATCGCCCGCGGCCACCAGGAGGGTGTTGGGGTCGCGCAGCCGCTTGAGGTGGGCGGCCAGATAGGACGCGCCGCCCGCGATCGAGTATCTCGCTCCGGCGATGCCGGTCAGCGAGCCGTCGGTGTCGGTGTTCGCGCCGTTCGGGTCGAGGATTCGCGAGCTGGACCCGGTCGGGGGCTCGAGGTTGCCGTGGAGGTCGTTGATGGTCAGCAACCGGACGGGGACGGAGGGGCCGGGCTTCTTGTCGTGCTTGCCGGGCTGGGGCTTGCCGGGCTGGGGCTCGCCGGGACGGTGCTCGCCCGGCTGGGGCGTGCCGGATTGGGGAGCGGGAGATGCGGCGGCCGTGCCCATCGTGAGGGCCGCGGCGCCCACCACGGCGGCGCCGGCGACGGCCAGTCGCGTCAGAGATGCTCGGGTCATGACCTCCGACAGTAGAGCGGGGATCTGAGCGGGAAATGGCGCAAAGATAACGATTCAGGGAGCGCACCCCTGGCGTGTATTGCCGAAGCCCGGTGCGGGAGACCGCCGGATGCTCACCTATCGTGCCAGACATGGACGTACGCGCGGAGATCACGGAACGGCTCGATGACGAGCAGGTGGCGGCGGTGCTCGCCCTGGTGGAGGCGGCCGCCGAGGCCGACGGTGTCGGCCCGGTCAACGAGCACGTGATGCTCCAGGTGCGCCACGGCGCCGAGCCGGGCGCGAGAGCCGTACTGCTGTACGAGGACGGGCACGTCGCGGGCTTCGCGCATCTGGATCCGGCGGACCCGGAGGAGGGACCGAGCGGCGAACTCGTGGTGCATCCCGCCTTCCGCCGGCGCGGGCTGGGCCGGCGGCTGCTCGGCGACGCGCTGGAGGCGAGCGGAGGCGGGCTGCGCCTGTGGGCGCACGGCGACCTGCCCGGCGCCGCGCGTCTCGCCGCGAGCGCCGGCCTGACCCGGGTGCGGTCGCTGTGGCAGATGCACCGCCCGCTGTCCGAGCCCGTGCCCGCCGCCGTCCTCCCCGACGGCGTACGGCTGCGCACGTTCGAACCGGGACGTGACGAGAAGGCGTGGCTCGCGCTCAACGCCCTGGCCTTCGCCACCCACCCCGAGCAGGGATCCTGGACGATGGACGACCTCGAACTGCGGGAGCGCGAGTCGTGGTTCGACCCCGCCGGCTTCTTCCTCGCCGTACGGGGAGACGCGCTGGCGGGGTTCCACTGGACCAAGGTGCACGACGGCGACGAGCCGATCGGGGAGGTCTACGTGGTGGGGGTCGCGCCCGGCGAGCGCGGCACGGGCCTCGGCCGGGCACTGACGCTCGCCGGCCTGGAACACCTGCGCGCGCTCGGCCTCGCCCAGGTCATGCTTTACGTGGACGAAGAGAACGCCGCGGCGGTCCGGCTCTACGAGTCGCTCGGGTTCACCCGGTGGAACACCGACGTGATGTACCGGCACTGAAACGCCGACGGGCCGGTCCCCATGGGGGTCGGCCCGTTTTCGTATCAGGGCGTCCTCTATCCGAGGATGAGGTTGAGGATGTAGTAGCCGATCGCGGCGGCGATGGCCGCGGCCGGGATCGTCAGGACCCACGCGGTCACGATGTTGCCGGCGATGCCCCACCGCACCGCCGACAGGCGCCGCGTGGCGCCCACGCCCATGATCGCGGAGGTCATGGTGTGCGTGGTCGAGATCGGGGCGCCGAACCCGATGGCGGCGGTGTAGAGGACCGACGAGGCCGCCGTCTCGGCCGCGAATCCGCGCGGCGGGTCCAGGTGGATGATCCGCCTGCCCATCGTCCGCATGATGCGCCAGCCGCCGGAGTACGTGCCGAGGGAGATTGCCGTGGCCGAGGCCGTGATGACCCACTCGGGGATGTCGCCCTGCGGGGAGGCGTATCCGCCCACGACGAGCGCCAGGAAGATCACGCCCATCGTCTTCTGCGCGTCCTGCAGTCCGTGGCCGAGCGCGATGGCGGCCGCCGAGATGGGCTGCACGTAACGGAACCCGCGGCTGGTGCGGTGCGGGTTGGACTTACGGAAGATCCACAGGAGAATCGTCATGATGATGCCGCCCAGGACGAACCCGATGACAGGCGACAGGACCATGGGGATGACGACCTTCTCCACCACCCCGGACCAGTGCACGGTCGCGCTGGCGGCCAGGGCGGAGCCGACCAGCCCGCCGATCAGGGCGTGACTGCTCGACGACGGCAGACCGAAGTACCAGGTGATGAGATTCCAGACGATCGCCCCGATGAGAGCGCCGCCCACGATGATGAGCCCGTGGGCGCCGTCCGGAGCGTCGATGATCCCCTTGCCCACCGTGTGGGCCACCGCGGTGCCGAGATGGGCGCCGATGAAGTTCATGACCGCGGCGAGGAGCAGCGCGATCCGCGGCGTCAGCGCGCGGGTGGAGACGGAGGTGGCGATGGCGTTCGCCGCGTCATGGAAACCGTTCGTGTAGTCGAACACCAGCGCGATGACGATCACGCCGATGACAAGCGCGAGCTCCACTTAGCTTTCCTTGACCGCGATCGTCTCGATCGTGTTGGCCACGTGCTCGAAGGCATCGGCGGCGAGCTCGAGCTGCTCGATCACCTCTCGCATCTTCATGACGGTCAGCGCGTCGTACTCGCCGCTGAACAGCTTCGCCAGCAGCCTGCGGTAGACCTGGTCGGCCTGGTTCTCGAGCCGGTTGATCTCGATCCAGTACTCGTTGAGATGCTGCATCGAGCGCAGGCGCGGCATCGCGTCCGCGGTGAGCTCGGCGGCCCGTTCGAGGACCTCCACCTGGCGTACGACCTCCTTGGGCAGGTGGTCGATCTGGTAGAGGACGATCAGGTCGGCCGCGGCCTCCATGTAGTCCATCACGTCGTCGAGATTCGACGCGAGACGGTAGATGTCCTCGCGGTCGAAGGGCGTGATGAAGCTCTCATTGAGCCGGTTCATGATCGCGTGAGTGCGCTCGTCGCCCGCATGTTCGCAGGCACGCATCTTCTCGGCCAGACCCTCCCGGTCCGAACCGTCGCTGATGATCTCGACCAGCAGCCGCGATGCGGTGACGAGGTTGTTCGCCGAGTCGGCGAACAAGTCGTAGTAGCTGTCCTCACGGGGCGTGAGACGCAGGCGCACGTCGTTTCTCCAGATGTGCGGGGACGGTCCGCAGAGAAGAGTACGGGTTACCAGTGGAAATGCGAAGTTCAGGCCACGCAGGCCCGCTTGTAACCCACTCTTCCCCTTCCAGCTGCCCAGAACGTCTCCCGTGACACACTTGTTGCCTGAGCCGCTTCAGATCTTGGTGCGGTGGAAGTTCAGGAACGACCTACTCGGAGTCGGCCCCCGCTGGCCCTGATAGCGCGAGCCGTACCGGTCCGAACCGTACGGGAACTCGGCGGGCGAGCTGAGCCGGAACATACAGAGCTGGCCGATCTTCATCCCCGGCCACAGCTTGATCGGCAGCGTGGCGACGTTGGACAGTTCGAGCGTGACGTGCCCCTCGAAGCCGGGGTCGATGAAACCGGCCGTCGAGTGCGTCAGCAGGCCCAGCCGGCCTAGGCTCGACTTGCCCTCCAGCCGCGAGGCGATGTCATCGGGCAGGCTGATCACCTCGTACGTGCTGGCCAGCACGAACTCCCCCGGATGCAGGATGAACGGCTCGTCTCCGTCCGGTTCGACCTGCCGGGTGAGGTCGGGCTGCTCCGTCGCCGGGTCGATGTGCGGGTAGCGGTGGTTCTCGAATACCCGGAAATAGCGGTCCAGGCGCACGTCGACACTGGACGGCTGGATCATCGCCGGGTCATAGGGGTCGAGCTTCACCCTGCCCGACTCGATCTCGGCGCGGAGGTCACGATCGGAAAGCAGCACGGGTGCAAGGCTAGTAGGCCATTTCAGCGGCGGGTGTCCCGGATCTTCGCGTCGGGGCTGCAGGACCACCCCCCGGATCCGCTACAGTAGGGGCAGCGACGGGCACCACAGCCGGTCACGCGGGTGTAGTTCAATGGCAGAACATCAGCTTCCCAAGCTGACAGCGCGGGTTCGATTCCCGTCACCCGCTCCACCCACGAAGGCCCAGGTCAGGACATGAATCCAGACCCGGGCCCTGATTGTTTCCGGCACCTGGTCGATCTTCCGTGCAATCAACGTGCAATTAGGAGGATCCGCTCCGGCCAGCCAGCCAGCGCAGGAAGCGCGAGGCCAGCCATGCCTGGAACCAGCCCGCGCCCATGAGGAGCAGGGTGAGCACGATCGGATTCGTCAGCTCGCCCGGCAGAAGGTCCCATGCCTGCCAGATCAACCAGCCGAGGGGGAACGTGAGGAACATGAGCGCTACCCCGGACAGCAGGATCGGATCCCGGACCGTCAGCAGGACCACGATCGAGTAGACGCCCAGGGCTAGCACAAGGCCGGAGTAGGCGAGAGCAAGGCACCCAACAGGACCGACCTTACGAGGCTTCGTCATGACGGCTCCGTGGCTGACGGGAGCGCATTTCTCCGTATCGTACTCCGTGAGTGGGTCAAGACCGCACTCGTCCAGCTCTAGGGAGAAGCTGACCAGGAGCCAAGCGAAGAAAGCAGCAACCCACGACAGCACCGCGGCAATCAGAGACCACCCGACGAATGTCACTCGTAACGGGAACCGTGTAGGCGACGTTGCCGATCTGACCAGATCATCTGTCACGGCTCCGAACCTAGGGTTTCGCTATAGAGGGATCAATTCAAACCCAGCATCCGGCGGGGGCGCTCCGGTTCGGTCGGGTCGACGGCAAACGGGGTGATCAGGCAGGCGGAGTGTGCGCGCCGCGGAATTCGAAGGTGAAGCGCTCGCGCCAGTTGCATTCCGCGTCCTGTGCCTGAACGCACGTCAGAGTCCTGCAGATCTTGTCGAAGACCTCGGTCCCCAGGTTCGCCCTGCTTTCCTCCCAAAGGGTCCACACCAGCTCCACCGGCCGTTCTACGGCGGTGCTCAACCTGTCCCGAAGCGCGGCGAGGTTGTGCCCGTAGTAGAGACCGAAGTCCAACGGCCCCGCCAGTATCCGGTGGAAACCAGCTTCCGACCTGACCTGCCGGCCATCAACGACCACGCGCATCCTGCCGCCCTTCACATACGGGGTTCTGCTGGAGGAAGCTCCGGGCAGGGGTTCGGCATGGTGCCGCCGTGACGGCGAGCGATGTGGGCCTCAAGCAACCGGACCGCCAGTCCGTGACCATAGTGGAAGGCGAAGAGTCGCGGGATTGTTCCATCGGGACCCGGCCGTTCGGGATCGGCCCCATAGGCCAAGAGCACAGCGGTGCATGCAGCGTCCAGTGGTTCTCCGGTCTGGATTGCTCCGTCCGCCTCCACGTCGATCGCATGCACGAGCAGGGTCATGTCGGACCAC
Organism: Microbispora sp. NPDC088329; assembly: GCF_040685655.1. Taxonomy (NCBI): domain Bacteria; kingdom Bacillati; phylum Actinomycetota; class Actinomycetes; order Streptosporangiales; family Streptosporangiaceae; genus Microbispora; species Microbispora sp. NPDC088329. Next base: position 225,268 of record NZ_JBFBIP010000009.1, read on the forward strand.
ACCTCATTCGGGTCGGCACCGGCGTCGAGCAATCGGGTCAGTTCCCTCAGGTCGCCGTGCTCCACCGCGAAATGTGCCGGAGTCATCGGCTCGTGGGCTGTCGCCTTATGTTCCATGACGGTGATCAAACCAGAAGGTCTCTGCATTGGGATCGACTAGCCCTTCGCTGCAGAACAAAGTGGGAGTGCGCATCTCATACACCGAGGTCCTGCGCCTGGCCGCCGAGCCATTAGCGGGCCATTGAGCAGGGTGATTAGGGAGCAACCGCGGTTACTCATGACCGGCCCGACGCCCAGGTTAGCCGCCCCACGGGCCGTGATCCAGGCAATTCCCAAGCTGACAGCGCGGGTTCAATTCCCGTCACCCGCTCCACACACGAAGGCCCAGGTCAGGGACAAATTCCCGACCGGGACCTTAATTGTTTGCGGGGTTATCTCGAACTTCTTTGCTCGTTACGTGCCCGATCCGTCTGGATCTTGCTTGCCCAGCGCCTCCTCGGCGAGCTTCCCGAGCGCGTCGGCGACGGCCCGGTCCCGCTCCATCGCGGTGTGCTGATAGATCAGCGCGGCCCGCGTGGTCGAGTGCCCCATGCGGTTCATCAGCTCCCGCAGAGTCGCGCCGGACCGCGAGGCGAACGTGTTCCCTGTGTGACGGAGATCGTGGAAGTGGAAGCTGTCGTCGCCGCTTCCAAGTGCGGTTCTTCGACGAGAGTGCCGCCGGCTCGCCCCACCGTAGGCTCGTTCACGCGGTGCCGCGCCCACTCACCGACCGGAGGCGCCGGCGCTCCTACGTTGAGCCATGACGTAGCCACCATGTCTCAGAGGTCCCCGAGGGAGCGTCTGGCGTTGTCGATGAGCTCCTTGTATGTGACGACCTCGACCCGGTTCACGTGCGTGTTGAACGTCCGAAGCGCTTCATTGATCTCCCGTTCCGGCACGCTCGGCTGGACGGCTGGATGGCCGATCAGAACGACAGCGCTTGCTCGGCGTGTCTCGATGCCGAAGTCCTCGAAGATCTGCTGACGGTTCTCATCCAGTCCGACAAGGTAGTTGACGGCTTGGCCGACCGCATCGTGCACCTCAGCAGTAGGCACCCAGGCTCCGCGATGTCGTTTCACCAGAGAGCCCTTCATGCTCATGGCCCGCTTCAACTCGACGATGTGAAGACTTCCATCGCCGCGGATCAGAGGAATGTCTACCTCGTCACCCGATACCAACCTGCGCTGAGCGGCTTCCCCCACGAAACGCCCACCGAAGATCCAGTGCTGCCCTTCAAGCGCCCGCTGTAAGTCCAGCTCCGTGGCGGTCCTGTCCTCCACCACTTCGCGCAGGCTCTCCAGGCGGGCCGAGCGCTGCTGAAGCTGGGATGCCCGAAGGATCATCTGACCATCCGAATCAGCGGCTAGGAGAGCCCATGCCTCTGGTGACGCAGCAATCCGCTGAGCGGCTTCCTCCGGGTCTTCGATATCAACCCGCTCCTGGAGCACACGCTCCAGCCATACCATCGTCTCCCTCCGGCCGCGGAAGAGCGAGTATCGCCCTGGCCGACCTTCCGGTGCTACGAGATACCGGGCGTCATGGCTGAGCGAGTTGATATAGGCCAGCAGATCGTCCACACCCGCACCGGGGTGTTCATTCAGGAACTCGCGCCCCGCCTCGGCGACGTACTTGAATTTGATCTCAAGCATTTTCGCCACAGATCGCCGCAAGCTTTGATTGCGTATGCCGTCTTGAAAAAGCCGGTATCTCTCGTTGAACTCCGGTTGCAGGATACGCTCCTCGGCGTAATCCAGAGAGTCCTGCAGCAGCCGCACAACCTCCCACTCGCCGACCGCGGCTGCGTGGCCGCGCGCCTGTGTCAGGAGTTGCACGAGCGCCTTCCCACCCCTGCGGTGGCCGCCGCGTCCAGTTCGCATGTGCTGGAGCACGGAGGTGACGGCTCGCTTCACCTCGTCGCTGGCCGCCTGCTTGTGAACGTACTCAAGCTGCAGGTCCAATGAGAAGTCTGATCTGACACCCATGGACTGAAGTGTGACCGGCAGGTGCGACAGTTCCTTCAAGGGTGCGGGAGCCTGATCATCCCGCCCGCCATCGTCCCGGGCAAAGTCGAGCAGATCAAGGCCATAGGGGCAAGGTTGTTCGTCCAGTAGGGCGCTCCACCTGGACCCGGCGGCCTTGGCCCGCAACCCCTTCGGGCGACTCGACGGCAGACGGGTGATCAGGAAGGCGGAGGTGTGCACGGGCGCGAGGGGAGACTCCCCGTGAGTATGCCTAGGTCGGAGTGACGCTCCAGGCCTGGGCACTAGCCATGCCAGGACATGATCTTTCTGCCTTAGTTCGCGTTAGCGGGTTGGGACCGCTCGGACGGTGTGCTGTCTGGTAGCTGTGGTCCGAAGTTCGTCAGATTCAGCACCCCGACCGTCTGCCCCCCGCTCTCCTCACCTGTGAGCTGGAACCCAAGCTTCCGGTAGAAGCCCTCTGGCCCACCCTCTCCCGGCTCCCACGTGACATACATCTGCGTGCCGCCACGGCGCCTTACTTCGGCGGCCACCGATTCGACGGCAAAGCGACCGACTCCGCGCCCCTGTGCGTCAGGCACCACGTTCAGCCGCCACAAGCCGGATCGGAAGTCAACTCCCTTGCCGTCCCAGTCGATGTCCAGGAAGGCCATGAGGAAGCCCACCGGACGGTCACCGTCGAAGATGAGGCGTGGCCAAGCCACCTCCCGATGCACATAGGCCTCGGCCAGCGACTTCACCACAGGCGAGACGAAGCGCTCTTGGTCGGAGCGGACCTTTACAGCAATGGCCGTCTCGACGTTGGCAGGAGTAATAGGTGCAAGGCGGAATTTTTTAGTCACAAAAGAACCTTAAGCGTTATTCAGGTATGGCCCCGCGCAGACAGCGCCCCCGGCGCGATCAACATCGCTCCTGATGATCCTGACGAGGAACGACAGCGGCCTGGCCCGCGCGCCCGTAGCGTGCCCGTGCGGTCGGCTACCCGTAGGGAATCACGGGGGCTCACGGTGACTCGCCCGCCATAGATCCAGGTCAGCGTTCACCCGCTCAGATTGCGTGATCTTGAAAGACTTGCCAAGCTGACAGCGCGGGTTCGATTCCCGTCACCCGTTCCACGTACGAACGCCCACGTCAGGGACACATTCCTGACCTGGGTCTTGATTGTTTCCGAGGCTCTTTGACCTTCTCGGGCCATTGGGCTCCGTCCCCAGAGGTCCTCTCTGACGGGTCCTCTCGGAGGACCAGTAAACGATCGGTAGACAGCAGACTGTGAAGAGGGGTCTCGCCCCCAATCAGCCTCACTGGCATCAGCGCGCCGGCCATGCCGCCCCCTCGTCGTCATCACGGCGTTCAAGGCGGCGGCGCGGGCGCCGCCGGAAGACGCCGCAATCCAACGCACCCGCCGACCAGCAGCGCCACGCTGCCGTACCCGGCTCTACGTGGGATTCCTCGTACTGCGCATGGTCCGTCCGCCGAATCAGATCCATCGCGCCAGGACAGACGCCTGTCGCGATCGCGCGATAGCGTCTCGTCCATGGTTGAGGACAGCAGGATCAAAGAAGCCGAGCAAACAGCAGGACCAGCGAAAGACCTGGGGCGCTCCTCACGCGTGACTTTGCGCCGGATCACCAGTTTCGATCAGGATGAGTTTCTTGAACGGGTCCATGCCAGCGTCGACCTGCACCAGCCGATGATGTCCCTGCCCGCGACGCCGGAGGCGTTCCAAACGTTCCTTGGCCGATTCGATGAGGGAGAATCCGCCGAAGGCTTACTGCTCTGTCTGCGCGACACGGGTGCCATCGCGGGCAACGTCAACATCAACAGCATCATTCGCGGACGTTTCCAAGGCGGCTCGCTGGGCTATGCGGCCTTCGCGCCCTACGCTGGTCAGGGCTACATGTCAGAAGGCCTTGGCCTGGTACTGCGTCATGCGTTTGAGGAGCTACGGTTGCACCGGCTGGAAGCGCAGATCCGGCCCGATAACCAGGCGTCCATCAAACTGGTCCAACGCCACGGCTTCCGCTACGAGGGTTACTCACCGAACCTGCTGTTCATTGACGGCGCCTGGCGAGGTCACGAACGATGGGCCATCAGCAACGACATGATCGGAATCGTTCCCAGCACCCCGCATCCAACACTGCCCAACCGTTGAGACCTTCCGCTGGCCGGTTCAGAGGCTGCAACGAGTGGGCTCCCAAGCCGACAGCGCGGGTTCGATTCCCGTCACCTGCTCCACGAACGAAGGCCCAAGTCAACGAATGTTCTTGCCATGGTCGAGCCTCATACGTCTCAGTTCGACCGGTGAGAATGCCTTTGGCGAGAACTCGGGCCTAGGTCACCGATGGCAGCCGCAGTGTGCAGGCCGGTGCCCGCACATTGCCATACAGCAGTTCCCTCCACCATGGCGGCATGTAAGCCGAGCCGGTGCTCGGGACAGGTAGGCCACACTCCCCAGATGTGTTCCATGACGACGTCCTGAACCGCGTCTGCGATCTCCACAAGCGCGACGCCGGCGTCTCTACCGCTGCTCGGCCAGACGGGAGGGCCGCCACAACCGCCGCAGCACCCCACCCTCGCGCAGCCGCTGTCATCCCAGTCCGGGATCGTTATCTCCAGCACTGCATCGATACCCGAGGCACGGACATCGCCTTCCACGACCTTCACTGCTGTCTCCAATGTGGCCCACAGTCGATCGAAGCCTGTCAGCGTAAGCAGGTCCCGTCCGAGCTGGGCCACTTCCTCAGATGTCAGCTCCGCTGCCGGGCGTTCCAGGATCTCCCTTACCGGAGAGCAGCCTGAATCGAGTTCCCCTATCAGACATGCGAGCTCGACCACCGGCTCGGTGCCGAGGTCGCCCTCGCGCAGTCCCCGGTAGATCTGGGCGGCGAACCGCCCGGCGTCGCTTCCGTCCCGGAAGATGGAGTACACATCAGGAATTGTCTCCCTGCCCGGCTCGAACGACCAACGCGAGCCCAGATAGGGCAGCGGCCAGGACACGACCTTGATCACGTGCCAGTGGTGTCATCGCGGGCAGGCGGTACGAGGAGGCGCGCCTGGCTTGAGAACCAGGCCCCAGGCCATGTACAGGCGAGCGGGCACGGGAGGCACTCACAGCCGTCAAAGTGGGCACCCGGACCCCAATCGGCGACGGCCACCATGAAATGCACCACCCCCTGAGCGGCGATATTCAGGCAGGCGAGGCCTTTACCCTCCGCTCCGATAAGCCCAATGGAGTGAGTCAGGCAGTCACCGAACCCAACACGGCCCCGTAGTCCCACCCGTCCAGGAGACAGACCGAACCGCAGTCCTCCACCTCCATCCGCTTGATGTGCACGACAGGGGTCTCATCGCTGCTCATAGACGCGACGCATAGAGTTCGTCCGCGACAATTTCGGCTACTCGGCAGGTCGGTCGTTACCGGGCACGGGACGCGCTTGATCCCCGAGAAGACCCACTTGTCGTCACGGATCACTTATCCGCGGCTTACGGGGACGATGTCCTTGCCCAGCGGCATCAGTGAGATCGGGATCATTTTGAGGTTCGCGATCCCCAGCGGGATGCCGATGATCGAGATGAACAGCGGGATCGCGGTGACAATGTGCCCGATCGCTAACCAGATCCCGGCGACGAGCAGCCAGATGACGTTGCCGAGCACCGACCACGCGCCGGCGGACGGCTTGTCGGCGACGGTCCGGCCGAACGGCCACAGCGCGTAGCCCGCGATCCGGAACGACGCGATGCCGAACGGGATGGTGACGATGAGGACGCAGCAGATGATCCCCGCCACGACGTAACCTAATGCGAGCCACAGGCCAGCGAAGATCAGCCAGATGACATTAAGGACGGTGTTCATAGTGCTCACTGTCCCATCCGGCCGGCTCAGCAGGTAGTGGACCGTCCTTGAACCTCGATAGCGACCGCCTGGCGGTCAAGGGGCACGCGACGCGCGATTAGCGAACTCAGCCTCCGGTGGGGGCGCTCCGGCTCCGGGGTGATCACTGGGGCGTGCTCACCGTGGCCCGGCCGTCGATGGCTGAGGTAGGGGTCTGATCACCCGCCCGTCATCGGGTCGGGACAAGCCGGGCAGACCAAGGCCGCTACCCTTCGGGCGGGCCGACGGCACACGGGGTGATCAGCCAGGCGTAAGCGCGCGCGACGCGCACACTGGCGGGCTACGAGCACTGGCCGCCTGGAACGAGCTCGCCTCGCATGAGCTCGTTGTACGCCTCAATCGCGGACCAGGGCGTTGAAAGTCGGAACCCCCGATGCCCTGTAAACAACCGTCAACAGTCGACACAGCACTTACGATCGCCTGTCGGTGACTGGCCGCAGCAACTCCGCCGTGAGTCTCCGCTCAGATGATCAAATCACGGCATGGGCGAGCCGACGCGATGCAGCGTGCCGTCAGGGTCGACGTAGCCGAACTCTCGGAGCCCATATGGGGTGTCGTGGGGCGCGCCGAGGCGGCCGGTGACGCCCGCTGCGACCCATTCGGCGTACAAGGCATCGGCGTCTGAGACATAGATATAGACGGCCGCAGCAGTGCGGGCAGGATCGTGCTCGTGCCACTCGGTGAGATGGAGCGAAACCGACGCCCGGGCGACGAACCCATATCCAGGGTCCTCTTCGGATCGCCGTACCGAAAACCCCAGCTGACGGTAACGATCGAGTGCGGCGGCCAGATTTCGGACGGGGATCACGGGCGCCGCCGTCTCGAAAACAACCTCGCTGTCCATGGGCTCTCCTACGGCTGCCGGCATGGGGAGGACGATGCGAGGCTATGCGGTGGCCCTGACAGTTTCACGGATGACCGCGACATTTCTCACCGCCTCCAGCGCGGCCCCGGCTCCGGGACGATCGCCGCAAGTCAGCCGAGGCCGTAGCAGTTGGCTGAGACGAAAGCCTGGTCGTCCCGTCGCCATCGAGCCGGGACAGGCCGAGCGACCCAGGCCGCAGGGTCCACGGCGAACGCAGCGATCAGGCAGGGCGAGATGTGCGCGTCCGCGCCGGGCCATGTATGGGTCTGTGGAAAACGCCCACCGGCCGGTAGGGTCGGCCGCGTGGATCTTGACGACATCGCCGCCCGGCTCGGGGTACCCGTCGAGGACGTCGATCGCGTGCACCGGCTCGCCGGCGACCTGCCGTCGGCTCCGCTGCCGGCCAAGGCCGACGCGCCCGCGATCCTCGACCGGCTCGCGGTGCGGCCGGACGACGCCGCCGAGATCATGGAGGGCTGGCCCGACCCCGACTCTCACCTGTGGACTGCGGAGCTGCGCTGGCTGCTCGACCGCTCGATCGCCATGGTCCGCGCCGATCTTGGGGGCTATGACTGGCTGCCGCCCGGGCCGGAACTGCCGCGCGAACGGGGCCCCGCCTGGCGGCATCTCTACGTGTACGCGTATCTCGCCTTGGTCGACGTCGTCACGACGTACCACCGCGACCATGGAATCGCCGATGCCGTGTCGTGGGCGACCCTCGCGGACCTGGGCCGCAACCTCGCGATCGACCGGCGGATGCACCGCGAGGGCTGGCCGGTCATGCAGAGCTGGCTGACGCTGCACGCGCGCGGCGGCCTTTACGAGCTGGGCCGGCTGCAGCACCAGCGCGGCGACGACGCCATCGGCCTGCACATCCCCGATACGGGGCCGTTGACCCCTGAGGCGGTCGCGGCGTCGCTCGACGAGGCCCGCGCGTTCTTCCCGCGCCACTTTCCCGACGAGCGTTACACGGCGTTCTCCTGCGGCTCGTGGCTGCTCGACCCGCAGTTGCTGGAGTACCTGCCCGAGGACTCCAACATCGTCCGGTTCCAGCAGAGGTTCGAGCTGGAGCCCTACGAAGAGCCTGAAGGGATCGACGCCGACGTCGAGGTGCTGCGGTTCGTGTTCCGCACCCTGACCACGCCGCTCGACCGGTTACCGCGCCGCACCGTACTCCAACGCGCGATCGTCGACCATCTGAAGGCCGGCCGCCACTGGCACTGGCGCCGCGGCCGCTTCCCGATCTAGCCACACCGCTGGGTTCTGTCCCGCGGCATCCTCCTGGACGTATCGGGCCGGGGAGTACGCCCGCGCTATCAACACCGTGAGGTCGGCGGCGTCGATTGGCGCCTTCGCTGCCACCATGGCCACTCAGGGGAGGCATGCGGGTCCGGCGACGTCCGGGAGAGAAACCGTCTGTCCAACGGCAGAACCAAGGAGTACAAATCATCACGTGATCGCCGGGCATTTCAAGGGCCGCCGGGGATGACCGCGGCCCGGCCCGCGGTTTCGCGGTGCCGGGCTGCGGGTGAGACTGGTTCAGACGGTTCTGAGCGCCTCTGTCGGCTGCATGCGGGCCGCGCGCAGCGCCGGCAGCAATCCGGCGATCGCGCCGATGAGAACAGCCGAGCCGAGGCCGCCTCCCCAAGCGATCGGCGGCACGACCGTGGCCCATCCCTTGATGAGGGCGTAGGCAGCGGTGACGGCGACGCCGAGCACGACTCCGGCGATGCCGCCCATGGCGGCCAGCAGGACCGCCTCGGACAGGAACTGCAGGCGGATGTTGCCCCGCGTGGCGCCGAGCGAGCGCCGCAGCCCGATCTCCGAGCGGCGTTCGAGCACGGAGATGACCATGGTGTTGGCCACGCCGATGCCACCGACGAGCAGGGCCACCGCCCCGAGCCCGAGGAACAGTCCGTTCAGCGCGGACTGGGCCACGGCGCGGGCCTCAAGCGCGGCCGAGGGCTGACTGACGACGACCTCGTCCGCGTGCTCCGGGTAGGCGGTGGCGGCCAGCACCTGCTGCACCGCTTTGACCTGATCGGTCTGGGCGCGGATGTATATCTTGGTGGGATGGCCGTCGAAGTGCAGGTATTTTTCGGCGGCCCCGTACCCGACGAGAACCGACTCGTTGATCTCCTGCACGAGGCTCGCCTTGTCGAGTATCCCGGCGATGTAGAACCACTGTCCGCCGATCCACAACCGGGCACCCGGGTGGACCTTCGAGATGCCCAGCCTGCCGGCGGCGGTCCAGCCGAGCACCGCGACCGGCTGGGCGGCGGTCGCGGCGTTCAGGTACCTGCCCTGGGCCACCTTCATCCGCAGCGCGGCGGGCAGGCCGAGGCTCGCGGCGCTGACCGTGAGCGCGTTGGTGTTGATGCTGGGGATGTAGGGCGAGCGGTAGACGCCGGCCGAGGTCTTGCCCGTGCTCTCGACCGAGTCGACCGGTCCGATCCTGGCGATCATCCCGGGCGCCTCGCGGGGGAGCTTCGAGTCCTTGCCGGTCAGAGTCTGGCCGGGGGTGACGGTGAGCAGGTTGGTGCCCAGCTTGTCGATCTCGGCCAGCAGTCCGGCCTGCGACGAGGCGGACAGCCCCAGCACCGCCACCATGGCGGCGACGCCGATGGAGATGCCCAGCGCGGACAGAAGGGCCCGCATCCGCCGGGTACGCAGGCCGACGGCGGCGGTCCTCGCGATGTCGGCCGGGTGCATCCGGGTGGAAGCCGTCATGGTGGTCACAGCAGGGCCTCCTCGTCGGCGGTGACCTGGGCCACGATGTGACCGTCGAGCACCTCGATGCGGCGGTGCAGCCGCGCGGCCAGCGAACGGTCATGGGTGATCATGACGATGGTGGCGCCCTCGCGGTTGAGCTCCCGGAGCAGCTCGAAGATCCCGCCTCCGGAGACGCTGTCGAGGTTGCCTGTGGGCTCGTCCGCCAGCACGATCGCGGGATTACCGGCCAGGGCCCTGGCGATGGCGACCCGTTGCCGCTCTCCTCCGGAGAGCTGGGACGGGCGGTGGTGAAGGCGGTGGCCCAGGCCGACCCGTTGGAGCGCGGTCTGGGCGGCGGCGAGCCTGGCGCGGTGACGCGCACCGCTGTACAGCAGCCCGTCGGCGACGTTCTCCAGCGCGGTGGCGTGCTCGGCGAGGAAGAACTGCTGGAACACGAAGCCGATCCGGGTCGCCCTGACCTGAGCCAGCGCGCGGTCGGACATGTCGGCCACGTCCTGTCCCACGATCCTGACCCGTCCCGAGGTCGGGCGGTCGAGCGTGCCCATCACCTGCAGCAGCGTGGACTTGCCCGAGCCCGACGGGCCGACGATGGCCACCAGTTCGCCCCGCCTGATGGTGAAGGTGGCCCTGTCCAGGGCCACGACCGGCGACGCGCCCGGGTAGACCTTGGTCACGTTCTCGAGCTGGATGACCGGCTCGCCCACGTGGTGCCGGTCGCCCGCGGCCGTCGTCCGCGCCTCCTGGCTGGTCATGACGCCGGCACCACCACGTTCTGGCCGACCCGCAGCCCATCGCCGCGCACCTCGACCGTTCCCGCCGCGTCGTCGAACAGGCCCACCTTCACCGGGATCAGACGGCGGGCGCCGTTCGCCTCGACGACCTCCAGCGCGTACCCGCCGCCGGCCAGCGCGAGCAGCGCGTTCACCGGCACCGACAGCACGTCGGCGGCGGTGTCCGTCACGATCGACACCTGGACCGGCGCCTGATCGAGCCGGCCGGTGTCCTCCGGCTTGGCGGGTTTGATCCGCACCGTGATGGTGGCGCTGCTGTCGCTCTTCTCCACCGCCACCTTTCCGACCGACGACACCACGCCCGGCGTGGTCTTGCCGGTGGGCAGCGTGATGAGCACCCTGTCGCCGGTCGCGACGTCCGACTGCTGGTAGGCGTTCAGCGCGACCGTGACCTCCCGGCGGGTGGAGGAGCCCTCAAGGACCACCGAGCCGGGCATCGCGGGCGTGCCGCGCACCCCGGCGACCTTGGTGACCCTGATCTCTCCTGCCGGCAGGAACAACGCCTGCCCGAGCGGCAGCGTGCCGGTCTGCTTCAGGCCCGTCTTCTTCTGCAGTCTGAGCAGGGCGTAGTAGGTCCGCGCGCCGAAATAGTCGGACCTGGGGCTGAGCTTCTTCTTGTTCGCGTACTTCAGCGCCACAAGCGCGGCGTTGAGCTGCCGCACGTCGGCGCCCTCCATCCCCCACTTCAGCTCCCGGTACGCGGGGGTGACCGTGCCCTTCAGAAAGATCACCGGCTTGTTGTCCAGCCGGTAGAGCGGCTTGCCCTGGCGGATGATGTCGCCCACCTCGGGCAGCCGGGTGATCGTGCCGCTCGCCTTACCGACGACCCGGTATGTGCCGGCGTAGCCGAGCGTGCCGTTCTCCATGGTCCTGGCCGACAACGTGCCCCTGGTCACCTGGGCGAGCCCGGTCGGCGGGGTGTTCCGGATCGTGCCGCCGGCCGCCCGGCGGTCGAACGGCTTGACCACGGCGACCGTCACGCCGGCCGCCACGACGACGGTGACGACGATGATCGCCGTACGCCACCCCCTTCTCCCGCGAGCCGCGGGCGGAAGAGCGGCGGGGGGACCGGCTTCCAGGGCCTGCCTCGGCATCTCGGTCGTGCTCATGAAACAGCGCCTCCCTGCGCCGCGGGTCCGCCGGGGCCGGCGGGACCGGGCTGCCTGAGGTTCTGGGGCTGATATTTCGCGCAGGCGCTCGATGCCTGCCGGAACTGCGGCGACTGCGGGTCGATGCCGCTGTCCCGCATGAAGGCGAAGCCGCCGTTCTTGTCGGGGTCGGGGAACTTCGGGATGCCGTTCTCACGCATGCACTGGGCGTACTTGAGCTTGTCGGTTGTGGACCAGCCGGCGTTCGGGTCGGCGTCGTTCTTGGCGTCGATCCGCGGGCCGGCGGGAACGTACTGCTTGCACTTCTCCTCGGCCTTCTTGAAATCCGGAGACTGCGGGTCGATGTCACCGCCCTCGGGGAAGGCGATTCCCCCGCCGGGCTTCGGGTCGGGGAAGTTCGGGAGGCCGTTGTGGCGCATGCAGTCGGCGTACGCCACGATGTCTCCCGCCCCCGGGGGCTGGGGAGTGCCGTTGCCGCCGCCGCTGTCGCTGACGGAACTGCGGCCGGCCACGGCGCGGGCCTCCGGTTCGCCCGAGCAGGCGGTGGAGAGCAGGGCGACGGCCGCCGTCGCCAGGACGACCGGGACAGTCCGGTAGAGACGCCCATTCAGGTCGTTTCGCCGACCGGCACGGCTGATTATAAGGGACATTGAATACTCCATAACTCGCGGGATTTCCCAGTAACCCAATTCCTAACGGGTGAGCGGTTTCGACGGGGTTTCGTCAATACGAGTCGAAACCTCGGAGGCCCGTTTGGATGAAACGTTGCGGAAACCGCGACTGGACGATGATGGAGGGACTTGTCAAGGTTGAGTCGCCTGACAGGAAACGGGGATGGACCAGTGCGAGTGCTGGTGGTGGAGGACGACGAGGAGATGGCGCAGACCGTGGCCGTCGGCCTCCGGCGCGCGTACATGGCGGTGGACGTCGCGCTCGACGGCCCGTCCGGCCTGGAGCGCGCCTTGTGGCACGACTACGACGTGATCGTGCTGGACCGGGACCTACCGGGGATGCACGGAGACCAGGTGTGCGCCAAGCTGGTCGAAGCGGGCTGCCGGAGCCGGGTGCTCATGCTGACGGCCGCGGCGACGACGGAGGACCTGGTCGACGGCCTCAATCTCGGAGCCGACGACTACCTGCCCAAGCCGTTCGACTTCCCCGCGCTGCTGGCCAGGATCGGGGCGCTGGCACGGCGGTCGCACCCGGCGGTGCCTCCGGTGATCCGCCATGGTGATCTCGTGCTGGACACCGCCAGGCGCACCGTGACCAGGAGCGGCCGGATGCTGGAGCTGGCGCCCAAGGAGTTCGGCGTGCTGGAGCTGCTCCTGGTCTCCAGAGGTCGGGTCGTGTCCGCGGAGGAACTGCTCGAACGCGTCTGGGACGAGGCCGCCGACCCGTTCACCAGCGCCGTCAAGATCACCATCAGCCGGTTGCGCACGAAGCTGGGAGACCCGCCGATCATCCGAACCGCGGCCAAACACGGCTATCACATATCGGAAAGTCCATGAGTGGAGTTTTCGGATTCGCCCGGCGAGTGGCCCTCAGGCACCTGCCGCGCCGCACCGTCCGGCTGCGGCTGACCTTCCTGTACGGCGGCCTGTACCTGGTCTCGGGGGCGGCGCTGCTGGCCGTCACCTACATCCTGGTGCACCACGCCGTGTCCGGCCAGGTCGTCTCGGGTCAGACGCTGCTCGCCCCCCACGACGGCGGTGGTCTCCACCCGAGGGACGCGCCTGGGCCGGGGCCGGGCAGCTCCGGGGGAATGGTCATGGAGATGCTTCCGCCTGAGGCGGCGGAGGCGATGGAGCGTCAGCGTTCCAACCTGCTCTACCAGTTGCTCGTCCAGTCGGGGATCGCGCTGGGGATCATGTCGTTGATCTCGCTCGCGCTCGGGTGGATCGTCGCAGGCCGCATCCTGCGCCCACTCCGTACGATCACCGCGGCCGCTCGCGACATCTCGGCGACGAGCCTGAACCGGCGCCTGGCACTCCCTGGCCCGAGCGACGAGCTCAAGGAACTCGGTGACACCATCGACGACCTGCTGAGCCGGCTTGAGGCGAGCTTCCAGGCGCAGCGGCACTTCGTCGCGAACGCCTCGCACGAGCTGCGGACGCCACTGGCCCGGCAGCGAACACTGGGCCAGGTCGCGCTGTCGGATCCCGAGGCGAGCGTGGAGTCCCTGCGCGCGGCGCACGAGCGGATCCTCGTGGCGGGTGCCCAACAGGAGCGGCTGATCGAGGCGCTGCTCACGCTGACCCGCGGCCAGGCGGGCATCGAGGTGCGCCAGCCGTTCGACCTGCGGCAGCTCACACAGGAGGTGGTCGGCTCGCGCACGCAGGAGGCGGCGCTGCGGTCGGTGACGCTGCGGGCGAGGACCGAGCCGGCGACAGCGGCCGGCCACCGGAACCTGGCCGAGCGTCTCATCGTCAATCTCGTCGACAACGCGATCAAGCACAACGTCGAGAACGGCTGGGTGGACGTATCGCTCCGCATGGTGGCCGATCAGGCGGTGCTCACGGTCGCCAACAGCGGGGCGATCGTGCCGCCCGAGGCCGTCGAGCGCCTCTTCCAGCCGTTTCAGCGGTTCGGCACGGCGCGTACGGGCGGGCGACGTGACGGGCTCGGCCTCGGGCTGTCGATCGTGCAGGCCATCGCGGCGGCCCACAAGGCCCGCCTCACCGTGGTGGCGCCACCCGAGGGCGGCCTGGTCACCACGGTCTACTTCGCCGCGGCGTCGGTGCGACAATACGAATCATGAATTCCGAGGGGGAAGGAAATCGGGGTGTCCCAGGCCTGATCCTGATTACGGTCATCTGGCTGGTCGGCACACCGATCCTGGTCTGCCTGGCCTTTGTCTTACTCATGGGCAGATCGGTTTGGGACAGCACACCAAGCAACCCGTCACTCGCACTGCCGCTGTTCATAGCCATCGCGGCTCTCGGCTTGGGCATGCCTCTGATCGGGTCGTTGGTGGCCTTCGCATGCGGAAGAAGGATTGTCGCCGGTCTTTTCGCAGCGGCCCTGATAACGCTCCTGATCGCCGCGGGAAGTGCCGGACTGCTTCCGGTTGGGCAGATCTTTTCGTTTCACATGTCTCACGAACCGGAGGTCTGCACGGCACCGCCTGAAGCCTCGCAGGGCGTGCCCGGGTGTTAGGTCGTGTCCCGTTCCGCTCGTCCAGAGCGCGGGGCCACTTCGCGGCATTCAGGGCACACAGATCAAGGCGGCGCCACGGCTCCCTAGAATCCACGCATGACACGCACCACACCCGCTCCACCCGTCGACGTCACGGAGAAATTCCCGGAGCTGGTCGAATACGCGCGGACCACCGTACGGTTACACCCCCGGCCCGGAACACCGGCCGTCAGGGACAGTCACATCGGCGGCCCGCTCCTATGGCCGGCCGGCGAGGCGTGGCCCACGTGCGACGCGCCGATTCTCGACGTCGCCGGGGATTTCAATCAGTGGCGTCCGGATTCCCCCCGGCCCTGCGTTCTGCACTCCGAACGGGTCACCGAATATCCCTACTCGGAGGAACTTCCCGAGGATATCGAGGCGGCTGTCGACGAATGGGATGAGGAGACCCGGGGCGACTATCAGTCCCTGCTCTCCATAGCTCCCGGATGCAAGATCGGGGGATGGGAGTCCTGGCACCTCACCGACATGTACGAGCTGCCGTGCACCGTCTGCGGGACCGAAACCGAACCGCTGCTGAAACTTGCCAGCTCCGAATGGGACGGCGGCAGCGGCCCGCGGTGGCAGCCCTGCGAAGAACGCCACCTCGTCTCCAACGAACCCCAATACCGGGACGCCCACGAGCCCACCGCACTGAATCTCGGTCGATGGGGCGACCTGACCATCTTTGTCTGCCCGATGTCCTCCGAACACGGCTTCCGCGTGACCATCCAGTGAAAGAGCGCTGCGGCCGAGCCGTAGAGCCAGGACCTGGCGGCAGACGTGGCGATCAGGTCGCGGCCAGCGGTGCGCCGATCTGAATGTCGAGATACGCCACCAGATCATCGCCGTCGACGGCACCCCGGCGCGCGTCGATGATCACGACCGTCCCGGCCACGATGCCGGCGAAGCCGGTGCCGGATCGCCGGGACTGTTCGATGCGCTCCGTGACCGGGCCGCGGACCGCCTCGGTGAGAAAGGTGAGGCCGTGCGGGAACTCCTCGCTGAGCAGGTGGCGTTGCCGCCCCGACTCGATCAGGCTGCCGATGCCGAACTGGGCCGAGACGATCTGATCACCACGGAGTGAGACGCGGAAGTAGCCGTTCGACCGGGTGCGGTTGCAGCTCTGCTGAGGTGGATAGAAACAGTCGTACCCACCGGCCAGAAGATCGTCGACAGCCGAGCTCATCGTGGTCGCGTAGTGCTCGGAGCCGAACGGCCAGCGCCGCACGGAAGTGCCTCGGCCGGTGACGACAAGTCCGTTGTGCGCGTCGTAGCTGTAGTCCGCGTGCGTGTCCCGCCACCTTGTCCGGGGGATGTCGTCGGTCCGCCGCGTCGTACGCGCCTGGAAGTCGTCGATCTCCCGCCGCACACGATCACCGGCGTCGGGCCAGATCGCGGTCAGCGCCGGCGCCGCGGCCTCGGCGACCTGATCGTCCTCGTGATTCGCCTGGGTGGACGGGAACCACGCCCAGGCGAGCCGGTCGTCGCGGTCGAGCAGGAACTGCGCCACCTGAGACTGGACCGCGTCCGCCTCGTCGCGGCGACCGATCCGGCACCACACGGCGCGGCCGTCCGCGTTGGCCCGGACCCGCGCAGAACCAACCTGCCTGCCGCAACGGCCGGGTGAGATCCCCTGCCTCGCCGTCGGCCGGGGCCGGCTCGGCCTGCGAGTCCTCACCCGCCGCGTCATGCTCGTACACGCCGGCGGGCGGCAGCGACGGCGGTTCGTCCGATCCGGTGCAGCCCGTCAGCGCGAACGAACCGAGGCACATGACCATCACGACGATGACACGCGCTCGACGAATCGGCCGATGTCGGTATGCGGGCGCACCAGAAGACACGGAGGCCATAGAAGCCGCTACCTCCTGGGTCGGCAACTTCGGGTCGGCTCAAAGATCCCCGGTCTTCACAGGTGCTCTTCGTCCCAGCCGGCGCGATCTCGCCGCGGTCCGCCGCGCGTACGAGACCAGATCGCCCAGGCTGTCGACCGCTAGCTCGGCGCCGGCGTCAGACCAGGCAGAACTCGTTTCCCTCCGGGTCGGCCATCACCACGTGATCGGGCCTTCCCCGCAGGTCGTCCTGACGAATCACTGTCGCGCCCGCGGCGGTCAGCCGCTCGACCGCCGCGAGCACGCGCGGCCCCCGCACCTCCCAGGGCGTGCCGCGGCCTCCGCCGGCCTGTACGTCGAGGTGCAGCCGGTTCTTCACCACCTTCGACTCCGGCACCTTGATTAAGGACAGGTCAGGACCCACCCCGTCGGGATCGGACAGGTAGGCGCCCTCATCCCACTCCTCCTCCGGGACATCGTGATGCGCGAACCAGTCCTCCCAGCTACCGAAGCCCGCCGGGGGTGGCTTTTCCGAATATCCCAAAGCGAGTGCCCAGAACCTCGCCAGCTTCGCCGGCTGCCCGCAGTCGATCGTCAGACTCCATCTGGTCGCCACGGACTCTCCTCTATTTCTCAGGTCCAAAATTGAATCTTGTACAGCTCGACCTGGGCGGCCGCATCGGGAAAGCCGGCTTCCCGCTCCGTCTGAAGAATCTTGGTGACCACCCGTACGGACCAGGTCGTATCGGCTTGCCCCAGATCGAACTCGAAATCGTGCGAATAGTAGTCCGCCCAGGCTTCGACGCCGACCAGTCCGGATTCGAGTCTGAGCCGGCCGGTCCACAGTTCTTCCCAGGTGTCCATGGGTGGAGGCCCGTCCCACCGCTCCAACCGGCCATGAACCCTACAGGACTCGTAGAGGTGTGCCGCCTGGATGATGAGCCCGTCGTGACCTGCGGCGACCCTGCCGCCTGGCGGTTCCATCCGCCCATCGACCGCCGAACCTGTCATTATGCCGTCAACGACGCCGGCCACAACGAAGAGTCCGTGTTCGGGCCGCACCTCGTCCGTGACCGCACGAAGGATAGTGCTCATCGTTCTGCCTTTCCCGACGAACTCCGTGGGTCCCATACGGTAGAGCAGCGCACCGACAGAACGGGATGCCCGCTCTACCGGTGCTGATCCTCCTTGCGCTGATTCAGGTGTTCAGCCGGAACCTGTGGAGCATCCGTGTCTCATCCCCCCTTCGACCCGCCGGGGCACCCACCCATCGACAACCCGGCCCGTCCGCCGTACGCGCAGTCAGACGGCCCGTTCTATCCCGGCTACCTTCCACCGGCGCAATCGCCGGCGAAAAAGCGCGACACCCGCAAGACCGCCTTTGTCATCCTTGCCGGACTGGCTGCCGCTGCCGGTATCGCCGCCGTCGCTTACGCGTTCAATGACCATGCGGAGAAGACGGCCGACCACCAGAGCACCATGCACACTCACGTTGTCGAGCCGAAGACACTCGGCGGACGCCCCAAGAACGTGAACGCCGCCATGCGCAGGCTGACCGATCGGGGGGTCGCCGATTTGAAGAAGCTGGTGCCGCATGCGACTGGCACAGTGGTCGCCTTTTACGGCAACTTGAGGAACAAGGATATGGTCATGATTCTCGGCGTGTCGGCTCCCGTCTCCGACCCGGGCGCCACAAGCAAGGGATTCGCCGCCGGTATGGGCACGAAAGTCGGCCGCATGAAGCGGATTCAGCCGGGACCGCTCGGTGGCGTCGCGCAATGTGGCGACGCCGCGTTCGTCGCGAACGTCACGAGCGGCGTGTGCACCTGGGCCGACGGCGACACCAGGGGCATGATCGTCACGTACTTCGAGTCCGGCGACCGGGCCGCGAGGGATTTCGTGAAGATGCGGAATGAGATCGAGCGGCGCGGCTGACCCACCGGGAGTCGCCGGTGGAGTGACCGGAGAAGCGGCCGGGTCGCGGCATGCGCACGCCGCTAACCGTCTAGTGCGGTGACCGTTCACCCGACTGCCGTACGTGGCGAGCGATGATCTGCGCACACGCCAGGGACTCGGTGCGCGTGGTATCCACTTCCAGGTCGTAAATCACACCTTCGTGAACCACCTTCGCCTGTGTCACGGCCATTCCCGGGGTTCGGTCTCCCCGAGCCCTCTCGCGCTCGGCGGCGATCGCGCCGTCACATCTGACGCCGACCCACAGGACGTTCACTCCGCCGAGGAAACGCTGCCAGCGTTGCTGGGACGCCGATCCACCAAGGAAGACGTCATCGACGATGACCCCGGCTCCGGCGCGCGCCATCGCGGCCATTCCCTGCATCCACGCCGCCTGCAGCGCGTCGAACTCCGGCCCGACAGTCACACCGCCGTCGGGGGCGAACTCGACTCCCGCGTCCGACCCCTGCATCGACCGGGGCATCGCCTCGATGAGTGAGTCGACCCCGAAGGCGAGCCACGGCTGTGGCAGGACAGCCTGCAGGTGCCGCACGATCGTGGACTTGCCCGCACTGGATCCGCCGTTGAGCACGATCATCTGAGTCGTCACGGCGTACACGGTAGAGGGTCGGGTTCCACGACGAGAACCCATTTCCGGCCGACGCTTCCCTATGCGGACGCCGAAGGTGAGAACGGGGCAGGTGACTCGGCGAAGCCTAGACTTGCGCCATGCCGATTCACCTGAGCCTGCTCGACGGCGTGCGGTGGCGGGGGCGGCCGGTGGTCGGCGAGAGGGCTCAGGCGCTGCTCGCGGCCCTCGCGCTCGCCCGCCGGACCGTGAACGCGGACCGGCTCGTCGCGGAGGTGTGGGGGGACGGCATACCGGCCAACCCGGCCAAGGCGCTGCAGGTCCTGGTCTCCAGGACCAGGTCGGCCGTCGGCCCGGAGGCGCTGGTCACTGAAGGGGGCGGCTACCGGCTCGAGGTCGCACCCGACCGGGTCGACGCCGACCGGCTGCACGCTCTGGCGGACCGGGCACGGGCGCTGCTCGACGAGAACCCCGCCGCGGCGGCCGCGGCGGCGGAGGAGGCCCTCGCGCTGGGCGTCGGGGCCCTGCCGCCCGAGGGCGGCGGCCCGCTGGCAGAGGTGCGCCGGCGCGCGGGACGCGACCTGGCGTCCGCGCGGGTCGTGCTCGCCCGGGCCCGGAGCCGCAGCGGTGACCACGGCCCCGCCCTGCCCGAGCTCGAGGAGGCCGTGCGCGTCCGTCCCGAGGACGAGGGGCTGCTCGCCGACCTCCTGCACAGCGAGGCGGCGGTGCGCGGAACGGGCGCCGCGCTGGACCGCTTCGAGCGCTACCGGTCGGACCTGCGCGACCGGGTCGGCGCCGACGTCGGCCCGGAGCTGCGGCGGGTGCATCGTGAGCTGCTGGCGCTCGACAACCCCGTGCGCGCGGGTGTCCGGTTCGACGCGACGCCGCTGCTCGGCCGCGACGACGATCTGCGGCGGGTTCGGGCCCTGCTCGCCACCTCCCGGGTGGTCTCGATCGTCGGTCCCGGCGGGCTCGGCAAGACCCGGCTCGCCCATGCCGTGGCCCGCGAGGCCCCGCAGCCGGTGGTGCACTTCGTCGAGCTGGTCGGCGTGACCGCGTCCGAGGACCTGGTCGGCGAGGTCGGGTCGGCGCTCGGCGTCCGCGACTCGGTGACCGGACGCCGCACGCTCACCCCGCGGCAGCGCGCCGACGTCCGGGCCCGGATCGCTCAGCAGCTCGATCTGGCCCCGGCGCTGCTGGTGCTCGACAACTGCGAGCATCTGGTGGAGGCGGTCGCCGACCTGGTCGCCTATCTGGCCGCGACCACACGGGAGCTGCGCGTCCTCACCACGACCCGCTCGCCGCTGGCGATCGCCGCCGAACGCGTCTATCCGCTGCCCCAGCTGGGGACCGGCGACGCCGTCGAGCTGTTCCGCGACCGCGCGACCGCGGCCCGGCCCGGTGTGCACCTCCACGAGGACGACGTACGCGCCCTCGTGGCCCGCTTGGACGGCCTGCCGCTTGCCATCGAACTGGCCGCCGCGAAGGTGCGGGTGATGTCACCGGCGGAGATCGCCCGGCGGCTGGAGGACAGGTTCGCGCTGCTGCGCGGCGGCGACCGGAGCGCCCCCTCCCGGCACCAGACGCTGCTGGGCGTGATCGACTGGTCCTGGAACCTTCTGGGCGAGCGGGAGCGCCGGGCCCTGCGGCGCCTGTCGGCCTTCCCGGACGGTTTCGCCCTCGACGCCGCGGAGGAGGTGCTCGGCGACGACGCTCTCGGCGACGTCGAGGAGCTCGTGGAGCAGTCCCTGCTCACCGTCGTGGAGACGGGGGGCGGCGTCCGGTACCGCATGCTCGAGACGGTGCGCGAGTTCGGCCGGGTGCGGCTGGACGCGGCCGGCGAGACCGACGAGGCGCGGGCCGCCGTACGCGCGTGGGCCGTCGGGTACGCCGGCCGGCACGGCGCCCGGCTGTACTCGCCGGAGCAGGTCGACGCGATGGACCGGTTTCGTGCCGAGGAGACGAACCTCGCCGACATCCTGCGCGAGGCCATCGCCGACCCCGACCCCGAAGCGGTCGTGGTGCTGTTCTCCGCTCTGGGCGGCTACTGGACGATCTGCGGAGACCACCCGCGCAGCATCGTTCTCACCCCCGCCGTCGCCGCCGCTCTGGACGGCTGGACGCCGCCGCCCCGGCTCCACGACCGGACCCGGACGGCCCTGAGCATCGCGCTGTTCAACACCATGATCGTCCCGTTGGACGAGTCAGGGACGTTGGCGCGGATGCTGTCCGGGCTGGGCGCCGACTCGGCGAACCCCGACGTCCGGGCGACGGTGACCGCCCTGCTCGCCTCGGTGTCGGATCCCGAGCACGGCCTGGACAAGCTGACCGCCGATCCCGACCCGAAGATACGCCGGATCGCGCTGCACTGGCTCAGTCACGGCCGGGAGAACGCCGGCGACCCGGTCGGCGCGGTCGAGGCGGCCCGAGCCGCCCTCGAACTCGTCGACGACGACGGCGGCCCCTGGCACCAGGCGGTGCTGCGCACTCAACTGGCCGGCCTGTACGCGCAGCTCGGCGACTCCGCGTCGGCCTCCCGGTATGCCGACGAGGCGCTCCCGGTGCTCGAACGCCTCGGGGCGGTGGACGACGCCGTCCAGATCCGAGCCACCCGGGCCATGACGGCGCTCGCTCAGGGGCGCCGCGACGAGGCCGCACGGATGCTCGAGGACCTGGAGGCGGTCGCCCCCGAGGGCACCTACGGCGAGGTCATGTCGGTCGCGGCCGGCAGAGCCCAGCTGGCCCTCGTCGACGGCGACATCGCCGAGGGACTGCGGCGGCACCGCGAGACCGCGGAGGCGCTCCGGACCCTGCGCGTGCCGGGCGCGCCGGACGGTTTCACACCGTGGGCCATCCTGGGCGAGGTCATCGCGCTCTCGGCGTTCGCGCAGTACGGCGAGGGCGACGACGGCGCGGACCTCTACGAGTCGGTGCGGACCAAGGTCCGGATCGCGTTCACGCCGGACCGCACGTTCCCTGACTTTCCGGTGATGGGGATGGTGCTCGCCGGGCTGGGCATCTGGGGCCTGCGGAAGGGGGCGCTGCCCGCCGAGGAGGCGGTGCGGCTGCTCGTGCTCGCCGACCGGTTCGCCTACAACCGCTTCGTCCCGACGTTGCAGTGGTCGGTGCTGTCCGCGGACGCCGAGCGGATCGCCCCCGGCGTCATGTCCCGGATCGAGGCCGAGTACGGCGAACGACGCGGCCCCGACCTGCTGGCCGAGGCCCGTACCGTCCTGAGACGGCTGTCCTGAAACGGCTGTCCTGACACCGCTGACCTGGCACCCGCTACATCTTGCGCGAGTACGAGCGGACCGCCAGCGGAGCGAAGACCGCGACGACGGCCGCGCAGCCGATCACCGCCCAGCCCACCTCGGCCGTCACGGCCCCGTCGTTGAGCAGGTCGCGCACCGCGGAGACGACGTGTGACACCGGGTTGACCTTCACGAACGCCTCCAGCCAGCCGGGCAGCGTCTCGGCGGGGACGAAGGCGTTGGACAGGAAGGTGAGCGGGAACATGATCATCATCGAGATGCCCTGGACGCTCTGCGCCGAACGCGCCATCGTGCCCAGCCAGGTGAAGATCCACGCCAGCGACCAGCCCGCGATCACGGTGAGCGCGACACCGCCGGCGACGCCGAGCACGCCGCCGCCGGGACGGTAACCGATGAGCAGGCCGGTGACGACCGTCAGCACCGACGCGATGCCGTAACGGATCAGGTCGGCGATCATCGGGCCGGCCAGAGGGGCGATCCTCGCGATCGGCAGGGACTTGAAGCGGTCGAAGACCCCCTTGTCCATGTCCTCACGCAGCTGCACGCCCGTCGCCATGCAGACGGTCAGGGCCGTCTGGGCGAGGATGCCGGGAATCAGCACCGGAAGGTAGTCCGACACGCTGCCGGAGATCGCGCCGCCGAAGATGAACGCGAACATCGCCGTGAACAGCAGGGGCTGGATGAGGACGTCGAAGAACTGCTCGGGCTTGCGGCGCATCTTCTTCAGCGCTCGCCATGCCATCGACAGGATCTGGACCCACGTCTCCTGGAGCGAGCTGCGGGACGTGGTGCGGGCGACCACGGCGGACGGGTCGACGCGCCGGGGTCCGCGGGTGGCCGGGGTCAGGGTGCCTGTGGTCATCGGGCCGCCTCCATCTGGGGCTTCATCTGGGATTCGTCGTCGGCGCCGTGGCCGGTCAGCGCCAGGAAGACCTCGTCCAGCGTCGGCTTGGCGACGCTCATCGAGGAGATGCCGAGGCCTGCTTGTCTCAGGCCGATCAGGACGTCCGCGGCCCGGTCGGGGTCGGGAAGGGGGATGTTCATGCGTCCCGACTCCGGAGTCAGGACCGGCTCCTCCCCCAGCAGCCGGCGTACGACGTCCGCGGCCAGGGCGGTGTCGGAGCCCTCCGCGAGGTTGAGCTGCAGCGTCGAGTCGCCGACCTGGGTCTTCAGGGCGTCGGGGGTGTCCTCCGCGACCTTCCGGCCCCGGTCGATCACCGCGATCCGGTCGGCCAGCTGATCGGCCTCGTCCAGGTACTGGGTGGTGAGGAGGATCGTGGAGCCGTCCATGACCAGCTCGCGGATGGTGTCCCACATCTGGCCCCGGGTCCTCGGGTCGAGACCGGTCGTGGGCTCGTCCAGGAAGATCAGGGGTGGGCGGGTGATCAGGCTTGACGCCAGGTCGAGGCGGCGGCGCATGCCACCGCTGAACTGGGACAGGGGACGGTCGGCCGCCTCCTGAAGGTCGAAGCGTTCGAGCAGGTCACCGGCGATCGTCTTGGCCCGGCTGCTCGCGAGGCCCTGCAGGCGGGCGAACAACCAGAGGTTCTCCCGGGCGGTCAGGTCCTCGTCCACGGAGGCGTACTGGCCGGTGACGCCCACCAGTTGCCGGATTCTGTGGGGTTCCCGCCGCACGTCGACGCCGAAGATCTCCGCGTGGCCGCCGTCGATCGGGAGCAGGGTGGCGAGCATCCGGAGCGTGGTGGTCTTCCCCGCTCCGTTGGGGCCGAGGACTCCGAAGATCTCGCCTTGCCGCACGTGAAGGTCGATGCCGTCCACGGCCCGGAAGTCTCCGAAGCTCTTGACCAGACTGTCGGCCCGGACGGCACTGAGGTCCGCCATGACGCGTCTCCTCTCTCCGCCGGGTACCTCCCGGCGTACGAGAAGAGCGTCCGCGATGGCGGCTTCATCGCGGCTTCACGCCGGTTTCACCCCCGATCTGGCGGTTTCACCGGCGGCTCGCGCGAGGATCCCGGCGACGCGGCGACCGGCTTCCAGCGCGTGCCCGCCTGTGGCCGGAACACATCGCCCCAGGCCGGGGTCGTATTGCGCCATCACGATGCCCGCGTGATTCGTCTCCATCTCGTGAAAACGCACGGGCCAGGCATGGTCGCGCAGCACCCCGGCGAACTCACGTGAGTGCTTCACGTCCACCAGTTCGTCATCGGTTCCGTGCAGGAGCCAGAAAGGAACGGGGTCCAGGTCACCTCGCGTCACCGCTTCGAGCGGCACGCGCGCGGACATGGGAGTCGGCCGGCCGAAGCCCGTCGCCAGGCACGCCACCGCAGAAGGCCGCCAGCCCTCGGCGGCGGAGACATCCACGGCGAGTCCCGATGCCGCCCGGGCCCCCCGTGACCACCCCGCGAGAAGCACGCGGTCTGGATCTCCGCGGAACGCCTCGGCGTGGGCCCGCACGAAGGCGATCGACGCCAGCAGATGAGCGCGTCCCCCGTCCGGGGCGTCCGAGCGCCAGTCGGGCACGAACACCACCACGCCGAGCTCCGCCGTGGCCCGCGCCAGCGGCTCCAGGACGGTCCGCTGATCGGGACCGCTACCGTGCCACAGCAGCATGACCGGATCCGACTCCGCGTCCGCACGGCGGTAGACATCCACCAACTTGCCCGCCGCCTCGTAAGCGATTCCGCGATCGACATGAAGAGTCACGTCGCCAATCATGGCGCGGTTGTCCCCCGTGAGAGCTACCCGCGATTGTCCACCGCGCGGTGACGATTCAAAGCCGCGCAATCCCTAACGTTTCTCCGCGTAGCCGCGGCGCTCCGGTCGCGGAATCTCCCAGCGGTATTTTCCAAGGAGTCGCCATGCGGCTGTTGAAGCAGCTCGTGCCTGTCGCGCTGGTCGCCTTCGCCGGCGGCGCGATCGTGGGCGCGGTGCAGGGAAACGCGATCCTCACCCTGATCCTCGGTGTCGCGACAGCCGTCCTCGCGGTGGTCGTGTTCCGCTGGGTGGTGCGGTGGTCCGAGCACCGCGCGCCGGTGGAGGTGGCCGGGAAGGGCGCCGTCCCCGCCGTCGGCCGGGGACTGCTGATCGGCGTCGGGATGTTCGCGGCCGTCATCGTGAACCTCGCTTTCCTGGGCTACTACCGGGTCGACGGCCTCGGCTCGGTGACGGGCGCGATCGGGCTGCTCGGCTTCATGGCCGCCGCCGCCGTGACGGAGGAGCTGATGTTCCGCGGCGTGCTGTTCCGGTTCGTCGAGCGGTGGGCCGGCACGTGGATCGCGCTGGTGCTGACCGGCCTGGTGTTCGGCCTGATGCACCTGGCCAACGAGCACGCCACTGCGTGGGGCGCGATCGCCATCGCGATCGAGGCCGGTGGCATGCTCGCCGCCGCCTACGCCGCCACCCGCACCCTGTGGCTGCCGATCGGCCTGCACTTCGGCTGGAACTTCGCCGCGGCCGGCATCTTCAGCACCGAGGTCTCCGGCAACGGCGCGACGCAGGGGCTGCTGCACAGTGTGACGTCGGGCCCGGCCCTGCTCACCGGTGGCGACTTCGGGCCGGAGGCGAGCCCGTACGCGGTGGTGTTCGGCCTGGCGCTGACGGTCGTGTTCCTGTGGCTGGCCCGCCGGCGCGGCAACCTGGTCCCCATGCGGCGCGGCGCCCGGGCGGACGTGACCGCTACGCTCGCCCAGTGATCGACTTCAGGCGGGTCGCCGACCTGTGGCAGCGGTGCGACGTCGTGGTCCGGGACGCGCCGTTCGGGCTGCTGCTGGCCGCCGTGTCGCTGATGCCGGCGCTCTACGGCAAGGGGACGCAGGTCGGGGACATGCCGGCCCGCCCCGTCGACGCCCTGGCGCTCGTGGTGATCGCTCTGGAGTGCCTTCCGCTCGCCGTGCGCCGCCGGTGGCCGGCCGTGTGCCTGGCTCTGGTGACGCTCGGCTTCGTCCTCGACCAGATCCGCGCCTACCACGTCTTCGCCAGCAACGCGATGTCCATCGCGCTGATCAGCACGGGCGCCCATCTGGAGCGCCACCGCCGTGCCACCGTGATCCTCCTCTCCATGGCGTACGTGCCGCTGGCGGTCGCGCTCGACCGGCTCGGCGCGACGGAGAAGGTGGAAGGGTATGTGGTGTTCTACCTGACGCTGGTCCTCGCGTGGGGCATCGGGGCCTGGCTGCGCTCCACCCGGGCCGCCGAGACCGAACGCCGCCGCCACATCGCCGAGGCCACCCGCGCCGCCGAACGCACCCGCATCGCCCGCGAACTCCACGACGTCGTGACCCACCACGTGACGGCCATGGTCGTACAGGCCGAGGCGGCGCGCTACCTGACCGCCGCGCCCGATCGCCTCGACGCGGCCCTGAGCGCCGTCACCGACACCGGCAGGCGGGCCATCGCCGACCTGCGGCACCTGCTCGACCTGCTCAACCCCGACCACTTCGACGTGAAGATGCCGTCCGTCGGTGAACTGCAGACACTGGTGGAGCAGACCCGCCAGGCCGGGCAGCCGGTGGAGTTCGCCGAAGAGGGAACGCCGGCGGAATCGGGCGGCAGCGCCGAATTCGTGGCCTATAGGGTCGTGCAGGAGTCCCTGACGAACGCTCTCAAGTACGCCCACGGCAGCCACACCGTGGTCCGCGTGCGCTATGGCAAGGAGATCATCGTGGAGGTCAGCACCGACGGTTCCGGCTCGCGGGCCGGTTCGCCCGGCGGGAGCGGCCGTGGCCTCGCGGGGCTCCGCGAACGGGTGAACGCCCTGGGCGGCGAGTTCACCGCCGACCGGCGGCCGGGCGGCGGCTTCCTCGTGCGGGCGCACATCCCCGCGGGGAGCCCGTCGTGAACGCGCCGATCCGGGTCCTGGTCTGCGACGACCAGGCGCTGATCCGCACCGGCTTCGCCACGATCATCGACGCGCAGCCCGACCTGGAGGTGGTGGGCGAGTGCGGGGACGGTCGCGCCGCGGTCGACCTCGCCCGCCGGCTGAACCCGGACATCGTGGTGATGGACGTGCGCATGCCGGTGCTCGACGGCATCGAGGCGACCCGCCTGCTGGCCGGCGCCGGGGTGGAGCAGCCCGTCAAGGTGCTCGTGGTGACGACGTTCAACCTCGACGAGTACGTGTACGAGGCGCTGCGCGCGGGGGCGAGCGGGTTCCTGCTCAAGGACGCCCCACCGGCGCAGCTGCTGCACGGCATCCGCACCGTCGCGTCGGGCGCCGCGCTGCTGGCGCCCGAGGTGACGCGGCAGCTCGTCGGCAGGTACGCGGCCCGCATTCGTCCCGCCGAGGACACACCGGACGACCTCGCGCTGACCCCGCGCGAGCTGGAGGTGCTGCGCCTCATCGCCGACGGCCAGTCCAACAGCGAGATCGCCGCGACGTTGGTGATCAGTCAGGAGACCGTCAAGACGTACGTGTCGCGCATCCTCACCAAGCTCGGCCTGCGCGACCGCGTCCAGGCGGTGGTCTACGCCTACCGCAGGGGCCTGGTGACCTGAGGCCCACCGGCCCGCTCGGAGCGCGCGGGCCGGCCGGGCGACGCCATGAGGTCAGTGCGAGTGGCGCGGCGGGGCGCTGCCGCTGCCACCGGTGAGGAAGTCCAGGTCCGCGCCCCTGTCGGCCTGCAGGACGTGCTCGCTGTACAGACGTACCCAACCCCGGTCGGCGGCCGGTCGCGGGGGCTGCCACGCGGCGCGACGGCGCTCGAGTTCCGCCTCGTCGACCAGCAGGTCCAGACGCCGCGCCGGCACGTCGAGCCGAATCACATCACCGGTACGCACGAGTGCGAGGGGACCGCCCACCGACGCCTCGGGGGCCACGTGCAGGACGCAGGTGCCGTAGCCGGTGCCGCTCATGCGGGCATCGGAGATGCGCACCATGTCGGTGACCCCTTCGGTGAGCAGCCGCCGCGGCATGGGCACGTTGCCCACCTCGGGGAAGCCGGGGTAACCGCGTGGCCCGGCGTTCCGCACCACGATGACGGTGTCGGCGGTGACCTCCAGATCGGGGTCGTCCGCCACGGCGACATAGTCCTCGATCCGGTCGAACACGAGCGCCGTTCCGGTGTGCCGGAGCAGGTCGGGCGAGGCGGCGGAGACCTTCAGCACGGCCCCGGACGGCGCGAGCGACCCGCGCAGCACGACGGTCCCCGACCCGGCGGGCTGGAACGGCGCCTCCATGGTGCCGATGACCTCCCGGTTCCAGCACTGGGCACCGCTGACGTTGTCGGCCACGCTCTTCCCGCTGACGGTGACATGGTCCAGGTGCAGCAGGGGGGCGATCTCCTTCATCACCGCCGGGAGTCCGCCCGCGTACGCGAAGTCCTCCATCAGGTACGTGCCGGAGGGCATCAGGTTCACCAGCATGGGCACGTCGGCGGTGAGCGTGTCGAAGTCCTCCAGCGACAGGGGGACGCCGAGGCGCCCGGCGATCGCGAGCAGGTGCACCACGGCGTTGGTGGAGCCGCCGATCGCGGCGTTCACCCGGATGGCGTTCTCGAAGGCCTCTCTGGTGAGCACGGTGGACAGCCGCTGGTCCTCTTCGACCATGGCCACGATCCGGCGCCCGGCGGCGTGCGCGAGCGCGTACCGGCGGGAGTCGACCGCGGGTACGGCGGCGGCCCCCGGCAGCTGAACGCCGAGCGCCTCGGTCACGCAGGCCATCGTGGAGGCGGTCCCCATGGTCATGCAGTGCCCGCGGCTGCGGGACATGCAGACCTCCGCCTCGGCGCAGTCGGCCGCGGTCATCCGGCCGGCGCGCTGCTCCTCGGTGAAACGCCACACGTCGGTGCCCGAGCCGATGTCCCGGCCGCGGAACTTGCCGTTCAGCATCGGGCCGCCGGTGACCATCAACGTGGGCAGGTCGACACTGGCCGCGCCCATGAGCAGCCCGGGCGTGGTCTTGTCGCAGCCGGACAGCAAGACCACCCCGTCGAGCGGGTTGGCCCGGATCAGTTCCTCCGCCTCCATCGCCAGCAGATTGCGGTAGAGCATGGTCGTCGGCCGCATCAGCGGCTCCCCCAGGCTCATCGCCGGGAACTCCAGCGGCAGGCCGCCGCTCTCCCACACGCCGCGCTTCACCGACTCGGCGAGGTCACGCAGATGGGCGTTGCACGGCGTCAGCTCCGACCACGTCGTTGCGATGCCGATCACCGGCCGGCCGTCGAAGACGTCGTCCGCGAACCCCTGGTTGCGCATCCACGATCGATGGATGAATCCGTTGCGGCCCTCCGCGCCGAACCACTCCTGACTGCGCAGCGGGCGATTCGTCATCGACATCGGCACACCTCTCATTTCGATTGACTGCTGGACGACCGGCCGCGGCTACCTCAGGCCTCCGACGGACAGTCCGCCGCGCCAGTGCCGCTGGAGGGTGAAGAAGGCGATGATGAGCGGGATCACCGAGATGAGCGCGCCCAGGATGATGAGGCTCCAAAGAGAGGTACTACCCGCGTTGTTCGCCGAGGCGATTCCCTGCCAGAGGCCGAGCCCGACCGTGACGGGGAAAAGCCGGTTGTCGGAGAGCATGGCGAGGGGCAGGAAGTAGTTGTTCCAGGACGCCACGGCCGACAGGAGCAGCACCGTGACCACCGCGGGCCGCATCAGCGGGAACGCGACCTGGAGGAACGTCCGCAGTTCGCCCGCGCCGTCGACCCGCGCCGCGTCCAGGATCTCATCGGGAACCGCGTCGCGCGCGTACACGTGCATCAGGTAGACCCCGAACGGGTTGAGCAGCGACGGGAGGATCACCGCCCAGATCGTGTTCGTCAGGCCGAGCCCGGAGAACATCATGAAGGTGGGGATCACCAGGGCGGTCGCGGGCACCATCAGAGCGCCCAGCAGGACCGAGAAGCTGAAGCGCCGGCCGGCGAACCGGTATTTGGCGAATCCGTAACCGGCCATGACGGCCAGGATCGTGGCGCCGATCCCGCCCGCGAACGCGTACAGCGTGGAGTTGAGGATCCACCTGCCGTAGATGCCGCCGTCGTAGGTGAACAGTCGCTGAAGGTTGCCGAAGTAGTCGACCTGGTCGGCGAACCACAGGGTGTTGCTCCCGCCGAACAGGCCGGGAGCGTCCTTGGAACTGTTGACGATGACCCACCAGAAGGGCACCAGGAAATACACGACCAGGAAGCCGAGGAAGATCTGCAGGGGGAGGTGGCGCTGGGGACGGCGGCGTGCGCCGGCGCTGCCGGTCATCAGAAGAAGCTCCTCCGCTTGCGGGTGAAGAACAGGAAGGCGTAGACGCAGACGAACACGACCCCGCCGAGGGCGAAGGAGATCGCCGATCCGTAGTTGAAGTTCGCGAGCCCGAACGCCTGCTGGTAGGCGTACATGTTGGGAGTGAATCCCGGTGCGATCGTGCCGGCCGCCAGGTATCGCAGGATCTGTGGCTCGTTGAAGAACTGCAGGGTGCCGATGAGCGAGAAGACCAGGATCAGGAGCAGCGCGGGGGCGATCAGCGGAATTTTGATCCGAAGCGCGATCTGCCATTTACCGGCGCCGTCCATGCGGGCGGCCTCGTAGAGCGACGGGTCGATGCCCTGGAGCGCCGCATACAAAATGATCATGTAGTAACCGGCCCACTGCCATGTGACGACGTTGATCAGGCCGTAGAAGATCAGGTTCTTGCTGAAGAAGTCGGGCGCGGGAGCGCCGAACAGCCCGAAGATGTCGGTGAGCGGCCCGAAGCTCTTGCTGTACAGGAATCCCCACATGACCGCCCCGATGACCGTGGGAATGGCGTAGGGGAGGAAGATCATGAGGCGGGAGAAGCGGGTGAACAGCGAGGTCACGGCGTCCACAATGAGGGCCATCGCGAGCGCGATGAGGATCTGCAGCGGGATGGCGACCAGGGAGAAGCGGACGACGAACCACACCCCGGAGAGGAACGTCGGATCGGTGAACGCCTTCACATAGTTGCCGAGGAAGACGAAGCTGGTGCCGCCGATCAGCTTCTTCTGCCAGAGGCTGAGGTAGAGCGCGTACGCGAGCGGCGCGATGAGAAACGCCAGGAAGACGAGCCCGAACGGCCCGACGAAGAGCCACCCCATCAGGTGCTCACGGAGGCGCACCTTGCCGCGAGCCTTGTGCGCTTTGTCTTGAGTGCTCGATGCACTCTCCTCGATCAGGAGGGTCATTGTGGGCTCCGCAGAGTCGATGCCGGGGGTCACGGGTGGGCCGGCCGGAGACGCCCGGCCCACCCGTTGTTTGTCACTGAACGGTGAACCCTTGCTCCTTGGCGTAGCCCACCACGTCCTCCTGAAGCCGGTCGGCGGCCTGAGCACCGGTGACGGAGCCCTCGATGACCGCGCTGACCTGCTTCGTCATGGCGTCGAAGTAGTACTGGCCGAACGGCGCGTAGGTCATGCCCGTGTAGGCGTTCGCCGCGGGGACGTAGACCTCCTTGTTCGCCTGCTGGCCGTCGAAGAATTTCACCTTCAGATCCACGAACTCGGGACTGTTGAGCGCCTTGAGGTTCAGCGGGAAGATGATCTGGTTGGTCCAGCCGTCGGTGAGCGACTCGTCATCGGCGTAGAGGCCGTACGCCACCTTCGCCGCGAGTTCGGGGTTCTTCGCCTGGCTCGTCACCGAGAAGGCCGACCCGCCCCAGTTCACCTGCACCGGATTGCCGGGGTCCCACTGCGGGAGCGGCGCCACCGCCCACTTGCCGGTGTCCTTACCCTTGCCGACGCCGGCGCCGGTGAGGTAACCGGGCGCCCAGGCCGCCGAGATGTACGTCGCGTACTTACCGTTGACCACACCGGCGATGTATTCCGGTGTGAACTGGTCCTGCGTCCCGACGAGGCCCTTCTTGGCGAGGCCCCCCCAGTAGTCGAGCACGTCCTTGGACGCCTGGTCGTTCAGCTTGATGCCGATCGACTCCGGCTTCGCCGGGTCGTAGGCGAACGGACTCGCGCCCTTCTGGATCTGCAACGCCATCAGGACGGCCGGCACGTTGGCGCCCAGGTCGCCGAACAGCGGGCCCCCCGCGTCCTTCACCTTCTGCGCCGCCTGCTCGTACTCGGCCCACGTCTTCGGCGGTGTGATCTTGTACTTGTCGAAGATGTCCTTGCGGTAGATCATCGCCATCGGGCCGCCGTCGACCGGCACGCCGTAGACCGCGCCACCGATCGAGACGTCCTTCCACGCGCCGTCGCTGTAGTTCGCCTTCACAGCGTCGAAGCCGTACTGCTTGATGTCGACGAGCGCCTTCTGGATCTGGAAGGTCGGGATCCGGTCCGCCTCGATCATGATCACGTCGGGCGCACCGGTGCCCGCCGAGATGGCGGTCTGGAACTTGTCGTACTCGTCACCGCCCTGGCCGACGTTGGTCCAGCAGACCTGCACCTCGTTGTTCTGCTTGTTGAAGTTGTCGACGACGAGCTGCATGTTGGGGTACCAGCCCCAGAAGGTCACGACCGGCAGGTCCTTCTTGCTGATCGTGTTCGTGCAGTTGCTCGCGTTGTTTCCGCCTGCGTTGTTTCCGCCCGCGTTGTCCGCGGGCGCGGCGCTTCCGCCCGCTGCGCTTTCGCCCCTTCCCGCGTCGGGGGCGCAGGCGGCCAGCGCACTCGCGGCGGCGAGCATGGCTGCCGTGACAAGTAGTCTTTTCGTCTTCATTGACATGTTCTCCCTTTCGGGGTCACAGCGCACAAGGGTCGATGCGCCGCCGCTGAGGCCGGGCGATCGGCCGGGACGGGGCGCGGATGACACGATCCGCACCCTGTCCCTCCTGCCGATCCTCATGTGAGCGCTCACACGCTCACGTGCTCGGCGACCGTCACCGGGGGCCGGTGGTGTCGCCTCCAACGGGCCTGATCAGCGCTTGAACAAGCGCGGTGCCAGGTCGATGAGGTTCTTCTGCCACACGTCCCAGCCGTGCGGCCCGGGGGTGACCCCGTCGAACTCGTAGTGGACGCCGAGGTTGTCCATCGTGGTCAGTCCCGCCATGAACGACGGGTACACGAAGTCGGTCACGTCTCCGACGTACACGCGCAGCAGCTTGGTCCCGCTGTTGATCGCCGCCACGTCGACGCCGGCGCTGCCGCCGAACCCGGCGGAGAACGCCCCGATGTAGGCGAACCGGCCCGGGTGAGCCTTCAGCATCCCGATCGTCTGCCCGCCACCCATCGAGAGGCCGGCGAGGGCCTGCTGCGATGGATCGCTGGAGACGTTGTAACGGGCGTGGACCGCGGGGTCGATGTTCTCCAGCAACTCCTTGTTGAAGTCGGACACGTTGCCGTTGCTCATCACGACCACCATCGGCACCAGGTTTCCGTCACGGAAGTGGTTGTCGAGGATCTGCTTGGCGCGTCCCATCTCGGTCCAGTCGGTGTAGTTCTGGCCACCACCGTGCTGGAGGTAGAAGACGGGGTAGGGCTCCGCGCGGTTCGGGTCGTAGCCGGGCGGGGTCCAGACCAGCGCGGTCCGGTCCGCGTTCGCCACGTTGCTCCGGTACGTCAGGCTCTCGACCTTCCCGCCCTGACCGGCGGGAACGTCCGTGAGCATGCGTGCCCTCTCACCGGGGACGAGGAAGGTGCTCCAGGCCGGCTCGGAGGTCACCTTCGTCGGGTTCGACGCGTCCTTGACCGCGACCCGGTCCACGATGAGCCGGTAGTAGTAGAACCACGGCGCGAACGGGCCCACGGTCGCCCGCCACCGGTCGCCCTCACGGGACAGCGGGACGCGCAGCCAGCTCCCGCCGGGAGCGATGTTCGCCCACACCGTGACGTGCTTGGCGTCCTTGAAGTCCGTCGTGGTCTCGAAGGTGACGAAGCCGTCCTGCACGAACGGCGTCGGCGTGGTGCCGGGCGCGGGCGGGGTGAACTCGCCCTTCAGCTGCCCGTGACCGGCGCTCGGACCGTGGTCCCTCACCGTACGGAACAGCCGCGGCAGGAAATCGATCAGGTTCTCCTGCCAGGCGTTCCAGTTCGCCCCGCCGTCGGGGTTGACCCCGTCGAACTCGTACCTGACACGGGCGCGGTCCAGCGCCTTCGTCAGGCGGACGGTCGCGTTGTACGCGGGATCGGTCACGTTCCCGGTGTACAGACGCACCAGCTTGACACCGGGGCCCGGTGCGGGACCGGGCTTCCCGCCGGAGATCTCCGTGAGCAGACCCGAGAAGGAGCCGGCGTAGGCGAACTGGCCCGGGCCGCTCAGGGCCGCGCGCAGCGCCTGCGACCCGCCCTCGGACACACCGGCGATCGCCTGGTGCTCCCGGTCGTGATGGACGCGGTAGGCGTCACCGACCGCCTTGCGGAGGTCCTTCAGATCCTTGTCGTCGTCCGGTCCGCGACCGTCGGTGATCACGACCACCATCGGCTCGATGGCACGGTCGGCCGACAGGTTGTCGAGGATCTGCTTGGCCCGGCCCAGGTCGAGCCAGTCGGTGGCGCTCCTGTCCGTGCCGGACTGCAGGTACAACACCGGATACGGCTTGCCGCCCTTGGCCGCGTACCCCGGCGGGGTCCAGACCAGAGCCGACCGCTCCTCCTTCTTGACCCGGTAGGTCAGGGTCTCGATCTTGCCGCCCTGTCCCTGCGGCGCGTCCGCCAGCAGGCGCGCGGAGTCGCCAGGAACGAGGAAGGTGCTCCACAGGGGCTTGGACGCCACGGTGGTGCTGTTCGTCGGGTCCTTGAGGCCCTTGGTGTCGTCGCCCGTGACCTGGTAGTAGTACAGCCCCGGCTTGAGCGGGCCGAGGGTTCCCGTCCAGGCGTTGCCCCCGCGGCTCAGGCCGAACTCCACCCAGGTGGAGGAGGGGCCGAAGTTCCCCTCGATGACGACCTGGGACACCTGGCCCATGTTGGCCTGGACGTCCGCCGTCGGAACGCTGAACGACGCGTAACCGTCGTCCGAGACGCTCAGCCACGGCGTGGCCGCCGCAGCCGGCCGCGGCGCGAGTAACACCGCCGCGAGCGCCATGACTCCGGCGACGATCAGCGCCGAGAGCCGTCGTGCGTCCATGGGACGCGACCTGCCGTGATACAGTAAGGTCATACTGAAAACTCCTTGTGATGGTCGGCAGCGGGTAGGGCCGCTCAGCCGACCTGACTTGGTGCATGTGACGCGGTCTTTTAGCTTTACCTCCGTTCGTCACTGGTTCGATGTGTTTTCCTGAGCGCCAGGTGCACCTGGGTGGTGCACCTGTGCGTCGTGTCAGGCTCTCGTTGTGATCTGCGGTGTCGTGATCCGCGGTGGCGCCGTGGAACCGCGGGCCAGCAACCGGGTCGGAAGCAGTATCTGACGGGGGCCCTCCCACTCGCCGGTCACCAGCGACTTCAGCATGCGGGCGGCCTCGTATCCGAGGCGGTACATCGACTGGTCCACCGTGGTCAGCCCCGGCTCGGCCAGCGCCGACTCCGGAATGTTGTCGAATCCGACCACCGACAGATCGCCGGGAACGCCGAGCCCCAGTTCCTTCGCGACCTCCAGAACCTTCAGCGCCATTCCGTCACTCGCCGCGAAGATCGCCGTCGGCCGGTCCGGCCTTTCCAGCAACGCGCGCGCCAGCGGGATCGCGGACTCGGGATTGAAGTCCCCTCTGCCGATCAGCGTCGGATCGACGGGAACTCCCGCTTCAGCCAGCGCCGTACGGTACCCCTCCTCACGCGACCACGCCGCCGCGAGGCTGGAACGGCCGGCGATGAATCCGATGCGCCGATGGCCCAGGCCGAGCAGATGCTCGACCACCCGGGTGGCGCCTCCGAGGTTGTCCGCCGTCACGGACGGCGCGGTCGAGTCCCGCACCGGATCGATGACCACGACCGGAGTACTGCTCCGCACCTCGCCCCAGGGCGTGACCACGATGCATCCGTCCGTGAGCGTGCCCGACAGGCGGGTCAGATGCCGCTGCTCCCAGCCCTCCGAATACGTGCCGTAGACGTCGCTGTTGGCATAGATGATCAAGTCGAAGCCCGACTGGGTCAGGGCCTCCATCACGCCCTTGAGCACCTCGGCCGTGTAGGACTGGAAGCTGTGGGTGACCAGGCCCAGGACGTTGGTGCGGCTGCGCCGCAGGCTCGTCGCCACGAGACTCGTCTCGTAGCCCAGTCGCTCGATGGCCGAACGGACCTGCGCGATGGTGCTGGCGCTGACGCCGTAACGCCCGTTCACCACCCGCGACACCGTCGCGGTGGAGACGCCCGCCAAACGCGCGACATCACTCATCGTCACCGGCGAACCGCCGTCGGCCATGCCACCCTCTCTACGTTGCAATCGTTATCGGTTACGTTTCCAACGCTTAACGTAGGCGATAACGAATGCCAACACAAGACCCATTTCGGCCTCACAGCACGCCGACCGAATGCCCGAAAAGGACATGGCCGGATCGCGCCGATCCCCCACTCCACCTGCGCGGAATCACGGCTACGACTCCACGGCCGCCGACGGCACTTCCCCGACGCTGACCGTGCCGGTGTAGGCCTTCGGCACGTTCGGCCGGCGAGCGTCGCCGACGACGGTGAACGTGCCCGCGAGGGTATGGGCGTCGGAGGAGAAACCGACATACACCTCAATATGTCCGGCTTCCACGATGTAGTCCATGTTTCTGTCGTAAAAGCCGAGCTGACCTGTGGGCAGATGGAACCGTAGGGCTATCCGCTGCCCCGGACCGGCCGACACTCGGGCGAAGCCCTTCAACTCGAGAACGGGACGGGTCACCGTCGCCTGCGGATCCCGGATATAGAGCTGGACCACTTCCTCGCCGGCTCGATCGCCGGTGTTGACCACGGTGACCTCCACGACGACGCTGTCCCCGGCGGCCACTTCGGTGCGCTCCAGCGTGGCCTGTTCGACGACGAACGGGGCGTACCCCAGTCCGTGACCGAAGCGGTATCGCGGGCTGACGGGCGAGTCGACGTAGTCGCCGTGCCAGTGCGACCGCCCGCCGGACACCTTGTGTCCGTAGAAGACGGGTATCTGACCCACGGAGCGCGGGTAGGAGATCGGCAGCTTCCCGCTCGGGTTCACCTCGCCGAGCAGCACCTCGGCGATCGCCCGCGCCCCGGTCTGCCCGGGCAGCCAGGCCATGAGCACCGCGGCGCACTCCTCGTGCAGGAAGTCGCCGCCGACCGGCCGGCCGGCGACGAGCACCGCCACCACGGGGGTACCTGTGGCGACGACGGCACGAACCAGGTCCTCCTGGACACCCGGGAGCTCCAGACTGGAGCGGTCCCGCGACTCTCCCGTCGTGGCCACGGGCGTCAGCCCCGAGCGATCTCCCAGGACCAGCACCGCGACGTCGGCCGCGGCGGCGGCCGCCACCGCCTCGTCGAAACCGTCCGTCGACGCGTCGATGACATCGCACCCGCGCGCGTAGCGCACCCGGTCACCCAGCCGGGCCGTGAGCTCGTCGCGTACCGTGGGCACCCCGTCCGTGCTCTCCTCGATCTCGAGGTCGTCCGGGATCGTCATCGTCTGCCCGAGCAGGCCCTTCCGCTCGCGCGCCTCCAACAGCGACTCGACGTGCGCCACGAAGGAGTAGTCGCCGAGCAGATGCCGGGCGCTGTCGGCGTTCGGCCCGATGAGGGCGACCGTTCCGGCGCCGGACCGCAGTGGCAGGATGCCGTCGTTCTTGAGCAGGACGAGACTGCGGCGAGCCGTCTCGAGCGCCACCTCTCGGTGCCGTTCGGCGTTCACCGTCACCGCGACCGCGGCCTCGTCGACGTAAGGGTTCTCGAACAGGCCGAGCTCGAACTTGTGCCGGAGCACCCGGGCGACCGCCTCGTCCAGCGTGCCTTCGTCGACCTCGCCGGCGTCCAGAGCGCGTGCCAGCGCCTCCGCGTACGCGTCCGTCGCCGGCAGCTCGACGTCGGTGCCCGCGGTGAGCGCCAGCACCGCCGCCTGCCGTTTGTCCTCGGCGAAGCGGTGATACGAATGGAGATCGTCGACGGCGAAGTAGTCCGATACGACGGTTCCCTTGAAGCCCCACTCCCCGCGGAGGACATCGCCGAGGAGCTCACGGTTGGCGTGGCAGGGGATGCCGTCCAGTTCGTGGTAGCCGGCCATCACCGACTGAAGGCCCGCCTCACGGACCGCCGTCTCGAACGGATACAGATACACCTCCCGCAGCAGCCGAGGCGGCAGGTGCGCCGGCGCCCAGTTCAACCCGCCCTCGGACGCCCCGTAACCGACGAAATGCTTGGCCGTCGCGATGACGCCCTCCGTCAGAGAGTCGCCCTGGAGGCCCCGGACGAACGCCGCGCCCATGCGGGCCACCAGATACGGGTCCTCCCCGTAGGTCTCCTCCGTCCGGCCCCACCGCGGGTCCCGCACCACGTCCAGCACGGGTGAGAGCCCCTGGTGGCTTCCCATCGCGCGCATCTGCGCACGAACGGCGTCCGCCAGCCGCCGGTTGAGCTCCGGCTCCCACGTGCTCGCGACGCCGATCGCCTGAGGGAAGATCGTCGCCTCCCGCGCCATCAGCCCAGAGCACACCTCCTCGTGCACGATCGCCGGAATCCCCAGCCGGGTCTCCGTCACGAGGAACCGCTGGATGGCGTTCGCCACCCGTGCCGCCTGTCCGGCCTTCAGATTGGTGGCGCCCGCGACACGGGTAACGTGCCCCAGTCCGTGCCGTAGGACCGTCCGCGCCCGGTCCTCCGAGTATCGGCCGCCCTCGATCACCGAGAACGCCCAGACGCTCCCCAGCTGCGCGAGCTTCTCCTCCCGGGTCATCCGGGACAGCAGATCCGCCACGCGCTCCCCCACGGGAGCGGCCGGATCGATGTACATCGCCCCAGACTCCCGGCTCACAATGGTCACCCGGTCACCCCAATCGCCGCACCGTCCGCTTTGTAAACGTAATCGGTAACGTTTACAACTCAACGTTTGCCGATCACAATGACTTTGTCCAGAGTTCACATCGGAGACCTGCGCCCACCCGTCGGCCCGCGCAAGAGGGGAAACTGGAGTGCACATCGTCAGATACCGGCGGGATGTCGACCCCCGCCCACGCGTCGCGGTGGTGAACGACGGCGTCCTGTCCACCCTGCCGGTCGCCGGCGTGTTCGAGCTTCTTCACCACCGCAAAGAGGAGATCGAACGGATCTGCGCCGACGCCGTCCCCGACGGCCTGCTCAGCGAGGTGCGCCTGCTCGCACCCGTGGACGGCGCCACGGAGGTGTGGGCCGCGGGCGTGACCTACCTGCGCTCCCGGGAGGCGCGGGTGGAGGAAAGCGCCCTCAAGTCGGTCTACGAGCTGGTCTACGACGCCGAGCGTCCCGAGCTGTTCTTCAAGTCGCCCGCCTGGCGGGTGGTCACCGACGGCGAACCCGTCGGCATCCGCTCCGATTCGCTGCTCAACGTTCCCGAGCCCGAGCTGGCGCTGGTGGTGAACCGCTTCGAGGAGATCGTCGGCTACGTC
The DNA here is from genome assembly GCF_040685655.1 of Microbispora sp. NPDC088329. NCBI lineage: Bacteria > Bacillati > Actinomycetota > Actinomycetes > Streptosporangiales > Streptosporangiaceae > Microbispora > Microbispora sp. NPDC088329. The sequence continues at coordinate 264,812 of NZ_JBFBIP010000009.1, forward strand.
GCCTGCAACGACATGAGCTCACGATCGATCGAGGGAGAGAACCCGCTCTACCTGCCGCAGGCGAAGGTGTACGCCGGCGCGTGCGCGCTTTCCTCCGGTATCCGGCCCGCGTGGGAGGCCGACCCCTCCGACCTCGCCATCCGCCTGACGGTCGCTCGCGAGGGCGCCGTCATCTGGGCCGGCGCGACCTCCACCAGTCAGATCCGGCGCCCGTTCACGGAGCTGACCTCCTGTCTGTTCCACTCCGACAACCATCCCCACGGGGTCGTACTCGCCACCGGGACCGGCGTCGTGCCCGATCTCGATTTCCGGTTGCACGCGGGCGACCTGATCACCGTGGCGATCGAGGAGGTCGGTGAGCTCCGCAACCAGGTCGTCGCCGGCAAGGAGCACTTCGATTTCCTGACGGCCCCGTGACACAGGACCGGCTGGACCAGTTGACCCTTCGGCTGGAAGAGGCCGTGGACAAACTGCGGGGCATCCCCGTCGGCGTCGAGCTCGTCGACGACGACGAGCTCGTCCGGCAGCGGATAGCGGAGGCGGTGCGTTCGGCTCGTGAGCTGCGCGCCATGCACCCCGTGGGCTCGACGGACAAGGGGCGTCAGGAGCAGAAGAGCAGGCGCACGGTGCTCGACGCCCTGCAGCGCGGCATGGCGATGCGCACCATCGTCCACGCGAGCGTGCTGAACGATCCCGGCAAGGCGGCGCGGATCAGGGAGCTGCACTCCTCCGGTGATTTCCACCGTGTGGTCGACGAGCCGATTCAGCAGATGCTCGTGTTCGACCGCAGCGTGGCCTTCGTACGGACCACTCCTGTCGCCTACTCCCCGGGCGCTCTTCTGATCAGGCAGCCCAGCCTGATCAGCATTCTCATCGACCTGTTCGAGCTCACCTGGAGCAGGGCCAGGGACGTCACCGAGCCGGTGCAGCGGCTGACCGCACGCGAGCGCGAGGTGCTCGGGCTGATCGCCGAAGGGCGCTCCAACAGCGCCGTGGCTCGCGCGCTGTCGATCACGGAGGCCGCCGTCGGCAAGCACGTGGCCAGTGTGTTCGCCAAGCTGGAGCTACCGGTCACCGAGGATGTCAACCGGCGGGTGCTGGCCGTGCTCGCCTATCTGCGCGGCACGGCGCGATAGTGCCAGGCATACCTCGTGGTCGCCCTGGCCCCCATGCGCGGGCGACGCGGCGCCTACTTCAATGGATCGCATGCAGCGAATGACTGGATTGCTGGTCGGCGCGGTCTTCGGCGCGGTCTTCGTGCTCGTCAACGCACAGAGCCCGCTTCATCCCGTGGCCGTGAGTGTTCTGAAGGCGGCCGCCTGCCTGGCGGCCGCGGGTGTCCTCCTCATGTGGATCGTCTCCGCCCGGAACGCCCACGCGGGCGAGGGGCCGCGGCGGCCCATGTTCGGCCGTGGTTACCTGATCGTCGTCGCCGCCGAGGCGCTCCTGCTCTTCGGCGGGATCCGGCTGCTCGCGATGTGGGGGCGTCCCGAGGAGACCAACGTGGCGTGGGTGGCCGTGGTGGTCGGCGTTCACTTCATCGCGCTCGCCCCGATATGGAAGGAGTGGGGCATCGCCGTCCCCGGTGTGCTCCTCACCGTGCTGGGCGCCGTCGGCCTCGTGCTGGCCTCGACGGCCGCCGTCGCGTGGGTGCCGTTCGTCAGCGGGGTGCTGTCCGGACTGGTGCTTCTGACCGGCTCCGTCGCCTTCGGCCGGCGTGCCGTGACAGCTCGCCGCGTTGTGGGCGACGAGGCCGCGCCGTAACGGTCACCCGGTGCGACCGGCGGATTCGAGTATGCGCTTCAGCCGGGCGAGGTCGGCCTGGACGAGACCCGCGTCGCGGTCGAATTCCTCGTCGCTCACGTCCGGAAGGCGACGCAGCGTGAACACCACCTCGCAGGCGTCGCCGTCGGGAATCACCCGCATCGGGTTGTAGACGACCTCGCCGGAGGGCAGTGTGACCTCGTGGTCGAGGACGCCGTACTCGTTGCGTCCCACGAAGACGAAGCCGACCCGGCCCGACGGGGTTTGCACGAACCACTGTCCGCCGACGTTCTCCACCGCATCACCGAGCCCGGGAGCCCACGTGGGCAGATTGGCCGGATCCGAGGCGTATTCGTAGACGGCAGCCGCCGGACGGTCGATTCGCTCGCTGATGTGCCTGGATCGCGTAGCCATGTACGCCAGTATGGCGTCGCCGACCGGCCCCGCCGCGAGTCACCAGGGCAGGGCGCCCTTGGCGTCGAAGTAGCCTCCGGTCGGGCCGTCCGGGCCCACCTGTGCCATGCGGACGATGATCTCGGCGCCTTCCTCGACCGTCTGCGTGCCGGTGCGCCCGTTCAGGTCCGTCGCGGTGTAGCCGGGCTCGACCGCGTTGATCCGCATGCCCGGGAACGCCTTCGCGTACTGCACGGTGATCATGTTGACGGCGGTCTTCGACGCCGGATAGGCCACTCCCGGGTACGCGTACGCCGGCGAGCCGGGGGTGGAGGCAACGGCGAGCGAGGCCAGGCCGCTGCTGACATTGACCACGACCGGCGCGGCGGACCGCGCCAGCAGCGGCAGGAACGCGTGGGTGACGCGCACCAGGCCGAAGACGTTCGTCTCGAACACGCGCCGCATCAGGCCGGCGGTGGTCTCCGCGGCGCCGGTGACCGCGTTCTGCTCGGTGCGCTCCTCGATGCCGGCGTTGTTGACCAGCACGTCGAGCCCGCCGTCCGCCTCGACGGTCTTCGCGGCGGCGGCCACGGACGCGTCGTCGGTGACGTCGAGGAGGACCCATCGCGCACCCAGCCGATCGGCGGCGCGGCGCCCGCGCTCGGCGTCCCTACTGCCGACGTAGACGATGTGGCCCGCCGCGACGAGCCGGCGGGCGGTCTCGAAACCGAGTCCCTTGTTCGCTCCGGTGATCAGTGTTGTCGTCATGTCTTCAGGCTGCGGCGTAGCCGCACGACCGGCCAGTGCCCCCGGCTTCCTGGGACTCCCGGTACCTGGCAGGGCCGTACAGGGCGGTGCAGACTGAGGGCATGAAGGCGACGGAGTTCGGCAGGGCGGTGCGCCGCTGGCGCGACCGCGCCTCGCCGGAGGCCGCCGGTCTGCCCGGCGGCGGGCACCGGCGCGCGGCCGGACTGCGCCGTGAGGAGCTGGCCATGCTGGCCGGAATCTCCGTCGACTACGTCACGCGGCTCGAACAGGGCCGCGCGTCCAACCCGTCGGCGTCGGTCGTCGAGGCACTGGCCAGGGCCCTGCGGCTGTCCGGCACCGAGCGCGCGCACCTGTTCCGGCTGGCCGGGCTGGCTCCGCCCGGCCCGGAGACGGTGTCGGCGTACGTCACCCCGAGCGTGCAGCGGATGCTCGACCGGCTGGCCGGGACACCCGTCGCCGTCTACGACGCGTCCTGGACCCTGCTCATCGCGAACCCGCCGTACGCCGCGCTGATGGGCGATCCGTCCGGGTGGGGCGGCGGCCGGCCCAACGCGGTGTGGCGGCACTTCCTCGGGCCCGGCACCCGGGCCCGGCACACGCCGGAGTCGCTGCGCGCGTTCGAGACGGCGCTGGTGGCCGACCTGCGGGCCACCGCCGGGCGTTATCCGGCCGACGGGCGGCTACGGCGGCTCATCGCGGAGCTGTACGCGGGCAGCCGGCGGTTCGCCGAATTGTGGGACTCGGGCGCCGTCGGACACCACGAGGCCGGGCGCAAGACCATCGACCATCCGCACGTCGGCCCCCTCACGCTGGACTGCGACGTGCTCACCGTGGCGGGCAGCGACCTGCGCGTCGTGGTCTACACCGCCGAACCCGGCACCGAGGACGCCGAGCGTCTCGCGCTGCTCACCGTGCTCGGCACCCAGTCGCTCACCGGATAGCGCCGACCGCGAGCCCGAAAGTTTTCGGGCCCGCGGTCGGCAGCCACACGGGACTTCACCGGCATCGTCACGGCGATGGCCGAAACTTTTAGGGGCCGAACCGACGACGCGCGGTTAGACTGCGGGGTGTGACCGTTGTCGACGAGCCGTCCGCATCCGAACCAGAACCGCTGACCCTCGCGCAGCTCGCCGAACTCGCGGGAGTGTCCAAGGCGACGGTTTCCAAGGTGGTGAACGGCCGGGCCGCGGTGGCGCCGGAAACCCGCGCCATGGTCGAAGGCCTCATCCGCGAGCACGGCTTCCGCAGGCAACGGCGGCGGGCCAGCCCGGCCGCCGTGCTGGAGCTGGTCTTCCACGAGCTGGCGGGCGACTACCCGACGGAGATCGTCCGAGGGGTGGGGCGGATCGCCCGCGAGCACCATCTGGCCGTGGCGGTGTCGGAGCTGCAGGGCAACCACGTTCCGGGCGCCGATTGGCTCGAGGACGTGCTCGGCCGCCGCCCCTCCGGCGTCATCGCCGTCTTCTCCAGCCTGACCGACGTCCAGCGTGAGCGGCTCGCCACCCGCAGGATCCCCCTCGTCCTCCTCGACCCGACCGGAGACCCCGGACACCGCGTGCCCTCGGTGGGCGCGGGCAACTGGAACGGCGGGCTCACCGCCACCCGCCACCTGCTGGAGCTGGGCCACCGGCGGATCGCCATCATCACCGGACCGCCACACGCGCTGTCCAGCCGGGCCCGTCTCGACGGCTACCGCGCGGCGCTCGACACGGCGGACGTGCCCGTCGACCCGGACCTGATCTGCCAGGGCGACTACCAGATCGAGGACGGCCTGGCGCACACGCACCGGCTGCTGCGGCTGCCCGACCCTCCCACCGCCGTCTTCGCCTCCAACGACGGCCAGGCCATCGGCGTCTACCACGCGGCCCACCAACTGGGACTGCGCATCCCGGAGGACCTCAGCGTCGTCGGCTTCGACGACATGCCCCCGGTGCGCTGGGCCATCCCGCCGCTGACCACGGTGCACCAGCCGCTGGCCGAGATGGCGGCGGCCGCCGCCGCCATGCTGGTGACGCTCGCCCGGGGTGAACCCCTCCCCCATTACCGCAAGGAATTCGCCACGACCCTCGTCGTACGCGACAGCACCGCTCCTCCGAAGCCCTAGAGCTCCGGTGCGACGGGGGTCCGCCGCACCGGAGGTCCGCTCACCACGAAGGAGCGGTCAGGGGCCCAGGGATCAGGGACTCGTGCAGGTGGCGGTGGGGGTGGCCGCGCTGCCGTTGGCCGTGAAGCCGAAGGTGGTGGACGAGCCGGCCGCGATGGAGCCGTTGTAGGGAGCGTTGCGGACGGTCACGGAGGAGCCGGACCCGCTTTGCTCGCCGTTCCAGACGCTGCTGATCGTCTGTCCGCTCGGCCAGGTCCACTTCACGGTCCAGCCGTTGACCGCGGAGCCGCCCGCCCGGACGGTCACCGTCGACTGGAACCCGCCCGGCCAGCTGTTGGTCGTCTCGATCGTCGCCGAGCACGCTCCCGTCACCGGCGAGGGCGTCGAGGACGGGCTGGTACGCGGGGAGGGGCTGGTGTTCGGGCTCGTGTTCGGAGACGGGCTGGTGTTCGGAGACGGGCTGGTGTTCGGGGTCGCCGCGTTGAGTGCGTTGAGGACGGCGGTGTAGGCCTGCTTCTTGTTGTAGTTGCCGTCGAACAGCAGCGGGGTGTCGCCGCTGCGCCAGGAGTATTTGTCGGTGATGCCCCACACGGTGATGCCGGTGCAGCGGGGCACGGCCGTGCAGGCCTGGACGACGCGGCGGTAGGCGTCGGCCTGGGTCGAGCCGGAGCCGCCGACGTCGAGCTCGGTGATCTGGACGTCGACGCCGAGCGCG
>NZ_JBFBIP010000010.1:0-258635 GCF_040685655.1 Microbispora sp. NPDC088329
GCTGGAGGACACGCTGTCGGAGAAGATCCTGTACGGCGAGTTGCGGCCCGGCCAGGTCGTCAAGATCGATATCGAGGGCGAAGGCGACGCCGCGAAGTTCACCTTCGTGGGCGAGGCGAAGAGCCCCGCCGTGCCGGACTCGGCGGCCTCGATCGCGGAGCCGATCCAGCACTGATCGTTCTGCGATAACCCGTTCCACCCGAGGGGCGCTCCGTGAGGGGCGCCCCTCGGCGTTTTCCGCCGTACCCCGGGTCACGTTGCGGTCACCTTCCGGCCCGGTAGGTGAGAACCGGTATCACGCCACCGAACGTAGTACTACACTTTGTAGAGTCCGCTCGTGCTATGTCATGCGCGCGTGTGACAGCCATGTCATCCTCGCGGCGTACCGGACAATCCGCTGCGGGGCGGACGCGAAGGACCGAGCGCACGGGGGAAGCTCGGTCCGCTCGGGAGAGATCCCGGTGGTAGAAGGACCGGAGTCCCATGCGGTCGGGACACGCCCTGTGGGCGAAATGGCGGTCCGAGAGTGCACAAGCCTTGGAGGCAGCTGATGCGCCTGTTGCACGAGGACGGGACGCTGGTTCACCTGGCCTACAACGCGGGCGTACACCCCGCCGAGGATCTGGAGAACCTCATCGCCCACCTGACGCGTTACGCCGTGCCGGTGCGCAGGAAGCTGGGTGTCGACCGGCTGGGCATCGGCCTGTGGCTCGCCCCGGCCGTGGCCGACCACCTCATCGCCGATCGCATCGAGCTCGTACGGCTGCGCCGATCGCTGGAGGAGCGCGGCCTGGAGTGCGTCAGCCTCAACGGCACCGGCGGGCGCAACCAGGAGGTCCCCGGGCCCGACTGGGCCAAGCCCGAGCGTTACCGCTACACGATGGCGCTGGCGAAGATCCTCGCGTTCCTGCTGCCCGAGGACGTGCAGTCGGGCGGCATCTCCACGATTCCGATCGGCTGGCGCCGCGACTGGCCCGCCGACCTGCACTCCATCGCCTCCCGCCGGCTGGAGCGGCTGTCGCGTGAGTTGCGCGGCCTCTACAGCGTCACCGGCAAGACGATCAGGGTCGGCTTCGAGCCCTGGCCCGGCTGCGTGCTGGAGACCACCGAGCAGGCTCTGGAACGGGTCTGCGACATCGACTCCGATCATCTCGGCGTCTGCCTCGACGCCTGCCACCTGTCCTGCGGCGCCGAGGAGCCCGACGCGGCGCTGCGCGGGCTGGCCCTCGCCGGGGCGCCCGTGGTCAAGCTCAGCCACGTGCACAATCACAGCCAGGAGATCCCCAGCACCCAGCCGGTGATCGCCGACACGCTCACCGCGATCCTGTCCGGAGCGGTGAACGGCACCGCGCACATCGAGGTGGAGGCCCACGACGGGACCTCCTCCAGGACGAAGGGTCCTGCCGCCCTGGTGGCGAAGCTCGCCGACGAGCTCGACTGGACCCGCCGCAACCTCACCGCGCTCGGCCTCAAGCTCGCCGCCTGACGGGAGCCCGAGGCGGGGGCCGGGGCGGAGGGCCGGGGCGGCAGTCGAAGGCCGCCGCCCCGGCGCCCGCTGAAACGCCGGTCAGTCGTCCCAGCCGGATGGGGGGCCGAGCGGCGCCTCGTCGCTGTCCACGAGTGTGCAGGGCGCGACGGGCCCGTTGGAGATGTTCGCCCAGATGCCGGCGGTCCTTCCGTCGTTGGAGACGCTGAACTCCAGCACCGCCGTCTGCCCGGGCTTGACCGCGGCCGGGTCGATGCGGAACCCCGGCTGATCGGGCGGCCAGATCACCAACGGCCTGTCGTCGGCAGGGTGCTGTGCCTCCTGCCGGGACAGGAAGCTCGTGCTGCGGGGTTGAGGCGAGCATCGCTTCCCCATGGGGATGTAGTCGACGACCGCGTTCACCCCCATGCCGCGGAGCGTGGCCTCCAGCGGCTCGGGGTCCTTCGCGTGGTTGATGGTGATGGTGAGCGTCCCGTCAGCGTTCCTCGACACGGCGTACGCGGGGGTCCCGCCGCCGAGAAGCGCCGGGACGCCCACGGCCGCCGCGACCCCGAGGGCCAGCGCGGAGACCAGGGCAGCGAGCCGTATGCCTGCCGGATCGCGGCCAACTGCTCGGCGGCCTCGATGCGGCCGATGATCTCGTCGCTGAAGTCGGGGACGGGGTGGCTTCTGGGCATCCTGGCCAGCGCGTCGTCGTACCGCCTCGCCGCCCGGCGCAGATTGCGCGCCACGTTGGTCGCGATCCCGAGCACCCATGACCGCAGGGACCCGCCCTCGGCGTCGACCCGATGCCGCAGCCGCCACGCCTCGAGAAAGGTCAACGACGGCACGTCCTCGGCGGCCGACCAGTTCCCGGTCAACCGGAAGGCGTGGCTGAACACCGGCCGTTCCATCTCCTCGAAGAGCGCCTCGAACGCCTCGCCATCCCCGTCACGAATCCGGGCGCGCAGTGACATGTCCACACACAAGCACTGTCCGACCGGTCACCCTCGTTCCCGCGGGCTTCTCCCGCGCTGCCCGGGACGCCGGCTCCTCGGGGGCGCCGAGCAGGACGCGGTGCTCCGCCTTCCCGGCGGCCGGCGTCAGGTGGGCAACTGGTAGGTGCCGTCGGGGAGGACCTCGGCCAGGCCGTCGTCCAGGAGGCCGTCCAGTGCGCGCTCGCGTTGCACGTGGTCGGCCCAGACGGCGTCGAGCGCCTCTTTGGGGACCGGCCCGTGCGCCTCGCGGAGCACGGCGAGCAGGCGTCCGCGGCACTGCCGGTCGGTCCCCGCGTACGTCTGGCCCTGCCGCGCCGGGCCTTCGTGGGCGGGACGCCCCGCCAGCCGCCAGGCGCACTGGGCGGTGATCGGGCAGCGCTCGCAGCGGGGCGCCCTCGCCGTGCACACCAGTGCGCCCAGCTCCATCACGGCCACGGCCCAGCGGGGCGCGCCCACGGCCGGCACCAGTGACTCCGCGAGCCGCCGCTCGCCCGCCGTCGGGGCCTTCGGCGGGTACTCCTCGCCGCGCACCGCTCTGGCCAGCACCCGCCGCACGTTCGTGTCCAGCACGGCGTGGCTGCCGCCGTACGCGAAGCTGGCCACGGCCGCCGCCGTGTAGTCGCCGATTCCGGGCAGGGCCCGCAGCTCGTCGTAGGTGGACGGCACACGGCCATCGTGGGCGTCCGTGATGGCCCGGGCGCACGCGTGGAGGTTGAGCGCCCTGCGCGGATAGCCGAGCCGCCCCCAGTGACGTACGGCCTCGCCGGGGGACTCCTTCGCGAGCGCCTCGGGGGTGGGCCAGCGCTCCATCCATTCGGTCCAGATGGGCAGCACCCGGGCGACGGGCGTCTGCTGAAGCATGATTTCGCTGACCAGAATGCCCCACGGGGTCGCGTCGGGACGTCGCCAGGGCAGATCGCGGTTGTGCTCGGCGTACCAGTCGAGGATGGGCTCACGGAGGGAGGCGGACACAGCCCCGACCCTACCGAGCGGGCCGGATGCGAGCGCCTGGACGAGCGACGCGGACGACGACCAGCCGACGGAGGGGCGCTCCGCCGCGCGTGCGGGGCCTGCTTGCGCAAAGGTCTGGCGAGGCTGTGACCTGGGAAAGGACAAGGTTCAGCGAGCCGTTGCCCGGGACCCGCCAGGGCTCTCCATACTGTCCGTATGGATCCGGACACTTTCCGTGGTGACGTGGGCGTCGAGGGGGCGGACGTCTACTGGCGCCGCCGGGTGTCGGTGCTCACGGGGATGCTCGTCGTGGTGGCGGTCGTGGCATGGGCGTGCAGCAGCGCCTCCGGACGGTCGGACGAGACCGCCGCCGCCGTCAAGACGACGCCCTCCGACCGGCTGGTCGTCTCGCTGCCCGCCGGGCTGGCGCCGAAGACGCCCGCAGATCCCGCCACCGTGCCGGGGCAGCCGTCGCCGTCGGCCTCCGCGGGCGCGTCGCCCTCGCCCGGCAAGCCGCGGCGCCCCGGTGACCCATGCGACGAGAAGGATCTCGTGCTCGCGCTGCAGACCGGTCAGGACGTGTACGGCAAGGGGGTCACGCCGACCTTCCTGCTGACGGTCGTGAGCACGGGCAAGGTCGAATGCACGGTGGACGTCGGGCCGCGCACGCTGGAGATGCGGGTGCTGTCGGGTGGCGAGCGCGTGTGGTCGACGGCCGACTGCGTCGCGGGCGACGGTGTGGACAGGCAGTTGCTGGAGCGCGGCATCCCCTACGTCCGCGCGATCCGGTGGGACCGCCACCGCTCGGGCAGCACGTGCGCGGGCAAGCGGTCGCCCGCCGACGTCGGGACGTACGTCGCGACCGCGCACGCGGGCCGGCTGAAGAGCCCCAAGATCGTGTTCCACCTGCGCTGAGGTGACCTACAGGTAGCGCTCGAGGATGGACGACTCGGCGAGCCGGGACAGGCCCTCGCGCACGCTGCGCGCCCGGGTCTCGCCCACGCCGCCGACGGCCTGGAGGTCGGCGGTGGTGGCCGCGAGCAGCTTCTGCAGGCCGCCGAAGTGGCTCACGAGCCGGTCGACGATCGCCCCGGGCAGGCGGGGAACCTTGGTGAGCAGCCGGAACCCGCGCGGACTCACCGGCGTGTCGAGCGCGTCGGCGCCGTGGTGGCCGAGGATCTGCGCCACCTTGGACAGGTCGAGCAGATCGCCGGAGGACAGCTCGTCCAGCTCGCGCATGGCGTCGCCGTCCCCGTGCGGCCGCGCGCCGGGCGAGCCGGGCGCGTAATCGCGGATGATCTGGACGCGGTCGGTCTCCACTCCCGCGAACAGCTCGTCGAGCTGCAGGGACAGCAGCCGCCCGTCGGTGCCGAGCTCGACGACGTATCCCTCGATCTCGCGGGCGATGCGGCGGACCATCTCCAGACGCTGCACGACGACGGCCACGTCGCGGACCGTGACGAGGTCCTCGATCTCCAGAGCGGACAGGTTGCCGGAGACCTCGTCGAGCCGCTTCTTGTAGCGTTCGAGCGTCGCCAGGGCCTGGTTGGCCTTGGACAGGATCGCGGCCGACTCCTCCAGCACGTATCGGATGCCGTCGAGGTAGAGCGCGATGATCCGCATCGACTTGCTGATCGCGATGACCGGGAGCGAGGTCTGCTTGGCCACCCGCTGCGCCGTACGGTGCCGGGTGCCGGACTCGTCGGTCGGGACGGCCGGGTCGGGCACGAGGTGCACGGCGGCCCGAACGATCCTGAGGTGGGCCGTGTCCAGCACGATGGCGCCGTCCATCTTGGCGAGCTCGCGCAGGCGGGTCGCGGAGAACTCGACGTCGAGGGTGAACCCGCCGGTGCAGATGTCCTCGACCGTGCGGTCGTACCCGAGGACGATCAGACCGCCGGTGTGGCCGCGCAGGATGCGCTCCAGGCCGTCACGCAGCGCCGTCCCCGGGGCGAGCGAGGCGAGCACGGCCCTTCTGCGGTCGTCGATCGCCTTGTCGTTGTCCAGCACATGCACCCCAGTGGGCTCGCCCGGTCGTATCCGTCAGATCGTCTTCCTGTCGATCCCTTGTCGGGGCCCTCTGTCGGCGGCGAGGCCCGAGAGGCGCTCCGCGGACGGCCCGGTGAAGCCCCTCGGGGGCGCGGGGGCGAGGCCACGGCCGACGGGGCAGGCAACAGAGTTTACCGGTGTGACGGCGTGCTCACCGGTGTCACAGCGGTTCGCCTCGCTCACCTCATCTGGTTGAGCGCGTCCCACACGTTCTCCACCTCCGTGACCTCGAAGCCCGGCGCGAACGGCGTCGTACGGCCGGCCGGTGAGCGCAACGGCACGAGACGGCCGCGGCTCGCCGACGCCTCGAGACGGGGGCCCTCCTCCTCCAGCGAACCGGAGGGCACCAGCGCCTTGGTGAAACCGAGCCGGGCCGCCTCGGCCAGCCGCCGCCGCACGTCCCGTACGGGCCGCAGCTCGCCGGCCAGGCCGACCTCGCCCAACGCGACGAGCCCGGGGGGCAGGGCCTGATCGCCGGCCGCGCTGACGACCGACAGCATCAGCGCGAGGTCCACGGCGGGGTCGGTCAGGCGAATCCCGCCCACGGTCGCCGTGAAGACGTCACACTTGCCGATCTTGGCGTGGAGCCGTCGCTCCATCACGGCGAGCACCATCGCCACCCGGTAGGAGTCGAGGCCGGAGGAGGTGCGGCGGGGCTGGGGCGCCTCGGTCGGGCCGACCAGGGCCTGCAACTCGGCGGGGATCGGACGGGTGCCCTCGATGGTCACGGTGACGCAGGTGCCCGGCACCGGCTCGGGGTGGCGGGAGACGAACAGCCCGCTGGGGTCGGTGATCCCGGTGATACCGCGCTCGTGCAGGTCGAAGCAGCCCACCTCGTCGATCGGGCCGAACCGGTTCTTCACCGCACGGACCATGCGCAGCCGCGAGTTGCGGTCGCCCTCGAAATGGAGCACGACGTCGACCAGGTGTTCCAGCACCCGGGGCCCGGCGATCGTGCCGTCCTTGGTCACGTGGCCCACGAGCACCGTGGACATCGCCCGCTCCTTGGCGAGGCGGACCAGGTTGCCGGCGACCTCCCTGACCTGGGTCACACCCCCGGGCACCCCGGTCGCGCCGGCCGATCCGATCGTCTGGACGGAGTCGACGATGAGCAGGCTCGGCTGCACCTTCTCGACGTGCGCCACCAGGGCGGAAAGGTCGGTCTCGGCGGCGAGGTAGAGCCTGTCCTCGATCGCGCCGATGCGGTCGGCGCGCATGCGCACCTGGGCGGCCGACTCCTCGCCGGTCACGTAGAGGACGGTCTCGCCGCTCGCGGTGCGCGCGGCGGCCTCCAGCAGCAGCGTCGACTTGCCGATGCCCGGCTCTCCCGCCAAGAGCACGACCGCGCCGGGGACGAGGCCGCCGCCGAGCACGCGGTCGAGCTCGGGGACCCCGGTCGTCCGCGAGCTGACGACCTCGGCCTTCACCTCGCCGATCGGGACGGCGGGGGCGGAGACGGCGCCCGGCTTGACCACGTGGACGCCCTGCCGCGCCCCGGCCTCCTCGACCGTGCCCCACGCCTGGCACTCCCCGCACCGGCCGACCCACTTGACCGTGGTCCAGCCGCACTCGCCACACCGGTACGCCGGTTTCGCTGCCTTGCTCACGTGCGGGAGGCTACCGGCCGCCGCCGACAATCCGAATCCAGGTCGTGTCCCGTGATCTTTCCAGCCTGCCGCGGTCGCCGCAGCGCAAGATCGCGGGACACTCCTCAGTTCTCCGGCTTCTCTGGGACGTAGAAGGCGGTGGTGCCGGCGACCGCGGCGACCACCACGTCGTCCGGTGCGCCGGAGGCCCGGTATGCCTCGCCCCACAGGGCGCTGCTGAGCCTCATGAGCTCCCGCGCCTCCTCCGACCGCTCCCACGCCGAGGGGTCGTCCATCATCTCGCCGCGCAGGTGCAGCCCGAGCCCGAGCAGTGCCAGGTCCCAGCCGACGCCCGTGGCCCCCGGCCCGAACCGGTCCCAGAACTCCGGCGGCACCACGGCGACGTGCTCGAGCTCGAACACGGTGCGCCCGTCGCCCTCCGCGCTCAGCCGCACCTCGACCTCGCTGAAGCCGGGGTTCTCGCCGAACAGCCAGCTGACCCGCAGCAGCCGGGGCGGCTCGCAGGCCAGGATCTCCCCGCCCGCGTTGCCCTGGAGCTGGTAGTGCCCGCCGAGCTTCAGCTCGCCGCTCACCGGCAGGAACCAGCGGCCGATCCGCTCGGGGTCGGTGCAGGCGTCCCACACGTCCCCGATCTCGGCGTCGTAGGCGCGCCGCAGCAGCACCGTGCGGGCCTCGCCTTCCGGCAGGTCGCGCGCGCCGACCGCGCGGTGGGCTTGGTTGATGTGGTCGATGAAGTCGCTCATGGCCGCTCTTCCTCGTCGGTCCGCCCGTCGTGGGCTGCGTGATGGGATGCGTGATGGGCATCGCCGCCGTCGTGCCGCCGTCCGAGCCGCCGCTCCCGTTTCCCCCGCGCCAGTTCGGTGCCGAGCGCGTCGAGCCGCTGCTCCCAGAAGCCGCGGAACCGCTCCAGCCACGCGTCGACCTCGCGCAGAGGCGCGGGCTCGACGGCGTACAGCCGGCGTGTGCCCTCGGCCCGTACGGACGTCAGCCCGGACTCCCGGAGCACTCGCAGGTGCTGGGAGACCGCCGGCTGCGAGATCCCGAACTCGGCGCGGATGACCGACGTGAGCGCGCCCGACGTCTGCTCGCCGTGGGAGAGCAGCTCCAGGATCCGGCGTCGCACCGGATCCCCCAGCGCGTCGAATGCGTGCACGCGCCCACTATGCCGAGAGTCGCTTATAAAAGTCAACGCTTATATAAGAGCAGCCCTCGGGTAGCGCCTAGAAGTGGCCGGCGAGGTCGGCGAGCAGCAGGCGCTTGGGCTTGGCGCCCCTGATCTGCCGGACCACCTCGCCGTCCCGATAGAGGTTGAGCGTGGGAAAGCCCAGGACGTTGTAGCGCTGTGCGATCTCGGGGTGGTCGTCGGCGTTGAGCTTGGCGACCGTGAGGCGGTCGCCGTACTCGGCGGCGATCTCCTCCAGGATCGGGGCGATCATCTTGCACGGCGGGCACCAGTCGGTCCAGAAGTCCACCAGCACCGGCTTTCCGCTGCGCAGCACCTGCTCGTCGAAGTTCTCCGCGGTCAGCGTGATCATGACTCTCCTCGTCGTCTCAGCAGGCAGCCGGGGCACGCCTCGGCGAACTGGGCGGCCACCTCGGACCGGCGGGCCAGCAGGTCGCGGATCTGGTCGTCGATCTCGGCGAGCTTGCGCCGGTAGACCGCGACCGAATCGGGGCAGGATCCCCCGGACGGATGGCCGGACCGCAGACAGTCCACGAACGGCCGGGCGTCCTCCAGCGTGAAGCCGACCGACATCAGCCCCCGGATCTCGGTGACGATCGGGATGTCCGACTCGTCGTACTCGCGATATCCGTTCGCCGAGCGGCGCGACCGGATGAGCCCCCGCTGCTCGTAGTAGCGCAGCGCCCGGGTGCTCACGCCCGCGCGCCGGGCCAGCTCGCCGATCCGCATCGGCTCCTCCTCGGCCTCGTCCACCCGCTGCGGCCCTCGTACGGGACACGACGGTAAAGCTTGACGCCGGTGACAAGGTCAAGCCCGTGGCTCAGAATTCCCGCCATCGCAGGACGTTCGGATAGTCGATCTCCAGGCCGTCGATCTCCCGCATCGCCTCGCCGGCCACCTCGGGTGTGAACTCGATGCCGAGCACCGCCTCCAGGTCGGTCCTGGACCGGAACGTCATCCGCAGGTCAAGCTCCTCGCGCCGCCAGCCCAGCCGGGACCAGAAGCGTTCCACGGCCTCGGGGGAATACGAGGGCAGCGACCGGCGGAACCAGCGGCCGAACGCCCCGCGCGAGGCGTCCACGTCCACCACGAACGCGGCGCCGCCCCGGCGCAGCACCCGCCCGAGCTCGCGCAGTCCCGGCTCGCAGCCGGGCCCGAAGAAGTACGCCCAGCGCGCGATCGCCACGTCGGCCGACGCGTCGGGGAGGGGCAACGCCTGCGCGGTGCCCGTACGCACGGCGACGTTGGGCAGGGACGCGCAGCGGGCGGCGGCTTTGGCGGCGAGGCCGCCGTGCGGCTCCACGCCCAGGACGCGCCCGGCGGAGGCGGCGAGCGTGGGCAGGTGGAAGCCGGTGCCGCAGCCGATCTCGACCACGGTCGCGCCGTCGAAGGGCCGTAGGGCCCGTATCGCCGCCTCGGCCGCGCCCTCCGGTCCCACGGCGAGGTTCTCCAGCTCGTAGATCTGGGGAGTGTTCCAGATGTTCGGACTGGGTACGGCCCCGTTCACGATCCGTGCCATGCGCCCCACATTAGTTCGCGACCTTGGGTAGTTGATTGTGGCGAAGCGGCGCGCGACGCGGGTGCGGCTTAGGCTGGATCCGTGAACGGGCGCAGGGAGCGAACGGACGGCCACGGCCACGGGACTGGAACGTGCCCGTGGGCCGCAAGGGGAGGCTGGCCTCATGAATGACATCCGCGTGCCCAGCGGCAAGGTGGCGCTGTCGACGGCGTCGGTGTACCCGGAACGGACGCCGGACGCCTTCGAACTGGCCGCCCGGCTCGGGTACGACGGCGTTGAGATCATGGTCGGGCAGGACCCGGTCAGTCAGGACATCGAGGTCCTTCAACGGCTGCGCGACCACTACCAGATCCCGATCCTGGCCGTGCACGCGCCCTGCCTGCTGGTGACGCAGCGGGTGTGGGGCCGCGACCCGTGGCTGAAGCTGCGCAGGGCGCGCGAGGCGGCCGAGCGGCTGGGCGCGCAGACCGTCGTGGTCCACCCGCCTTTCCGCTGGCAGCGCGACTACGCCAAGGAGTTCGAGAAGGGCCTGGCCCGGATGCGCGAGGAGACCGACGTCGTCTTCGCGGTGGAGAACATGTTCCCCCTGCGGGCCAGGGGCAACGAGGTCGTGCCGTACGCGCCGGACTGGAACCCCGTCGACTACGACTTCCCCGACGTGACGCTCGACCTGTCTCACACGGCGGTGTCGGGGTCCGACGCGATGGAGATGGCGACCAAGCTGGGTGAGCGGCTGGCCCACCTGCACCTGGCGGACGGGCTGGGCACGACCAACAAGGACGAGCACCTGGTGCCCGGCCGGGGGTCGCAGCCCTGCGCCCCGATCCTCGAACGCCTGGCCGGCAACGGTTACCGGGGCATCGTCGTCCTGGAGATCAACACACGCAAGGCCGCCAGCCGCACCGAGCGGATCCAGGATCTGACCGAGGCGCTCGCCTTCGCCAGGCTCCACTTCGCCGCCTCGTCGACGGCCTCATGAACGAACGACTCGCGGACAGCCACCGGGTCTTCGACCGGGTCTCGCAGGAGTACGACGCGGCCAGGCCGCACTATCCGGAGGCCCTCTACGTCGCGCTGGAGACCCTGTCGGGGATCCGGCTCGCCGGGGCGACCGTGATCGACGTCGGAGCGGGCACGGGCATCTCGACCCGGGGCCTGCTCGACCGTGGCGCCCGGGTCGTCGCCGTGGACCGCGGGGAGCGGATGCTGGTGCGCCTGCGTGCCCGCACGGCCTGCCCCGCTCTGCTGGCCGACGGGAACGACCTGCCCTTCCGCGCGGGCTCGGCCGACCTGGTGACCTACGCCCAGTCGTGGCACTGGCTCGACCCGGCGCTTTCGATGGCCGAGGCCGTACGGGTGATCGGGGGCGGCGGCGGGTCCGGGGACGGCGACGCGATCGGGGGCGGCGCGGTCGCGGGCTGGTGGAACACCGTGGATCCCGGGAAGGCGGACTGGCTGGCGGCCAACCAGGTGCGGCTCGCCGAGTCGTGTCCCGGCTACATCGGCCCCGTGCTGCCCGGCTGGACCATGCCGCCGATCGCCGCGGCCATGTCCGACGCGGGCCTCGCCGTGGCCGAGACCTGGGTCGACTGGACCAGGTCGGTGCCGCTGGAGGACTTCCTGACCGACCTGCGCTCCCACTCGTACATCGCCAGCATGGAGGGCGGCGTGGCGACGGAGCTGCTCGCCCGGGAGCGGGCCGAACTCGGCCGCGTCTTCCCGGACGGACGGCTGACCGTCCCCATGCGCGTGTATCTTGCGGTGGGCCGTAAGGGCTGAGCGGGCGAGCGGGGAGCCGATGTGACGACGGAGGTGCCGGAGGTCTCGGGCGGCAGGCGGCGACCGGGGCGGCGACCCGGCCGGCGTCCGGGCGCGGCGGACACCCGCGGTGAGATTCTGGCCGCCGCACGCAAAGTCTTCGCGGAGAAGGGGTTCGACAAGGCGACGATCCGGGGCATCGCCCGCGAGGCCGGAGTCGACCCCGCTCTGGTGCATCACTATTTCGACAGCAAGGAAGGCGTGTTCGTCGCGGCCATGCGGCTGCCGACGGACCCCTCGGCCGTGCTTCCCCTCATCCTGTCCGGGCCGCGCGAGGAGGTCGGCGTGCGCCTCGTCCGCTTCGTCCTGACGATGACGGCCGACCCGGCGGCCAGGGAGCCGCTGCTGGGGCTGGTGCGGACGGCGATGGTCAACGAGCAGGCCGTCGGCATGGTGCGGGAGTTCTTCACGACGGCCGTCCTCGGCCGGGTGGCCGAGGCGCTCGACGTTCCGCCGCTGCGGATGGAGGCCGCCTTCGCGCAGTTGTTCGGCGTGGTGATGACGCGGTACATCCTCCGGTTCGAACCGCTGGCCTCCGCCGACATCGAGGAGATCGTCGCGCTGCTGGGCCCCACCGTGCAGCGCTACCTGGCCGGATAGGTTGGGTGCATCCCTCCCGTACCCTCTTATAGAGCTTTGTTCTAGTATCGTGCCGTCGGCGGGAAACGCGGTGACGAGCACCACTCGCCGAGCGTGACGCAGGATAAGTTACTCACCGGTACCATTCGGGAAGCGTAGGAGTTATCCACAGGCCGGGGCTCGGCCGCCCCGGCGAGGGGCGCCGCGCCCCTACGCTGGCCGCCGATGTTCGACATGGGAGGGACTCGTGCTCTGGGTAGCGATAGTGGGCCTCGTCGCGACCGCCGTGGCGGTCGCGCTGGCGGGCCGTCGCGTGCTGTTCCTCTACCGGCTCGCCAGGAGCGGCCAGCCGGCCCCGGAGCGCATCGAGTACGCCAGGGACAACGTCGGCACGGAGATCAAGGCGCAGTTGGTCGAGGTCTTCGGCCAGCGCAAGCTGCTCAAATGGACGCCGTCGGGCACCGCCCACTTCTTCGTCATGTGGGCGTTCTTCATCCTGGCCACGGTCTACCTGGAGGCGTACGGCGCGCTCATCCAGGGGGCCGTCACCGGTAAGCCGGATTTCCACATCCCGCTGATCGGGACCTGGCCGGTGCTGGGCTTCCTGCAGGACTTCATCGCGGTCGCCGCGCTGATCGGCCTGATCGCCTTCACCGCCATCCGGATCAAGAACTCGCCCAAGAAGCTGGGCCGCGATTCCCGCTTCTCCGGTTCCCACCTGGGCGGAGCCTGGTTCACGCTGTTCATGATCTTCAATGTGATCTGGACGATGTTCCTGTTCCGCGGGGCCGCCGTCAACACCGGCAACCTCCCGTACGAGTCGGGGGCGTTCGCCTCGGAGGCGGTCGCGAAGATCCTGCCCTCCAGCGAGGTGCTGGAGGAGATCGGCCTGCTGCTGCACATAGGCGTCATGCTGGTGTTCCTGGTCTTCGTGGTGAACTCCAAGCACCTGCACATCTTCACCGCGCCGCTGAACGTGCTGTTCTCCCGCCGCCCCGACGGCCTCGGCCCGGCCCAGCCGATGCGCAGCGACGGCAAGGTGCTCGACTTCGAGGAGGCCGACCCCGAGACGGACGTGTTCGGCCGCGGGAAGATCACCGACACGTCCTGGAAGGGCTTCCTCGACTTCTACACCTGCACCGAGTGTGGCCGCTGCCAGTCGCAGTGCCCGGCGTGGAACACCGACAAGCCGCTGTCGCCCAAGATGCTCATCCTCGACCAGCGTGACCACGCCTTCGCGGTCGCGCCGTACCTGCTGGCGGGGGACAAGGAGAAGGAGAGCTTCCCGCAGGACGTGCTCGCCCTGCTGGACAAGCCGCTGGTCGGCGAGGACGGGGTCATCCACCCCGACGTGTTGTGGTCGTGCACCAACTGTGGCGCCTGCGTGGAGCAGTGCCCGGTCGACATCGAGCACATCGACCACATCCTCGATATGCGCCGCTACCAGGTGATGATCGAGTCGTCGTTCCCGTCCGAGGCGGGCGTGATGCTCAAGAACCTGGAGAACAAGGGCAACCCGTGGGGCATGTCCGAGATGAAGCGTGCCGAGTGGATCGAGGAGCTCGCCACCTCCGTGGACGGACAACACTTCGAGGTCCCGATCATCGACGAGAAGATGCCCGAGGATGTCGAGTATCTGTTCTGGGTCGGCTGCGCCGGCGCGCTGGAGGACCGGGCCAAGAAGACCACCAAGGCCGTCGCGGAGCTGCTGCACATCGCCGGGGTCAAGTTCGGCGTGCTCGGCCCGATGGAGGCCTGCACCGGCGACCCGGCCCGCCGCCTGGGCATGGAGTTCCTCTTCACCATGCTCGCCCAGCAGAACATCGAGACGCTCAACGAGGCCGGGGTCAAGAAGATCGTGGCCACCTGCCCGCACTGCTTCAACACCCTCGCCAACGAGTATCCGCAGCTCGGCGGCACCTACGAGGTCGTGCACCACACCCAGCTGCTGGCGCACCTGGTCGAGGAGGGCAGGCTCACCCCGATCACGCCGATCGAGGAGAAGATCACCTACCACGACCCGTGTTTCCTCGGCCGCCACAACAAGGTGTACGCCCAGCCGCGCGACATCATGGCCAAGGTGCCCGGCGTCCAGGCTCAGGAGATGCACCGCTGCAAGGAACGCGGATTCTGCTGCGGTGCCGGCGGCGCGCGGATGTGGATGGAAGAGCGCATCGGAAAGCGCATCAACACCGAGCGCGTGGACGAGGCGCTGACCACCGACCCCGACACCGTCTCCACCGCCTGCCCGTTCTGTCTCGTGATGCTCGGCGACGCGATCAACGAGAAGAAGAACGCCGGTCAGGCCAAGGAGTCGCTCGAGGTCGTGGACGTCGCCCAGCTCCTCATCAAATCCATCAAGCAGGGGTAAAGGCATCTTTGCCGAGATCGTGAACTATTTGTGAAAATTCTCAGTCAAGGCGATGGAATGAACCGTGTTTCACGGAAGAGTGACAAAGGCTTTCTCCACATAACGGGAAAATCACGGTAACCTCAACGTTGGCTCAATCGACGGGGAGGGGGCTGGACGGTGGGTGTGGTCGTCACCGACGCGGAGGTCACCCTGGCGGACGTCCTCTCCCTGCGTATGGCCGTCGCCGATCCGCTGGCGGACGGCGCCCGGCTGATCCTGCGGCGGCGGGGCACCGGTGAGGAACGGCGGGTGACGCTCGAGGCCTCCGGTGGACGTACGCGGGACGCCAGTGTCGCGGTCTCCCTCGAGCCGCTCGACCTCGGCCCCGGGCGCTGGGACGCCTACCTCGACCAGAACGGCGTCCGCGTCCGCATCCAGAGCATCGATCCGGGGTTCTCGCTCGACCGCCTCGACGCGTACGCGCTGGGCCGGCGGACGCTGGCCTACCGGGCCTACCGCACCCGCAACGGCTTCCTGGCCCTGAAGATAGAGCCGGCGCAGCCGGTCGCCGACGTGCGCGCGGTGTGGTTCCGCGAGGGACGCTTCGAGGTGACCGGGCTGCTCGCCTACACCGGCCTGGACGACGACGACCAGCACCGTCATGCCACGCTCGCACTGCGTCATAACAGCCCAAGTCATAACAGCCCAAGTCATAACAGCCCGGGTCATAACAGCCCGGGTCACAACAGTTCGCACCGCAGCGATCCGGGTCAGGGTGATCCGGGCCACGGTGATCGGGGCCACATTGACCCGGCCGCGACCGTGCGGGTCGCCGCCACCGTCCAGGGGGTTCGGTTCCATGCCGCGCTCTCGCTGTGCGACGTGCTGGCCGCGACTCCCGACTCGCAGGGCTCCTGGGAGCCCTATCTGGAGGTGGACGGCGTCGACCACGCGCTTCCGCTGGGCGCCCGGCTCGACGACGTCGAGGGCAAACGCCGCCGCGTCCACTATCCCCACGCGCTCGTCGACGGGGTGCCGATCCGGCCCAGCTTCACACCGGGTGACGAGCTGCTGCTGGAGGTGGGAGCGTGAGGATCACGTTCCTGCTTCCCTCCGCGTACGGCATGCGCGGCGACGTGCGGGCGACGCTGAACCTGGCGGAAGGGCTGGCCTCGCGGCACGACGTGGAGGTCGTGAGCGTCCGGCGCACCAGGGAGACGCCGTTCTTCCCGGTCGACCGCCGGGTGACGATGCGCTGGCTCGTGGACGCCAGGCCCGGTGTCCACCACCTCCTGCCTCGGGGACAGGTGCGCACGGAGGTGGCGCTCTGGCGGATGCTGCGCGGTCTGCGCGCCGATGTCCTGGTCACCACGCGGCCGTCGCTGAGCGTGCAGGCGGCGAGGTATGCCCCGCGAGAGGTCGTCCGCATCGCGCGGGAGTGGGGCAAACCGTCGGTGCCCGCGCCGGTGCGCCGGTTCTATCCCCGCCTCGACGCCGTGGTGACGAGCACCGGCGGGCGGCGGGACGAGTGGGTGCGGCTGCTCGACGACGACCTGTCGGTCCACGTCATCCCCGACGCCCTGCCCACCGCGCCCTGGCCGCGCTCCCGCATGGACAACCGGATCGTCAGCGCCGGGGGCAGGCTGGTGCCGGGCAAGTCGTACGACCAGCTCGTGCGCGCCTTCGCGATCGTCGCGGACAAGCGGCCCGACTGGCGGCTGCGGTTGTACGGCGGGGGACCGGAGGAGCGGCGGCTGCGTGCCCTCGTCCGCGACCTCGACCTGCACAACCACGTGTATTTCATGGGCGTCACCCCCGACCTGCCCGGCGAGTTCGCCAAGGCGTCCATCGTCGCGGTGCCCTCGCAGAACGAGGTGCTGGGCATGACCGTCATCGAGGCGCTGAGCTGCGGCGTGCCGGTCGTGGGGTTCACCGGATCCCGGGGGCCCGCCGAGTTCCTCCGTCCGGACCGCGACAGCGTGCTGGTCCAGGAGGAAGAGGACGGCGACCCCGAGCCGCTCGCCTGCGCGCTGCTCACCCTCGTCGACGACGAACGCCGCCGCATGAAGCTGGCGGCCGGGGCGCTTGAGACCGCGTCCATCCACGCCGCGCCCGCCGTCGCGGTCCGCTGGGAGGATCTCATGTACGGCCTGCGCTCCCGCCCCTGACCCGCCAACCTCGGTTGGTGAGTGGTGTCGGTGTCCCCCAGAGATGGCGATCACGGAAACCAGGAGGAAGCGGCATGACGAACAGGGCTGTGCGTCTGGGACGTTCGCCGATGGTGGCGGCTCTCGCCGTGGGCGTCGCGCTGGGCGGCGCCACGTCCGCGAGCGCGGCGGAGAGCACGGCAGGCAGTACAGCGGGCGGCATGTCAGCGAGCGCGGCCTCACGGCTGGGGCCGTACGGCTACGGCTCCCTGAAACTGAGGATGAGCGCCAAGCAGGCCCAGAGGACCGGCGAGATCGTCAAGAAGCGCAACGACGAAAGCTGCTCGGGCTGGGACCTGAAGGGGCACCCGACTCCCAAGGACAGTGTCGGCCTGTTCATCTCGAAGAAACAGGGCCTGGCCGCGATCTTCGCGCCCAAGGGGGTCAGGACTCCGGAGGGCATCGGGATCGGCTCCACCATGAAGCAGCTGAAGAGGGCCTATCCCCACCTCGTCGCGCCGCCCGTCGCTTTCCCCTTCACCACGGTCCCCGGCAACCGCAAGGCTTCCTACTTCTTCCTGCTGTCCCACGGCAAGGTGTACGAGATGGCCCTGGTTCTCAAGGGCCAGGACTGCTTCAACTAGGGAGACTTCTCAGGGGCCCGGAACCGGGAGGACGGCGACGGGCCCCTGACGCCGGTGCGGCACCCGCATATGTGGTGACGCCCTCGTGGGAGGTGTGCTGCCGGCGGCGGTCCGATTCAGTCGCCGGGTTCGGTGAGGTGCGCGGCGGCGGTGGTGGCGGAGCCGTAACTCGGCAGCTCCGAGTCGAGGCCGGTGATCCTGAGCATCCGGGCGAAACGCCCGTGAGCGCCGCTCAATGCCAGGCGCCCGCCGGCCGCCCTGACGGCGGTCAGGGCTCCCATGAGGACACTCAGCCCGGTCGAGTCGCAGAACCTGAGCCCCTCGGCGTCGACCACGATCCGGGGCGGGGTGCGCAGCCCGACCGCCTCGGCCAGGCAGGCACGCAGCGACGGAGCGGAAACCAGATCCAGGTCACCGAACATCCGGATGACGACGACGCCCTCGTCCAGCACGGTGAGCATGGAGAAGGTGTCGGGCTGTCCGTGCCTTCCCGGTTCCACTCGTGCTCGCCTCTGCTCACCCGGCCTTGCCGTCCGGCGGTCGCCTCCCGCCGGAGCTGTCCGTCAATGATTGCACATGGCAAATGATGCCTGGGCCGCACCGTCCGGCTCGTTCCCTGCGGACGAGCAGCATGGCGGCGTCGTCGGGGACGGGCCCGCCGACGTGCGCGACCAGGTCGCGTTCCAGCAGGTCGAGGGCGGCCTGAGGGTCGCCGTCCCGAAGCAGGCGGGGCGCCCGTTCCTCCAGGGAGTAGAAGTTCCCACCCCGATCGCGCGCCTCGATCACGCCGTCGGTGTAGAAGAGGATCTGGTCGCCCTGGCGGAACGCGCACCCGTACGGCTCCGGCCTGGCCGGGGCGAGCGCGGCCAGGCCGAGCGGCGGCGTCTCCTCGCGCGGTTCGAGCCGGTGAACGCGGCCGTCGCCGGTGAGCAGCAGAGGCGGCGGGTGGCCGTAGTTGAGCAGCGAGATCTCGCCCTCGCGCACCTCCGCGAGCACGGCGGTGACGAACTTCTCCCCGCCGAGCCGCCGCGCGAGGTGGTCTTCCAGGCACTGTCCCACGGCGGCCAGCGCCGGCTCGTCGTAGGCGGCCTCCCGGAACGCGCCGACCACCGAGGCCGCGGTCTCCACCGCGTCCAGGCCCTTGCCCTGCACGTCACCGACGATCAGGCGGACGCCGTGCGGCCCCCTGGCGATGTCGTACAGGTCTCCGCCGATGCGGGCCTCCACGGCGGCGGAGGTGTAGGACAGGGCGATGCGCAGGTCGCCGGCGTGACGCGGCAGCGGGTGCAGCAGCACGCGCTGGACGGCCTCGGCGACGAGGCGGACGTCCGCCAGCTTCCGCTCGCCCTCGGCCCGCAGCCGGCACGCGAACGTGGCGGCCGCGGTGACACCGACGATCGCGACCAACGTGACGATGTTCTGCGGGCGGCGGATCAAATTATCGTGGTAGGCCACCGGCACGGACAGGACGAGCGCGACCAGCCCGGCCAGCGCCGTGTTACGCACGCCGCCCGTCACGGCGGCCAGCGCGGGTCCGAGGGTCAGCAACGGCAGCAGGCCCAGGGACGGCCCGGCGAGCAGGTCGAGCACCACCACCGTCGCCATGGCGGCGAACGGCAGCGTACGGAGGACGGTTCGCGATGTCATCCGCGACTCCAGCGCCGCTATGAGCCGGTCGATGGATGCATTCCCGGGACCACCTGCCCTACCCGCCCATACGGGCGCGGCCCTGCCGCATACCGGCGGCGGGTATCGTGGGAGGATGCACGGGTACAGCGGGGACAAGCAGGCCTACCTCACCCGCCTGCGCCGGATCGAGGGACAGATCCGGGGGCTGCAGCGGATGGTGGACGAGGAGGCCTACTGCATCGACATCCTCACCCAGGTCTCGGCGGCCACCCGCGCTCTCCAGGCGGTGGCGCTCGGCCTGCTGGAGGACCATATCGCCCACTGCGTCGCCGACGCCGTCAGGAGCGGGGGCCCGGAGGCCGGCGAGAAGGTCAAGGAGGCCTCGGCGGCCATCGCCCGGCTCGTCAGGTCGTGACCGTCCCGGGCCCATCAGATGCCCGGGACGGTCCGTGCTCTCAATGCCTTCAGCGGCTCGCCGAAGTCCGCAATCCGAGCGCGTTGTCGAGCTCTTCCAAGGTCAGTCGGTTCTCCGTGATGTTCACGGCCTCCAGCACCTCGGCGTAGAGCGCGATCTCGTCCAACGCGACACGGTCGTGGACCCGAGAGTCCAGGTCGTCGTGCCCCACCGCGTCGTCCTTCCTTCCGCAGCCCACACCCATCACGAGGTTACGTCTGGGTACCCTGCCGCGACATGGCCCATCGTGACCATTCCATCCCGCGCCCCTCGTCCCTCCGGGACCATTTCCCCGATACCGAGATCACAATTCGATGAAAAAGGCAGTGATGGAGGGAAGGGGTTGCTAAAGCGGAGGTAAGGGCGATATATCCGAATTTGACGTTTCGAACAGCCAGCCGCCGGACTCCTCCAGGTCGCGCCTGGGCTGCGCCGCCTGCTGGGGGCGCGGGTCGTCACGCTGGTGGATCAGGCACGTGACGACCGCCGAGCATACCGGGAAACCCTCCGCCGGCGCGGGCGTGCCGGTCAGGGCACACCAGGCCAGGCCGGTTGCGTACGCGGAGCCGAGCAGGGCGGCGGCCGTTCCCCGGTCGGGCGGGACCAGTCCCGGCGGCAGCGCGCCGCCGGCCGGCCAGCAGCCCCGCAGCGGGTGGGCGGGATCGGCGAGCGCGAGATAGAGGGCCTGACGGAGTTCGTCGTCCATCCACGGATAGAGCTCGGTGACCACCTGCGCGGTGTGCGAGCTGCCCGGCGCCGCCCAGGCGGGTTCGGTCACGCCGCACACGCCCGCGACGTCGGCGGCGAGCAGCGCCGCGGCCACGGCCCGCGGATCCATCCCGCGTGAGGCCGTGTAGGCCAGCGCCTCGACCAGGTCGTACAGGGTGTGCCGGAAGTGCTCGCCCGGCGCCCATTCGACGAGCGTGGCCGGGGCGAGGTGCGGCGGGCAGCGAGCCAGCCAGGCCTGCCGTACGCCGCCGCCGGGGATCGCGTGCTGGTCCAGCCAGGGGCTGCCGAGCAGCGGCTCGGTCATCGCGATCAGCGCGTCGGCGCGCGGCCGGAACCGGGGGTCGGCGCGGAGCACGGTGGCGGTCTCGGCCATCAGCCCGGCCAGACGCAGGCCCGCCTCCTGGGCACCGCTGCGCATCCGCTCGGCGTACAGGGTCACGAGCGCGTCGAGCGAACCCATGGGCAGCCAGCGCACCCAGTCGTCGCCGGGCAGGGGCCGGGCCAGGAACTCGCCGAACATCGACAGCATGACCTCGTTGCCGTCGAAGGCGGGCGCGTACGCGCACCACATGACGGTGCCCCACACGGCGGCCACCGTCGAGGCCACGTCGCGAGCGAAGATCTCCCGGTAGACGCTGCCGCCGAGGGGGAAGTCCTCCCGGCGCAGCCCGCGGTGGGCGAGGAGCAGCGCGCGGAGCCGTTCGGTGATCTCATGCGGGACGTCCGGGCCGACGAACGCCTGGGAGGACCCGCGGTCGTACGCGAAGTCGGGACCGGAGGGGATCAGCGCGGGCGGAATCGCGACACCCGGCGGCTGCGGCCGGGCGCCGGAACGGATCGCGGCGTGCAGTGGAGGCGCCGACAGGTGCCAGCGGCCGTCGACGCGGTCCAGGCGGTACCAGCGGGCGTGCGCGCCGAACAGCCACTGCGCGCCGTCCGGCGTGACCAGCGCTCGCTGGGCCAGGGTGTGCGCCCGGGTGAGCGGGGGAAGCAGCGTCCACCGGGGGTCGCCGACGACGGCGCGCACGTCGCGCTCCATCGCCGTGAACCCGTCCCAATACACGCGGCAGTGACTCCTCCGTCCTCTGGAGAGGACGAGTTCTCGTTCATCCCGGTTGCGGCGGCCCGCGCAGGCGGCGACCACGCCCTGGCCGATGCCCCTGCCGGCCATCCGAGTGCCGGGACGATTCCGGCGGTCCCCTCGCTTGATCCGATGGTAGCTCGCCGGTCCGACAGACGGCGGGAGCGGTGGTGCGGCGGAGGCCGCCGGTGAAAGTTTCACACGACGGGATGCGCTGAACAGCGTAAATCCAAGTATCTAAGGATTGTTCGGTATCTCGGGGGATGCCTGCCACTTGGCATCGGCTGCCGTGGCGTATTCCATAGATGCTCGTGACGGAGATCCAGCAGGCCGGGACCGACCGGGAGCAGGGCGCGGACGAGGCGTCGGAGAAGATGGCGCCCGTGGACAGCTCTGGCGGCACGGCGACCGGCGAGCAGACGGGGCCGCGTTCGGGCCGGGATCGGCGAGCGGTGTGGTGGCTCGGCCGGCCCAGTGACCGGACGGCCCTGCTGATCTGGTTCTTCTGGGAGGTCGCCTGTTACATCTACCTGGTGCTGGCGGCGCCCGGCCGTACGGAGGACCCGATTCTCGACCGGTTCAACCGGTACGACTCCTACAACTTCGAGGACATCGCGAAGTACGGCTACGACGGCCGGCCGGAGGACCAGGACTCGCCGCGGCTCGTCGCGTTCTTCCCGGGTCTGCCGTTGCTGTTGCGCGTCCTGCACCTGGTCATCCCGGACCTGAGGCTCGCCCTCGTCCTGGTCTCGTTCGTCGCGAGTGCCGTCGTGGCGGTGGCGCTGTCGCGGCTGAGCGAGTCGTACCGGGAGGGCAGCGGCCACTGGACCGTGCTGGCCTTCTTCTGCAGCCCGTTCGCGGTGTTCCTGCTGGCCGGCTACACGGAGGCGCTGTTCCTCGCGCTGGCCATTCCCGCGTGGTTGCTGGCGCGTAAGGGCCGGTGGGAGACCGCCGCCGTCTGCGCCGCCTTCGCGTCGTCCATCCGCATCTCCGGGCTCTTCCTCGCCCTCGGCCTGGTCGTGATGTTCGTCTTCTCGCGTGACGGGCTGCGCACCACGGGGGGGTGGCGCAAGGCGCCGTGGCTGTTGCTGCCGGGTGTACCCGTGCTGGCGTACATGATCTACCTGTGGCACCGCACCGGCGATCTGATGGCCTGGAAGGCGGCGGAGGCGCAGTACTGGGGCCGCTACCCCGAGGCGCCCTGGAACGTGTTCATCAACACCTGGCACCGGTCCTTCGACGAGCCCGCCCTGACGACGTCGTACCGCGAGGAGATCATCTCGGCCATCGTGCTGGTCGTGCTGATCATCGCGCGGTTGATCCGGCGAAATTGGGCGGACTTCGCCTATCTGGCGCCGCAGGCGGTGGCGCTGCTGGCGATGTCGTCGTTCTACATGTCGGTGGGCCGGGCCTCCCTGCTGTGGTGGCCGCTCTACATCTCCGTCGGCGTCGTCGGCAGCCGAAGGCCCTGGGTCTTCATGGCCTACATCGCGGTCGCGGCGCCGGTGATGGCAATCAATGTCGGAAATTTCACCACAGGCGCCTGGGTGGGTTGATCGCTCCTGACTAGCTTCTCCATGTATGGGGGCATATGTGGCAGGAGTGGCAATTGTCGCACTTGTGGTGGCCGGTCTTCCGCCGGCCGCCGACACGTACCGGGTGAACGTGCTCACCTACAACGTCTGCGCGGCGGGCAACAGCGCCGGCACCTGCGTACGCGACCTGACGCCGCGGCGCCGCAGGACCTGGGCCGGTCAGGTCTCCGCGCTCATCCGGTCGAAGGACGTGGACGTCGCCTCGTTCACCGAGATGTGCTACGCCCAGGTGGGCCTGCTCCGGCGCGAGCTGCCCGGTTATCGCCTGCTCTGGTACGGCTACGCGAAGGGCGGCGGGCCGGGCCGTGAGGACCGGTGCCGCACGTTGTGGAGCGATCTCACCCCGGACACGGTTCCGCCGGACGGCAAGACCTTCGGCGTGGCGCTGGCGCTGAAGAACGGCGCCGAGGGCTCGCCGCTGCGGCGGCTGCTGCGCGCCGACCACGCCCCGGCCACACCGGGCGAGACGATCCACCCGCGCGGCCTGTTGTGCGCCCCCGGCCGGGTCGGACCCCGCCGATCGGTCTGCTGCGTGACCCACATCTCCGACACCGAGACCCCGCGGCAGGTCACCGGACTGGTGGCGGCGTACGCCCACGGTGCTCCGGTGATCCTCACCGGTGACTTCAACCGGGAACCCGGCCACGACCAGCTCACCGACGTGTACGGCATGGGCCTGGGCGAGGGCGGCTACACCGAGGCCGACGCCGAGTCGTGCGGGACTGCGCGCCGGGGCGGCGAGCCCACCACGCGCGGCGGCCGGAAGATCGACTACGTCTTCGCGACCGAGGCCGACTACCGTCCGGGCGGAGCCGAGGTCATCAGGACCGACCCGGAGCTGTCCGATCACCTGGCGCTGCTCGGCACGCTCATCGGGACCGAACCGAGGCCGCGGCGTGACGGCGGGCCTTGGCGAGGTAGTTGTCCGGGGTGCGCGCGAAGGAGGCGCGGTCGTCGTCGGTGAGCTCCCGCACGACCTTCCCCGGCACGCCCGCGACCAGTACGCCGGCCGGGATGCGGCGGCCGGGCGGCACGACGGCCCCCGCCGCGATCAGAGACCCGGCTCCGACGACCGCCCCGCCGAGCACGACGGCCCCGATGCCCACGAGGGCGCCGGTCTCGATGTGCGCGCCGTGCACCATCGCCCGGTGGCCGAGACTCACCCGGTCTTCCAGGATCGCGGGCTCTCCTGGGTCGGCGTGCAGGCAGCACAGGTCCTGGATGTTGACCTCGTCGCCGACCTCGATGCGCTCGTCGTCGCCGCGCAGCACGGAGCCGTACCAGACGTTCGCACCGCGTCCGAGCCGCACCCTCCCGACGACCACCGCGCCCGGGGCCACCCACGCGTCGGGGTGGATGATCGGCGTGGCGTCGTCGTCCAGGTCCGCTACGTACGGCATGCCGCCATGATCCCATGCGGCCGTGCCGCGTCCGACTCGACGCCCCGTGTTCCGCCCGGCGCCTGCGGCGTTCAGGTTGCGATGTGCGACGGATAGCAGGAAAGTCGTGTCCTGGCTGCGTTACCGTCGTTATCTCCAACCCCAGGGTTTCTCATGACGAATC
The DNA here is from genome assembly GCF_040685655.1 of Microbispora sp. NPDC088329. NCBI lineage: Bacteria > Bacillati > Actinomycetota > Actinomycetes > Streptosporangiales > Streptosporangiaceae > Microbispora > Microbispora sp. NPDC088329. The sequence goes on from NZ_JBFBIP010000010.1 coordinate 24,365, forward strand.
AGACCGACAATTTCCCCGACCTGATGAGTGACGACTCCTTCGAAGTCGTGATGCGTGGGTACAGCCGCAGGCAGGTCCACGACTACATGGTCAGGACCCGCAACCAGATCCGGGACCTGGAGGAACGGCTCGCGCGCACGATCGACCAGGCGGAGCAGAGCCGGCTGGAGCTGGCCGAGGCGCGGCGGAGGATGACGGAGTCGCCGCAGAACCCCGACGAGCTGGGCGAGCGGCTCAGCCAGATACTCAAGCTGGCACAGGAGGAGGCGACCGCCAACAAGGAGGCGTCCGAGGCGGAGGCCAGGAGACTGCGCGAGACCTCGGCGGCCGAGGCCGAGCGGCTGGTGACGTCGGCGCGTGAGCAGGCCGACGCGATCAGGGCCGCCGCCCAGGACGAGGCCGAGCGCCGCGTCGCCGACGCCACGTCCACGGCCGATCGGCTGCTGGCGCAGGCGGGCGCGAACGCGGAGGAGACGCTGGGCACGGCACGCGCGGAGGCGGAGGAGACCCTGCGCGCGGCCCGCGCCGAGGGGGAGCGGCAGCTCACCGCCGCCCGGATGGAGGCGGAGCGGCTGCTCGCCGAGGCACGCGGGCAGGCCGAGGCCATGCTGGCGGCGGCGCAGCAGCGCGTCAACGCGCTGGACGAGCACACCGGCCGCCGGGTGGCCTATCTCACCGACACCCACGCGGAGGTCGTGCGGCGGCTCAACGAGATCGGCTCGGTGCTCGGCGACCTGATGCAGCGGGAGACCGCGGCGGGTCCGGTGATCGACGAGGACGCCGTGCTGCCGCCCGCGCCGCAGATGCACGCCATCCCCGCGGGCGCGCCTGACCAGCCGCAGAGCCAGATTCCCGAGCCGGTCGAGGAGCCGCGGCAGGCACTGGAGGCCGCGCCGTCCGGGCACGAGGCGCACGCCGACGCCTCCGGCGAGTACGGCGCCGATCACGGCGCCGGTCAGGGGGCCGGTCAGGGGGCCGGTCAGGGGGCCGGTCAGGGGCAGCGGACGGGCGGCGACGAGGACGACGCGGTCCTGATCGTGGACGACGGACGCCACGAGAACGGTCACGCCGTGACGCCGTCGCCGGAGGACACCGACGTCAATCTCGGCCGCGTACGGCGTGCCCTGCCGGACGGGGAGCCGGTCCGCGGTCAGTGAGCCCGGCCGTGCGAACAGTGGCATGACCGGCCCGGTGGCCGGCGGGCAGGCCGCGCCGGCGGCGGATGCCCCGGCCGGGGCGTGATGCCGATGAGGGCGGGTTTCGCCCGGCCGGGAGAACACGCGGCAGTGCGGAAGACCGGAGTGGTAGCGGAAGCCCCCGCCCCCGATCGGGTCGGGGGCTTCCGCGCTCATGGATCGGCGGCGAGGGTCTCCTGCTCACGCAGCAGCCGACGCAGCCCCTCGGCCTCGTCCGCGTCGACGGTCATCGCGCATCCCGCCGCCCGCTGCGCGGAGGTGAGCGGGTGGTGCCGGGTCGCCCACCACCGGCCCGCGTCGCTCCGCCAGATCGTCCACTCCGGAAACTCCCGGGCGATCTCGGCGAGGCGTCGGTCAAAGGACATCCGTACACCTTCCCTCGCCGTGTGCCCGGTGTTCTTGACGTCTCCTCCTCAAGGTGCGGGACATCTCTAGAGAAATCAATGATCGGGACAGTCAGGTCAACGTTCCCTCTTGACCTAGGCGTCGAAGTCGTACTGGAGTACATACGACGCCGCGTCCAGGATCATCTCGTTGACCTCGACGGGCACCCCTCCTTCCGCGAAGGCCACCCGGATGACGGAGATCACCGGCGTGCCGGCCGGGAGGCCCAGCGACTCGACCTCCCCGGGCAGCGGCATCCGCGCCCGCACCTCCTCGCTGAAACGGACGGGAGCCCGGCCGAGCTCGCCCAGCCGGGCGTACACCCCGCCGGGGCCGGTGTCGGACCGGACGATCGCCGTGCCGTCCACGAGCTCGGCGGGAAAGTGGGAGGCCGCGAGCTGCACCGGGCGGCCGTCCACCGAGTAACGGCGCCGCCGCACCCACACCTCGCCGGTGCCGAGCACGCGGGCGACCTGCTCGCTCGCCGGCTCGCGCAGGATGCGCACCTCGTCGACGACGTACGACCGGCCCCTGGTGTCGGAGTCCCAGATGGCCAGGCCCTGGGCCCACTGCTCCCTGGAGAGCCGGCGGGACCCGTGGCGGCGGATGGGGCGGAACAGGCGCACGTAGACGCCCGAGCCCCGCTTCGGCACGGCGAGCCCTTCGTTGATCAGCACGGCCAGCGCCTGCCGTGCCGTCGCGCGTGCCACGCCGTACTCCTTCATGAGCGCGTTTTCGCCCGGTAGCCGGTCTCCATCACCGAGTTCGCCGGACAGGATCTGATCGCGCAGCCTGTCGGCCATGCGGCGATAGATCGGAGACTCGTGATGCACCGGGGATTCCGTCACGTTTGATCACCCTCTGTCACCAACGGGGGGATGGCGTCTCCAGAGAACTTGCCCCGTCTTGTCCACGATCGCACAGAGTCTTGGGTGCGTCTTGTGCTTACTTTGCGCTGATCGTGCCGGTGTGGCGATCTCTGGGGGTTATAGCCGTCCGCTACGGTGGAACGGTCCCTTCCGGTATTACCGGCACCGTGAACGCTCCGTCATCACGACCACTACAAGATCGGATATTTCGGTACATAATGCGGTGACGAAGGAGTTGCCGATGGTTCTCAGCCGTGCCGAATGCCAGGACCTCGACGCCAAGGACCCGCTCGCGGGGTTCCGGGACGAGTTCTCGCTGCCTCCCGGGGTCGTCTACCTGCTGGGCAACTCGCTCGGCGCGCTGCCCCGGCACACGCCGCAGAAGGTGGCCCACACGGTCGAGACCGAGTGGGGTGTGCATCTGGGGGCGAGCTGGAACACGGCCGGCTGGTGGGACATGCCGCAGACGACCGGCGACCGTATCGCGCCCCTGATCGGCGCGCGCCCGGGAGACGTGCTGGCCGGCGACTCCACCTCGGTGAACATCTTCAAGCTGGTCACCGCCGCCCTTCCGCTGCGGCCCGGCCGCCGGGTGATCGTCTCGGATCTGGACAACTTCCCCACGGACCGGTACGTCGTGGAGGGCGCCGCCCGGGCGCTCGGCGCGTACGAGATCCGGGACATCGGCGAGGGCGGCCGTTCGCTGGAGGACGCCCTCGGCGAGGACGTGGCGCTCGTGCTGCTGTCGCATGTGGACTACCGGACCGGCGCGGCCAGGGACATGGCGGCGGTGACGGAGCGGGTCCGGGCGGCCGGTGCGCTCATGATGTGGGACCTGTGCCACAGCGCCGGGGCGCTGTCCGTGCGGGTGGGCGAGGCCGACTTCGCCGTCGGTTGCACGTACAAGTACCTGAACGCCGGGCCCGGCGCTCCCGCGTACCTGTACGTGGCGCCGCGCCATCAGGACGCCGTCCACAACGTGTTGTCGGGCTGGCACGGTCATGCCGCGCCCTTCGACTTCGAACCGCACTACCGCCCCGCCGCCGGTGTGCGGCGCTTCGCCACGGGCAGCCCGCCGATCCTGTCGTACGCCGCGCTGAACGCGTCCCTCGACATCTGGGAGCGGGTGGACCTGGGCGAGGTCAGAGCCAAGAGCGTGGCCCTGACCTCGCTGTTCATCGACCTGCTCGACGAGATCGTCGACCCGGGGCTCGGGCTCGCCCTGGCCACCCCGCGCGACCCGGAGCGGCGGGGCAGCCAGGTCAGCTACCGTCACCCGCAGGGCTACCCCGTGGTCCGCGCGCTCGCGGACCGGGGCGTGATGGGCGACTACCGCGAGCCGGACTTCGTCCGTTTCGGCTTCGCCCCGCTGTACCTGCGCCATGTCGACGTGTACGACGCGGCGACGGCGCTGGCCGAGGTGCTCGGCGAGGAGCTGTGGCGGGACGAGCGCTACGCGCGGCGGCTCACCGTCACCTGACGTGCGTCAGCGGCCGCGGCGGGCCAGCCCGGCGACGATGTCGCCGGCCAGCGCCACACAGCGGTCGCAGATGCGCCCGCCCTCGCCGTGCACCATGTGGACGCGCGGGCCGGGCGGCCTGCGGCAGAAGGAGCAGGCGGCGTCGCGCTTCATGCGGCGGTTCACCAGGTGGCGGTGGGCGAAGGCGGGAGTGAAGCGCCGCCTGCGCGCGCTCCGCCTGATGTAGCCGAACCGCTCACCGATGGCGGTCCAGGACGCGCCGGCCTCACGGGCACGGCGCACCGCGAGGTCGAGCAGGGCGTCCGCCTCGCCGCCCAGGTCGGGAACCAGGGTGATCGCGGCGGACAGGATTTCCAGGGGATCTTCGGGGTCGCGTGCGCTCGAGCGGGCCCGCTCGAGTAACTCAGATGCCTCCATGGCGGACACCATAGGCCGCCGTACAAAGACGATCAAGCGCGACCACGGTGGGTAGGCTGGCCTGGTGAGGATGCCCGAGGAGCGGGCCCGCGCCCTGTTCTCGGCGGCCCGCGTGGCCCGCCTCGCGACCGCCGGGGCCGAGGGCGCCCCGCGGCTCGTCCCCGTCACCTTCGCTCTGGTGTACGGCCCCGATGCCTCGGCGTACGGCCCCGGGCCCGATGACGGGGGAGTGCCCGCGACCGGCGTGGGAGCAGGGCCCGGCGCGGAGCTGTGCGGTGGGCTGAGCCGTGGGCTCGATACTGGGCTGGGCGGTGGGCTCGGCACTGTCGTGACGGCCGTGGACCACAAGCCGAAGAGCGCCACCGACCTGCGGCGGCTGCGCGACATCCGCGACAATCCCCGCGTCTGCCTCCTGGCGGACCACTACGAGGACGACTGGGAACGGCTGTGGTGGGTGCGCGCCGACGGGCACGCCCGCGTCGTGGAGGGCGGCCCCGAGCGCGAGCGGGCCGTGGCGTGGCTGGTGCGCAAGTACGCCCAGTATCGCGAGCGTCCCCCCGCCGGGCCCGCGATCCTCGTCCGGGTCGAGCGCTGGTCGGGCTGGTCGTACGCGGCGGAGCCGGAGCGGCCGCCCGGAGCAAGGTAGGCGAACCAGGTCAGGGCGGCCCCCGGTGGTGGGCGTGGTGCGGATCGGGACGCGGGCGGGTCAGGCGGGTGGGAAGGGGTCGTCGCCTCGGGCGATCGTGTCGAGCATGCCGGCCGTGAACGCCTGGGTCGCACGGTGGATGCCGGAGCCGAGGCTGACCCTGGCCACGCCGAGGGCCGCGAGGTCGCGGATGGAAGGCACGCCGGGCCACATCAGCACGTTGATCGGGCCGCCGATCTCCCGCGCGAGCGTGCCGATGACCTCGGGATCGCTCGCGAGGATCGGGTAGACGCAGTCGGCGCCGGCGTCGAGGTAGCGGCCGGCCCGGTCGAGCGCCTCCGCGAGCCTCTCTCCAGGAGTCCCCGCGCCGTGGATGAAGGTGTCCACGCGGGCGTTGATCACGAGGTCGGTTCCGGCCTTGGCCGCCGCCGCCCGTACGGCGGCCAGGAAGTCCGCCTGCTCGGCTGCGTCGATCATCGTGCCGGTCGCCGGGTCGGAGTCCTCCAGGTTGCAGCCCACGGCGCCGGCGGCGGCCAGCCGTTCGACGAGCTCGGCGGGCTCCAGACCGTAGCCGCGCTCCACGTCGGCGGTGACGGGGACGGCCACGACGCGGGTGATGCGGGCCACGGCCGCGAACATCTCGTCCACGGGCGTGTCCTGCCCGTCCTCGTAGCCCAGCACGGCGGCGACGGCCGCGCTGCTGGTCGCGACGGCGGGGAAGCCCGCCGCCTCGACGGCACGCGCCGACGCGGCGTCCCAGGCGTTGGGTAGTACGACGGGGTCACCGGGCACATGGAGCGCCCGGAGGGTCATGGCCCTGTCGCGGATCGCTGTTTTCTCGTGGATCTCAGCCATGAGGTCAGCCTAGAGAGCCCGGCCGGTCCAAAATTACGATCATCCCTGCGGGAATTATGGGAAAGCGCCGACGGTTCATGGGATCGGGCCCGGTGACGCGTCACGCTGCCCTTGGATACGCTCGCCGGACCGGCCCCCCGATTCATCCGCCTCATCCCGTCAGGAACGTTTTATGAGCAACATCGACAGGACTGTCGACCAGGCCGGGGCGGACAGCCGTCCCACGGTGGACTTCTACTTCGACCCCGTCTGCCCCTACGCGTGGATCACATCGCGGTGGATCCTCGAGGTCGAGAAGCAGCGCGACCTCGACCTCCGGTTCCGGGTGATGAGTCTCTCCGTGCTGAACGAGGGCAAGCAGGACGTGTCCGATTTCTATCGCGAAGCCGTGCCCAGGTGGTGGGGCCCGGTCCGGGTGTGCGTCGCCGCCGCACAGCAGCACGGCGAGGGCGTGTTGCGCGACCTGTACACGGCGATGGGCACCCGCATCCACAACCAGAACAACAAGGACTACGGGCTCGTGGCCAAGGAGGCGCTCGCCGAGGTCGGGCTGCCGGTGGAGCTGGCCGACGCCGCCGGCACCGACGAGTACGACGAGATCGTGCGCCGGTTGCACCACGAGGGCATGGACCCGGTCGGCGACGAGGTCGGCACGCCGACCATCCACATCGACGGCGTGGCGTTCTTCGGGCCGGTGATGACCCGCATCCCGCGGGGCGAGGAGGCCCTCCGCATCTACGACGGCGCCCTCGCCATGGCGAAGTTCCCGTACTTCTACGAGCTGAAGCGCAGCCGCACCACCGACCCCGAATTCGACTGAACCGCGACTTCGACTGGGCCCGCGACTTGGGCTCGGCCCGCGGCTCCTGCGGGGGCCGCAGGGGCGCTCGCCGACCGCGTTCTACGCTGCTGTAAGACGAGTGAGGAGGTCTCGTGACCGGTCGCGTCCTGCCCTTCGGGCCGTCGAATCCGATCATCCAGGCGCCCATGGCGGGCGGCGCGTCCACCCCTGCCCTGGCGGCGGCGGTGTCCGTGGCGGGCGGCCTCGGGTTCCTCGCGGCGGGCTACCGTACGGCGGAGGACGTGCGCCGGGAGATCGCGGCGGTGCGCGAGCGGACGGACCGGCCGTTCGGCGTGAACGTCTTCGTCCCCGGCCCCCAAGTCGTCCGGTCCGAGTCCTCCCGGCCGGAGTTCGCCGGGCCCGAGTCGGCCGACGCGGCCGCGGTGGCGCGTTACCGCGACGAACTCCTCCCCGAGGCCGAGCGGTACGGCGTGACGCTGCCCGAGGCGCCGGGCCCGGACGACGACGAGTGGGACGCCAAGATCGACCTGCTGGTGGACGAACAGGTGCCGGTGGCCGGTTTCACCTTCGGCTGCCCGCCGCCCGAGGTGACGGCCCGCCTGCACGACGCCGGAGCCGTCGTCATGGTGATGGTGAACACCCCGTGGGAGGCGGTCGCGGCGGCCGATGCCGGAGCCGACGCCGTGGTCGTCCAGGGGCCCGGCGCAGGTGGGCACCAGGCGGCCTTCCTGCCCGCGGCTCCCTCCTGGCCGTCCTCCTGGGAGGCGCCCGACGATCTGGCGGAACTCGTGTCCCTCGTGCGGGAGCACACCGGCGTCCCGCTCGTGGCCGCCGGGGGGATCATGGACGGTGCGGACGTCGCCGCCGTCCTGTCCGCGGGCGCGGTCGCCGCGCAACTCGGCACCGCGTTCCTGCGTACGCCGGAGAGCGGGGCGCACCCCGTGCACAAGGCCGCTCTCGCCGATCCCCGGTTCACCCGCACCGCCTTCACCCGGGCCTTCTCGGGACGTACGGCACGCGGCCTGGCCAACCGGTTCATGGCCGAACACGAGGCGTCGGCACCCGCGTGCTACCCGCAGGTGCACCACCTGACGAAGGGGTTGCGGCGGGCCGCGGCGGAGCACGGCGACCCCGAGGCGATGGCCCTGTGGTGCGGCCGGGGATACCGTCGCTGCCGCGACCTTCCCGCCGCCGCCCTCGTCGAGGTCCTCATGAAGGAGCTCGCGACCGCCCGCGCATGACCGCGTAGGCGCCGCGCGTCTTGCCGCCGCGCCGGACGGCGAGCCGCGTGCGCGAGGCCTCGGTGGCAGTCATCACGATTGTCTGAGATCAAGGTGCCGTGGTGTTGGTTCAGGGTTCGGAAGAAGGGCGAGGGCGACACGCGGGCTTAACGGACGGGTAACCGGGAGATGCGACCGTGCAGAGGTCTGAGGAGGGCGGAGGTGCTTGTTTTCACCTCTGAACTAAGATGACCGTGTCGACGGGGAGGGTGGTCATGGCGAGGCCTCAGCGCAGGACGGTACGGGACATCCGCAGAGGCAACCGGGCCGTGTTGCTGCGCGCGCTCTACTTCTCCGGCCCGACCAGCCGCAACGACCTCACCGCCCGCACCGGCCTGAGCGCCGCCACGGTCAGCACGATGACCGCCGGCCTGCTGAGCGAGAACATCGTCGTCGAAGCGGGCCAGGTGGAGTCCGACGGCGGCCGGCCCCGTGTGCTGCTGCGGGTCAACCCCGAGTACGGCTTCGCCGTGGGCGTCGACGTGGCCGAGACCCACGTGCGGGTGGGGTTGTTCGACCTGGAGATGACCGAGCGGGCCAAGGTGGACTACATGCTGCGGCCGGCCCGTCACGACCCCGAACTGATCGCCCGGCACATCCTCGCGGGCGTCGAGGTCGTGCTGTCCGACGCGGGCGTGTCGCCCGAGCAGGTGCTCGGCATCGGTGTGGGGGTCCCCGGCATCGTCGAGCCGGGCGCCGACGGCGTCATCCACGCCAAGACCTTCGGCTGGGACGGCGTTCCGCTTGGAGCGCTCCTGCGCCGGGGCACCTCGCTCCCGCTGTACGTGGACAACGGCGCCAAGACGATGGGCCAGGCCGAGTTGTGGTTCGGCTCGGGCCGGGGCGCCTCCGACGCGGTCATCGTGCTGCTCGGCGTGGGAGTGGGCGCGACCATCGTGGCCGACGGCACCACGTTCCGCGGGGTCAGCAGCAGCGCCGGGGAGTGGGGCCACACGAAGATCGTCGCGAACGGGCGGCCCTGCCGCTGCGGCGGACGCGGCTGCCTGGAGGCGTACGTCGGCATCGAGGCCATCCTCGACCGGGCGGGTGTCACCTCGCGCGGCGACTGGGAGGACGACCTCGCCCAGGTGCTCGCGTCGAAGTCTCCGGTGGTCGAGGAGACCGTCACCTACCTGGGCGTCGGCCTGGCCAACCTGGTCAACCTCGTCAACCCCGAGAAGATCGTGATCGGCGGCTGGGTGGGGATCCAGCTCGGCGAGAGCCTGCTGCCCGGCATCCGCCGCGCCACCGCGGACAACTCGCTGGCCGAGCCGTACGCCGCGACGTCGATCGTCCTGGGCCGTCTCGGCCCCGACGCGGTCGCGCTGGGGGCCGCCACGCTCGTGCTCGAGGAGTTCCTGAACGCTCCCCAGGTCGCCCGGATCACCGCCGCGGGCTGACTCGCGGGCCTGCGGGAAGGCGGGGGTCCGCCGGCAGGGCGAGCACGGTCATCGGGGGGAACTCGCGGCGTCGGCACCGAGCGTGAGCAGGTGGAGCCGGTCCTGACAGCCCGGTTCCGGCTGGTAGAGGCTCAGCCGTACGGAGGAGTCGTCGAGGTGCCGGCTCTGGTGCGACAGCACGAGGTCGCCGGCGGCGGGATGACGGAAGGTCTTGGCGCCGCCGCGCCGGGGGCGCACGTCGTGCCGCGAATCGAGACCGGCGTAGAGGGCCAGGCCCTCGGGGTTGGCGGCCAGCACGTCCCCGTTCCGGGCGAGCACCAGAGCGGGCCAGGGGCGCAGCCGGTCGAGGAGGGCGGCGACAGCGGGCGGCGCGGCCGGAGACGTGGCTGAGGGGCGGGGACGGCGGCCTGCCGCGTGATGCGTGAGCGCGTGCAGATGGGCGGTCTCGTCGGCGTCGAGGTGCAGGGCGGAAGCGAGCGCGTGGACGACCGCGGGGCTCGGGTTGCGCTCGCGGCCCTGTTCCAGGCGGATGTAGTAGTCCACGCTGAGCCCGGCCAACGCGGCGAGTTCCTCGCGCCGCAGGCCGGGAGTCCGGCGGCGGCCGACGGTGCCGGGCAGGCCGACCTGGTCCGGCCGGAGCCGCGCCCGGCGAGCGCGCAGGAAGTCGCCCAGCTCGTTCGACTGCGCCATGTTCCCACTATGGCAGCGGGTGAGCGGGCGAGCCTGGCCGTCGTATTGCCAGGTGTCGCAGGACCTGGCCGGGATCGGCCGCCGGGAAGAGGCTGGGCCGCATGACGGAGATTTCGAGGACGGCGCTGGAGGTCGTCGCCGGCGCCGACCTGTCGGGGCGGGAGGCCGTCGTCACCGGCGGCAGCGGCGGGATCGGGTTCGAGACGGCGCGGGCGCTGGCCGCCGCCGGGGCGCGGGTGGTCATCGCGGGCCGCGATCGCGTGCGCGGCGAGGCCGCGGCCGCGAAGCTGACGGCTCTCGCGGGCGGCGGTCCGGTGGTCTTCCGCCACCTCGACCTGGCGTCCCTGACCTCGGTCAGGGGCTGGGCCGACCGGCACAACGCGACCGGCAGGGCATGCCACATCCTCGTGGCCAACGCGGCGGTCATGGCACCGCCGCTGACCCGCACCGAGGACGGCTTCGAGTCGCAGTTCGGCACGAACCACATGGGCCACTTCGCGTTCGTGACCGGGCTCGTGCCGAGCCTGCTGAGAGCGGACGGCGCCCGGGTGGTCGTGCTGACGTCGAGCGCGCACCGCCGTTCCGACGTGGACTTCGACGACCCGAACTACCTCGCCCGTCCGTACGACCGCTGGCAGGCGTACGGACAGTCCAAGACGGCCAACGCGTTGTTCGCGGTGGCCTTCGACCGCCGTTACGCGAGTTCGGGGATCACCGCGAACGCGGTGATGCCGGGCGCGATCGTCACGGACCTGCAGCGGCACATGTCCGACACCGAGCGTGCCGGCCGCGGCTGGCCGAACTCCGGGTGGAAGACACCCGAGCAGGGGGCGGCGACCACCGTGTGGGCGGCGACGGCGCCCGAGCTGTCGGGTGCCGGCGGGGGATACCTGGAAGGCTGCTCCTTCGCCCGGCCGTGGCACGGTGACGGCCCACCGCCGCGCGGCCACTACCTGCCGTACGCGATGGACGCCGGGCGTGCCGACCGTCTGTGGGCGCTGTCCGAACGGCTGCTCGCCAGGCCGACGACGGAAGGGCAGGGCGCGACCGGTGGGATGTGACGCCCCGGAGGGGCGCGGGGGTCGGCGCCCTGCCGGAGACCGGCTTCCGAGCGGCCCTGGAAGCCGGAGATATTTTTAGCTGTGAAATAAGCCTTGACATAAGCGGAGTAGCGGGCGCACTCTCAGTCCGCTGGACCTCTCTCATCCCCCGAACCCTCGTCCAAGGGGCTCCGCAGCCAAGGAGACGTGCATGCCTCCATCCTTACGGCTTCACTCCACGCACCGGCGGCGCGGACGTTCCGGCCGGGTCGCCGCCGGGCTGGTCGCGCTGGCGACCTTCGCGGCCGTGACCGGCGTCGTCCCCACCACCTACAGCGCCACGGCGTCGGCCTGCGGCACGGCCAACGTCGCGCAGGGGAGGCCGTCGTCGGCCTCCTCGACGGAGAACGCCGGGTCACCGGCGTCGGCCGCGTTCGACGGTGACACCGGCACGCGGTGGTCGAGCGCGTTCAGCGATCCGCAGTGGATCCAGGTGGATCTCGGCAGCTCGCAGCAGATCTGCAAGGTGATCCTGAACTGGGAGGCCGCCTACGCCAGGACGTTCAAGATCCAGGTGTCGGCCGACGGTTCGGCCTGGTCGGACGCGACCGCCACGGTGAACGGCGTGAGCGGGACGCAGTCGCTCGACCTGTCGGCGACCGGCCGCTACGTCCGGATGACCGGCCTCACCCGGGCCACGGCGTACGGCTACTCGCTCTGGGAGTTCGCCGTCAACACCACCGGCGGCGGTGACGACGGCGGCCCCACCCTTCCGGGCGGCGGCGACCTCGGGCCGAACGTGAGAATCTTCGACCCGTCGATGTCGAGCGCGAGCATCCAGAGCACGCTCGACACCATCTTCAGGCAGCAGGAGTCGAACCAGTTCGGCAGCCAGCGCTACGCGCTGCTGTTCAAGCCGGGCACCTACAGCGGCCTGAACGCCCAGATCGGCTTCTACACCTCGATCGCCGGTCTCGGCCAGTCGCCCGACAACGTCACGATCAACGGGGACATCACCGTCGACGCCGGGTGGTTCAAGGGCAACGCCACCCAGAACTTCTGGCGGTCGGCGGAGAACCTGGCCGTCGTCCCGGTCAACGGCACCGACCGGTGGGCCGTGGCCCAGGCCGCGCCGTTCCGGCGGATCCACGTGCGCGGCGGGCTGAACCTCGCCCCCAACGGGTACGGCTGGGCGAGCGGCGGCTACATCGCTGACAGCAAGGTCGACGGCACGGTCGGCCCCTACTCCCAGCAGCAGTGGTTCACCCGCGACAGCACCATCGGCGGCTGGACCAACGGCGTCTGGAACATGGTGTTCTCCGGCGTCGTCGGCGCTCCGGCGCAGAGCTTCCCGAATCCGCCGTACACGACGCTCGCGACCAGCCCGGTCACCCGGGAGAAGCCGTACCTGTACGTGGACTCGGGCGGCGCCTACCGCGTCTTCGTCCCGTCGCTGCGGACGAACTCCAGCGGCGTGAGCTGGGCGAACGGCGCGACCCCCGGCACGTTGATCCCGCTGACGCAGTTCTACGTCGCCAAGCCGTCCGACAGCGCCGCCACGCTCAACCAGGCGCTGAGCCAGGGGCTCAACCTGCTGTTCACGCCGGGCGTCTATCACCTCAGCCAGACGCTGAACGTGACCAGGCCGGACACCGTGGTCCTCGGGCTCGGCTACGCCACGCTGATCCCGGACAACGGGGTCGTCGCGATGAACGTCGCGGACGTCGACGGCGTGAAGATCGCCGGTCTGCTGCTCGACGCCGGCACGGTCAACTCGCCGGTGCTGCTGCGGGTGGGCCCCGACGGCGCCTCGGCGAGCCACGCCGGCAACCCCACCTCGATCCAGGACGTGTTCTTCCGGATCGGCGGCGCGGGCCCCGGCTCGGCCACGACCAGCCTGGTCGTGAACAGCAACAACACGATCATCGACCACATCTGGGCGTGGCGGGCCGACCACGGCGCGGGCGTGGGCTGGAACACCAACCCCGCCGACACCGGCCTGATCGTCAACGGCGACAACGTGACGGCGTACGGCCTGTTCGTCGAGCACTACAAGAAGTACGAGGTGATCTGGAACGGCCAGGGCGGCAAGACGATCTTCTTCCAGAACGAGCTGCCCTACGACCCGCCCAACCAGGCGTCCTGGATGAACGGCTCGACCCGCGGCTACGCCGCCTACAAAGTGGCCGACTCCGTGACCAGCCACGAGGCCTGGGGCATGGGCAGCTACTGCAACTTCAGCACCGATCCCTCGATCGTGGCCGAGCGTGGTTTCGAGGCCCCGAACAGGTCGGGGGTGAAGTTCCACGACCTGCTCACGGTGTCGCTGGGCGGGGTGGGAACGATCGCCCATGTGATCAACACCACGGGCGGCGCGGCCCAGGGCACGGCCACCGTCCCGGTGAACGTCGTCAGCTACCCCTGATGAAGGGCCACCGATGAGCGGCCACTGATCCGGCCACCGATGAACGGCGGCCCCTGACGGTACGACCGGAGGTCCGGGCGGCGGCGAGAGCACTCCCGCCGCCCGGACCCGTGTGCGCCTCGGCGGCGCCCGGGTCCGGTTCAGGGAGACGAGTGCCGTCCCCGGAGGCCGGGCCCGGGACGGAGGCGGGGCGTCGGCCGATCGCGGTGCGGCGAGATGAGCGAGGCGCCCAGCGCCTTGTTGACCGCGTCGATCCGGGAGACCGCGCCGAGCTTGGTGAAGACGTTGTGCAGGTGCCGTTTGACCGTCGCCTCGGTGAGGGTGAGCCGGGTGGCGATCTGCTGGTTGCTCAGCGCCTGGGCGGCGAGCTCGAGAATCTCCCGCTCCCTACCGGTCAGCACCACCCGCGACCCGCCCCCCTGTATCCCATCCCCCTGCAGCTGGGCGAACGCGTCGCGCGAGACGGCGAGCACGAGCCGGTCGGGGTCGTTCCTGACGCTTTTGACGGCCGAGATCAGCTCCTGGCGGTGCACGCTCTTCAGCAGGTAGCCGCGGACACCGGCCGCGAGCAGGCGGCTCAGCAACTGCGGGCCGTCGTACATGCTGAGGATGATGATCTGCGACTCGGGTGAGATCGCGCGCATCCGGGCCACGGTCCGCGTGGCGTCGTCACCGGGGATCTCGACGTCCAAGAGGACCACATCGGGCCGCTCCCGCTCCACCAGGGCCACCGCCCCGCCGGAGTCGCCCGCCTCGCCGACGACCTCGAAGTCCTCCTGGGCCTCCAGGATTTCGCGCAGGCCCTCCCGGAACAACGCGTGGTCGTCGATGAGGGCGATGGTGATCGGGCTGCCGGACCGGCTCATCGGATACCTCCGGGGAGACCCCTGCTCGGGCGGGATGGAATCGGACCCAACGGTGGTGTGGGACGGGCACCGGCCGCCGTCAACCGTCGAGCCGGGAGAAGGGCACGTGCAGTTCGACGTGTGTGCCGTGACCGGGCCTGCTCGTGACGGTGGCCGTCCCTCCGATGATCGCGGCACGCTCCCGCATCGACAGCAGGCCGACCCCGTCCGGCCGGCCGCTCCCCTCGGCGAAGCCCAGGCCGTCGTCGTCCACGGACGCCCGCAGTTCGTGCGGGGCGAAGTCGACCCGGATCAGCACCTTGGTGGGATCGCCGTGGCTGAGCGCGTTCCTGGTCGCCTCGCGCAGGATGAGGAAGGACTCGTCGCACACGGCGGGGGAGGCCCACGTCTCGTCTCCGCTGACCCGCAGCCGGACGTCCACGTCGTCCACGTCCACGGTCTCGAGGTAGTAGAGCAGGGCCTTCTCCAGGCTGCCCCGCGGCTCATGCGGGTGCAGTTCGCCGGTGACCGCGCGCAGGTTCCGCATGGTCTCCAGGATGGCCCGCTGGGCGGTCTCCACCTTGGCGGTCGCCGTGGCGGGCTTGCTCGCCCTGTGCATGTCGTACAGCTCCAGCTGCCGGTGGGCGGCGCTGAGGCCGTGCCCGATCCGGTCGTGCAGCTCGCGGGCGATCCGGCGGCGCTCCTCGATCTGGGCCTCGCGGACCTTGTCGAGCAGGAAGCTGGAGTAGCCGGCCGCCGACTCCCTGATCCGCGCCGTGACGCTGCGCTCCAGCCCCAGCACGACCAGCGCGAACAGCCGCATCGACGCGCCGTCGCCGGGCATCCGCTCCAGCAGGTGGGCCACCACCGTCTGGAACCACACCGAGGCCGCTCGTAGCGACTCGTCCGGATGAACCCCGGTCGCCGCCCTGGTCGCGCCCACCTCCCACGCGATGAGCTTGTGGGAGTCGCCCACCCTGATGCTGCCGGCTCGCAGCGTCTCGGCCACGTCGTCGAGGATCTGCTCGGCGTTGGCCAGCGTCTGCCGGAGGGCGACCGGATCACGGCTGATCGGGCTGTCCAGTGCCGCGAGGCTCTGTGCGTACGCTTCCAGAATTTCGGCGCGATGCGCTTCCAGGAAACCCTCGACGTCCGGGACCGCCGCCCCCGGATTTCGGTCTCCCGCCAATGGACCCCCCGAGAGAAAGCGGACGAGTGCCTCCATCCTGGACCACGCCGCATGTCCAGACAATGAGAATCGCGATGCCGGCGGGAGAGGCCGGACCTACACCTTTCGATACCTCCCGCCGATCGTCCGGATGATTTCCGGCGCACTGTAGTGGCTGTTTCCTTGCCCGTTGACCAGGGCGTTCATAGCGTCGGTGCGGTCATGCTCCGCCGAATGGAAGGTGAGCGCGAATGGCTCGGACGAGCGTCACGTCCCGCGTCACCCCTGCCGTCACACCTGCCGTCACACCCACGGTTTCACCACGGGCGGCCTCACTCGGGGCGGCCTCATCCTGTGCCGCCTCATCTGGGGCCGCCCCGGGGGGCCGCCTCACGGCGGCCCAGGGCACCGCCATGTATGTCGGCGCGGTGCTCGGCACGGGCGTGATCGCCCTGCCCGCGCTCGCGGCCCAGGCCGCCGGGCCGGCGTCGTTGCTGGCCTGGCTCGGCCTGGTCGTGCTGTCCGCCCCGCTGGCCGCGGCGTTCGCCGCGCTCGGCGCGCGCCATCCGGACTCCGGAGGCGTGTCGACCTATGCCCGCCTCGCCTTCGGGGACCGGGCCGCCGTCGTCGTCGGCTGGTGCTTCTACTTCGCGATACCGCCGAGCGCCGCCGCCGCGGCGCTGTTCGGCGGCGAATACGTCGCCGCGGCGGTGGGCGGCGGCACCGGCACGGCGACGCTGACGGCGGCGGCGCTGATGACGGTCGTGACCGTGTCGAACGCCTCCGGGCTGCGGGTGACCGGCCGGGTCCAGCTCGGGCTGGCCGGGCTGCTCGTCGCGTTGCTCGTCGTCGCCGTCGCGTTGTCGCTCCCGCACGCCGACGCGGCCAACCTGCGGCCGTTCGCCCCGCACGGCTGGACGGCGATCGGCCCGGCGGCGGCCCTGCTGGTGTGGAGCTTCGCCGGCTGGGAGGCGATCACCCACCTCGCCGCCGATTTCCGCAGGCCGTCCAGGGACCTGCCCAGGGCGGCCACGGCCGCCGTCGTGCTGGTCGGCGTGCTGTACCTGTCGGTCGCCTTCGCCACCGTCGCGGTCCTCGGCCCGGCCGCCGGAGGCGCGCGGGCGCCCCTCGGTGACCTGCTGGCCCTCGGTCTCGGCGGCAACGCCCGGCTGCTCGCCGCCGTGGCCGCCCTGCTGCTGACGCTCGGCGCGATGAACGCGTACTGGGCCGGGGCGGCCAAGCTCGGCGCGGCCCTCGGCCGCGACGGCGCCCTGCCCGGCTGGCTCTCCCGGGGCAGCGTGGCCGGGGAGGTGCCCCGGCGCAGCCTCGCGGTCGTCGCCGTGCTGTCCTTCCTCGCCCTCGCCGTCGTGTACGCGGCGGGGACCGGCATCCGTCCGCTGGTGCTGATGACCAACGGGTCCTTCGTGGTGGTCTACGCGATCGGCGTGGCGGCCGCCATCCGGCTGCTGCCGCGCGGCCGGGCCAGGGCCGCCGCCCTGCTCGCGCTCGTGGCGGTCGCCCTGCTGGTCGCCGCGTCGGGCGTCTACCTCGTCTGGCCGCTGCTGATCGGCGGCGCCGCCCTGGCTTACGCGCGGTTCACCCGCAGGGAGACGGCCGTTCCGGCCGGCGCGCGCGAGGAGGAGGAGGCGACCGTCCCGGCGCACCGTTGACGAAAGTGAGGGGTCACCGGTGACTTTCCGTAAGTGCCCGCCGTATCGCCCGGCTCTAGGGTCGATGGGCCGGACGGCGGCACGCACACGGAGGGGAACCGGTGAGCAACGAGATCGAGGACGTCCCGGACATCAGCGCCGAGTGGTATCGGGAGGTCACCGCGTTCGCCCAGCACACCCCTGCATGGGTGCGCGACGCGGCGGAGGTCGCGACGGACGCCGTCCCCGCGCTCCTTTTCGCGTTCCTCGTCTTCGGCTGGTGGCGGGCGCGGCGGGGGGACGACCGCCGCATGGCGCTCGCGCTGCTCGCACCGCTCGCGGTGGTGGGGGCCTATCTCGCGAGTGAGGGCGTCAAGAGCGTCCTGCGGCTGCGGCGCCCCTGCTGGGACCTCGCCGACGTGGTCACGGTGGCGCCCTGCCCGCCGTACGGCGACTGGTCGCTGCCGAGCAACCACGCGACCTTCGGCGCGGCGGCGGCCGTCGCGCTGGTCGCCCTGTGGCGCGGCATGGCGCTGGTGGCGCCGGTGCTCGCGCTGCTGGAGGCGTTCTCCCGGGTCTTCGTCGGCGTCCACTACCCGCACGACGTGGCGGCGGGGCTGTTGTTCGGCGCGGTGACCGCGGCGCTGGTCCTGAAGGCCCTGCGGAATCCCGCGACCGCCCTGGTCGCCGCGATGCGGCGACACCCGGCGCTGGCGGCGGTGCTGACCACCGCACGCCCGCCGGTCCCGCCTCTCAGGCGATGACGGCGGGCGCGGCGAGCTCAGCCGTCCTCAAGGGTGGCCAGGTGAGCGGTGACGTCGTCGGCGAAGCGGGCCAGCAGGCGGCCGAGGTCTTCGCGGTCCTGCTCCGACCAGTGGGCGATGGCGCCGGTGAACCAGCCGATGAGCGTCCGCGCGTAGCGGTCGGCGGCCGCCGTGCCCTCGCCGGTCGGCTCGATGAAGCTGACGCGGCGGTCGTTCGGGTCGCCGATGCGGCGGACGAGGCCGCGGCGCTCCAACTGCTGAACCTGCCGGGTGACGTGGGGCTGGACGACCTGCATCTTCTCCGCGATCTCGCTGATCCGCAGCGGCTTGTCGGCCAGATGCACGGACATCAGGACGGAGAAGGCCGGGCGATCCACCTCGATCCCGGCGGCTTTCATCGCGTGCTCGGTCAGGCGGCCGCGGCTGACGGCGTTGCCCAGCTGCGTGAGGCGGGGCATCACGGCCAGCACCTGGTCGTCCACGCCGGCGCGGCCCTCGGGTTCGGCGTTCATCGGCGGCTCCGGTTGCATACTTAACACATGTATCTATACGGTGGATCGTGTCGATGTTCATGGCGGCATTGCGTCCGCAAAAAGGATACCTAAAGTAAGCATCTGTTGCTTGCGGCAGGTACGGACAGGAAGGACTCCGAATGAACCGCACGATCCTCATCTCAGGGGCCAGTATCGCCGGTCCGTCGCTGGCCTACTGGCTGACCCGCTACGGCTTCAAGGTCACTGTCGTGGAGAAGGCCTCCCACCTGCGCGGGGGAGGGTACCCCATCGACATCCGCGGCACCGCACGCGACGTCGTCGAGCGCATGGGCCTGATGGCGCGCTTACGGCGGCTCCACGTGGACACCCGCCGGATCACCTTCCTCGACACCGACGGCTCGGTCCTCACCAGCCTGCGGCCGGAGGCCGTCACCGGCGGCGCCGAGGGTCTCGACCTCGAAGTGCGCAGGGGCGATCTGGCCGACTGCCTCTACGGCCTGGTGGGGGACAAGGCCGAGTTCCTGTTCGGCGACTCCATCGCCGCCCTCGACGACCGAGGCGGCCACGTGGAGGTCACCTTCGACAGCGGTGCCCGTCGCGCGTTCGACCTGGTGATCGGCGCCGACGGCCTGCACTCCAACACCCGGGGCCTGGCCTTCGGCCCGGAGGAGCGCTACCACCGCTATCTCGGTTTCTGCTTCGCCGTCTTCACGCTGCCCAACGAGCTCGGCCTCGAGCACGAGGCGGTGTTATGGAACACCCCAGGACGGGCCGCCGCCCTCTACGCACAGGAATCCGGCGATCGGGTGTACGGCTTCCTGACCTTCGCGCAGGACGAACCACCCTTCGCGGCCTTCCGCATCCCGCGGGCGCAGCGCGACCTCGTGGCCGCGACGTTCCCCGACACCGTGTGGGAGATCCCCAGGATGGTGGCGGCGATGCGCGAGGCCGGCGACCTGTTCTTCGACATCGTCAGCCAGATCCACATGCCCGCCTGGTCCACCGGCCGGGTCGCGCTCGTCGGCGACGCCGCGTACGCGACGTCGTTCATGTCGGGCCAGGGGTCGAGCGTGTCGCTGGTGGGTGCGTACGTCCTGGCCGGTGAGCTGGCCACCCACAGGAGCGATCACGCGGCGGCCTTCGCGGCGTACGAGAAGACGATCCGGGGCTTCGTGGAGCGCAACCAGGCCCTCGCCACGGAGGGCGGCAGCGCGCTCGCCCCGCGCACCCGGCGGCATCTCGACGCGCGGAACGCGATGTTGCGCGGCGATACGGCGCTGCGGACCAGGGCCGAGGGCCGCTCCGCCGTCACCTCCCTGGACCTGCCCGACTACGAGCACGCACTCGGAAGCTGAACCGCATCCGGCGGCCGGCGCGACGGCGGAGCAGGCCGAGGCCGATCGGCGGCGACTAGCGCACGTCCGCCAGCCCCGCCTCGTGGGCGATGAGCGCCGCCCGCACCCGGTTGGGCACGCCGAGCTTGGCCATGATCGTGCTCACGTAGGTCTTGACGCTGCCCTCGGTGAGGTGCAGGCGGGCGGCGATGCCCGCGTTCGGCAGGCCCTCGCCGACCAGGGCGAGCACCTCGCGCTCCCGGCCGGTCAGGGCGGCGACGCGCTCGCGGGCCGCGGTGGCGCGTGCCAGCCGGTCTCCGGCGAGCCCCCGGATGACCCGCGCGGCCACCGGCGGCGACAGGTACGCCCCGCCGTCGGCCGCTGCCCGCACCCCGAGGGGGAACTCACGTGGATCGCCGGTCTTCAGCAGAAACCCCGCCGCACCGTCGCCCAGCGCCCGGGCGATGTAGGCGTCCTCGCCGAAGGACGTCATGATCAAGACGGCGGTGCCGGGAGCGGCCCTGCGCACCTCGGCCGAGGCGGCCAGCCCGTCCAGGCCGGGCATCCGGATGTCGACGAGCGCGACGTCGGGCCGGTGCGCCAGGACGGCGTCCACCAGCTCACGCCCGTCGGCGGCCTCGGCGACCACGTCGATGCCGGGGTCCGCCGCGAGGATCGCCCGGACCCCGGCGCGGATCACCGGTTCGTCGTCGGCCAGGACCACCCGGATCGCGTGCACCGCTTTGCCGACCACGGGTCCGTCAACCACTGTTCTGTCAAACACCGTTCCGTCAACCACGGGTCGATGCTACGGAACATGCCGCGAGCATCGACGTCACGCCACCGTCAGCCGCACGCTTCACGCGATCGACCGAGACCACGGCGATCTGTCCGGAGTGATGGACAGGTCATATCGTCACGCGGGGCAGTTCCGAGGGCCGGCGCTCTGCCCGGCACCGACGACGGTGATCTGGGCAGAGCCCTCCGGCACGAAGGCGGCGGCCGTGCACACGATCTGCGCGACGGCCAGTGTGGACAGTTCGCCGGCCGGAGTGGACAGGGTCACCACCAGACGGCCGGACGGCTTGACGGTCACCGAGAACGGAGCGGCTTCGGGCGGGACGTCGGTGGTGAACCCGTCCGCCTGTTCCGTCGTGGTGGGCCCCGCGGCCAGCAGCGCGAGCGTGTCCGCCGGGGGCAGCCGACGACCGGGCCGCGTCACCGCGCTGAGCCGGCCGTTCTTCACCAGGTAGAAAGTGACGGCTGGTGTGACGGTCGGTGCGACGGCTCCGCTCGGCGGGTCGCCGGCGCGGATGACGTCGCTGGGTCGCACACCGCAGCCGGCCGTGGCGACGAGCGATACGAGGCACGCGGCGAGCACGCGGCGGGCGAGCCCTGGCCTCACCCCGGGCCTCACCCCAGGCCTCACCCCGGTCCTCACTCCGGTCCTCACTCCGGGCCTCCGTCCGGATCGTGTGCCCGGCGTGGCAGGCGCAGCGTGAACACGGCGCCGCCGTCCGGGGCGTTGGCAACGGTGAGGTCGCCCCGATGCAGGCGCGCGTTCTCCCGCGCGATGGCGAGGCCGAGGCCGCTGCCCTCGGACCTGGCCCTGGCGGCGCTGGCTTTGTAGAACCGGTCGAACACGTGCGGCAGCACCGCTTCGCCCAGTCCCGGCCCGTGGTCGCGGACCTCGAGAGCGATCCAGTGCGGGTCGGCGGAAAGCCGTACCGACACCGGTGGCTCGCCGTGCCGCAGGGCGTTGCCGACCAGATTGGCGAGGATGACGTCCACTCGGCGCGGGTCCAGCCATGCCGTCACCGCGGGGGGAAGCTCGGTGTGCACCTGCTCCGGCCAGCCCCGGGCGCGCAGGGTGGCGCGCACCAGTTCGGCCACGTCGACCTCGTTCAGCGCGAGGGCCGCGACGCCGGAGTCGAACCTGCTGATCTCGATAAGGTCGTTCACCAGCCCGGTGAGATTGAGCGTCTCCTGGCTGACCAGCCTGGCGGCCCTGCCGGCGGGCTCGGGCAGCCTGGCCGCCTCCTCGTCGAGGACGTCGGCCACCGCGGCGAGCGCCGCCAGCGGGGTGCGCAGCTCGTGGGACACGTCGGCCACGAAGCGGCGGGCGTCGGCCTCCATCTCGCGGAGCTGCTCGACGTGCCGTTCCAGCTCCGCCGCGGTGTCGTTGAACGTGCGCGCCACGTCGGCCAGCTCGTCGGAGCCGCGGACCGCGATCCTGGTCCGCAGCTCGCCCTGGCCCAGCAGGCGTGCCGCCCGGCCGAGCTCGCGCACCGGCCCCAGCACGCCACGAGTGGCCAGCATCGCCAGCACGACCGCGAACGCCAGGGACGCGCCGCCGGTGAGCCAGGCGAATGCGGCGAGCCGGTCGATGCTGCGCTGTTCGGGAGCCAGGCTGTGCGCGACGTAGACCTCGATGCCGGACGCCCGCGCCGGCCGGTCCCCCTCGACGATCAGCATCGGCGTGCCGATGATCAGGTGGGGCCCGTCCGGCCACACCACGCGTTGCCACGCCATATCGCCGCCGGCCACCTTCCGCCGCAGCTCCTTGGGGATCGTTTCGGGATCCAGGCCGGGCCGGCACGGCCTGCCGGAAGGCAGACATGGCACGCCAGGAGTCAGGCACGGCACGCCGGGACGCAGGCATGGCGGGCCTGGGGCGGTCAGCGAGCGCGTCTCGTAATAGAAGGCGACCGCGTCGTCGTTCCCGTCGGACACGGTGTGGGCGATCTCGGCGAGCTCGGCCGGGCCCGGCGCCGGATTCCGCAACGGGAAGAGCGCCTGCAGGCGGCTTCTCACCGTCTGCACCGCGGCATCCTGGGCGCGCTCCAGAATGGCGTTGCGGGCCTGGACGTAGGCCGCGCCGGCCACCGCCGCCGCGGTGACCACGCACAGCAATGCGAACGCCAGCAACAGCCGGGTACGCAGTCCCAGGGTCGGACGAGGCGCCGCCGGCCGCTTCACACCGGCCCGAACCGGTACCCGAACCCGCGCACGGTCTGCACGTAGACGGGCGCCGCCGAGTCGTCCTCGATCTTCGCGCGCAATCGCTGCACGCACGCGTCCACGAGACGCGAGTCGCCGAAATACCCGTGCTCCCACACCGACTCCAGCAGCTGCTGGCGGCTGTGCACCCGGCCCGGCGCGCCGGAGAGCTCGAGCAGCAGGCGCAGCTCGGTCGGGGCGAGGCTGACCGGCATGCCGTGCTTGGCGACCACCAGCCCGGCCCGATCGATGGTCAGGTCCGCATGCCGCTCCAGCTCCGCCTGCTCCCGGCCGTTCCGCCGGAGCACCGCGCGGATGCGCGCCTCGAGCACCCTGGGCTGCACCGGCTTGACCACGTAGTCGTCGGCGCCCGCCTCCAGCCCGGCCACCACGTCCATGTCGTCGCCGCGTGCGGTGAGCATGATGATCGGCATCTCACCCACGGCCCGGATGCGGCGGCAGACCGCGAACCCGTCCATGCCGGGCAACATCAGGTCGAGCACGACGACGTCGGGAGGGTCCGCACGCAGCCGGTCCAGCCCCTGCTCGCCGGACTCCGCCGCGTGCACCCGGTGCCCGTGCCGGGTGAGGGCCAGTTCGAGGCCCTCCCGCACGGCCGGGTCATCCTCGATCAACAACACTCGCGACACGCCGCCGAGTATCACAGAACGCTCCGTAGCTTGCCCGCCGGTCGACTTCGTCCACTGTGGACCGGCCGTGTCCCCGCCACGTCAGCGCCTTGTCATGGTTGTGTCACGGTCGCGCCGGCGGTGACCGCCGTCGATGAACGGTGACATACGGCGGACGACGCGCGCACATTCTGCGCCGATCGTATGTCGTCATGAACGAACCACGCACCGTTCCACCTCGGCCCCGAGACCGGCTGTTCGCCGTGGTCACGCTGGTGCTCGCCGGGCTCCTGCTGCCCGCGGCGTTCATCCGGCGTCCTGGCCGCGCCCGCGAACTGGCCTGTCACTGGGCGTTGCG
Organism: Microbispora sp. NPDC088329; assembly: GCF_040685655.1. Classification (NCBI taxonomy): domain Bacteria; kingdom Bacillati; phylum Actinomycetota; class Actinomycetes; order Streptosporangiales; family Streptosporangiaceae; genus Microbispora; species Microbispora sp. NPDC088329. Next base: position 48,090 of record NZ_JBFBIP010000010.1, read on the forward strand.
GATGCGATTCCCCGCCCAGGACCTCACCGGGCTCACCGACGGCGCGAGGGCGGCGTTCGCCGCCGCGCGGACCGAGGCGCTCTGGCGTCACGGCCTGCTCATCGGCCTCACCTCGGGCTACCGCGATCCCCTCGTCCAGCAACGGATGTTCGACGAGGAGGTGCGTCGTTCCGGGTCCGCGGTCTCGGCGCGAATGCTCGTGTCGCCACCGGCGGAATCCTCCCACGTCAAGGGCGTCGCGCTGGACGTGCGCCCGTACGAGGGCGCGCGCTGGCTCGAGGAGCACGGCGCCCGCTACGACCTCTACCGCATCTACGACAACGAGTGGTGGCACTTCGAGTACCGCCCGGACTGCGGCGGCACGCCGCCACGACGACGACCCCACCCCGGCGCGCGCCACGGCGGCGAGATCGGGGACCAGAGGTAGCCCGCGGCCGACAGCCTCCCGCCCGGAGCGGAGGCATGGGCCACAGCGCGTCAACGGTCAGTGTGACGATCGGAAAGGAAAGTGATCACGGAAATGGATTCCGTACGTGGTATCGGCCGGAGGCGGCTGCTCGGGTGGAGCGGGCTCGCGGCCGCCGGTGCGGCCTTCGGCGCGGTGGCCGGGGCGGTCGTCAACGCGCCGCCGGCGGGCGCCGAGCCCGGCCACGGGACCACCCCGGCCTCGACCGGCCCCGATATCCCGCCGGCCACCCGGCCCGGCGGCGCCTACGACCGGTACGTGGCGAAGCTGGCCGCCGAGGGCAGGTTCTCCGGTGTGGTGCTGCTGTCGCACCGGGGCCGGACGGTGCTCTCGCGCAGCTACGGCATGGCCGACGAGGAGAGGGGGATCCGCAATCACGAGGGCACCGCGTTCACCCTCAGCTCGGCGGGCAAGCCGTTCAACGCGATAGCCGTCCTGCAGCTGGCGCAGCAGGGCAGGCTACGGCTGACGGACACGGTCGGCGAACACCTGAAGGGCTTCGCCCCGGACATCGCCAAGAAGGTGACCATCCACCACATGCTCTCCGGCACCTCCGGGATGAACACCCCCGAAGAGGACATCCGACGGGTCTTCCAGAGCCGGGAGGAGGTCCACGAGTACCAGGAGCGGTGGGCCCGGCAGTCGAAGCTGGTGGGCACACCCGGCCTTCCCAACACGTTTCACGCCGGCGCCGAGACCGCCATTCCCGCACTGATCGTGGAGGCCGTGAGCGGCACGACGTACTGGGACTACGTCGAGGAGAACATCTTCCGCCGCTGCGGCATGACCGGCTCGGCGTTCTGCACCAGGCCGCAGTGGCTCACCGGCAAGCACATCGCGCACCCGTACATGAAACTCGCCGACGGAAGCCACGTCGACGCCATTCGCAACCTCGACAAGGGCAGCCCGTACGAGTACATCCTCGGCAGGAACCCCGGTCGTGCCTTCATCGACCCCATGGGGGACGGCGGCTTCGCCACCGCGCCGGACCTGGTCCGCTTCGCGAACGCGCTGTGCGACGGCACACTGCTGGACCGGCCGTGGGCCGACGTATTCACCGCGGCCAAGATCCCCCTCGGCCCGGCGGCGTTCGGCACGTACGGGCCCTCGGCCTCCATCGTCGGCGGCCAGTGGGTGCTCCAGCGCGCAGGTGGCAACCCCGGTGTCTGCGCCAACTGGAGCATCTACCCGGACACCGGCTGGGTCGGCGTCATCCTCGCCAACCGCGACGACGTGCCGTTGGTGGAGATGATCGAACGGGAGACGCACGCCATCACCGGAGCCTCGCCCGGCGGCGGGGCGGGCGGCTGAGGCGGTACGCCGGCCGACACGAGGAGAAGGGTCTCCTGAGCCCGGCGTCACACGGCAGTGGGGGCGCACTCAATCAAGGGCGCATGAGAGTCTTGCCGACCAGCCGGCCCCCGGCGAAGCACAGCCGGTAGAGCTTCAACTCGCCGAACGGCTCAGGGCTGGTGCCGTAGTAGCGGCACCGGGCGCCCGGCGCAATCGGCGGCTCTGGCCACGACGGATCGTCGATCCTGGTCCTGGCCGGAAGCACCGCCGCGACCTCGGATTCGGCCTGCCCGACCCGCAGCTTCGCGAACTCGGCCGGCGGCAGGACCGAGGTGACCGCCTCGTAGACCGTGAATCCCACCACGAACGCGACGACGCCGGCCGCCGCGGCCAGGGAGACCAGTGCGGCGGCCAGCCGCGTACGGCGCACCCGCCGCCGGGCCAGCGCCAGGTCCAGCGCCAGGTCCAGCTCCGCGGGCCGTGATCCCGCTGACGGGCCGTCGTACGGCTCGGCCGCGCCGGGTCCGCCGGGTCCAGCGCGTCCGCCGGGTCCGCCGGGGACGGCGGCGACGCCGGGAGCAGTGGTAATGCCGGGAGCGGCCACCGATGTGAGAGCGGCATCCTCCTCACCGGCGTCACCGGCGTCACCGGCCGCCGGAGCGCCGGTGGCGGGCAGCGAGACGGCGCGCCGGGAAGCGACATGCGGCAGCCGTACGGTCAGGGTGAAGCCCTCGCCGTCGGGGCCACCGGCCAGGGCGCCGCCCTCCAGACGCACCCGCTCCGCCAGGGCGCGCAGGCCGTATCCGCCCGTCACGCCGCGGCCGGGCCGTCGCGGTGCGGCGTTGGCGACCGTGACCACGGTCTCGCCGGGTGTGTGCACGAGCCGTACCGTGACCGGGGCGCCGGGAGCGTGCTTGGCGGCGTTGGTCAGCCCCTCGCGAACGACCCGCCGCACGGTGGTGTGCACCGGCGCGGACATCCGGGCCTCCTCCTGCGCGCCGTGCAGCACGACCGGCATTCCGGCGGCCCCGGCGCGCCGGACCAGCTCGCCCACGGTCTCCGCGTGCGCGTGACTCTTGGGCGGGTCCTCGTCGGCCGGGCCGGGATCGTCTCCGGTCCCGAGCAGGGCGACGTCATCGTCTGCGACGCCGTGCGGGTGGCTGTGAGGGTCGGCGTGGGGGGCGCCGTGGGGGGTGGCGCCCCTCAGCACGGCGACGACGTCGCGCAGGCGCTCCGCCGCGGCCGTGACCGCCTCGCGGGCCTCGCCCGCCGCCTGTCGGTGGCTCTCGGGAAGGCCGGGGGCGACCTCCAGGGCGCCGACCCGCAGCGCGACCAGGCTCAGGTCGTGGCCGAGCAGGTCATGCATCTCCCGCGCGATGGCGGCCCTCTCACGCAGCCTCGCCTGTTCGGCGAGCATGCGCCGCTCGCGCTCCAGGTGCCCGGCGCGCTCCCAGCCCGCCCTGGTGAGGGCCAGACCCTGGTGCCGGGCGTGGCCCGCGAGCCAGGGGACGAGTCCGAAGAGCGCGATGCCCGTGACGGCGAAGAACCACGCGCCCAGATCCCACTGGGCCGCGAGAAGCCACCGGACGAGCGGGACGACGACGGCGGCGACCACCGCGGCGGCCGACAGGCCGAGCAGGGCGGGCCGGGCCCGGTCCATGCGTACGCCGGCCAGATGGCTCATCACCGCCAGGACAGGGAAAAAGACGGTGGGGTCGCCCCGCACGGCCACCGAGCCCGCCCACAGCGCGGCGGCCACGAGCATCGCCGCCAGTGGCCGGGGCCGGGCGAGCACGACGGCGACGCCGGTCACCGTGAGCCCGGCGATCACCTCGGGCCAGATGTACCTGTCGGCCAGGGTGTGCGTGAGATTCGCCCACAGCGCCGGCAGGCCGAGGACGCCCCAGAGCAGGACGTCCTTGAGGTATGCCGCTTTCCTCCCCACTCACGCAACGGTATCCGCAGGTCGCGGAACCCTCACGAATCCGTGCAGGGTCCGGGCGCTCGCGTGGCCGGACAAGGCCATGAGCATCGGCGCGGACCAGCCGTCCTCGCCGAGGTGGGCCAGGCGCGAGTGGCGCAGGCGGTGCAGCGTGTAGCCGCCGCCCTCCGGGTCGAGGTCCACGGTGGCCCGTTTGAACAGGTACTCCGCCCGTTCGTACGACAGGCGGCCACGGCCCGTGTGCGGGCACAGGTCGGCCGCCGCCGGCATGCGGCCCGGCCCCGGTCTGCGGTCGGCGAGGAACAGCGGGCCGCGGCGGCGGTCCCCGACGAGAAGGGGCAGGAGCGCGGCCGTGCCGGACTGCCAGCGCAGCCAGTGGCCCCTGGCCTTCACCTCGCCGCGCATGCCGGGCAGGTCGAGGTCCTCCACGTCGAGCGAGAGCGCCCAGTCGGCCGGGGCCGCGCTCTCGTACAGCAGTCGCCACAGCGTGCGTTCGCGCAGTGGGACGCCCGGCCGTTCCCACAGACTTTCCAGCAGGGAGCGGTCGATGGGGCGGGTGCGGGCGCGGGGCTCGGGCCGCCGGTCGAGCGGGGCGGCGAGGCCGGCGGCGGCCCAGCCGCGTTCGGCCGCCCACGAGGCGAACGACCGCAACGCCGAGCGGTGCCGGTTCCAGGTGGCGCTTGCCGCCGCGCCCCACGCCGTGGCGAAGACCTCGGCGATCCGGTCGGGTGTCACGTCTCGCAGGGGGACGTCCTCTCCCAGGTGGCGGCACAGCCGCGACAGGGTCTGCTCGTAGGAGCGGACGGTGTCGGCGCTCAGTTCGGGCCGGGCGAGGAAGGTCCTCGCGGTCTCGCCGAGTGTGACGTCCTCATCCGCTCCGGCCTCCTCGGCGCAGGTCGCGGCCCGGCGCCGCAGCACCGCCCGTTCCGCGGCGTTGCGGGCGAGCGAGGCGGCGCGTTCGAACTCCGCCCGGGCCTCGTCGTGCCGGCCGAGCCGGGCCAGCAGATCTCCGCGTACGGCGGGCAGCAGGTGATAGCCCTTCAGCGCCGGTTCGCCGGTCAGCGTGTCCACCAGCGTGAGACCGGCGCGCGGTCCGTAGGCCATCGCGAGCGCGACCGCGCGGTTGAGCTGGACGACCGGAGTCGGCAACACCGTGACGAGAGCCTCGTAGAGCGCCGCGATCTGCGGCCAGTCGGTCTCCTCCGGCGTGGCGGCCCGCGCGTGACACGCCGCGATGGCCGCCTGCAGCACGTACGGGCCGAGGGGGCCGCCGGCCTCCCGCGCCCGCAGCAGCGCCACGAAACCGCGGCGGATGAGCAGCGGGTCCCAGCGCCCCCGATTCTGCTCGTGCAGCGGCACAGGCTCGCCCGACGGGCCGGTACGCGCGGCCGACCGCGACTGCTGAAGCTCCATCAGCGCGACCAGACCGTGCACCTCGGCCTCGTCGGGGGTCAGTTCGGCCAGCATGCGGCCCAGGCGCAGCGCCTCAAGACAGAGGGACGGGCGCATCAGGTCGTCGCCCGCCGTGGCCGAGTATCCCTCGTTGAACACCAAATAGATCACTTCGAGCACCGACGACAGCCGGGCCGCCCGTTCCGGCGCCGCCGGCACCTCGAAAGGGACGCCCGCGTCGGCGAGCGCCCGCTTGGCCCGCACGATCCGCTGCGCGACGGCGCTCTCGGAGACGAGGAAGGCCCGCGCGATCTCGTCGGTCCGCAGACCGCCCATCAGCCGCAGCGTGAGCGCGACCCGGGCCTCGGCGGACAGCACCGGATGACAGGAGACGAACATCAGCCGGAGGACGTCGTCGCCCACCTCTCCGTCGAGCGCGTCCATCACGTCGTCCACGTCACGTTCGCCGTCGCCGGAACGGGTGGCGAGGTCATGGGCGAGCCGCTCCTGCCCGCGGTCCCGCCGCTCCTCCCGCCGCAGATGGTCGACGGCACGGCGTTTGGCGACGGCCATGAGCCAGGCGCCCGGGGTGTCCGGGACACCCGCCTCGGGCCACTGCTCCAGCGCGGCGAGGACCGCGTCCTGCGCCAGTTCCTCCGCCAGGCCGACGTCGCCGACCATGCGGACGAGGCCGGCGACGATCCTCGCGGACTCCATCTTCCAGACCGCGTCCACGACGCGGTTCGCGTCCAGGGACGTCACCCGACCGATGACAGCACCGGCCCGCCCGCCGCGCAACCCGGCCTGTACGCCCAGGGGCCGGCCCCGACGGCGGCCGCGGGGCCGGGCAGCCGCTGCCCCCACCGGCCCGTGTCAGCGGGGGCCGGCTCCGGGAGCGTCTTCGGGGCCGAACACCTGCTGGACCGAGCCCTCACCGTCGCCGACGATCTCCCAGAAGCGGCGGGCCAGCTCCACGGCCTCCTCGCGGGAGCGTGCCTCGATCAGCGCGAAGCTGACGATCGCCTCCTTCGCTTCCGTGAAGGGGCCGTCGGTCACGGTGACCCGGCCACCGGATGAGACCATCCGCACGCCGCCCGGCTCCAGTCCGCCCGTGGCCAGCAGCACCCCGGCCCGGGTCATCTCCTCGATGAAGGCGCCCATCTCGGCCATCATCGCCGCGTCCGGGTTCGGGTCGGTGCCCTTGGTGGTCATCAGAAATCGCATCGGTCCTTCTCCTTCTTCCTGATCCTGCGGCCGCTTTCCGATCCTGCGGCCGGCCGGGGCCGGTGCCGGTCCCCGCCGTCACCTACACGTCGTACGGCATGAGCCGCATTCGACAGCTCCTCGTGGCCGGGCGCGGTGACCGGGGCTTTCGGGCGATGCGACAGGGAATGCGCATGTGACAGAGAATGCACGATCCGCCTCAGGCCGCAGGTGAGCGGGGTGGGCGGCAGGCGAGGTGGAGGGCTGGTCGAATCGCGCGGCCGCCGTTCGACGCGTCAGCGAGGCCGGACACCCGGCCGGAACACCGGAGACCGGAGCCCCCGGCGATCGGAGCCCCTGAGACCGGACGCCCAGGACCGGAAGCCCTGGGACCAGGAGCTCAGGGCCGAAAGCCCTGGGACCGGCCCCTGGGACCGGAGGCCCTGGGACCGGGAGCCTCCACGGACCGGACTTTCCGAGAACCGCGACGCCTGAAAGAAGGAAACGGCCATGACCGCCACGCAGGACACCACCCGGCCGACCGCTCAGTTCACCGCTCAGGCCCCTGCTCAGGCCACTGCTCAGGCCACTGCTCAGGCCACTGCTCAGGCCACTGCTCAGGTCGCTGTGCGGCCCGCCACGCCGGGGCCCAGGGCCGACAGGGGACCGACGCGTACCCTGCTCACCCGCGCCCTGCTCACCTGCGCCGTGCTCACCACGCCCCTCTTCGGGATCGTCTCGCTGACGCAGGCGTTCACCCGGGAGGGTTTCACCCTGCTGCGTCACCCCCTGAGCATGCTCAGCACGGGCGACCTCGGCTGGCTGCAGACAAGCAACTTCTGGATCACCGCCGTCCTGACGGTCGCGGGGGCGATCGGACTGCGCAGGGCCATGCGCGGCACGCCCGGAGGGGCGTGGGCGCCGCGGCTGCTGCTCGTCGAGGGCGCCGGGCTCGCGGCGGCGGGGGTCTTCGGCATGGACCCGGGGGACGGCTTCCCCGAGGGCACCCCGCTGGGCGCTCCGGCAGGGATGAGCTGGCACGCGATGCTGCACATGGCGGCCGGTTCCGTGGCCTTCACCGCCCTCATCGCGGCCTGCTTCGTCCTCGGCCGCCACTTCGCCCGCGCGGGCCGGGGCGGGCACGCGGCCGCCTCCCGTCTCAGCGGCCTGGCACTCCTGCTGGGCAACGGTTGGGCCATGTCCGGCGGGCGGGCCGGCTCTCTCACCCTGTGCGTCGGAGTGCTGGTCGCCATGGCCTGGGTCTCGACGGTGGCCGCGATCAAGCGTGCGGACCTCACCGGGCGACGTTGACGACGATCAGCACCAGGCCGGAGGTCACGCCGAGAGCCGGGAAGGCCGGGCGCGGCGAGGTGCCGGGCCCGCATCGGAACACCCCCGTGGTGCGGAAACCACGGGGGTCGCCGGCCGTCCACAGGCTGTGGATATCGCCTCGCTCCGGGCGACCGGTCGCCGCCGGGCGAGATCTCAAGCAACACCCCGCCGACGGCACGCGGATTCCCGAGGAGACGCACGAAGATCGGGCCGTCCGCCCGCGCGCGGGTACCGCCTCAGAGGTCGTCCTTCGGCGTCTGGGCCAGCACCTGATCGGCGGTCGCCGTCACCACCGCCGCGGCCGCCGAGATGTCCCTGACCTGCTCCGCGGGAAGGGTCCGCAGCACCTTCTCCAGCCCTTCCAGATCCGCCTGGTAGGCGGCCGCCATCGCCGCCTGGGCCTTGGCGGTGCGCCCTGCCTGCTCCACCGCCTTGCCGAGTGCCCGGCCGGCGCGTTCGACGGCCCTGGCCGCCTCGATCGCCGCCTTCTCAAGATTTCTCGCCCACTCGGGCGGCTGGTCGCTCATCGATGTCCTCTGCGTGAGGGTGGTCCCGCGGGCATGAGTTGCCCACGAAGAGTGCCGGATCAGGCCCTTAATGCCCTCCCAGCGCGCTCTACACCCCGCCGGGCCCAAGCTCTCACAGATTCCCCAGACAGCGCCCCCGACACGTCGGGTGGCCCTCTACCGGACACGGCGATTTCTCATGATTAGACCGTCACGACCGGGGCATCAGAGGCGTCGTGGGTGCTGGATGGCTCTCCCGCTGGCCGGTGATCCGGCAGCTCAGGGGAGAGGACGGCAGAGGGCAGGCGGCGCGCTCGGCGCGTACGGACGCCTTGCGGCCCCGGGTCGAGGGGGCCGATACGGTCGCGCGTTCCGTCTGCCCTTACTGCGCCGTGGGCTGCGGCCAGCTCGTCTACGTGAAGGACGGGAAGGTCACCCAGATCGAGGGCGACCCCGGCTCGCCGATCTCCCGCGGGCGCCTCTGCCCGAAGGGGTCGGCCAGCAAGCAGCTCGTCACCCATCCCGGCCGTCAGACGAAGGTCCTTCACCGCAGGCCGTACGGCACCGAGTGGGAGCCGCTCGACCTCGAGACCGCGATGGACATGATCGCCGACCGCGTGGTGCGGACCCGGCGCGAGACCTGGCAGCAGACGCACGAGGGGCAGGAGGTCAGGAGGACTCTGGGCATCGCCGGCCTGGGCGGGGCGACGCTCGACAACGAAGAGAACTACCTGATGAAGAAGCTCTACACCGCCCTCGGCGCGATCCAGGTCGAGAACCAGGCGCGCATATGACACTCCTCCACCGTCCCCGGTCTGGGGACCAGCTTCGGGCGTGGCGGCGCGACCCAGTATCAGCAGGATCTGGCCAACGCTGACTGCATCGTCATCCAGGGCTCCAACATGGCCGAGTGCCATCCGGTGGGGTACCAGTGGGTGATGGAGGCGCGTGCGCGCGGCGCGAAGGTCTTCCACATCGACCCGCGCTTCAGCCGGACCAGCGCGACCGTGGACAGGTACATGGCGATCCGCGCCGGCACCGACATCGTGCTGCTCGGCGCGCTGATCAACTACGTGCTGTCGAACGGGCTCGACTTCCGTGAGTACGTTCTCGCGTACACGAACGCCGCGACCCTGGTGAACAGGGACTTCCGCGACACCGAGGACCTCGACGGCCTGTTCTCCGGCTACGACGAGGAGACCGGCAGGTACGACCCGTCGAGCTGGGCGTACGAGGGCGACGTGCCCGAGGAGGAGGAGCTGACCGAGGGCGGCAAGCGGCACGCGGAGGCGGCGGGGTCCGACTCCTACGGCGCGCGCGGCGCGGGCGCCAGCGCGACGCCGCCCGTGGACCCGACGCTGACCGACCAACGGTGCGTCTACCAGATTCTCAAGCGGCACTACTCCCGCTACACGCCCGAGATGGTCGAGGAGCTGTGCGGCATCCCGCAGGAGCGGTTCCAGGAACTCGCGGAGGCGATCACGGCCAACTCGGGCCGGGAGCGGACCACGGCGTGGGTCTACTCGGTGGGCTGGACGCAGCACTCGGTCGGCGTGCAGTACATCAGGGCGGCCGCGATCCTGCAGCTCCTGCTGGGCAACATGGGCCGTCCGGGCGGCGGCATCATGGCGCTGCGCGGGCACGCGAGCATCCAGGGTTCCACGGACATCCCGACGTTGTTCAACCTGCTGCCGGGATACATCGCGATGCCGCACGCCCACCGGCACGACGGCCTCGACCACTACCTGAGGCGGGAGGGCGCCGACACCGGCTGGTGGGGCAACCGGCGGGCGTACGTCGTCAGCCTGCTCAAAGCGTGGTGGGGCGACGCGGCGACGGAGGACAACGACTACCGCTTCGACTACCTGCCGCGCCTGACCGGAGACCACGGCCACTACGCGACCGTGATGGGCCAGATCGACGGGACGGTCAAGGGCTACTTCGTCGTGGGCGAGAACCCGGCGGTCGGCTCGGCCAACGGCAAGGCGCAACGGCTGGGCCTGGCCAACCTCGACTGGCTGGTGGTCCGCGACCTCATGCTGGTCGAGACCGCGACGTTCTGGCAGGACGCGCCCGAGATCGAGACGGGCGAGCTGCGGACCGAGGAGATCGGCACCGAGGTCTTCTTCATGCCGGCCGCGAGCCACGTGGAGAAGGAGGGCACCTTCACCAACACCCAGCGGCTGCTGCAGTGGCGGGAGAAGGCCCTCGACCCGCCGGGCGACTGCCGCAGCGACCTGTGGTTCTACTACCACCTCGGCAAGCGGATCAGGCAGCGGCTCGGCGACGACGAGATCGATCGGCCGGTGCAGGAGCTGACCTGGGACTACCCGGAGATCGGCGAGCAGCGTGATCCCGACGCCGAGGCCGTGCTGCGCGAGATCAACGGCACGGCCGCCGACGGCCGCCTGCTGGCGTCGCTGCGCGAGCTCAAGCCCGACGGCTCGACGAGCTGCGGCTGCTGGATCTACTGCGGTGTGTACGCCGACGGGGTCAACATGGCGGCCCGGCGCACGCCGCACACCGAGCAGGGGCCGGTCGCGCTCGAATGGGGCTGGGCCTGGCCGGCCAACCGGCGCATCCTCTACAACCGTGCCTCCGCCGACCCGCAGGGCCGTCCGTGGAGCGAGCGGAAGAAGTACGTCTACTGGGACGGGACCAAATGGACCGGGCCTGATGTGCCGGACTTCGAGGAGGACAAGGCGCCCGACTACGTGCCACCCGAGGGGGCCAAGGCCGAGCACGCGCTCGCCGGCACCGACCCGTTCATCATGCAGTCGGACGGCAGGGGCTGGCTGTACGTCCCGTCCGGACTGTCCGACGGGCCGTTGCCGACCCACTACGAGCCGCACGAGTCGCCGGTGCGCAACGCGTTGTACGGGCAGCAGGCCAACCCGGCCCGCCGGACCGTCGACCGGCCGGAGAACCCGTACAACCCGGCGCTGTCGCCCCGGTTCCCGCACGTCTACACGACGAGCAGGCTCACCGAGCACCACACGACGGGCGCCATGAGCAGGCCCCTGCCCTATCTCGCCGAGCTCCAGCCGGAGGCGTTCTGCGAGGTGTCGCGGGAGATGGCGGAGGAGCTCGGGCTGGAGAACGGCGGCTGGGCGACGATCGTCACCGCGCGCACCGCGATCGAGCTGCGCGTGCTCGTGACCGGCCGCGTACGGCCCCTGCGGCTGAACGGCCGCACCGTCCACCAGGTGATCATGCCGTACCACTGGGGATACAGCAGCGGCGGGGTGATCACCGGGGACGTGGTCAACGACCTGTCGTCGATCGTGCTCGACCCGAACGTCTACATCCAGGAGAGCAAGGCCGGCACCTGCGACGTCCTGCCGGGCCGCCGTCCGCGCGGCAGGGCGCTGCTCGACCTGATCGAGAGGTATCGCGATGGCTGAGCGGATGGGCTTCTTCACCGACACGACCGTCTGCATCGGCTGCAAGGCCTGCGAGGTGGCCTGCAAGGAGTGGAACGACGTGCCCGACGACGGGTTCGTGTTCCGGGCCACCTCCTACGACAACACCGGCGCGCTGGGTGCGAGCACCTGGCGGCACGTCGCGTTCGTCGAGCAGGACGGCCGGTGGCTCATGATGTCGGACGTGTGCAAGCACTGCACCCACGCCGCCTGCCTCGACGTCTGCCCGACCGGGGCGTTGTTCCGCACCGAGTTCGACACCGTCGTCGTCCAGTCCGACGTCTGCAACGGCTGCGGCTACTGCGTTCCCGCCTGCCCGTACGGCGTGATCGACCGCAGGGAGGACGACGGCCGGGCGTGGAAGTGCACGCTCTGCTACGACCGGCTGCGCGGCGGCATGGAGCCGGCCTGCGCCAAGGCGTGCCCGACGAAGTCGATCCAGTTCGGGCCGCTGGACGAGCTGCGGGAGCGGGCGGAGGCGCGGGTCGAGCGGCTGCACGCCGAGGGCGTGACCGAGGCCCGGCTGTACGGCGAGAACCCGGACAACGGAGTGGGCGGCACGGGCGCGTTCTTCCTCCTGCTCGACGAGCCGGAGACGTACGGCCTGCCGCCGGATCCCGTGGTGACCACCCGCGACCTGCCCGCGATGTGGCGCTGGGCGGGCGGCGCGGCGCTCGCTCTGGCCGCCGGCGTCGCCGCCTGCTTCCTGGGAAAGAGGAGCTGACGGGGTTGGCGGAGGAACGCGACGAGCCGGGGCCGGGACGTGCCGTCCGGTCAGTGGGATGGGCGAGTGTGATGGCGACACCCTGCGTGGGGAGGATCTGATGCCGAGGCGCCGGGACGAGATGGTGCCGGACGCCGAGTTCCGGTCCTACTACGGCCAGCCGGTCATCAAGCAGCCCATCTGGCACGAGCCCCACATGCCGGCGTACCTCTACCTGGGCGGGCTGTCCGGCGCGGCGGGCGCGATGGCGGCGGCCGCCCGCCTCACCGGGCAGGATCGGCTGGAACTGGCCGCCCGGATGGCCGCCTTCGCCGGGGCGAGCGGCGGGACCGTCTTCCTCGTGGCCGAGCTGGGTCGTCCCATGCGCTTTCTCAACATGCTGCGGGTGTTCAAGCTCTCCTCGCCGATGAGCGTCGGGTCCTGGACGCTGGCCGCCCACAGCGGGCTGACCGGCGTCGCGGCGGGCTCCGCGGTGACCGGCCTGCTGCCCTTCGTAGGCGACGCCGCGTCGGTGGCGAGCGCCCTTAGCGGTGCGGCGATGACCACCTACACGGCCGTCCTGCTGGCCGACACCGCCGTTCCCGCGTGGCATGAGGGGATGCGCGAGCTGCCGTTCCTGTTCTCCGGCAGCGCTCTCGCCTCGGCGGGTGCGGCGCTGATGTTGACGACGCCCCGGGCGCAGGCGGCGCCCGCCCGCGCGGCGGCGGTGACCGGTGCCGTGGCCGAGGTCGTCGCGGGTGGGCTGATGGAGCGCCGCCTCGGGCTCGTCGGCGAGCCGTACCGGAAGGGCAGGGCGGGCAGGCTCATGCGGGCCTCCCGTGTGCTCACTCTCGGCGGCGGCCTGCTCGCCGCGGTCGCCGGACGCAGCCGGGCCCTCACCGCGCTGTCCGGGATCGCGATCACGGCAGGGGCCCTGTGCACCCGGTTCGGCGTGCTGGAGGCGGGCCGGGCCTCGGCCAAGGACCCCGCGTACACCGTCGTGTCGCAGCGCGACCGCCTCGACGCCGGCCGCCCCGCCTCCGTCCCCGGCCGCTAGCGCGGCGAAGTAGATCACCAACCCGATCAAGTTCGAAATTCAGTGGGATGACGAGCACATCCCACGATGCGCGGTCCGCCGAACGCCCCGGCTCACCGATCCCGCCGACAAGCGATGTGGCCGCGTCCGAAACGTGCCAGTGCTCGTTGCCTCCTCACTGTTTGGCTGGGTGCACGCCCTCCACCCGCACCTGGACGAACGGACCCATGACGACCACCACGCTCACCCGGCCCCGCTCGCCCCTCGTCGGCTGGCTCGCCGTCACCTCGCTCATGCTGGGCATCTTCGCCATCGTCACCAGCGAGATCCTGCCCATCGGCCTGCTGACCGCCATAGGCGCCGACTTCGGCATCTCCGACGGCACCACAGGGCTGACCATGACCCTGCCCGGCATCGTCGCCGCGATCGCCGCGCCTACCGTCACACTGACCACCGCGCGCCTGGACCGGCGTGTGATGTTGTGCGTCCTCATGGGGGTGCTCGCCCTGGCCGACGTGCTGGCCGCAGTGGCGACCTCCTACTGGATCATGCTGATCTCCAGGGTGCTCGTCGGCCTCACGATCGGCGGCTTCTGGTCCATCGGGGCCGGACTGGCCGGCCGCCTGATGCCGCCGCACGCCGTCGGCGCCGCCACCGCTGTGATCTTCTCGGCCGTGCCGTTGGGCTCCGTGCTCGGCGTACCGGCAGGGACCTTCGTCGGCGACCTCGCCGGCTGGCGGACCGCCTTCCTGGTCCTGGCCGTGCCGGCACTCCTGGTCCTCGCGGCCCTGACACTGTTGCTGCCGCCGCTGCCCGCCCATCAGGTCACCAGTGCTCGCGTCCTGCTCGACCTGCTGCGCACCCGGGGCGCCGCGATCGCCTTACTGGCCACTTTCCTCATCGTCCTGGCCCATTTCGGCACCTACACCTACGTCACGCCCTTCCTCCAGAACGTCACCGGCCTGCCTCCCGCCGCCGTCAGCGCCATCCTGCTGGCGTACGGCATCGCTGGAATCGTCGGCAACTTCCTGGCCGGCAAGGGCACAGTCACGCGGCTGCGAACCGCCTTCGTGACCTGCGGCTTCCTGATCGCGGTCGCCACCCTGCTGCTGCCCTCGGTCGGCGGCACAACCATCGGCGCCGTGATGTCACTCGTGGTCTGGGGCTTGGCCTACGGAGGCGTACCCGTCTGTTCGCAGGCGTCGTTCATCGCCGCCGCCCCTCACGCGCCCGAGGCCGCGGCGGTCGTCTTCACCTCCTCCTTTCAGGCGACATTCGCCCTCGGCGCGTTCCTCGGCGGACGCGTCGTGGACGCCTTCTCGGTCTCCACCGTGATGATCTGCGGCGGGCTGACCGCTCTCCTCATGGCGGCCTCCCTGTGGTCACTCGGCGAACCCCGCTGACTCCGCGAGGTCACGTGCCGTACGCCGGGCGCATGTCCCGGGTCTACCACCTCACCACCGTCCCGGGCGTCAGGAGCTGTCAGGCGAGCCGGATCGCGGCGGCCTCGGCCCGGACGAGTTCGCCGACGACGGGCGCGCCGGAGACCTCGCCGGCGACGAGCAGACCGCCCGAGGTCTGGGCGTCGGCCAGCAGGAGCAGGTCCTCCTCGCCGTACCGGCCCGGGTCGAGGCGGGGCCGGACCCACTCCAGGTTGCGGCGGGTGCCGCCGCTGACATAGCCGTCGCGCAACGCCTGCCGCGCGCCTTCCAGGTAGGGCACGGCCGCCACGTCGACCACCGCCGTGACACCGCTCGCCCTGACCAGCTTGTAGAGGTGGCCGAGCAGGCCGAACCCGGTCACGTCGGTCGCGCAGCGGGCCCCGGCCGCCAGCGCCGCCCGGGAGGCGTCCCGGTTGAGCGTCGTCATCGCCTCGATCGCCTGCGGAAACACTTCACCGGTCGCCTTGTGCCTGGTGTTGAGCACACCCACGCCGAGCGGTTTGGTCAGGGAGATCGGCACGCCGGGGCGGCCCGCGTCGATGCGCAGCAACCGGTCCGGGTCGGCCAGGCCGGTGACCGCCATGCCGTACTTCGGCTCGGGGTCGTCCACGCTGTGACCACCCGCGACGTGACAACCCGCCGCCCGCGCCACGTCCAGGCCGCCGCGCAGCACCTCCCTGGCGAGGTCCATGGACAGCGTCTCCCTGGGCCAGCCCAGCAGGTTCACCGCCACGATCGGTTCGCCGCCCACCGCGTACACGTCCGACAGTGCGTTGGTGGCCGCGATCCGCCCCCAGTCGTACGGGTCGTCCACGACGGGGGTGAAGAAGTCGGCGGTGGCGACGACCGCCCGGCCGCCCTCGATCCTGACCACGGCCGCGTCGTCGCCGTCGTCCAGCCCGATCACCAGTTCGTTCGCGTACGCCGACGGGCCGGGGGCGACGAGCCCGGCCACGATGCTCTCCAGCTCGCCCGGGGGGATCTTGCAGGCGCAGCCGCCGCCGTGCGCCCGCTGGGTGAGCCGGATACCGGCCTGCTCCGCCGTCTCGGTCATGCCGCCCTCGTTCCGGGTCGTCCGTCCGCCACGCCGCCATCGGGGGGCGCCGCCGGGTCCCTACCCCGTTCCGGCTAGGTTTCTCCCGGAGGTGTGTGGGCGCCTGGTGGCCCCCGCGGTCTTCAAAACCGACGAGGCCGAGGTCCTCGGCCTGGCGGGTTCGATTCCCGTCCGCCTCCGCTCACCTTCGGCCTGCGTACGTCAAGCCGCCGGCTCCGCCTCCCACAATGCAGACATCGGAAGCGCTCGCATCCCATCCCCGAAGGGAAGCGCTTCCGGACCCGCATAGAGGACGTATCCGGCAATCATCCGGTCGCCGAGCTTGCGAGCGAGGTGCCGAAGCCCTCTGAAGTCCTCGCCCCGCACGGTCTCCGCCGCTTTGACTTCGATACCGATGATCTCCCCGGACGCCCTCTCCAGCACTCCGTCGACTTCCACTCCATCGCGATCCCGGTAGTGGTAGAGCCTGACCGGTTCTTCTGTCCAGGTGAGTTGACGGGCCAGCTCACCGAGGACGAAATTCTCTAGGAGGGGCCCGACCGGGGCGGTGAAGTCCGTGGCGCGGGAAGGAGTGAGCCCGGCGAGATGAGCCCCGAGACCGGAGTCGACTATCAGCAGCTTCGGGGTCGCGATGGCCCGCGTGGTGGCGTTGGAGGACCACGCCGGTATCCGTCGGATCACGTAGACGAGTTCGAGTAGATCGACATACCGCTTGGTGGTGGTGTGCGGCAGCCCCAGATCACGACCTATGTTGTCGATCACTGCCAGGCCGCCCATCCGGCCGCACAGGACGTTGAGCAGACGGCGCATGTCGGCGGGGCGTTCGATGTCGGCGACCTGCCTGACGTCACGATTGATCAGATCTGAGATGTACGACTCGAAAAAGCGGGCCCTCCTGCGGTGTGTCGGCCGGTGGACTGCTTCCGGATAGCCTCCTCTCAGCGCGCGGCCCACGTAGTCGGCCCGTCGAAGGCGTGTTCTTGCGACCTTGATGCCAGGACCGTCACGGAAGGCGGCGTCGACGAAGCTGTCCGGCCTTCGCTCGATCTCCCCCTGCGACAGCGGCCACAACTCGATCGTCTCCGACCGGCCGGGCAGCGCATCCGGAAGGTCTCGAAGACCCAAAAGCCGGGCGGATCCCGTCAGGAGGAAGCGTCCAGGACGCGGATCGGCGTCGACGACGCGTTTGATCGACAGGAGCAGCTCGGGAACGCGTTGGATCTCGTCGATGAGGAGAAGTCCGTCGTGGCGCACCACGCCGTCTGGATCGTTCCGTGCCGCCGAACGCACGGCGGCTTCGTCGAGATAAATCTCGCGAGCCCCGGGCGAGCGTCGCACGATCGCTTTCGCCATAGTGCTCTTGCCAACCTGACGGGCACCGTTGATCACAACTACACGAGTGTCCGCTAGTGCCTCCAGCGCCATGCTTTCCGCGCGCCGGGGAAAGAGCGTCAGCTCATCGACATCCACCAGCTCAGCATAGGGGGATGGCCTGATCAGTGGTAGATCTGCCGAGTGGTTTGTGGTGAATCTGCCGACATGTCTGTGGTAGATCTGCCGGAGGGTACGTGGTAGATCCGCCGAAGAGCCGGCGGTGGATCTGCCGAACGTGGGAACTGCTTTCTGTCAGACGCCGAATTGTCGTCCTTCCGCAGGCTCCGCCCGAGTCGGCGGTCCTGGTGCCACCGGAGACTTTCACCGGGAAGCCGGTCGGTGCGGAGGATGATCACCGGCCAGACGGGCGGGGGAGCAGGGCGGGGCGCCAGTCGCCGAGGTAGTTCGCGGGGGTGTGCTCGGCGGCCTGTTCGGGGGTGAGCTGCGGCCGGTTCCCGGGGACGGGGATCGCGGCGCTCGGGCCGCTGTTGTGGAACTCGCCGAACCTCGCGTCCTGCCAGTGATACCCGGCGCTCATGTCCACGTACGGCGTGGCCGCGTCGATCGAGGGGCCCATCCGGGTCTCGCGTACGACGAGCGACGGAAGGGCGGTCGGGTCGCTGCTGGGCCGCCAGGGCCGGGCCAGGCCGAAGGACGCGCCGGCCGCGGCCCCGTCGATCACGCATCGCACCGCCAGGTAGCCGTGCGGGTTGACGGCGGCCGTGCTCGGCGCGAACACGAAGCCGTACGGACGGAACGTGACGTCCCTGGCCAGGGTCATCAGCTCGCAGCGCTCGAAGACGGCGGTCGCGCGGCCGAAGACGAAGTCGACGTCTCCCTCGATGTGGCACTCGCGGTAGCACTGCCGCGCGAAGGAGGCCAGGGTGCGGGTGTCGGCATACAAGGTGTCCTGGTGGCCGAGGAATCGGCACCTGTCGAAGTACGACCGGTCGCCCATGACCTTCGCCGCCACCGCCTGGGTGGAGGTGATCTCCGGGTGGTCGGCCCGCAGCCAGTCGTTGGCGAACGTGACATCGGCGGCGGTGAAGCCGTCGGCCTGGATCGTGGTGGTGGCGCTGCCGCTGGTGCCGTACGTGCCGCCCTCGGGCTTGGGCGTGCCGGCCGCGTTGTCGTAGACGATCACGACGTCGCGCGCGTCGCCGGTCGCCCCCAGGAAGCACAGACCGGTCTTGGCCTGCGGCACGACGACGGTCTCCCGGTACATTCCGGCGGCGATCACCAGGGTCCAGCCGCCGGCCGGGGCGTCCGGGGTCGCGTCGACGGCCGCCTGGACGGTGGTGTGGTCTCCTCGGCCCTGGATGTCCACGTAGAGCGTCCGGTTGTTCAGCCGGCGCCGCGGCGAGCCGTACCGGCCGAAGGGGAGCACATGGGCGGCGCGCGCGGGTGACGCGATCGCGAGGCCGAGAAGCGCGACGGCACCGGTCAACGCCCGACGTCGGCCGATCAGGGGGGTCGGGGGTGCCATGGCTGACTCCTTGGGTCATGTATGTGAACTGATTCCTCAAATATGAACACCTTGCACCGTAAGATCCGCCTCCAACCGTGTCAATGAGGGAGCACCGCCGGATAACTCCCGGGATGCGTTACAAGACGGAGTTCAGTGGTTCCCAAGCCGGATCGGAGAGCATGGCCCCCGTCTTTCCTGAACAACGAAAGGGACCCCCGATGAGATGGACGGCGATGCTGCTGAGCGCTTCGCTGCTCGGCAGCCTGCTGACCGCCCCTCCGGTGCTCGCGGCCCCTGCTCCCATGACGGCCCCCGCCGCCGCAAAGGCCACCGCCCCCAGGCCGGCTTCCGCTCCCAGACCGGGCACCGTCCTCAGGACGGCTGTGGCCAAGGTCAAGGCGAGCCTGGCAGGCAGGTCCGGCGCCTGCCCCACCACCGTGGGCTTCTCCGCCGTGGTGGCGGCCAAGGGGAGGGGAACGGTGCGGTACCGCTGGGTGCGCAGCGACGGGAGCAAGGGCGCCATCAGGAGCTTCCGCGTCAACGGTGCGCGAACGGTGGTCGTGCGCGACCGTCAGACGTTCGACCGCGGCGGCTCCGGCTGGCAGGCCGTGGAGATCCTCGGCAAGAAGGGGCTGTCGGCCAAGGGCCGCTTCGACGTCGCGTGCACGGGCCCCCTCGTGATCTGGGACGTCTCCCACCCGCTGCCGGCCCGGCCCGCCAAGCCGCTGGTCGCCGCGGCCGCGGTCGGCGCGAGTCCGGCGGCCTACCGGGGCGCCTGCCCCACGACGGTGACGTTCACCGGAACCATCCAGGTGTCGCGTACGCCCGCCAAGGTCGGCTACCGGTGGATCGACAGCGGCACCGGAGAGGGCCGGATCGAGTCGGTCTTCTTCCCGGCCGGCGGGCCGCGCATCCGGCAGGTCACGCTCCCGCTGTCCGTGGGCAGCTCCACCGCGGGCTGGAAGGCCATCCGGATCCTGAACGCGGGCGGCCACGACTCCGGGCGGGCCGCCTACACGGCGACCTGCACGACGGCCCCGCCGGCCTCGCCGGGCCCGTCGGCTCCGCCCAGCCGGTCGCCTAGCCCGTTGCCGTCGCCCAGGCCGTCGTCTTCGCCCAGCCCGTTGCCGTCGCCCAGTCCTCCGGCGGATCCGCCGCCGCCCGTGCGGACGCCCGTGCCGCAGATCACCGGCCTCACGCCGGGCGACTACGAGGGCGGCTGCCTCGAGCCCGTCACGTACCAGGCCACCGGCCAGATCTCGCTCCCGGCCGGCCCGGCGCAGAGGGTCGGATACCGGTGGATCCTCGAC
Source organism: Microbispora sp. NPDC088329 (assembly GCF_040685655.1). NCBI lineage: Bacteria > Bacillati > Actinomycetota > Actinomycetes > Streptosporangiales > Streptosporangiaceae > Microbispora > Microbispora sp. NPDC088329. The sequence continues at coordinate 68,033 of NZ_JBFBIP010000010.1, forward strand.
GGCTCCACGTGGCAGGAGCAGTTCGTCGACTTCCCCGCCGGCGACCAGCCCCGCGTGCAGAACGTGTCCGCGACCTGGAGCTTCGACTCCGCCCGGGGCGGCTCCCACACCCTCGGCCTGCAGGCCGGAGGCGGCCCCGCCCAACCGGCCCAGCGCACGTTCAGCTTCACGTGCGTGGCCGAGGGCGGCGACGCCACCCTGACCGTCGAGTACATGCTGACGCCTCATTTCAAGGGCGAGTGCGACGGCTCGTTCCCCATGCGGGCCAGCGCGATGGTCCTGACGGACCGCGACGCGGAGGTCAAGTATCGCCTGGTCGTCGACGACAAGCCGGGCGCGCTCAGGACGGCCCAGCTCAAGCCCGGCACGCGGAGCACGATCGGCGACTTCTGGTACAGCAGTGCCAGGTCCAGTGGTTCCGGCGTCGTCCGCCTGGAGATCCTCAACCAGAACAAGCCCGTCAAGCAGGTGCCGTACAGCTGGACGTGCGTGGCGCCGGACCCCTCGCCGGGCACCGTGCAGATCACCGAGATCGAGTCGGTCGGCTACTACGGCGACTGCGTGGTCGCTCCCTACGTGACGGCCTTCGGCGAGTTCAAGGCGCCCGCGGGGACGGAGATCACCTACCGCTGGGTGGTCGACGGCGTGAACCGGCAGAGCTTCACCCACACGGTCCCCGAGAGCGGCGTGATAGGCATTCAGGCCTGGAACTGGACGCGCGCCGAGAAGACCGACGGAACGGTCAAGATCGAGGTCTTGAACCACAACAAGCCGACGGCGCAGACCACCTATCCCGTCCACTGCCAGGGCTGACGGACCGGGGTGCGTCGTCGTCCCCGTCGGCGCACCTCACCCCCGCGGCGGGCGGCAGCGGCGGTGGACCTCGTCCATCCGCTCGGTGAGGCCCGTGCGGTCGAGGTGTTCCAGCAACGGCACCGCGACCCTGCGGCTGGTGCCGAGCGCGCTCCTGGCCTGGCTGACCGTGAACGGCTGCGGCAGCCGGGCCAGCAGCGCCGCGGCCCGCGTGTCGGCGCCCGGCGCGAGCACGACGCCCTCGGCCACCCGCAGCAGCGCCCCGGCGCGTACGGCGGCGGCGAGTTCGCGCGGCCCGAGCCCCAGGGCGGCCAGCCGCCCGGCCTCCGGCGCCTGGAACGGCGCCCTGGCCAGGTCGTCCAGCAGCGCCCGCACCGCCCGGGCGACGGGAGCGGGCAGCCCCGCGGTCCCTGCCACGGCACTGCCCGACATCGTGATCCGCCCGTCGGCCGCCGTCAGCGGCGGCCGCACGAGCGCCGTCACGAGTCTGCGGTCGGGCAGGCCCAGCTCGTGACGGGCGGCCTCCACCGGCATGCCGGGCTCCAGCGGGTGATCGGCGGCGTACCGCCGCACGACCTCCGGGAGCCGGGCGGACAGCCCCGACCAGTGATCGGGGTCGGCGTGCCAGCCGGCGGCCACCGGCCGTCCGCCGGGCGGGCAGCCCATCGCGGCCAGTTCGCCGTCACGCAGCAGCAGGTGCGTACGCAGGAGGGAGGCCGCGTCCGCCGACGCCTCCGCAAGAGCCTTCGCCCGTTCCCTGGCCGCCCCCCGGCGGCGCAGCTCCGGCGGCCGCACGTCGAGCACGGTCGCCCGCGCGAGCACCCGCGGCTCGCCCTGCCCTCGGCCCGGGTCTCGTAGCAGCAGCGCGTCGCCCAGGTGCAGGGGAAGCGGCCGGGCCAGGCGCAGCCGGGCCGCCTCCGCCCCGAGCGGGCGCACCTCGCACGGCACCGACGCCGAGCCGATGTGGGCGGTGAGCCGCGCCGGAAGCGGCCCACGGGCGCCTTCCGCCATCGTCACCCGCACGTCGGCCAGGTCCGTCGTGGTCCAGGCGCCGGGCGTGACGAGGGCGTGCCCGCGTTCGGGTGCGATCCGCCCGCGCAGGTTGAGCGCCACCCTCGCGACCCCGGTGACCGAGTCGACGTGCTCCTTCAGCGACTCCAGGGCGCGCACCCGCACCGGCTCGCCGTCCAGCTCCAGCTCGTCACCCGTCTGGACGCGACCCGCGGGCAGCGTGCCGGTCACGACGGTCCCGCTGCCGCGCACGCTGAACGCCCGGTCGATCCACAGCCGCACGGGGGCGTCCGGGTCGGGCGCGGGCAGCGCCGCCACCAGCCGGTCGAGGGCGGCGCGGAGGCCGTCCAGGCCCTCGCCGGTGCGCCCGCTCACGGCCAGGGCCTCCGCCGCGCCCAGCCCGGCCTCCGCCAGCCGGTCGCGCGCGTCCCGCAGCGCGGGCGCGGGGTCGGCGAGGTCCGCGCGGGTGACGGCGAGCAGGCCGTGCCGTACGCCGAGGGTGCGCAGCGCGACCAGGTGCTCCTCCGACTGGGGCATCCACCCCTCGTCGGCGGCGACGACGAACATCACGGCGGGGACCGGGCCGACGCCGGCGAGCATCGTGCCGAGGAATCGCTCGTGCCCCGGCACGTCGACGAAGGCCACTCGCTCTCCGGAGGGCAGGGCCGTCCAGGCGTAGCCGAGCTCGATCGTGAGCCCGCGCCGCCGCTCCTCCTCCAGCCGGTCGGGCTCCATCCCGGTCAGGGCCCGCACCAGCGTCGACTTGCCGTGATCGACGTGCCCGGCCGTGGCCACGACGTGCATTCATCCCTCCCCGAGTGCGCGGGCGGCGCGGCACCGGCGGGCGCCGCCCGCGCCCATGAGCCCGTTGCCCATGCGCCGGTCGCCCATGAGCGGGCCGCTCATCGGCCGGACGCCTTCCGGGCCGTCTTCAGGGCCGTCTTCAGGGCGGCCTCCAGGACGGCGTCGAGGACCTCGCCGTCCCGGTCCGGCGGCACGGCGCGCAGGTCGAGCAGCAGGCGGCCCCCCTCGACCCGGCCGACGACGGGAGGCTCGCCCCGCCGCAGCGGAACGGCCAGCCGTTCCGGCAGGCTCACGGCCACGCTCGGCAGGCACACGCCGGGGGCTCCGCCTCCGCCCACGGTCGCCTCCGCGGGCACGGCGGCCGCGTCCACTCCCGCTTGGCACATCGCCTTGGCCAGCGCCTCCGCCCGCTCTCCGAGGATTATCGGGTCGGCGTGCAGAGCCTGCCGTACGGGGGGCTCCGGGCCGCGCAACGTCGCCTCGAGCGCGGCCAGCGTCAGCTTGTCCACGCGCAGCGCGCGAGCGAGCGGGTGGCGCCTGAGCCGTTCGACGAGGTCGCGGCGGCCGAGCAACAGGCCCGCCTGCGGGCCGCCGAGCAGCTTGTCGCCGCTCGCGGTGACCAGGCCGGCGCCGGCCCGCAGCACGCTCGCGGCGTCGGGTTCCTCGGGCAGGAGCGGATCGCGGTCGAGCAGCCCGGACCCGATGTCAACGACCACGGGCACGCCCAGCCCGGTCAGCTCGGCCACCCCGACCGCGCCGGTGAAACCCTCGACCCGGAAGTTCGACGGGTGGACCTTGAGCACGAACCCCGTCTCCGGCCCGATCACCCGGCGGTAGTCGTCCAGGTTGGTGCGGTTGGTCGTGCCCACCTCGCGCAGCCGTGCGCCGGTGGACACGAGCAGGTCGGGGATGCGGAAGCCGTCGCCGATCTCGACCAGCTCGCCCCTGCTGATCACGATCTCCCGCCCGGCGGCGAGCGCGGTGGCCGCGAGCACGAGCGCGGCGGCGTTGTTGTTGACCACGTGGACCGCCTCGGCGGCGGGCACGGCCCGCGCGAGCGCCTCGGCCGCGCCGCGTCCCCGGCGCGCCCGCGCCCCCGTGGCCAGGTCGAACTCCACGTCGGTCGCCCCCGCCGCCACCGCCACCGCCTCGACGGCGGCCGGGGACAGCGGCGCCCGGCCCAGGTTCGTGTGGAGCAGCACGCCGGTCATGTTGATCACACGTCGCAGGCTCGTCGCGTGGTGCGGCAGCTCCGCCAGCGCCTCGTCCGCGACGTCCTCGGGGTCGATCTCGCCCTGCCGTACCCGCTGTTGCGCCCGCGCGACCGCGTCCTTCACCACCGGACGGCCCAGCCGTCCGATGGCGGCGGCCAGCCGCGGATCGGCCAGCACGGCGTCGGTGCGGGGCACCCGTCTGCGTGGATCCACACTTCAAATTACAGCGACGGCCTACGGCCCGGCCGGTGAGGCCGGGCCGTGCACCCAGGGGAATCATGCGGCGGGGACAGTCCGGCCGCCGAGAACGACGACGAATGGGCGGCGACGCAGCGCAACGGCCGTCATGATCTGAGCTCACCACCGAGGGGCGAGGACGGGTAGCCCGGCACCCCGCCGCGTACCTTCCAGGGCTCGTGAACAAGGTCGTCGGGCAGCGCCGCGAGCTCGGGGACGTAGCGCCGCACGTACTCCCCCTGCGGGTCGAATCTCTTCGCCTGCCGCAGCGGGTTGAGCGTGCGGTAGGGCCGGGTGTCGTTGCCCGTCCCCGCGACCCACTGCCAGTTGCCGCAGTTGTTGGGCATGTCGCCGTCGAGCAGCCACTCGGCGAAGTGCTCAAGCCCCGCCCGCCAGTCGATTCCGAGCCGTTTCGTCAGGTAGGAGCCGGTGACCAGGCGCACCCGGTTGTGCATCCAGCCCTCACTGCGAAGCTGGCGCATCCCCGCGTCCACGATCGGGACCCCGGTCACGCCCTCCCGCCAGGCGGCCTCCACCTCCTCGTCGCGCCGCCACCGCACGTCCCTCTGCCGGTAGTCGCGCCGGCCCATCTCCGGGAAGGCATTGACGACCTGGTAGTGGAAGTCGCGCCAGCACAGCTGCCTGACGTACTCCTCGCCGCCCGGCCGTTCACAGGCCCGGTCGACCACCTCCGCCGGTGACACGCAGCCGAAGTGGAGGTAGGCGCTGAGCATCGACGTGCGTCCCGCCATCCGGTCGCGCGTGCCGGCGTAGGAGGCCAGGCCGTCGCCCACCCACCGTTCCAGCCGCCGCCGCGCCTCGCTCTCCCCGCCCCGCACGATCCCGTACGGCTCGGGGGGCGCCTCGGGCAGGACGCCCGGATCGATGCCGGATTCGCGGCCGCCGGGCGGCAGGCACAGGCGGTGGGGCGCGCCGAGGACCGGCCGCCTCGCGGTGGCCGACCAGGCCCGCCAGTACGGCGAGAAGACCCGGTAGTGGCTCCCGCTCCCGGGTCGCAGCGCGCCGGGGGGCACCACGGTCACGCCGGGGAACAGGCGGAACTCCAGTCGATGGGCCCGGCACTCCTCCGCCAGGCGCCGCTCCCGCCGCCGTGCCAGCGGGCTGACGTCCTCGCTCGCCCAGATCGCCGACGCGCCCGTCTCCCCGGCCGCCCGTACGGCGTGGGCCACCGGGTCCCCGTCGCGTACGACGAGGTCTCCGCCGAGCCCGCGCAGGGACGACCGCAGGTCGTGGAGGGACGCGTGGAGGAAATCACGGCGGTGCCGGGCGGCGATCGCGGGATCGAACACGAACAACGGAACGACGTGCCGGGCCACGGCGCACGCCTCGGAGAGCGCTGGGTGATCGTGAATTCGCAGGTCCCGGTTGAACAGCACGACGACGGTGTCCACGCGTACCTCTTCGCCGTCGATCACGCCGTTGGTTGCGCCTTCCGGAGTAAATCGCGCGAGATCGTTTCGCGGTGCGGAGAGGCTGCTTCACGCCGAGACCGGACGTGCGCGTGCTGTAATGTCGGGAAAGCGTGGATCGCTGATTATTCCCCGGGGATATGAAAGCTATTCATATCAGATGTGGCGGTCAGGTGACGGATCGAAAGCCAGGTGGGGAAACCGTTCCACCGCCGATGCGCCCGGCGCGTGGAAGCGGAATATAAGCCCAGGTCATACCGGTATTTGGAAGATCAGAACGGTAAGAGTCGCGACTTCTCCAGACAGGTCCGTATGTGTTAACGGGCGCCGCTGCTGGGTCCGTTTCGGATGGCCATATAGGCGTTATTTGCGGCTTATCCTCAACTCAGGATTTCTATGGTTCTTTTCCTTCCCAACACATCGCAGTCAGTCTAAGATCTCGTTCTATGTATCGGTATGCATCAAGATTTCCAGTTAGGCAAGTGCGACACCCAAGTCGCAGTGATGCTCTGGCCGAACATGACGTTGTCGCCGTCCTCACCCTGATCCGGTGCGCATGAACCCGCCCGCCGGGAATGTGACGCTCGACCCCGGTCAGGGGATGGCATGGGTGGACGAGCACGGCGCCCACCTCGTCGACTACGCCGCCTGTCACCTCGAATCCGCCCCCATGCTCACGGCGGTGATCGCCGCGCTGGAGTCGTGCGCCGCCCGCGAACGCCCCGAGAACGTCTCGGACCGGGCCTGGCTGCTGTCCGCGCTGCGCCGTGAGTGCGCCACCGGCCCGGGACGGGGCTTCCTGCCCGCGTCCGGTCCCGGAGGACCCGACCAGGGGGCGGTGCGGCGGGCGTGGAACCTTGCGGACCCCCTGGGCGCGGAGACGCTGCGCCTGCTCTACCGCCACGAACTCCCGCTGCGGGATCTCGTGTACGTGCTCGCCCTGCCGCTCAAGGAGGCCGGCAGGCTCATCGCGCGCACCCAGGACGTGGTGGAGATCCTCGTGAGCGGCCTGGACGGCCTCGCCCGGGGCCGGCCGATCTGCCCGGAGCTCGGTCCGCTGGCCGCCGCCGTCTTCCCGGACGGGCACGGTGACGCGGCCGACTTCGGCGCCGCCCGTACGGCCCTGCTCCGGCACATCGTGACCTGCGTGGTGTGCAAGCGGCCCATCAACATCCGATACACCGTTCCGCAGATCCTCTCCCGCCCCCCGGTCGCCGACCTCGCGGACGAGACCAGGCAGCGACTCCTGGACGCTCTGAACAGGACCAGGCCCGCCAGGGCGGAGCGGGCGGCGCATCGGCCTCCCTCGTCGTTCGGCATGCCCCTCGCCGCTCCCGTGAACACCGCGTCCGCACCGGCGGCCCCCGCGCCGCCTCCTGCTGTGCCGCGGGAGTCCCGCGGCCACCCGGCCGTTCCGGCCCAGGGATCCCCGCAGCCGTCCGTCCCGTCGCCCCGTACGGTTCCCCCGGCGCCGAGGACGCCGCCCGTGCCGCCGCTGGTGCCACCCGACTCCGGCCTGTCGCTGCCCGCGCCCCGTGCGGAGTCCGCCACGCCGTCGCGGCAGGACAGAGCGGACAAGAAAGACACGTCTTCCGGCGTGTCGGCCGGTGGCGGGCCCGAGCGGCCGGAGCCTCCGGCGCGGGCCATCTCCCAGGAGGACACGCAGCCGAGCCTGCCGTGGCCGTCCGGGACGTCCAGGTCGCGCGGCACGCGACGGCCCGCCCCGTCGCCGGGGCCGTCCGCGCACGCGGCACCCGAGGCGACCGCGCCGAGTCTGCCGCCCGGGCAGGACACGCCTCTCTACAACGCGCTGCTTTCGCAGATCAGGGCCAGGGAGGCCCTGGCGCACGCCGCCGAGGCGGTCCCGGCCGCCGACGTCGCCGACGCGCCCGGCGAGGCGGACCTTCCCCACAGGCCGCTCGCAGGTACGCAGATCAGGATCGTGGAGATCCTTGCGCGGGTCGGCTCGCTGCTGCGAGCGACCGCGTTGCGAATCGTCATCGTGGTCGTCGCGGGGGCGGCCGGAACCGTGATGGGAATCAACCTCTTCGCCCCCTCTCCCCAGTCGCAGAAGGGGTCGCTCGAGGCGGGCGTCGCGCAGGCGTCCGCCGATCCCGCGCGCACGGCCGACAACCCCTCGGCGGCCGGCGCGACGGGCGGTGCGGCGGCGGGTGATGCCGCGGAGGGCAGGGCCTCGGGCGCGCCGCAGGTCACGGTGACCGCGACCGCCGCTGCCGGAGGCGCCGCACAGACGAATGGACAGGGCGTCACTCCGGACGTCTCCGCATCCCCGGGGGCCTTCCTGATGGGGGCCTGGGGCGTGCAGGCGCCGTCCGTCATCACACTCGACGCGTTCGGAAGAGGCACCCTCTCTCTTTCGACGACATCAGGAAAACCCGTGAAATGGCGGATATCGGCTCCCGGCCTGTTGGTCGAGCCGTCCAGCGGAACGCTCAAGCCCGGGCACACCGACGTGCTCACCGTGCGCGCGTTGCGCGTCCGCTACTGGTGCGGGGTCCCCTCACCCGTGACGGCGCCGCTCGAACTGCACGGCCCGAAGGGCGACGGCACCGCCACCGTGCGATGGAGCAGCTGCTGATAACCCCCGTTTCCTCCCGTCCTCGGGGAAAGGACCCGACAATGACCGAGATCCATACTTCGGTGCCTACTCCCGCCGAGCAGTTCCCGGAGAGCGTGCCTCTCACGGCCGAACATTTGCTGATCAACCGCCGCGTGGAGCCCACCGGCGGCTGGCGGCGGCTCGTCTACCAGCTTTCCGGCGGCCGGATCAACCCGTCGGAGTCGGCGGCGGAGCTGGAACGCCGGACGCTGATCGCCCAGGCCCAGACGCCCGTCGCCAGCGGTCATCACCGGATCGCGGTCATGAGCCTCAAGGGCGGGGTGGGGAAGACCACGACGACGGCGGCGCTGGGCAACACGCTGGCCTCGATGCGCGGCGACCGGGTGATCGCCATCGACGCCAACCCCGACCGGGGCACGCTCGGCATCAAGGTCAAGTCGGAGACAGCGGCGACCATCCGGACCCTGCTGGCCGAGGCGCCGCACATCGTGCGCTACGCCGACGCCCGCGCGTTCACCTCACAGTCGTCCGCGCGGCTGGAGGTGCTCGCCTCCGACACCGACCCGGCCGTCAGCGAGGCGTTCAACGCCGAGGACTACCGTACGGTCGCCAACCTGATCGAGCGTTACTACTCGATCTGCATCACCGACTGCGGCACCGGGCTCCTGCACGGCGCCATGGGCGCCACACTGGAGCTCGCCGACCAGATCGTGCTGGTCACCATGGTCGCGGTCGACGGCGCGAGCTCGGCCGCCGCCACCCTCGACTGGCTCACCGCCCACGGCCACGGCCACCTCGTCAAGAACGCCATCGTCGTGCTGAACGCGGTCGAGCCGAAGTCGCACGTCGACGTCAACCTGCTCGAACGTCACTTCGCCGGACGTTGTCGCACCGTGGTCCGGGTCCCGTTCGACCCGCATCTGAAGGAGGGCGCGGAGGTCGACCTGGCCCGGCTGCGGCCCACCACCCGCGGCGCGTACCTGCGCCTGGCCGCGGCCGCCGGGCAGGCGTTCGGGCAGCGACCGGACCGGAGCAAGTAGTGGGACCTTCCGTCATCCCCGATCCGGCGCTCGACTGGGACCTGGGACCGCCGCGGCGATGGGACCCCCGGCACCTGGTCGTCGCGATCGCGGGGATCGTCACCGTCATCGCCGTCGCGGTGATCGTGCTGCAGACGCGGCGGGCGGAGGCGCCGCCTCCCACACCGGTGCGCGTCGCCGCGCCGTCCGTCGCGCTGGCGGTGCCCACCGGTCACGAGGGTGACGGAGGCTATCCCGTGGGGTTCCCCCACACCGAGATCGGGGCGGCGTCCGCGGCGGCCGCCGCCCTGGAGGCCGCCTGGACGCTCGACGTCGGCCAGGCGGAACAGGCGGCCGCGCTGTACGCCCCGCCGGACCAGCGTGGGGCCGCGCGCGAGGGCGCCCGCGACGCCGTACGCGGCTGGCGGGAGACCCTCGGCCTTCCCGCCGAAGGCGACCTGCCCGCCGGGGCGGCCCTGCGGACGCAGACGATCGGCGTTCAGTGGAAGGTCCGCTCCGACGACCAGGTGCAGGTCTCCGTCCTGGTCCAGGTGACCGCGACCACGGGCGCCGGTGCCACCGGCCCCGTCTACTCCAGCCCCTACGCCATGAGCCTGCTGATGGCGTGGAAACCCGACATGCGCGGTGCGGACAAGGGCGACTGGGTGAACATCCCCGACCCGACGCCCCCGTCCGTGCCCGCAGCCGCTCTCCCAGGGACGCCCGAGTTCGCCGCGGCGGGCTGGAAGTCCCTCATTGGTCCCCGGCCCACTCCCTAGATCGAGGAAGAGCCCTCCAATGACCCCCCGAAAGTCCTCCCGGCGCACCACTCTGGTCTCCGGCCTGCTCCTGGCCGCGGTATCCGCCACCGGCGGCGCCGTGGCCGGACAGCCCTGGGCCGCCGTGGCCGAGCCCGGCTGGGACGCCCCCCCAACGGTAGAAGGCGCCGCCCCCGTGGACGCCTCCACCTCCAACGACCCCGTGGACGCCTCGTCGGATGATTCGGCGCCGGATACGGAATCACGGTCCTCGTACGGCGGCTCGGACGGCGCGGATGACGGCGCGCGGGACGATTCCGTGAACGCGCCGGATGAAACGGCACCCCGCAGACAGGCGGCGGAAAGGGCCGGCTCCGGTTCCTCCGGCGGTTCGTCCCGTGCGGCCCATGAGTCGCCCGGCCGCCCGCCCGGTGCGACCCGTCACCTCCCGCGTGGTTCCGACCGTGTGTCGGACGCGGCGCGGGACTCGTCCGGCGACGCGGGTGGTTCGTCCGGTTCGACGAATGACGAAGCCTCCGATGACACCGCGAACGAGCCGGACAGCACCGCGAACGCATCCGATGGCGCGGGTGACAGTGCGCGGGACGACTCCGCGAACGCACCCGATAGCGCGGGTGACAGCGACTCCGCGAACGCGCCGGATGACACCGCACCCCGCAGACAGGCGGCGGAAAGGGCCGGCTCCGGTTCCTCAGGCGGTTCGTCCCGTAAGGCAGGGGACTCCGCCGACAGCCCTGATGGCTCGTCCGCGAGGTCGCGGAACACGGCGGACTCGCCCCCGAGGTCGTCCGACGCCACCACATCCGGCTCGGGGGGCGCTTCCACCCGGGACCGGACGGCCCACGAGTCGCGTGATCGGGGCCGCGAGGGCCGCAGCGGCGTCGTCGGCGACTGGACGGTTCGCGATGCCCGTGATCACAGCCGCCACGGGTCCGGCCGCACCAGCGGTGAGCGGCAGGCCGGCGCCGCACGCCACCTCGGCGGTGAACGGCAGGCCGGCACCTCCAATCACACGACCGAGCACCGTCGCGTCGCCGACTCCGCCCCGCCCCCTCCTCCGGCCGCTCCGTCGCCGTCCACACCCGGCGGCACGGCGACGCCGCCCGTGTCCTCGTCGTCAGCTCCACAGGGGCCCCTCCCGACCGCGAGCGGCGGCGCAAACACCAGGGCGCTGTCCGCGCCGGGCGTGCAGGGCAAGCCGGAGCCGAACGGCGGGCCGAGCGCCCCGTCGACACCGGAGCCGACGGCCGGCGGTGGCGTCACCGCATCCCCCGCCGCATCCCCCGGCCAGGGCGGTCAGGGGGCACCGGTGCCGACCGCGAGCAGCGGCCCCACCGCGACGGCGACGCCGGGGGCGACGGTCCAGACCGCCGCAGCCACGACCCCCGCACCCAGGACCCCCGCATCCACGACCCCCGCACCCGGGACGAGCGGCGGGGCCGCGCCCACGCCGAGCAGCGGGCCGACCGCCACGGCGACACCGAAGGCCACCCCGAGCACGACCATCTCGGTGAGCCTCTCACCCGGCCCGGGCTCCACGGCTACAGCCAAGCCGGCGGACAAACCGACCACGCAACCGAAGCCGACGGACAAACCAACCACGCAGCCGAAGCCGACGGACAAGCCCACGGGCACGCCGACGGACAAGCCAACCACGCAGCCGAAGCCGACGGACAAGCCCACGGGCACGCCGGCGGACAAGCCGACGCAGCAGCCTCCGGAGCCGAAGCCGAGCGCGACCGTAACCTCGACCGCGCTTCCCGCCGCCTCTCCGCCTCCTGCGACGCCGCCCGCAGTACCACCGACCGCAGTACCACCGACCGCCGTGGCGTCACCCCCGGTCGCTCCGCCGCCGGTCAGTCCGCCAACGGCGACGCCGCCCGTCGTCCCGGAGGCGTCCGGCGCGGCGACGCCGCCATGGGTGGTTCCTCCGCCCGTGGCGTCCACGGATCCCACGCTTCCCACGGCCGTGCCGACGTCTCCGGACAGCCCGCTGTGGGTGTCCTCTGCGCCGTCGCTCGGCAGCCGGTCCGCGGCGGCGCCGCCTCCCACGGCCGGACAGCCGCCGACGACGCCGATCGTGATCCCGGGATACGTGCCGCTGCCGCCGCTGGCCGCCCATACACAGCATCGGTGCGGGGACGACGACGCGGCCGGCTGCTGGAGCCTTGCGCCCTGGCGGAGCCGTACGTCCGGGCAGCCGTCCGCGCTCGCGGGCGGTGAACCGTCAGGAGGCACGGCGACGCCGCGATGGGCCTTCGCCCCGCCGACGGCGAAAACGGCCCTGCCCAGCCCGTCGGGCGTCCCGGGCGCGTTCAGGGCGCCGTTCGCGGCGTACGCGTTCGCGGCGGACGAACCGGCAGATGCCGGCCGTACCGGCTGCTGGGCCTTCAGCCCCTCCGCCCACTGCGCGAGATGGGACTGATCATGCGTCGCTGACCACGTGTTACGCCGTCACCGTGCCGGGCAGGCTGCACCAATGGAGCACTCGGCGGAGGACCCGGCCGCGGTGACGGCGGTCACGGTGACGCCCTGCGAGGACGGCCCGCTGCTGGTGCGCGGGCCGTTCACGCTGTTGACGCAGGACGGGCGGCGTATCGACCCGGGCAGGGCCACGGTGGCGTTGTGCCGCTGCGGCCGATCCTCGACCAAGCCGTTCTGCGACGGCTCCCATAAGGCGGTCGGCTTCCGGGCCTCCAGCGAACCCGACCCGCCGGGCTGACGATGATCTGTTCGCGGAAGTCTGAGGGAGCGGAGCGGAAGGGAGCGAGGACCGGAGCGAAGGCCCAGCGGAGCGGGCTTCGCGAGGACCGGAGGTTCCTTCCGGCGCAGTGACCGGCTTGGCCAAGGTGTGTGGCGGTGGTGGCTTGGCCAAGGTGTGTGGCGGTGGTGGCTTGGCCAAGGTGTGTGGCGGTGGTGGCTTGGCCAAGGTGTGTGGCGGTGGTGTGACTCGGCCAAGCTGTGTGGCAGTGCCGGCCGCTCCGCCCGAGCTTCATGGCAGTGGCCGTCCCGGCTGAGGTGCACCGCGGTGACCGGCGCCGCCCACGCTTTCTGGCGGTGACCGACTCGCTCAGTGGACACCGCGGTGCCAGGCGAGCACGCCGGGCCGGGCTGCCGGCGAGAGTGCCCGGCGGCGGAGGCGGCGGGTCGAGTGCGCGGCCACCCGCAGGCGCCGCCCCGCGTACGGTATGCCGCCGAGCACGAGCCTGGCGAAGAGGGCCGCCCAGCTGCAGGTGGCGCGTTCGAGAACCCAGATCGGGGCGAACAGGGCGGCGGTGGCGGGGAAGATCCGGCGGCCCCCGGCGCGGCGGCGTCCGATCTCCGCCAGGCCGACCGCCGCCGCCGCGCCCGCCGCGACCAAGCCCGGCCGGCGCCGCCACACGGCCGCGCCCACGCAGGGCAGTACGGCGAGGAAGACCGCCATCCGCGCGGGCTGGGCCAGGTCGTCGTACGCCTGCCGGACCCGCTGGGACCAGAAGCGGCGGGTGCCGGGCGGCAGGCGCCGCACGTACAGGTCGAGCGGGCGGACCTCGCGGCCGCCATATGCGCGGACGGTGCGGATGAGTTCCAGGTTCTCGAACAGCACGTCGCCGTCGTAGCCGCCCATCTTCTCGAACGTGGAGCGGCGTACGCCGAAGGTCCCCGGGTAGTCGGCGCCGAGGCCGCGGTTGAGCAGGCTGCGGGCGCTGTCCCAGCGGGCGTGCCAGGGGAGCGGGTCGAAGTGGTTCTGCGGCCGGACGAGGTCGGCGTGCTCCAGCAGGGCGCCGACCCGGGCGAGCGCGGCCGCGTCGTAGCGCACGTCGTCGTCGGCGATGATGACGTGCTCGCTCCGGGCGCGGCGCATGCCGGTGAGCACACCGGCCACCTTGCCGTTCGCGACCGTCAGGTCGTCGTCGGGCCGCACGTGTTCGGCGATGCCGCACCACAGGCGGGCGTGCCGTTCGAACAGCGGCGGCGGTGAGCCGTCGACCACCACGATCCGGGCGTGCCGGGCCAGGGCGCGCAGATAGCCGGTCAGCTCCGCCAGCCCGGCGTCGTCGTGCCAGCGCAGCGGCAGCACGTAGCTGATCGCGGGCGCGTCCCCGCCGGGCGGCGATGCCGGTCGATCGGCTTCCGCCGGGTGCCGGCCGAGCGTGGTCATCGGGCCGTCACCTCGGCGTCCGCCCGCCACCGCGCCTCCCACAGGGAGGTGCGCCCCTCCCGCCAGCGGCCCAGCAGGTGCTCCGCGAAGAGCCGGTCGAGGGTCAGCGCGCAGGCGGCGCCGTACAGGACGTCGCCGGCCAGATCGGGATGTTCCGCGGCGAACGCGCCGCACAGGTCGTGCGCGGCGATCTGCTCGTGCACGGCGTCGGCCTGCACGTGCTCGTCGTAGTAGCGGCGCGTGCCGGCGTCGCCGCCCAGCCGCCGCAGCCCCTGGCTGTAGCGGCGGTTGGGGAGCGACGAGGTCATCTCGAATGCCGCGAGGTGCCCGAGGAGCGCGCCCCGGCGGCGGCGGTGCAGTCCGAACATCGACATCACTGTGCTGATCGCCAGCGTCACACCGGGGACGACGCCAAGGTAGGCGCCGTAGGAGTCGTCGAGGCCGAAGCCCCGCATGGTCGCGCGGAACAGTTCGGCGTGCATGCGCTCGGGCCTGCCCCCGCCGTACTCGTCGGACTGGATCTCCACCAGCGCGGCCTTCGGCCGGCCGAGCAGGCGCGGGATGCCCCACGTGTGGGGGTCCGCCTCCTTCAGCTGGTAGATCGACCGGTGGATGACGAACTCGCGAAACTGCTCCACGTCGGCTCTGCCACGCAGGTACGCCGACAGGGAGGGGCCGTCCTCGGACGCCACCAGCGCCGCCAGGGCGCGGGGCACCTGCCGAGGCGGCGGAGCGGGCGGGCGGGGCACGCGCCGGGCCAGCCACCGCTCGAACCACCCCTCCAGGCGCTCTCGGAGGGCCAGCACCGACGGGTTCCACTCCCAGCGGTCGTCGACGCCGTCGAAGCCCTGATAGTGCAGCTCGTAACAGACGAACAGCGCGAGCTGGGCGTCCTCCTCGTCGTCTCGTGGATCGGCGGGCGGCGGGCCGAAAGCGTGAGGCGGCCGGGCCAGCTCCGCGAAGAGCCGGTCGGTGAGCGGGCCTCGGGGCGCGGGCAACTGCATCAGCTCTCCAGCAGGCGGTAGACGGACACGTGGGCCCGGCTGTCGTCGGTGAACGGAGCGCCGGACCAGTCGGCCCAGCGGTGTTCCCGCTCCATCCCGGCGAGGCGGGCCATCAGATCCAGCTCGCACGGCCAGGCGTAGCGGTGGTCGGCCGGCAGCAACCGCAGGCCGTCCGCCGTCATCCGCAGTTTCGTCGTGTGCATGAACTGCTCGGCCGGGCTGAGCCGGGCGGCCTCGACGACGACCTCGTCCTCGCCGAGCGACAGCAGCCGCAGCGACGTCCGGTCGCGGAAGGCCGTGGGGTCGGGCACCCACGCCTCGACCACGAAACGCCCTCCGGGCCGCAGATGGGCCGCCGCGTTGCGGAAGCACCGCACCTGGGCGTCCTGGGAGGGCAGCGCGAAGACGGTGTTGAAGGCCAGCAGGACGAGCGCGAACCGCCCCTCGACCCGCACCTCCGAGAAGTCGCCCACGGTCACCGGAATGAGGTCTCCGCCGGGCTTGTCCCGCAGGACCGCCACCATGTCGGGCGACCCGTCGACACCCGCGACGGTCACGCCGCGGGCGGCCAGAGGGAGCGCCAGCCTGCCGGTGCCGATCCCGAACTCCAGGACGGGCCCTCCCTCGGCCAGTCGCGAGACGCGCTCGACCGCCGGGCCGGTGGGCAGATGGCCCACCATCTCGTCGTAGATGTCCGCGATCGTCCGTCCGTACGCGGACGCATCGAACTTCCCCATACGCTCCCCCCAGCGCCGCGGGGTCGCCGGTCGACCGGTCAGGCCCCCAGGTCGCGGGCGACGGTGTCGAGCCGGTCCGCGAGCTCGCCGAGCCGCCGGTCGTCCACCGGGCCGTCTCCCACCAGGCTTCGCAGGTCACGCCGGCTGGCGATCACCAGGCCCTCGGCCCGTTCCTCCGGCACGACCTCGCACCGCCCACCCACCAGCACCAACGTCGCGTCCGGCGACGGCGACTCCAGCAGCGCCCGGACCTCGTCCCGGCCGACGACACTCATGACCTCTCCTTCCGGCCCCGATCGATCTCCTCCGTCTGCCCCTGTGACCTGGGCGCACACGCCGCGCTCACGGCCCGTCGGTGGGCAGCAGCGTGCCGAGGGGCCCCAGGTCGAGGTTGAGCTCGGACGGCGACACGTCGAACCGCTCGCACAACTCGGTCATGGCCTCCTCCAGGCGCATCAACGTCAGGCCGAGCGTCTCGACCTGCTCGTCGGACAGGTCGCCCTGATCCATCCGCCGGATGGCCTGCCGTTCCACGAGCTGACGCACCAGCTCGACGAGTGTCAGCACGAGGCGGCTCAGGTCACGCCGCACCGCCTCCGGGTCGGTGTTCAGCCGCCAGGGGCCGCCCCTCCCGGTTTCCGCGTTCGGTTCCCGCCGGTCCCGCTCCCACTGGCCCTGTTCCCACTGGTCCTGCTCCCATTGGTTCGGGCCGCCCGCATCGGTCTCCACGCCCAGCCGCCAGGGGCCCGCCGCGGTGTCCCGTGGAGAGCTCCTGGCCTCACCACCGGTCATCCTCCCTCTCCCTCCTGCCGCCGCCGCCATCGTCCGTGGCCCGCCCGCCTTCCGCGTACGGCCCGCCTCCCGGACGCGACGGCTCGCCGAGCGGGTCGAACGGCTCGGTGCCGCGTACGGAGCCGAGCAGCGCCCGCAAAGAGATGCGGACGAGGTCGATGTCGGCGATCGACAGCACGATGTCGCCGGTGATCACCACACCACCCGCGAGCAGCCGGTCGAGCAGATCGACGAGCGCCACCCGCTCGGGCGGCAGGCGGCCCTCGGCGGCGAGGGCCGCCCCCCGCGGTCGCTCCGGCAGGTACGCCGGTGTTCCCGGCGTCATCGCACGCCCCCGGCCCGGCTCGCCCCGAGGTCGATCGAGGTGAAGGAGTAGGGCGCCCACGGCCCGGTGAGCTCCACGTCCAGGAACCGGTCGCGAAAACCGCTGACGACGGCCGCGAAGTCCTCCTCGCGGGCCGGATCCACCAGGTATGCGCCGTTGAGCACCATCGTCTCGCTCCGCCCGGACAGCTGGGGGTCCTGCGGGCGGTGGCGGTAACTCGCCACGGCGACCTGGCCCAGCTCGGCGTGCAGGTGCTCGGCCAGCTCGGCCGCCGCGCGCCACAGATCCTCCCTGCCGCGCAGGTTCTCCTTCTTCCGGCGCAGGTACGCCATGCCCGGGCTGCCGCCACCGGCCCGGGAGGCCGCCGAGGCCGCCGACGAGGGCGCCGCCGGGGGAGGGGGCGCCGGAGAAGGGGGTGGCGTGCCCCGGCGCAGGTACGCCTTGACGCCCCACTCCCGCCTCCCCGCGACATGCGACAGGATCTCGGCGAAGTCGTCATGCCGCCGGTCGAGCAGGTCACGGACCTGCTCGTCGCCGGTGTAGACGGTCACGAGGCGCACGGGGGCGGTCGGCCCGGCCGCCGCCAATGCCTCGACGACCCGGTGGTGGGCGCGGGCGACTCCCTCCACCCAGTCGAGGTCCTCCAGCGAGCGGCGCAGCGGTTCCTCTCCGAACCGGTCGAGGGGCACGTCGCTGACGTGGGCCACGAGCCCGCCGTACGGCACGGGCCGCACCGCGCCGTCCAGCACGCCGCGCAGGTCGCGAGGCGGCTCCCCGCCGGACGTCACCGCGTACAGGTAAACCCCCTGGCCGGGACCACCCACGGCGGGGTGGTTCTCCCCCCTGGCGTGGTGGCTCTCGCCCACGGTGTGGTGGCTCTCATTCACGGCCGGGCTCCGTTCTGCCGGGCCCGCCGAGCCGCCGGGCGCGGGCCTCGGCCTGGCGGTCGCCCCGCCGCTCGCCCTGCCGCTCGCCCTGGCGGTCGCGGTCGTCCGCGTACGCGCCCGGTTCGAGCTCCGTCCGTTCCTCCCAGGCGAGCAGGCGCTCCTCGACCGCGTTCAGGCGCTCGCGGAGCCGGCGGTTCTCCTCGACCAGTTCGCGGTCCTTGCCGCTGAGCCACGGGTCACGCTCCCACCAGTCGATGCCGATCTCCCGCGCGGTGTCGACCGAGGCGATGACCAGCCGCAGCTTGATGGTCAGCAGCTCGATCTCCAGCAGGTTCACCCGGATGTCGCCGGCGATCACGACACCCCGGTCGAGCACGCGCTCCAGGATGTCGCCCAGATTGGTCGACTCCCGGCCCATGACGGCCGGCGGCGCGTACGACTCGCGCAGAACGGGACGCGAGCGGGGATCGGTCATAGCCCACCGCCGTAGGCGCCCGTGCCGCGCCGGTAGGTCCGGGTGCGCCGGTAGGACATGAGGTTCCCCTCGTCGTCCACCTGGCACTCGTAGAGCGACAGCATGTCGCCGGTGGAAGGGACCCTGCGGTCCTCGACGACCTCCACGTTCACCAGCCAGCCGTTCTCCACCGGTTCCACCAAGGTGACCCCTTCGGTGTCCTTGGAGGTCAGATCCGCGATGTAGCGCAGGCCGAGCCGGCCGACCGACGCCGCGTTCAGCGCGGCCCGGCGCCGGCGCGGCTCCGCCTCGCGCTCGCCCTCGCCCTCGTCGTACGGCCCGTCCTCCTCGGCGGGCACGCCGGAGGAGGCCCGCCGCCCGTACGCCGCGGCGTCCTCGTCGTACCGGGCTCTCCGCCGGGGAGGCACGGGACGATCACCCCCTCTGCGGGCCGCTCATGAGCCTGAGGATCTCTTCCACGGCCTGGGCCTCCTCCTCTTCGGAGATCTGGCCCGAGCGCCTGGCCTCCTCGATGGCCTCCAGCCGCCGCCGGACCGCCGCCGGATCCCTCAGTTCATGCTCGACCTGCTTCTGAATCAGCTCGCCCAGCCGGATGACACCGTGGATCGGGGCGAGCGGCCAGGTGAACAGCATGCTGATCAGCCCCACGGCGGCCTCCCCTCATGTGTCAGGTGGTGACGAAGTCGTACGGCGCCATCGGCCCGAGCAGGCGGATCTCGACCCGCTCTCCCCACTCGGAGCGCAGCTCACCGACGGCGCGTTCGAAGTCGGCCTGGCGGTCGTTCTCCACGAGGAACGCGACGTGCGCCGCGTCGCGCTCGTGACTGGGGTCTCGGACGACCGTGCCGGCGGTGAAGGGCTCGAAACGATCGATGACGGCCTGCGTGTCGGCCTCGCGTTTCGCGCCGATGATCTGAGTGATCAGCTCGCCGAGGCGGATCCGTTCGTTGCGGGTGACCTCCTCCGGCAACTGCCTGATCCGCTCACGCAGCTGTCTGGCCTCGGCGTTCTCCGACAGCACCTCGACCAGCACCGGCTGCTCGGCGTACCGCGCCTTGAGAACGAACTGGGAGCGTCCCTCCAGCTGCTTCAGCGCGGCCGCGAACGAGTCGTGATGAGGGGCCAGCAGTTCCTCCACGACCGCCTCGGGCGTGGTCATCACGGCGCCGAACCGCAGGGGAAGCACGGGAACCTCGGCCGCCGCCTCGTCGAGCAGTTGCTCGTGGGCCACCAGGTCCTGTGCCCGGCCCAGCGGGCGGTCCACGTCGACGTCGCTCACCAGAGCGGCGATCTCCCCGTGCCGGACGATCCTGACGCGGCTGGGGGGATCACCCACGCCCACGGCGTCCTCGCTGATCTCCACGTCCTCGGGGAGGATCCCGTAGACGTAGCACGCCGTGTCGCGCTGCGGGGCCTCGGCCCGGTCGCCCGCCCCGGACTGCCTTACGGTGCCCGACATCTCAGTCTTCCTCCCTTCGACGACGGCGGGTACGCGGGGCGGGGTCCTCCTCCGCATAGCTCGCCAGCAGGTCCTGAAGCTTCTCTCCGGCCGCCTCGATCACGCCCTGGGCGACGCCCTTGGACTTGCCGCGGGCGATGCTCTGGGGCGCGCTCGACAGCAGGTCGGGCAACCCCTGCTGCTGGGACGCCAGGTCCAGCCGGTTCACCGCCTCGGCGAAACGCAGATAGGTGTCGACACTCGCGACGACGACACGCACGTCGATGGTCAGAATCTCGATGCCGACCAGTGAGACCCGTACGTAGGCGTCGATGACGAGGCCCTTGTCCAGAATCGTGTCAATGACGTCGGCCAGACCGGATCCTGACGACCGGCCCGGCAATCCGCCGCCACCCGCTGGTGGAACGGCTACCGTCATGTGCTTCCCCTCCTCGGTTTCCTGTCGTGGTGTCGATCACTTGTGGCGCCCGGCGGCCGTTCGCGGCGTGTCGGGCGGTCGCGCCGCCGTTGCGGAACGGCTGGCGGGGCCGTCGTTGCGGAACGGCTATTGGGACGGACGGCGGCGCCGGATCAGGGGACGGCGCGGAGGCTTGCCCGCCTCGCCCCTTTTCTCGCCCTTCTCCTCGCCCCTGCGTGCCTGCTCGCCGGGCTGCCCGCCTTCGTCCCCTTCGCGTTCGCCCCGCTCTCGTCCGCCTTCGTTCCGTTCTCGTTCGCCCCGTTCGCCTTCGTCCGGCCCGGCCTCACGCCGCCGGCCACGTCCCTCGGATTCGGCCTCGCGACTGCGGGCCACCTGCGCCCTGGCCCGGCCGCCCGGCTCTTCGCCCGAGGAGGCGGGCCTGCGCGTCCGCTCGGGCTCTTCCTCTTCCTCGTACGGCTCCTCTTCTTCGCCTTCTTCCTCTGCGCCCTCCTCTTCCGGGCCCTCCTCTTCCGGGCCCTCCTCTTCCGGGCCCTCCTCTTCCGGGCCCTCCTCTTCTTCGAACTCCTCGGGCTCCTCCTCGTAGCCCTCCTCGCCGCCCTCGCGCTCGCGCTCCTCGCGCAGCGCCGTCTCGTGGTCCTTGACGACCTGGCTGTCGCGGATCTCGCCCCGCCAGCCCTCGATGTCGTCGGCACGCAGCAGGGCGTTGGTCATGACGTGCCGCTTGAAGTGCTTGAACTCGAGCCGCACCCGGCGGCCCTGAGCCCGCCACAGGTTGCCGATGCGCTCGAAGAGCCCCTGCGGGTGGTATTCGACGACGAGGAGCACCCGGGTCATCTCGGGTGTGATCTCGTGGAAGGTGACCGCGCCGTCGGGAAAACCCTTCGGACCCTGCGACCGCCAGACGATCCTGCTGTCGGGAACCTGCTCGATGATGGTCGACTCCCACGTGCGGTGGGACCAGAAGACCTGCGCCTTCCACCCGAGCTTCTCGTCGGACTTCTGCTCGACCGTCTCGACCTTCTTCATGAAGCTCGGGAAATCCTCGAACTGCGTCCACTGGTTGTAGACCAGGCGGAGCGGCGCGCCGATGTCGAGCGACTCGACGATGTTGGTGACCTTGAGCTTCTTGCCCTTGCGGCCCTTGCCCCCGCCGCCACCGCCGAACAGGCCCTTGATCTTCTCCTTGCCGTACGCCATGAGGGCGGCGCGTACGGGGTGACCACCTCCGCCGTTCTCGGTGAGAGCGCTGGTGAGAGCACCGAGCAGGCCGCCTCCGCCCGTCGCGCCGAGCCGGTCGGCCGCCGACTTGAGCAGGCCCTGGGCGTTCCGGCCGCGCGTCAGGCCGCCGAGCAGCCCGCCGAGGGCCTCCCGCCCGCCCCCCTCTTTGCCGGTGAGCGCGCTGAACAGCCCTGAGCCGCCGTGCTCCACGTAGTCGGTGAGACGACCGGCCAGGCCGTCGATCTTGTCGGCGACCCGCGACAGGGCCCGTTCGGCCACGGCGGTGGCGAGGTTCTGGAACTCCTGCCCGAGTCGCTGGGTGGGCAGTGCTCCCTCGTCCGGCGCCCGTGTGTCCTGCACCCGTTCCGCCTGGGTCCGTTCCCGCGTCTGTTCGGTCATCGGTCTCACCTCCTCCGGATCACGGGACGGGTGGGACGGATCCGGGGCCGGCGCCGCTCCTCGGGTTCGGGTTCCTCCGCCTCCTCCTCGTACGGCCCCTCGTCCTCCTCTTCCTCCTCGTAGGCCTCTTCGGGGGCCTCTTCGCGCTCAGCCTCGCGCCGCGGCGGGCGGCGGCGGGGCGCTCGGCGGCGGCTCTCCTCCGGCCGCTCCTCCTCTTCCTCTTCCTCCTCCGCGGCCCGGCCCCGGCCCTTGGGCTGCCGGAGCGCCTCGGCGCGTTCGTGCAGCTTGTCGCTCAGGTTGTCGATCTGCTTGCTGGTGGCGCGCATCGCCGCCGCCTTGCCGATGTCGAGCAGGTCGCCGCGCACGCGTTCGGTGATCTTTCCGATGTCGGGGGCGGCGCCGCCCAGGATCTTGGGGACCTGTTCGAGCAGGGCGCCCGTCGTTCCCCCTCCCTTCAGACGGGAGGCGAGGATGGCCAGCGCCAGCATCAGCGCGAAACGGAGCTTCTGATGCCGGCCGAGGTAGTAGCCCGCGATGACCGCCAGAGCCACCTTCAGTCCGTCTTTCATGATCGCGCCTCCTACTGGCCCGCCCCCCAAGCGCCGGACCGGACGTCCGCCCGGCTCGCCACGCGGCACTGCGACCCGACTGAACGGTATGAATGCCCTAGACCTGCACATAAAAACTCGATCTCGTACATACCGGACAGTTTTGGTGTGGCTTGATCTCGGCGTTAGGGCTGTCCGCCCTGGCTCTCCACGAGCTCGCCGGTCTTGGGATGTTCGAGGGGCTCCGATGACTCAACCTCGCCCCACCTGGGCTGATTACTGTGCGCGAATTGGGTATCAGGCGCGTATATCGGCGGGAAGCGGTACGAATCGCGCAGGCGAAGCGGGGGAGTCACATGACCGAGACCAGAACGTCGACTGCGACCGTCGAGCCGGCAGCCGGGCGGTCCCACGGGACGCAGGGCGTGTCGGGCCTGGTGACGGAGCGGGGCCGCACCACGATCGCCGACGAGGTGGTCGCAAAGATCGCCGGTATGGCGGCTCGTGAGATCGACGGAGTCCACGACTTCGGCACCGGCACGGCCCGCGCGTTCGGTGCGATCAGGGGGGCGCTGGGCGGGGAGGACGGCGTCACCCGGGGCATGTCGGTCGAGGTCGGCGAGCGGCAGGCCGCCGTCGACATCCACCTCATCGTCGAGTACGGCGTCGCGATCCCCGACCTCGCGCAGGCGGTGCGCAGCCACGTGATCCGCGCGGTGGAGCGCATGTGCGGGCTGGAGGTCACCGAGGTGAACATCGCGGTCGACGATGTCTACCTGCCGAGGCAGCAGGAGTCGCAGGCGTCCGCCGACCTGGAGCCTCGGGTCCAATGAGCGCCGTTCCGGAGAGCACGGGGGTGGAAGGCGGCGGCCTGCGGGCCGCGGCGTCCGAGGGCGCCGCGCGCGGCTCCCCGGAAGGCCCGCCGGAACGGGACGGGCGCGCCGCGGCGGAGGAGGAAGGCGAGATCTCCGCCCGGCGGATCGCCGACCGGGTGCTGTCGTGCCCCGACGTCGCGGACCTGTCCCGTGGCCCGTTCGGAGTGGTCGCGACGCACCTGCCCGGTGGCATGGTCCCGGGCGTCGCCGTACGGGACCAGGCCATCGAGGTCGACATCGTCGCGCGATACGGCAGGCCGCTGCCGGAGGTCGCCGACCTGGTTCGCGACGCGATCGGCGGCCTCGCACGCGGCCGCAGGGTGGACGTGACGATCGCCGATGTGGTCACAGACGTCGGCGAGAGGAAGGAATGATCATGGAAGGCTATCCGCTCTGGGGCCTCGTGGGGCTGCTGTTCGGCACGGTGCTGGGGGTGGTCGGGGCCTTCGGCGGCCTCAGCGCGTTCATCATCGTCCTGGTCCTCGGCATCGTGGGGTTCCTCGTCGGCCTGGTGCTCGAAGGCGGCGTACACCTGCCGCAGATGCACCCGAGACGCCAGTGAGCGTTCCGGAGGCGCGCGGGACGACGACCGTCTCGGATCGCGCCTTTGCGAGGATCGCCGAGAAGCTGGCGAGCGAGGACGAGCACGTGACCGGGCGGCCGCACGTCTCGGCGTCGGTCACCGGCGCGGTCGCGGCGGTCCGCTGCGATCTGGCCGTGCGTTATCCGACGCCGGTGCCCCGGCTGGCCGCGAAGCTCCGCGATCACATCCGGCGGCGGCTGCGGGAGCTCACCGGCATCGCCGTGGAGAACGTGGACATCGAGGTCGTGGAGCTGGTGCCCGAGCAAGGGCACCGGCAGAGGAGGGGCGATGACCGAAGGCCGAGGCCCGTCTGAGAGGGTTCCGCTCTTCGTTCCGATGCGGGGGTTCGCGGGCGGGGGAGCCGGCCGGGCCTTCCGGCCCAGCCGTGGGCTGCCAGCCGCGGTCGCCGCGCTGGCGCTGCTGGGGATCGGGGGCCTCACCGCCGTCCACGTGGTCTCCGCACTGCTGGGGCTCCCCGTCAAGATCGTGCCGTACGACCAGTGGGCCCATTGGGCGAAGACCACGGCCTGGGACGACACCCGGGCCCTCGCGGTGGCCTCGGCGCTGGCCCTCATCGGCCTGGCGCTGATACTGATCGCGGCGGTCCCCGGCCGGGGGCGGATGGTCGCGCTGCGCACCGGGGACCCCAACCTCGCGGTGGGCATGCCGCGGCGCACGCTGGCGCGGGCGCTGAGAGCACGGGCGAACGAGGTGGACGGCGTGCGCGCGGCCCGGGCGCGCATGCGCGGCTGGCACGCGGACGTGTCGGTCCGGACCGATCTGCGCGACACGACGGCGCTCGGGGAGCGCGTGCGGACGGCCGTCGAGGACGAACTCGCCCGGCTCGCCCCCGCCCACCGCGTCTCGCTGCACCTGCGTGTCCACGGCCCGTCCTGACTCGTGGTCTCCGCCCCCCGACCCCGGTGAACGTCCGCGGACAGCGCGTGGAGGAGGCAGGCTGTGAGGAGAAGATCAGGCAAGGGCAACCGCGTCGGGCTCGCCCTGTGCGGGCTGGTGCCGCTGGCCGCGGGCGGTCTCGCGCTCGCGCGGGCGCTCGGCGCCTTCGGCGGCGACGCCGCGCGACGGCCGGTGATCGACGCCGGGACCAGGAGCTTCGCGGCGACGGCGCCGTGGTTCTGGCCGGTCGTTGCCGCCGTGGGTTTCGTGCTCGCGCTCATCGGGCTGGCCTGGCTGCTGGCACTGCTGCGGGCCGACCGGCTGCGGCGGCTGCGCCTGGAGTCGGGCACGTCCGGGGTCACCGAGGTCGACGCGCATCCCGCGAGCGAGGCCCTGGCCGCGCAGGTCGGCGCCTATCCGGAGGTGCGCAGGGCGCACGCGGTGCTGCGCGGCTCCTCCGACGACCCGCGTCTCGATCTCGGCGTCTCCGCCGTGGAGCCGGCCGACCTCGGGGCACTGGTCACCCGGCTGCACGATGAGGCCGTGCCGGACCTGCGCAGCACGCTCGGCCTGCGCCGCCTCCCGGCGACGGTCCGGCTCGACCTCGCGTCCGGTCACCGCCCGCGCCCTGGACGAGGGGTCAGCCCTTGAACGCACCGTCCATGATCCCGACGACCATTCGCCTGCCCACGAACACGAACAGCACCAGCAGCGGCAGGGTGGCCAGGAACGAACCGGACATGGCCAGGCCGAGATCGATGCTCCGGCTGTTCTGCAGCGCCTTGATGGCGATCTGCGCGGTGTACATCTCAGGTGACTTGAGCACGATGAACGGCCACAGGAAGTCGTTCCAGGCGAAGACGAACCCCAGAAGTCCCAGGACGAACGCGGCCGGCCGGACCAGCGGGAAGGCGATCCGCCAGAAGATCTGCCAGGACGTGGCCCCGTCGATGCGGGCGGCCTGGAGGATCTCGTCGCTGAGCGTGGTGGCCAGGTGCTGGCGCATCCAGAAGATGCCGAACGCGCTGGCCAGCCCCGGCACGATGAGCGCCTGGAGGGTGTCCACCCACCCCAGCTGAGAAATGATCATGTACTGGGGAATGACGGCGAGCTGGGTCGGCACGGTCATGGTCAGCACGACGACGAGAAACAGCACGTTACGGCCGGGGAAGCGCAGCTTGGCGAAGGCGAAGCCGGCCAGCGAGCACAGCACGGCCTGCCCGACCCCGATGGTGCCGGCCACGACGAGGCTGTTGATGATCGAACGGACGAACGGCACGGTTGAGAACACGAGCCCGGCCAGGTGGAAGAAGTTTCCCCCCGGCACGATCTCCGGCGGCAGCTGGGTGGCGGTCGCCGTGTCCGTCGTGGCCACGACGAACATCCAGTAGAGCGGGAACACGCACGCCAGCGTCGCCAGCGCGAGTATCAGATAGGTCCACCAGCGGACCCTGTCGGCCTTCTTCATTCATCGCTCCGGACGGATGCGGGCGGACAGGAGGTAGTTGAGCGTCGCGATGACGATGATCAGCACGAACAGCGCGACGCCGATGGCGGCGCCGTAGCCGAACTGGAACTGGCCGAAGCCCTGCTCGTACAGGAACAGCGTGAGCGTCTGGCACTGGCGGATCGGGCCGCAGGTGAGCGGAGTTGTGTGGGAGGCCAGCATCGGCTCGGTGAAGATCTGCAGACCGCCGATCGTGGAGGTGACGATGGTGAAGATGATGACCGGGCGCAGCGACGGGATCGAGATGTGCCGGAACTGTTTCCACGCACCCGCGCCGTCCACCGCCGCGGCCTCGTAGATCGTCCGCGGAATGGCCTGCAGCGAGGCCAGGTAGAGCAGCGTGGTGTAGCCGAACCAGCGCCAGGTCACCATCGTCGCGATCATGATGTGGCTGCCCCACACGGACTGCTGGAAGTTGATCGGCCCCACGCCGACGAGCCCGAGCAGCCAGTTGAGCAGGCCATAGTCGCGGTCGAACATCTGCGCGAACACGATGGTGGTGGCCGCGACCGAGGTGATGTACGGCACCAGCATCGACATCCGCCACAACGTCGCCAGCCGCAGCCTGGCGTGGTTGAGAAGATGCGCCAGCACCAGCGCCGCCAGGAGCTGCGGCACGGTGGACAGCAGCCACATGCTGATCGTGTTCCAGGCCGCGTTCCAGAACCGCGGGTCGCCGAGCAGGCGGCTGAAGTTGTCGAGGCCGATGAAGACGTGCTCGCCGATCGGGTTCCAGTCGAACAACGCGACGTAGAAGGTGAACAGCAGCGGGACGAGCCCGAAGATCCCGAAGATGAGGAAGAACGGAGCGATGTAGGCGTATGGCGCCAGCCGCTCGGCCAGGCTCTGCCGCACCCGCGCCTCGGTCTCGGCCTCGGGCGTCGTCCGCCGCGGGCTGAGCGTCGTGGTCACGTCACTTGCCGATCGCGGTCTTGATGTTGGCCATCGCCGCGTCCCACGCCTTGGCCGGATCGCCCTTGCCCTGTTCGACGTTGGTGATCGCGGCCAGGAACTCCGAGCCGATGGCCGGGTCGTCGGGCCCGATGACGTACGGCTTGAGCCCGAGCAGCGACTCGGTGTAGATCTTTCCGATCGGCGCGTCGGAGAAGAACGGGTCCTTCTGGCTCAGAAGCTTCGAGTCCTGGTAGACCGACGGGGTGGTGGGCAGTGAACCGGCCTCGAGGAAGTGGTCGAGCTGGCCCTGCGGAGACTGCATTTTCGAGATGTATTCCCAGGCGGCCTTCGGATTGGCCGCGCGCTTGGGGATGGCCAGGTAGCTACCGCCCCAGTTGCCGGCGCCGCCCGGGATCGTGGCGATGTCCCACTTGCCCTTGGTGCCGGGCGCGTTGTCCTGGATCTGGCCGAGCAGCCACGACGGCGCGGAGATGACCGCGAAGTCCCCCTTGCCCATGCCCGCGCTCCATCCTTCGGAGAAGGAGCTCTGCTTCGCGCTGATGCCGGCCTGGATCGCCTTGAGCCCCAGGTCGAACGCGGTCCTGACCTGCGGGCTGGTGCGGTAGATGACGTTGCCGTTCTGGTCGTAGTACTTCTCCGGACCCTGGTTGACCGCCTGGAGGAAGACACTGGTGGCGGCGTTGTCGATGAACGCCTTGCCGGTGGCGGCGGTGTACTTCTTGCCGGTCTCGATGAAGGCGTCCCAGGTCGGCCAGAGCTTGCTCACCTCCTCACGGTCCGTGGGCAACCCGGCGGCCTTGAACAAGTCGGTCCGGTAGGCCACCGCCATGCCGCCGACGTCGGTGGGAATGCCGATGATCTCGCCGCTCCTGGCGACGGACTGGCTGATCACCCAATCCAGGTAGTCGCCCTTCATCTTGTCGGCGCCGTACTGCCGCAGGTCCTGGAAGTTCTGCGGCTGCTGGAGGAACTTCGGCAGGTCGTCGCCCTGGATCAGCACCAGGTCGGGCACCTTGCCACCGGCGAGTGCCGTGGTCAGCGCCTGTGCGGTCTCCGCCGTGGAGCCCACTTCGGTGAGCTTCACCTGCACATCCGGGTGGATCTTCTTGTAGGCCTCGACCGTCTTCTTCTGGTTGATGCCGGTGAACGACCAGAACTCGAACGACTTGCCGTCCCCTGACTGTTGAGAGGTGCCGCCGCCACCTCCACAGGCCGCGGCGGTCAAAACGATGGCCGCGGCGAGCACGGCCGGCGTGGCTCTGCGGAACGACACAGGTGACATGGGAAGTCCCTTTCGGGGTCAGGAGCGGAGGGAGGTCTTCCAGGGCGCAGAAGTCAGGAGCTCAGGAGTCAGGGGTTCAGGAGTCGGAGCGGCGGCGATCGCGTGCTTGGCGGGCTTGTCGCGGACGTTCTCGTAGCGCGGTGACGAGGCCCCTCGCCGGGGAAGGAGGCGGGGACCCGGGAGTTCTCGCGGCTTCAGTCCCACGTTGTGAGGCCGACGCGGCCGCGCACAGCCAGGCATTCGTGACTCGCCTGCCGGGCGTCCTTATCGGTGCGCAGCGTCATGCGGGGTGATAGATCGGTGACTCGGTGGGAGCGATGTCCCGCGGAGCCGGCGAGGTGCTCGGTGTTCCGCCACGCCGGGAAGTCATCCGCGGATCGTGTCGCCGGCGGCGACCCGGCCGGGCTTTCTCGCCGAGGATTGACGCATCCGGATGCGCCGTGCTCAAGAGAGCGGTATTCGCCGGACACTTCTCAATGGGCGCCGCATGACGCCGGGTGGCCGGTGACCGAGCCACCGTGACCGCCCCCGGCCGCCCCCGAGCGGGTCGACAGCCTGCGCCGGCGGCACGTCATGGCGGCGATCACGATTATGGTTTCAGCGGATCACGGTTATGGCTCGGGCGGCGGAGGCGCCGGTTGCGAACCGGCGGGTGAGCGGTAATCGACGAATTCATACTGCGCTCCTTCTGGATATCGGCCAGAAAGCTCCGGGAGTACCCGCGGCCAGAAAGTTTCGTAGTACGTGGCGACTGATAACGCCGGACCCTACGTCTCACTTCTGAAACTCGTCAAGAACCTGGTCACAAGAAGCTTGATACGACGCTGACACCGTGACGAAACTCCGGTGCAGGGCCGCTGCCAGGGCCGCTGCCCAGGGCCACTGCCAGGGCCGCGTCGGAGAATCGGCCCGGCCGGCGGCTCCGCCTCCGTCCTTCCCGGCGACCGCAGAAGCGGTTCGACGAGGGGTACCGGCCCTGTCAAGGGCGGCGTCGCCGACGTGTCGCTACACCGGGTGGCCGAAACTTTTGCGATTCTCCCGAAACAATCGGCCGCATAGTCTTGACGGTAAATCCGAGCGACCCTAACGTAACTCTCACCGCAGGTCCGGACTGATTGTTAGCGCTAACACAAAGGGTCGTCCTATGAACGTGGACGTCGCAGTTTCCGTGCCGCCGCACGACTCCTGACAGGGGGACCACCGCATGCGCTCCCGCCGCCCGGTACACCGGCCTCCGCGTGGCCGCACGGACCGCGGCCGAAGGTCAGGCGGGCGGCCCGGACAGGACCTGTGCGAGCACGGCGGCCTGGCTGTGCTCGACGTCCCTGGTCGCGGTGAGCAGGGTCAGCGGGCCGTTTTCCATGAGCCGGCGCAGCCCATCGAGCGCGGCGCGCCGCTCGGGATCGTCCAGTTCCTCGAGATAACGGCTCCGGAACTCGCCGAACCTCTCGGGGACGTGGCCGTACCAGCTGCGCAGGGCACTGGACGGCGCCACGTCCTTGACCCATTCGTCCAGGTGAGCGGCCTCCTTGCGGAGGCCGCGCGGCCACACCCGGTCGACCAGCACCCGCGTCCCGTCCCCGGGTGCGGGGTCCTCGTACACACGGCGGACCGTGACGGACATGGCACCACCTCCTCCTGCGGGCATACCCCCGCCGCACGGTGGCGCACGCCGGTGTCCGGCGGCCGGACAGAACGTGTAAGTGAAACTTTCACTTACAGTAAGGGCATTGTCGCTGGTCGGGATTTCGTCCACGTTGTCGATCAAATCAGCCCATGTCGCACGGCTTGCCCTGATGTCTATGGTCCGGGACATGAAGATGCGAATGATCACGGCGGGCCTCGTCATGCTCGGCTCGGTCGCCGCGTCGCTCGTCGTCGGTCAGGCGGCGCACGCGGACACGACGATCTGCGAGAAGTACGGCTCGACCACGATTCAGGGCGGCAAGTACGTCGTCATCAACAACAACTGGGGCGATGACACTCAGCAGTGCATCAACGTCACCGGTAACGGCTTCTCCGTCACGCAGGCCTCCCACAACAAGCCGCAGAACGGCGCTCCGGGGTCGTACCCCGCGGTGTACGCCGGCTGCCACTACGCCAACTGCTCCAGCGGCAGCGGCCTGCCCCTCGCGGTCAGCAACAGCCAGTTCAACACGGTCCAGACCAGCGTCAGCATGAGCTACCCGGGCTCGGGGGTCTACGACGCGGCGTACGACATCTGGTTCGACCCGACGGCGCGCAAGGACGGCCAGAACACCGGCGCCGAGCTCATGGTCTGGCTCAACCACACCGGCTCGATCCAGCCCGTGGGCTCGAAGGTCGGCACGGTCAACCTCGCCGGCGCGACCTGGGACGTCTGGTACGGCAACACCGGCTGGAACGTCGTCTCGTACGTCCGCACCTCGCCGACGAACTCGCTCAGCTTCGCCGTACGGACCTTCTTCGACGACATGGTGAACCGGGGCTACGGTCAGCGGTCGTGGTATCTCACCAGCGTGCAGGCCGGATTCGAGCCCTGGGTGGGCGGCGCCGGGCTCGCGGTGAACAACTTCTCCTACAGCATCGGCGGCGTGGTCCAGAACCCCTCGCCGTCCCCCGCCGTCTCGCCGACCGGCGGCAACGGCAACGGCGCCTGCCGGGTGAGCTACAGCAAGAGCGAGTGGCAGGGCGGCTTCACCGGCAACGTCACCGTCACCAACACCTCCTCCAGCCCGGTGAACGGCTGGACCCTCGGCTTCTCCTTCCCGAACGGCCAGAAGATCACCGGCTACTGGAGCGCCGACGTCAGCCAGAACGGGTCGTCGGTGACCGCGAAGAACCTGTCCTACAACGGCTCGATCCCGGCCGGCGGCAACGTCTCGTTCGGCTTCCAGGGCACCTGGAGCGGCTCGAACGGCAACCCGACCGGCTTCACGCTGAACGGCACCCGCTGCTCGTGACGCCCTGACCCCCTGACACCCCCTGGGAAACAGGCGCCGCCGGAGTGACGTCCCTCCGGCGGCGCCGTCACGTCGTCAGGGGTTGACGGTGATCGTGAAGGTGGACGTCGTGTTCTTGACGTCCTGGTAGTTGTCGCTGAGCCTGAGGTTGTTGAAGGTCACCGACCCGACCGCCGGGCCCTGGTTCGGCTCCGGCAGCTCGTTCGCCCAGAGGCCGAAGCCCGACTTGGCGTCGAACGCGTCACCGCTCCTGTGCGCCCCGGAGATCGAGATGTTGGTGAAGACCGTGTCCTTGATGGGATTTTGCGGCCGGCCGCTGTCGTAGTTGGTCTGGAACATGATCCCCGAGTACGTCGGATCGACGATGTCGACGTTGCTCACCCGGATGCCCTGGAACACCTTCGAGGCGGAGAACAGCCAGATTGCCGGGAAGGTCTGCTGGCCCCAGAAGTGGCCGCCCGCGCGGACGATCGAGATGTTGTCGAACACGGTGGGCGGGCTCGCGCCGAAGCCGTTCATCGGATAGCCGAAGTCGAGCGAGCTGATCGTGATGCCGGAGTAGGTCAGCGTGTCCGCGATGTAGATGTTCCTGAACGTGTTGGCGTACCCGCCGTAGACGGCGATCCCGGCCGCGCGCCACGGCAGGATCGCGGTCAGGTTCTCGTAGACGTTGTTCTTCTCGTCGGCGCCTCCCGCGTCGATGGCCGAGAACAGCGCGAAGCTGTCGTCGCCGGTCGTCCTCGCCTCGTTGTTGGAGACCAGGTTGTCCGTGCTGCCGTTGGTCATGTTGACCCCGTCGGCGAACGTGTCACGGATCCGCGAGTTCCTGATCGTGATGTTGTCGGTGTTGGCGCCCCAGTACATGCAGACCTGGTGCTCGACCCAGATGTTGTCGATCGTCATGTTCGCGACGTTCTGCCAGTCGAACACCTTGCCCGGCCCGTCGATGCGGCTGGTGTAGTTGCCGAAGTAGGCGAACCCGGAGAACGCCGAGCCGTTGGCCGACGCCTCCGCCCGGAAGCCGACGTCGGTGTTCTCCTGGTTGGAGGGCGCGTGGAACCGGGTGAACCACGGCCCGGCGCCGGCCACCTTGACCGCCTTGCCGTACACCTGGAACTTGCCCGACGTCTGGTAGTCGCCCGGCGGCAGGTAGACGCCGACGAGCTTGCCCGTGGTGTCCATCCGCACCTTGTCGAGCGCGTTCTGCACGTCCTGGTGGGCGAACCCGGCCGGCACGGCGTACGTCGCGGGGTCGGGGTTGGGGATCGCCGTCGCCTGCTCCAGGTTCACGAAGTCGATCGCGTACGTGGAGGTGTTGGCGGCGTCCTTCTGCAGCCGGATCCTGCTGCCCTTCGGGACCGTGGTCCCGAGCATGACGTTGGCCTCGTCGTAGATGTGCCGGGGACTCCCCGCGCCCGGGGAGTTGCCCGGGGCCTTCTCGTCGCCGTACAGCCAGGCGTACTTGGAGGTCAGGTTGATCGCCTTGAGGAAGGAGCCGTTGACGTAGACGTTCAGCGTCGCGTCGGTGCCGCCGCCGCCCGCCGCGTCGGGAATGGAGAAGCGGGTGACCAGCGTGTTCGTGTCGGCCCTGGTCGTCCACTCCACGTAGCTGCCGGTGGTGGTGAGCCGTACGGCCTTACGGCCGGACGCCTCGCCGGCCAGGTCGCCGATGGTCCGGTTGGGGCCGACGACCGCCGCCCCGCCGCCGGTGACGCCGTCCTCGGCCTCGTACATGTCGTACGGCATGTTCGCGCCGCGGCCGACGAAGAACGGCAGGCTGGAGGTGTTGTTGGCCTGCTTGACCGGCAGCTCGTCGGCGTCGGCGGCGAGCACGGTCTTCACCGTGTATCTGCCGTTGGCGGCCGTCCAGGTGCCCAGGTTCACCGGGCTCGTCGTCGACCCGGGCGCGATCACGCCGCTGTAGGAGCCGGTCAGCGTCCTGACCACGGTGCCCGAGTCGTTGACGATCGTCAGCGTGATGCCGTGGGCGCCGCCCGCCGAGGCGACCGTGCCCTGGTTCTTGATCGCGACGTTGAACGTCACCGTC
Organism: Microbispora sp. NPDC088329; assembly: GCF_040685655.1. NCBI lineage: Bacteria > Bacillati > Actinomycetota > Actinomycetes > Streptosporangiales > Streptosporangiaceae > Microbispora > Microbispora sp. NPDC088329. The sequence goes on from NZ_JBFBIP010000010.1 coordinate 101,372, forward strand.
CCGCCGCCCGCCGGGTTGCCGGGCGACCAGGTGGTGCCGGGAACCAGGTCGGAGGTGTCCACCGGGCGGATGGTGAGCGAGGACGCGGCGGTGAAGCCGTTGTTGTCCTCGTTCTGCTCGATGACCGACTTGCCCTCGTCCACCTTGGCGGTGAGCGGGAAGGTGCCCGCGTCGCGGGGACCGATGTCGGCGGAGACGTTCACGCCCGCCCCGGCGGCGAGGGCGGCGACGTTCGCCGTGCCGACCTTGGTGGTGCCGAAGTAGAAGTTCACGTTCGTCGCGCCGGAGGCGGCGTTGCCGATGTTCTTGACGGTCGCGGTCAGCGTGACCGGGTCGGTCTCCACGGGGGAGGCCGGGGACGCGCTGAGGGCGCTGATGGTCAGGTCGGGGTTGGGGGCGGGGACGCCGATGACCTGGAACTCGGCCGCCTGGCCCGCCGGTGCGCCGGAGTTGCCGGTGAACTTCAGCTGCACGTCCGCGACCCGGCCGCTGACCGGGATGGACACCGAGTTGCCGGTGGCCGGGCTGAAGGAGTACTGGGTGGCGTTGGTCAGGTTGGTGAATCCGGCCGCGCTCTGCTCACGGCCCAGCACCTGGATGGTCTGCGTGCGCGGTCCCCAGGAGCTGTCGGGGTTGAGCTTGACGTTCACCTGGGAGATGTCGGCGTTGGCGCCGAGCGCCACGGTGAGGGTGTTGGGGTAGCTGCCGCCCGCGCCCTCCCAATAGGTGCCGATGTTGTTGTCGTTGGCGTTGGCGGCCACGAAGGTGAACACCGAGCCGTTGGCCGTGATCGGCTTGCCGAGCGCCAGGTTGGTGCCGCCCGGCCCGCCGGTCCCGGTGCGGGTCACGGTGTTGGACGGGCCGGACTCGTTGCCGGCGGCGTCCTTGGCGGTCACATAATAGGACACCGTGGCGGTGTCGGGCTGGGTGTCGGTGTAGGTGAGCACGTTGCCGGCCACTGTGCCGCGCTGCGTGCCGTTGGCGTAGACGGTGTATCCGGTCACCCCGACGTTGTCGGTGGAGGCGTTCCAGGTCAGCCGGATCTGCCCGGAGGCGGGCTGGGTGTAGGCCAGGTTGCCCGGAGCTGTCGGCTTCTGATCGTCACCACCGGGGTTGCCCGGGCCGTAGACCTCGAACTCGGAGATCTGCCCGGCAGGCCAGCCGGTGTTGGCGGTGATGTTCAGCCGTACGTACCGGGCGGTGGTGGCGGTGAAGTTGATGGTGACGGTGTTGCCGCCGGCCGGGTTGAAGGTGTAGCCGGCAGAGGGGACCGTCGTGGTGGCCGGGTTGTCGGTGGTGCCGGTCAGCACCGACAGCGTCTGCGTGCGGGTCTGCCAGGCCGACAGGTTGGGGAGCTTCAACACCAGCTGGTTGATGCTGACGGCCGAGCCGAGGTCCACCTGGAGCCACTGCGGGAAGGCGTTGTTGGCGCTCTCCCAGTAGGTCGCCTGGTTGCCGTCGTTGGCGTTGCCCGCGCCGTACACGTCGGCGTGGGCGCTTTCCTTCATGGTCTTGCCGGCGGCGAGGTTGGGGCCCGCGGCCGAGGCGGGGGAGAGAGGTGCGGCCACGACGAGCAGGCAGGCCGCGGCGATCACAGCGATCAAGCGCAATAACGGGACGTGCGTTTTCGACATTGGCGTTCCTTCGTCCGGCAGGAACCGACCGGCGGGTCGTCCGATCCGCGGTCGTGGGGGGATTTCGAAGATCGGGGCTGGACGGGGTCGCGGCGGCGACCGGTTGCCCACTGCCGTGGCCGACATCACCTCAGGTCCTTTCATGCGAAAGGTGACGGTGGCGGGGCGCACGGACGCAGTGCTTCCTGCCGGAACTTGCGGGGAGCCGCAAAGTCTCGATTGAGAGCTGCAAATTTTTTACATTAGGTTGCCCAGATGTTACATAGGGCCCACTGCGCCGTCAATGGGTCAGAAAAGCCGGATGGAAGGTGACAGGTCTGTCCCGTCCCCGAGCTCTGTTCACCTGGGGATACTTCAGGTGGGTGCCGGCCCGGGAACCGGTCCTGCGCCCGCCCGCGGGTCCCCCGACTCGCGAAAAAGGAACCCGGCAGAGGAGCCCTCATGTTTCTGCCCCCCAGGCGCTCGCTCGCGGCGTTGGCCGTGCCGCTGGTGAGCGCGACCGCACTGCTGGCGATCCCGGCCTCCCCGGCCGCTGCCACACCCGTCCCTTCGACCGCCGCCGCGCATGCGGCCCCGCGCGTGGCGACCCTGGTCGGCGTGCGCGCCTCACACCATCCCGGACTGGACCGGGTCGTCTTCGAGTTCCGCGGGCCGCTCCCGGCGCGGCGGAACGCCGGCTACGTGTCCCGGTTGAACGCCGACGGCTCGGGCCGCACGGTCCCGGTGGCCGGCGACGCGATCCTCGGACTCCGCTTCGGTGGCGCGACCGGCCACGACAACAGCGGGCGCCCCACCTATGGGCCCGCTCGCGAGACCTTCGCGCTGCCCGGCGTGATCCAGGTCGTCAATGCGGGCGACTTCGAGGCGGAGCTCACGTTCGGCGTCGGCCTGACCAGGAAGGCGTCCTACCGCGTCTACACCCTCACGCGCCCGAGCCGGGTGGTCGTGGACATCAAGACGCCCCAGCGGACCGTGCCGGTGAGAACGTACTTCCTCGACTCCCGGGCGTACGCGGCGGGGCGGAGGCCGTACACGGCGGAGGTGTCACGGCCGGTCGTGCCGCCGTCCACCGCCCGCGCCGCCCTCCAGCGCCTGTTCGCCGGGCCGACGCAGGCGGAGTACGCCAAGGGGCTGCGCTTCGTCGCCTCGGGTGCCACCGGCGTCCGTTCGGTCGTCGTCCGTGACGGGGTCGCCCATGTGGGGCTCACCGGTTCTCTCGGTAGCGGCGGGTCGGCGTTCACGGTCGCCGACGAGATCACGCCCACGCTCAAGCGCCTTCCGGGCATCCGCTGGGTGAAGATCTACGACGCCCACGGCCGCACCGAACGCCCGAAGGGCCGCTCCGACTCCATCCCGGAGAGCCTGGAACCGTGACCACGCGAGGGCCGGGGGCGCCCCGGCCCTCGCGCCCGAGCTGGTGTCTCACCGTCGCCGGTTGAGACCATGACGGGCATGGCGGACACGACGGACGTGGCGGCGATGACGGTGGTGGTGCAGCGGGTGCGCGTCCGTTGGTCGAAGGAGGGGCGCGGCGCCCGCGAGGCCACGCGCCGGGCCGAACTCGGCCGTGCGTTCCCCCACCCCGCGTCGCCGCCGGGAACGCCGCTCGTCCACGATGTGCTGATCGACACCGAGGGGGGCGTTCGGGTCGAGGAGCGGGCGACGGCCAAGGCGGAGGACGTGCGCCTCCTGCTGACCCGGACGGACGGCGGCCTGAAGGTCGAGCGCCTGCCCTCGCACGCCGCCTACCCCCTGCAGCGGCACCGCTCCCACTTGTTCACGCTCCGACCGGGACAGGTGGGCAGATACCTCGCCAACTTCCGCTTCACCGGGTGCGCCTGCGCGCCCCGCTGGCACTACGAGGACTGGACGACGTACGTCGCCATCCTGCCCGCGCGCCGCGACCTGTTCCTCGGCCTGTTCCTCGGCCTGTTCCTCGGGCGAAAGCGGTACGACGCGGAGTTCGACGGACGGGTGTCTCTTTACGCCTCAAGAACCACATCCTGAACGAGGCCCGCCACTATCGCGGCAAGGTCTGCTCCTGGGACGTCGTCAACGAGGCGTTCAACGAGGACGGCACCTATCGCGACACGATCTTCTACCGGACGCTCGGTCCCGGCTACATCGCCGACGCGCTGCGCTGGGCGCGCCAGGCCGACCCGCACGCCAAGCTCTACCTGAACGACTACAACCTCGAGGCCATCGGGCCGAAGAGCGATGCGTGCTACACCCTCGTGAAGCAGCTCAAGGCTCAGGGCGTGCCGATCGACGGCGTCGGCTTCCAGGGGCACCTCGCGCCCGGCCCGAGTCCGGGCTCCGTCTCCTTCACGCCAGGCGATGCTGTCGCTCTGCCGCTCTCAAGGCATCCTCGATGCTCTGCCCGCTCTGCCGGTGGATGGGGCGCAGTGCGCCGGACAACTTGCGTAGGTCCTGAACGGCGTAACGGTTGACGGCCACGGCATCGGGAACCGCGGCGACCGCGAGATCCTCGGCGGCTTCCACGTCACCCGCGAGGGCATGGGCGCGTGCCAGGCATGTCCCGAACCAGGCACGGTCACGCCGGTACGCCTCGGGCAGAGTCGCCAGTCCGCGGTCGAGGAATCGCACCGCGCGCGGACCGTCGCCGAGGACCAGTTCCGCCATTCCTCGTTGCATGTCGAACCAGCCGTCGTCGTAGAAGTACATCCAGGGCGGTTCGTTCTCCGGACGCTCGCACGCTGCCCGGATCAGTTCCTCGGCCTCTCCGAGGAGTCGTCGCGCGGCCCCGGCCTCTCCCATCTCGGCATGGCCGCGGGCCGCCATCTGAGCCGCCATGCCCTGCACGCCGAGAGTCGTCCGTCCGTCGTGCCAGCGCGCGGCCTCCGCCAGCCGTACGCACCGCAGCGGGTCGCCGATGCCCCAGGCAAGGTGAGCGCGCATGTTGAGCGTGGTGGCGGCCAGGGCCGCGTCGCCCGCCTCCAGCGCCCAGCCGTGCGAGCGGTCGTACCAGGCGAGCGCGGCGGCGTGGTCGCCGGAGTCCTGGCACATCCAGGCGATGAGCTGGGCGTACTGCCCGAGCATGGCGATCACGCGGTCGGCGAGCGGGCCCGGAGCCCCTTGCGCGAGCGTCGTGATCGCGTCGAGCTGGGCGCGTACGACCGGCAGCAGGGGACCGCTTCCCAAGGTGTCCTCGACACGGCGGTGTTCGGCCAGGCAGCGTTCAAGCCACTCGATCGAGGTGGCATCCACGCGCTGTGGGCGCTCGATCGCCTTCGTGATGCGCTCATACAGATCCGGGTCGGGCGCACTGGTCAGGGAGGGAACAGGGTGCCGCCCCGAGCCGAACAAGTCGGTTTCGGTGGTGCCGAAGGCTCGGGCATACAGCATGCGGTAGGGGTCGTGAGGCTCGTTGTGCCCGGCCTCGTACGCCTTGATCCGGCGGATGACGGTCTCGCGGGCAGGCAGGCGGTTGCGGGTCTCCTCGTCGGCGGCCTCGGCGAGCCTGCGGGCCATCTCCTTCTGGCTCCACAGGCGGTCGCGTCGTTCGGCGCGGAGCCGTACGGCCCACGGGGGGAGTTCGGCGGACATCGTGTGTGCACCTCTTCGTCAGACGTGGGGGCGTCCTGCCACCCCCAGTGTCCCCCGATCACATCTGTGATGCGGCGGCTACCAGCTGTTGTCTTTTGAGATAGACGAGGTGAACACGCGAGGTCCGCAGGCGCGGGATCGCCGCACGGACCCTTTGGCCGGAAAGGAGGTCCTGGCTATTGGCACACCATAGAGCGGTTGCTCCCGCTCCTGCATGCGAAGGGTGGAGGATCCTGCGCGGCGATGCGGGGCGCCTGTGGCGCTGCGGTCTTGTCGAAGTCGTCGGTGAGCCGCTCCTCGCCGGCGAACGTCTGGAGGAAACGGTAGGTGTCTCCCGGGCTCAAAGTAGAACGCGGGAGTGACGCCGGGGATCGGCAGCCACTCGCCGGGCCGGGTCATGCCGGAGGTCCGGTACACGGCCTTGTCGAAGCGGGCGCCGGAGGCGAGTTCGTGGATGTAGGACTTGGCGATCGAGGCCAATGGAGTCCCGGGCGGTGTGCGGCAGCTGCCGAACGAGCCGGCCGCCAGGATCGCGTCCAGGGCGAATGTGGCGGCCTCCGCCGAGTGCTTGCCCGGTTTCTCCGCCGTGGCCTCGCTGCCCGCCTCCATAACTCGGCCCAAGGAGTCGGCGACGTCGTCACCCGAGGCGATGGATCTGCCGTAGTCCAGGAACCGCTTCATCTTCTCGAACTGGGTGAGCTTGACCCCCGCCCATCTGGGCGAAGGCGGCGCGGGCGGCCTTGCCATCCCCGGCCGGCACCTCTAAACAACTACCTGGAGCAACAACCGACACCCGGTCGCCTCGCCGTACGGGCGTGCGCGTAGCGGCGGGAAGCCGCCGTGGGCCGCTTTTCGGTCGTGTCGACCGGGTGAGCGCCCGGCTACGTACGTATTTCCGCCCCGTCATCGGGCCGTAACGATCCGTGGCCATCGTCATGGACAACGAGGTCACGCACGCGCGGGAGGAAAGCGGTATGGCGTCCATCTTTGATCGGATCGGCGGTTCTGGCGCGGTCGCGGCCGTGGTCGACGAGTTCTACACCCGGGTCGTCGACGACCCGATGCTGCGAAGCCATTTCACCGGCGTGGACATGGCCAAGCTCAAGGCGCACCAGCGCAGCTTCGTCGCCGCCGCGCTCGGCGGCCCACAGGAATATCGGGGCAGGTCGATGGACGAGGCGCACGCCGGGCTCGGCATCACGGCGGAGGAGTTCGACCAGGTGGTCTTCCACCTCGCCGGTGCGTTGGAGTCGTGCGGCGTCGACGATGAGACGATCGGCTCCATAGCCGGAGCCCTGGCGCCGCTCAAGGAGCAGGTCGTGCAGAGCGCCGTCGCGGCCTGAACGGTCAGCCTGCCGCAATGCCCGACGCGTCCACGCGCTGGAACGGCCCTTGACCCTTAACCGGTTCACGGCTGAACTGGCCGGTGATGGAATCACACTGTGAGGACGTCGCCGCCCTGGGCGTGGACCCGGCGAGGGCCCGGGTCTACGCGGAGGGCTGGCAGTCCTGGAGCGTCACCGCCGCCCTTCACCTGACCGAGACGCCCTATCGGGTGACCCTGCCCAACTCGCTGGTCATCGACTGCCACTACGGCTCGGCACCGGACGAGGGCGTGTTCCGGGGTGAGGGGCTGCTGGCCGTCGATCCCGGGAACGGCGGGCCGGTCCACGTCTTCGGCGCCGCGAGCGCCGAGTCCCGGGTGCCCGTCATCGAGGCGCGGCCGCGCGGCGGTCAGGTCGTGATCGCGTCGGACGCCCCCGTGCATCACCTAAAGCATCAGGGCGGGCTGGAGTCGGCGCCGGCCCGCTGGGGCGACGCGTTCGCCGCGCGGGCCGGTGTGCTCCTGCGCCCGGCGCCCACGGTCTGGTGCTCCTGGTACCAGTACTTCTCCGACGTCACCCAGGAGGACGTCGCCGAGAACCTCGCGGCCATGGACGACCTGGCGGTCCCGGTGGACGTCGTGCAGATCGACGACGGCTACCAGGCCGCGCCGGGCGACTGGCTGACGTCCTCGGGCCGCTTCGACGACCTGCCGGGATTGGTCCGGAGCGTCCGCGAGCACGGGCGGCGCGCCGGGATCTGGATCGCCCCCATGGTCGTGGCCCGCGAGAGCGCCCTTTGCGCCGCACACCCGGAGTGGCTGGTCACCGATCCCGGGAGCGGCGACCCGGTCTCCGCGGGCGACGTCCTCGGCGGCTCCTGCGCCGCGCTCGACCTCACCCACCCCGGCGCGGCCGAATACCTGGCGGACGTGCTGCGCACCATGCGGGGCTGGGGCGTCGACTACTTCAAAATCGACTTCGTGTACGCGGGGGCGCTGGAGGGCCGTCGCCACGAGGACGTGACCGGCGTGCAGGCCTACCGCCACGGCCTGCGGCTCATCCGCGAGGCGATCGGTCCCGAGGCGTACCTGCTGGGGTGCGGTGCGCCGATCCTGCCCTCGGTCGGCATGGTCGACGCGATGCGGGTGGGCCCGGACATCGCCGCGTACTGGCAGAACCCGAGCGCGCACCCGTCCGAGCCCAGCCAGGCCAACGCCACCAGGAACACCGTCGCCAGAGCGTGGCAGCACGGCAGGTTCTGGATCAACGACCCCGACTGCCTCATGCTCCGTCCGGAGGTCGAACGGCGGGAGGACTGGGCGCGCACCGTCGAGCGATACGGCGGCCTGCGGGCCTCCAGCGACCGGTTGCGCGGCCTGGACGCGTGGGGGCTGGAGACCACCCGCCGCCTGCTCACCCCCGCCGACCCCACCCCGCTCGTCTGACCCGCGCTTCCGCCGGGGCAGGCGTGGTCCAAACCTCGCTGGATCGTCGGCAGGGCCACGTTGACCGCGTTGTTGTCCAGATAGGTCATGAAAGTCGCGAGCGACACCAGCGGCGTGGTCAACCAGTGGCGTGGCGGCCGGACACCGCCTGCTGATAGGCGGCAAGCGCGTCGGGGTCGTCGATGCTGCCGTGATGGTGGAACTGCCGCCAGCGGCCGTTCTCGTACCGGAAGTAACGGCTGGTGCGGATGGCGAGCGGCACGGCGAGGCCGTCCGGGCCGGTGTACGTGCCGATCTCGCGGCCGGCGAAGACGGCGTGACCCTCGCCCAGATACTCGACGATGTCGCCGAACGTGACCTCGACCCGCACGGGGCCGTCGAAGATCCTTCCGTACAGCTCCGCTATCGCGTCGCCGCCGCGCAGGATGCCGCCCAGCGGGTTGTTGAGCTGCGCCAGCGGGTGATCGCTCCAGTCCTCGCGGAGCACGGCCGCATCACGGTGGTTCAGCGCGTAGTAGAAGGTCTCGAGCGCGGCGTACGCACCTTCGGCCGAGGGGTCGCCGGTGGCGTCGAGCCGGTTGCGCGCGGCGGTGCCGTATCGGGCGTCGTTCTGCTGGATCACGCTGAGCTCCCATCTAAAATGTTCGATGGAGGTCTAACACCATGAGTGTACGACAGGGATCGAACACCGCGTCCACGGCCCGTGCCCGCAGTCTGGTGCACAGGCATCCGCGCGAGGTGAGCCTGCAGACCGCCCTCGACGCGGTCGCGGACCCGGTACGGCGGGCGATCATCCGCGAACTCGCCGGCCAGCCCGACTGGACGCGCGCCTGCGGCACCTTCGACCTGCCGGTTTCCAAGGCCACCCGCAGTCACCACTTCGCGGTTCTGCGCGAGGCGGGCCTCATCGAACAGCGGGACGAGGGGGCACGCCGGTTCAACCGCCTGCGGCGTCCCGAGTTCGACGCCGAGTTTCCCGGCATGCTCGATCTGATCCTCAACGAGCGTCTGTCCGCAGGGTGAGGAGGCATCACCCGGGACGCGGCCTCAGGGGACGAGTCTCAGCTGGGGGCGATGGGCGGGCAGGCCGATCAGTTCGCGTACGCGCGTCAGGGGCCAGGCGAGTTCCCGGGCCAGCGCGGGCCCGGTCAGCCCGGTCTCGGCCGCCGCCATCTCGAACGCCTGCGCGAGCAGCACCGGCTGCTCGCCGGGGTAACCCGACACCGGCTCGGTCGCGAAACCCGGCTGCCCGCGCAGCGCGGCGAGCCGCTGGTAGGCGCGTCCGGCCGCGGAGTCGGACAGCAGGCCGACCTCCCGGCATCGATACAGCAGGGAATCGACCGACACGCCCCAGACGCGGCGCAGCTCCGCGAGCCGCCGCAGGTCCGCGCGGGCCGGCAGACCGGGCAGGATGCTGTCGCGCGGTGTGAGGAACTCCGCGGCGAAGGAGTCGGCCTCGCGCTCCTGCTGGCTGTCCCCGGCCGCGGCGTCCCCGTGCAGCACCAGATGCCCCAGCTCGTGGGCGGCGGTGAAGCGGTGCCGGTAGACGTCGTCGAAGCGGTTGGGCGTCAGGACGACGATGGGCCGGGGCAGGCTGGAGGTGGAGAAGGCGTCCACCGTGACCGCGTCCTCGTCGGCCTGGGGGAAGACGACGACGATCCCCCGCGACTCCATGTGCCGCACCAGGTGGCTGATCGGCCCGGTGCCGAGGCCCCAGTGGGCCCGCAGCGCGCGGGCCGCCCCCATGGGATCGCGGGGCAGGGCGACACCCGAGTGCACCTCGCCCCCGGCGAAGCCCGGCAGGTCGACGTAGGGGAGCCGCACCCGCTTCTCCAAGGCGTACGTCAGCTCCCAGACCTGCTCGACGAAGGCCACGGCCTTGGCACGCTGATAGGCCCGGGTGGAGCGCAGGCTGCGGAAGTGCGCCATGGAGCCGTCCAGCTTGCCGTGCGGACGGCCCGGCAGGAAGAAGGCCGCGGGCACCGCGAGCACCTCCGCGAGGACCGGGACCAGATCGGGACGCGGCCGGGTGACCCCGGCCTCGTACTGACCGACCGCGGCGGGCGACACGCCGATGCGCTCGGCGACCTCCTTCTTCGTCAGCGCCGCCAGGCGTCGCGCCTGGGTGAGCCGGGTCCCGTCGAAGGCGTCCGCCACGGCCTGCGGGCTCGGTGCCGTGGTGCCGGATCCGGGGAGCACGGTCTCCTCGACCAGGCGGAGCCGGTCATCGTCCTTCATCGGCGGCGGCGTCCGTAGCGTGCGGCGCCTCGCTCAGCGGAGGCAGGCCGGCCGCGCGCTCGTAGGGCGGGCGGGGGTTCAGCGCCGGCGCCGGCAGCGCGCCCCGGGCGAACGCGGGCGCATCGCCGGCGGGGGCCACCATCCCGGGCAGCTCGGCGGCGGGCGCCTGCCCGGCGAGCGGGATCGGCTCGCAGTGGTGCCACCGCAGGCTGCCGGTGCGGTCGAGCAGCTCGGCCTCGCCCCACCACACGTCGAGCAGGCCGGCCCTGGCGTTGCACGCGTACGCGATGAGCACGAGGCGGGTGCCCTCGGGCAGCCGGGTGAGCGCGCGGGCGGCCGGAGTCGCGGGCTCCGGCAGGGCGGCCTCGACGCCGCCGAGCGTGAGCTGCTCGGCCCAGGGCCGCGGGCCGAACCTGGTGAACAGCGCCTGCACCAGCCCGGACGGCCTGCCGTCGCCGATCCTGGCGTTGACCACGCTGACCGAGCGGTCCTTGGCGTAGCGGAAGGGGAACAGCAGGTTGCCGCCGAGCACGACGAGCTCGTGCTGCGAGCCCGGCGGCTTGACGGTCTCGACGTCGGGCATGTCCGCGAACGCGCCGGCCAGGGCCTCGAACTTGCGGGACATGAGCGTGAAGCCGAACGGGTGGAGGAGCTCGGTCCGCGCCGTCTTCTGGGCGTCCTGGGCGTTCTCCAGCGCGAGCGCCAGCGCCTCCGCCACTCCCTGGCGGATCTGCTCGGCACGTGGGCCGAACGTCTCCAGAGCCCAGGTCGACAGCATCGCCACCTCCGGTCGCTTCGCGTAGTGCTGCTTTGTCCGGTGGCCACAGGACACCACGGGCACTTTACTTTCTAACATCATAGTCACGCGGACGCTTCACAGGTCACGTACGTCACACCTCATCACCTCCCGGCCCTTATCGGGACCGGCCGGGCTCCTTATGGTGAGATATGGGGACGATCCTGGTCGGCACCGCGTCGTGGACGGACAAGACGCTGCTGGAGTCCGGGTGGTATCCGCCCGGCGCCACGACGCCGGAGGAACGCCTGCGCCACTACGCGAGCCTCTTCCCGGTGGTGGAGGTCGACTCGACCTACTACGCGCCGCCCGCCGAGGCCACCGTACGGCTGTGGGCCGGGCGCACGCCGCCGGAATTCACCTTCGACGTCAAGGCGTTCTCGCTGCTCACCCGGCATCCGACCCGGCCGGCCGCGCTGCCGAAGGACCTGCGGCCGGGCGGTGCGGGCAAGAACCTGTACGCCCGCGACCTCGGCCCGAAGGTCGTGGACCAGGTCTGGGAACGGTTTCTCGGCGCCCTGACGCCGCTGCGGGAGGCGGGCAAGCTCGGAGCGGTGCTGTTCCAGTTCCCCCGGTGGTTCCCGATCGGCAGGGCCAACAAGCACTACATCCTGGAGTGCAAGCGGCGCTGTGAGCCGTTGCGGATCTCCGTCGAGTTCCGCAACCACACGTGGATGAGCGAGGAGAACCAGGCCGAGACCCTCGACTTCCTCCGTTCGTACGCCATTCCGTACGTCTGCGTGGACATGCCGCAGGGCTATCCGGACTCGATTCCGCCGGTGGTCGCGGCCACGTCCGACCTGGAGGTCGTGCGGTTCCACGGGCACAGCGACAAGTGGACGAGCCATGACATCCACGAGCGCTTCGGCTACCGCTACTCCCTGGAGGAGCTGAAGCGGTGGGCGCCGAGGCTGCGCGAGCTCGGCGGCCAGGCGTCCACGACCCATGTGCTGATGAACAACTGCTACCGCGACTACGCCCAGACCAACGCCCGCCAGCTCGCCGCCGTACTGGCGGGCCTGCCGGACTGCGACGTACGGCCCCGGCCGGACGGGGACCGGACATACGAGGAGAGCTGAATTCGCTGCCGGGTGACCTCAGGATATGGAAGGATCCCGCCTGATCCATCCACATACCGACGGCATTGCGGGGGAGCGGGACGCATGCGGGAATGGCCGGAGCCGATCACGCGCGTCCGCCGCCCGTGACGGGCCCCGCCGTGCCGCCGCGCCCCCTCGACCCCGATGATCCCGAGTGGATCGGCGACCGCCGGCTCCTCGGCGTGCTCGGCGAGGGCGGCCAGGGCACCGTTTATCTGGCGTGGGACAGCTCGGGCGCCCAGGTCGCGATCAAGATGCTGCACGCCAGGGCCGCGATGGACGCCACGAGCCGCCGGCGCTTCGTCAGGGAGGCGGAGACGGCGCGCAGGCTCGCCCCCTTCTGCACGGCCCGGGTGCTCGACGCCGGGTCCCACCACGGGCGGCCGTACATCGTCACCGAGTACATCCCCGGGCCCTCGCTGGCGGCGGCGGTCGCCGAGGACGGCCCGCGCACGGGCAGCGGGCTCCACCGCCTCGCCGTCGCCACGTTGACGTCCCTCGCCGCGATCCATCAGGCCGGGATCGTGCACCGCGACTTCAAACCCGGAAACGTGATCCTCGGCCCCGAGGGGCCCGTGGTCATCGACTTCGGCATCGCACGCGCCGCCGATCACACCGTCAGCGGAGGCGGCATGGCGGGCACGCCCGCCTTCATCGCCCCCGAGCAGCTCGCCGGGCAGCGGCCCGGCCCGGCGTCCGACGTGTTCAGCTGGGCCGTGACGATCGCGTACGCCGCGACCGGGCGCCTGCCCTTCGCCGGGCCGACCGTTGCGGCCATCCTGATGGCCATCTCGGCTCGCGAGCCCGACCTGTCCGGCGTGCCCGCCGACCTTCGCCCGCTGCTCGAGGCGTGCCTGGCGAAGGATCCCGCCGTCCGGCCCGCCGCCTCCGACGCGCTGCGCGCCCTCACCGGCGCCGCGTCCGTCACGTGGCCGGCCGATCCGGCACCCACGGCCGGATCCGGCGGCGCCGACACGATCACCCGGGTGCCACCGCGGCGGCGGTGGGTCGCCGGCGTCGCGGCGGGCGCGACCGCCGTGCTCGTCGCGGGCGGGCTCCTCCTGCCGCGCGCGCCCGGCGGAGGCGAACCGGATCCCCGGGGCGGGAGTCCGCCGTCCGCGTCTCGCGGCGGCGAGGCGGCTTCCCCGGCCGGCGGCCTGCTGTACGGCGACGACTTCGGTGAGCGGGGCAACTGGGACGGTTACGCCTTCGCCCCCGGCGCGGCCGGCGACCGGCGCACGACGCGCGGCTACGAGATCGGGCGCGGCGTCTACACGCTCCGCGCCGACCACGGCGGCCCGGTCAACGCCGCGCTGTCGCCCGTGCCCGCCAAGACCGACGCGGCGGCCGGACGCGACGTGCTGGTCGGCGTGACGGCCGAGCTGCGGGAGGGCCGGGGAGGCGGCGGCTTCGGGCTCGTGTGCCGGTGGGACGAGGACGTTGCCAGCGGGTACGCGTTCCTGCTCGGCCTCGACGGCACCGCACGCGTCGTGCGGCACTCCGGGGGCACGCGTCTCGACGTCGTGCCGCCGGTGAAGGCGGCCCCACCGCGCGCCGGACGCGAAGTGCGCCTGCGGGCCGCCTGCCGGGGCTCCCGCCTGACGTTCTGGGTCGACGGCACGCGCGCTCTCGACGCGGAGGACGCCCGCCCTCTGCCGCCGGGCCCGCACAGCCAGGCGGGGGTCCTCGCCCGCGTACCCGAGACCGGAGACGGCACGGTCACGGTGTCGTTCGACGACTTCAGCGTGCACAAGGCGGGTTGACCCGGGAGCGCGGCGATTTTCGCCTAAAGTCACCTGAATGGCATCAAATCGCTCTCGGCTGGCATGGCTGGACGCCTTACGTGGCATCGCCGCTCCGGCCGTGGCGCTGCACCACTCGGCCTGGACGTTCGTCCCGGCCGTCTGGGGGGAGGTCGACCGCAGGGTCGACGTCGGCACCTGGGGCGTCTTCGTGTTCTTCCTGGTCAGCGGGTACATCATCCCGGCCTCGCTGGAACGGCGGGGCGACCTGCGGGCTTTCTGGACCGGCCGGGCCTTCCGGCTCCTCCCGCTGTTGCTCGCCGCGCTCGCCCTCGCGCTGCTCCTCGCGTACGCCGGGGTGTTCGCGACGTCGCCGGAACTCGGCAGCAGGCCGCCGTCGCTCGTCGCGCTGGCGAACCTCACGATGCTGCAGGAACTCCTCGGCGTGCCCTCGGTGATCAACGTGATGTGGACGCTGTCGTACGAGATGGCGTTCTACCTGATGACGGCGGGGCTGTTCGCCGTAGGGCAGGCGCACAGGTCGGCGCCGATCGCCGTGGTCCTCGCGGTGGCGGCCGTGCCGCTCGGGCTGCTCATGCCGTACGCGACGATCAACGGTGGCGCGGACCTCGTCGCCACGCTCATGGGCGTCGCGGTGATCCTGGTCATCGTCGTGACCGTGACCGCGGGCGGCCGGCTCAGGACGGCGGCCGCGGTGATCGGCGGCGTTCTCGGCCTGACGCTGGTGATCCTCGGCAGCAGGATCGGGGCGGGGCAGGGCCTGGTCATCGCGGCTACGATGTTCGCCGGGACGGCCGTGTATCGCGCCGAGCAGGGCACGCTCCGGCGCGTCTGGGCGGCCGCCGCCCTGCTGACGGTCCTCGCCTGCGGCGTCCTGGTGGCCCGCGAACCGGCCTGGGCGGCGGCGCTCCTGCTGGCGGCGGGCTTCTTCGCGCTCGCGTTCACGCTGCGGCGCCGGTGGTTCCCCCGGTGGCTCGCCCACCTCGGCGTGATCAGTTTCTCCCTGTATCTGCTGCACCCGCTCCTGCTGCGGGTCGTGCCGGACCTGCCGGTGTTCTTCCTCGTCCTGCTGCTGCTCGGCCACGTGGCGTACCGGCTCGTGGAGGCCCCCGGCCAGCGTCTCGGCCGTCGTCTGAACGCGTACCTGCGGCGATCCTCTGTTCAGCCGACTCCCCGCAGGCCGTTCACGGCGTCCTGAGGCCGGCTGATTCTTCTCGCCACCGCGCGGAAAAGCGGAAAAATCGCGCCAACTTCGGCCGGTGACCGCCGCACGACCAGGGCCTTCGGCTCCTGCGGGAAAGCCGGCGACCTTCCTGCGAGTCCCGGTCAGCCGGCGTCGGAGAGCGCGTCCAGGCGGGCCATCTCCTCGTCCGTGAGACGCAGCGCGGCGGCGGCGACGTTCTCGGCCAGGTGATCGGGGTTGCCGGTGCCCGGGATGGCCAGCACGTGCGGCCCCTGCTGGAGCGTCCAGGCCAGCCGCACCTGCGCGGGGGTCGCCCCGTGCGCCCGGGCCACGGCGCGCACCTCCTCCTGGTCCGTGCCGCTCGCCCCCTGATCGCGGCCTTCGCCGGCGATCGCGTAGAACGGCACGAAGGCGATTCCCTGTTCGCCGCAGGTGCGCAGTTGCCCTCGGCTGCGGGTGGCGCCGATGCCGTACCGGTTCTGCACGCTCACCACCGGTGCGATCGCCTGGGCCTGCGTGAGATGCCCGGGCCGGACGTTGGAGATCCCGAGATGCCGGATGAGACCGGCCTCGCGCAGCTCGGCGAGCGCGCCGAAGTGGTCGGCGATCGAGTCGAGCCCCGCCTGGCGCAGGTAGACCAGGTCGAGGTGGTCACGACCGAGCTGGCGCAGGTTCTCCTCGACCTGGCCGCGCAGCTGCTCGGGCCGGGCGAGCGGCAGCCACTCGCCGGACGGGTCCCGTCCCGGGCCCACCTTGGCGGCGATGACCAGGTCGTCCGGATACGGCGCGAGCGCCCGGTTGATCAGCTCGTTGGCCGAGCGCAGCCGCGAGAAATAGAACGCCGCCGTGTCGATGTGGTTCACGCCGAGGTCGACGGCGTGCCGCAGCACCGCGATGGACCGCTCGCGGTCGCTCGGTGTGCCGAGGTCGAAGGCGGCGCTGCCTGTCAGGCGCATCGCGCCGAACCCTAACCGGTTGACTGTGAGGTCGCCGAGCTTCCAGGTCCCCGCGGCGGCCGCGCCGATGACGTCTCCACTCATCCCGGCAGGGTGCCACAAATCCGATCAACCAGCCGCAGAAGCGCGGAAACTGCTTAGAGCCCCATCATGTCGGCGAGGCCGTCCATGCCGGCGGCGAGCAGGGCGATCCCGCTGTGGCCCATGCCGGCGAACTGCCCCTGGACCTCCAGGCTTACCACGCCCTGGAGCTGGGCCCAGGCCATCACGGTTCCGGTGAGAGCGGTCGCGGGGTCCCCCTCCGGGGCGAACGCCCGCACCCATTCGGCCACCGCCGGGGTCTGCTCCACCCACCGCCGCATCTGCTCCCGGAGCGGTTCGGCTCCCGGCCGGCAGCGCCCCCCGGCGAACACGGGAAGGAAGGGCCCGAGCACGTTCCTGGCACGCAGCACGCTTTCCGGAGGAGCCTGGTAGCCGGCTGAGGGGGTGTCCGCCAGCAACTGGAACAGGTGCGGGTTGGCCCCCGCCCATTCGTGGAAGGCGCGGGCCAGCGCGTGCAGCCGCTCCCGCGGCGCTCCCTCCCGTACGGCGGCTCGTACGACCGCGGCGACCTCGTCGAAGCCCTCAAGGATCAGCTCGGTCAGCAGATCGTCGCGGCTGCGGAAGTACTTGTAGATCGCCGGGCCGGTGACGCCGAGCTGTTTCGCCACGGCGTTCAGGCTCAGTGCCGCCGCCCCGCCCGCGCCGATCTGCACGAGGGCGATCTGCTTGATCTCCGAGCGGACCTGGTCCCGATAGCGCTGCCGCGGCGTTGACATCCTCTCATTATGGTGAGTGCCTCTCATCGGCGTCGTCCGGCGCATCGCGTGCCTCTCGCCCGTACTCCCCGGGCCCGGCGCGGAGGCGCCCGGTGACCGGCGGGCAGGTCAGGGGGTGTAGATCTCCTGGACCTTCACGATCGTGCCGCGATACACGGTGATGAGCGCCGGCCGATGACCGGCCTTCATGCGGGAGATCAGCACATTGCGGGAGCAGCGCTTCGACCCGAGGCCGTCGGTCTTCACCGTCACCGTGGTGCCCTTGCACCCGGTGGCGCTGTAGAACACGACGTTCTTCGCGACGGGAGAGGCGTAGGCCCTGACGTCACCCTCGGGTGCGCCCTCGAAGTACCCCTCCGTGTGCTTGTCCCTCACCCACCTGATCGGCTCGTATTCCGCCACGCCGGACCGGTAATACGTGACCCAGCCCCGCAGGATGCCGTCGTGTCGCGGCGAGATGTGCTTGGTGAAGTCATGGTGCGGGTCGCTCTGGAACGACGTGCCGAAGACCTTGGGCGCCGCGAACCGGGGCTCGGCGAATCGGGGCACGGCGGCGTCGGCGGGCAGCGCCGCCGCGGAGAGCAACGCGGCGGTCGCGGCGGCGGGAAGGACAACGCGGAACGAGGTCGAGAGCTTCATGTCCTGTTGGAGTCCGGGCCTCGCGGCAAGGTTCACGATCCGGACGACTTTTCGCACACGACCGTGCACGCACCTCCACGGCGGCCGCGTCGATCGCCCCGGAAGATGAACGCGGCACGAGCCGTCCCGGCGGGGCACAGGGAACGCCTCAGCGGGCCTCGGGCTCGTTCCGCCGCGCGGCCTCCGCCGCGGCTCTGAGCAGGGCGTTCTCCTCTTCGAGCGCGCGCAGCCGCTCCTCGGCGCCCGGAGAGACGGGTGCCGTACGGGCCCGGGCGGCCGGGGCGTCGTCCTCGTCGCCGAGCTTGCCGGTCTCCCTCTTGAGGATCCGCAGCGACTGCCCGACGGCCTTCGCCGTGTCCGGCAACTTCTTGGCGCCGAAAAGCAGCACGAGCACCACGAAAACGATCATCCAGTGAACAGGACTGAGCGAACCCATGGGGGTTCTCCTCCGGTCGTCGTTTTGCCTGCTCACAGGCTATGTCATCGGGCGTGAGGGCAGGCGGCGCGGCGTCCGGTCAGGCGGCGGGCCGCGAGGCCGTGGGCCGGCTTCGGCCGCCGTACCCGCGTCACGTCCGTCACAAGGGGTACTGGGGATCAAGGAATTCGAAGGGAGGGACGCGGAATCCCCCGCCTGCTGACGCAGTCGGTTCCCCCGCGACTGTGATGGGCAAGATCTTGGTCGGTACGGCCTCCTGGACGGACAAGTCCCTGCTCGCCTCGGGCTGGTACCCGTCCGAGGCGTCGACACCCGAGACCAGGCTCGGCTACTACGCGGGCAGGTTTCCCCTCGTGGAGGTGGACGCCACCTACTACAACCCCCCGGCCCGGCGTACGGCCGAGTTGTGGCGCGACCGTACGCCGAAGGACTTCACCTTCAACGTGAAGGCGTTCTCCCTGCTCACCGGGCACCCGACTCGGCCGGGCGCGCTCTACAAGGACCTGCGGGCCGTGCTGGGGGAGCCCAAGCGAACGCTGTATCGACGCGATCTTCCCCCGGAGGTCGTCGAGGAGGTGTGGCGCCGGTTTCTCGGCGCGCTGGAACCGCTGCACGAGTCGGGCAAGCTCGGCGCGGTGCTGTTCCAGTTCCCGCAGTGGTTTCCCCCGGGCGACGCGAACCGCCGCTACATCGTCGAATGCCGCGACCGCTGCCTGCCGATGCGCGTATGCGTCGAGTTCCGCAACGCGGCCTGGATGGACGAGGCCACGCGGCAGGACACCCTCGGTTTCCTCGCCGCCAACGACATGCCGTACGTCGGGGTGGACATGCCGCAGGGGCATCCCTCGTCGGTCCCGCCGGTGCTGGCGGCCACCTCCGACCTCGCCGTCGTCCGCCTGCACGGTCATTCGGAGAAGTGGACGAGCCGCGTCATCGAGGAGCGGTTCGGCTATCTCTACTCCGAGGAAGAGCTCCGCGACTGGGCCGGGCGGATCGGCGACCTGGCCGCCCGTACGGCGACCACGCACGTGCTGACGAACAACTGCTGCGCCGACAACTCCCAGCGCAACGCCGCGCGCCTGGCCGAGCTGCTCGAAGAGCGGGGCGCCGACGTCGTCAGGCCGTCCGCCGGGGTGGCCTGAGCTCGGCGATGGACCGTCCCTGCGGACAGCGCTGAGACCCTTCCGAGGACGCGCGGGTCGGAGAAGCCGGCCGCCCTCCTGCTCCGCGCAGCGACTCTGAAAGTTTCGGGTACGACTACGAAAATTGTGCCGGAAACTACCGATCCCGCGAATCGCGGCAGCTCCGCAGTGGCATGGTGACAGCAATGTGTACCTCGTCAAAGTTGGGTCTTGTCGACGTCGCAACTTTTCGGCAACTCTTCGAAAATACCCACCTCCCTACTCGCCTGGGGTTCTTCTTGGACCTGTGACAGGTCCGGGATCCTCAGGAGGAAGGACGAGCTACCTTGAAACGTCTCACGGTCTCGGCAGCACCCGGGGGTGCCCGGTGATCGGCAATGTCGGTCCGGACGGCGGGAGCCGGGCCCCGGGCGACGGCCGCGTGCTGGTCATCGGCGCCGTCGCGGTGCTCTCGCTGGGTCTCGCGGTGACCGGGATCCCCGAATCGAACGCCACCGCCGCCACGCTCGCGGCCGCCGCACCCGCCGCGGTCGGCGTCGAGGACGAGGGCGCCGACTGTCCGGTGCCCGACCTCGGGCCGTCGACGTCCAGCTCCCGGCTTCCCGATCCCTTCAAGAAGATCAACGGGCAGCGCGTCGCCTCCACGTCCGACTGGCGGTGCCGCCGCGAGGAGATCAAAAAGCTCGCCGAAAGGTACGTCTACGGCGAGAAGCCCGCCAAGCCCGCCGGCGTCACGGGGACGGTCTCACGCACCGGTATCACCGTGAACGTGTCGGCCAACGGCAGGAGCTCGAGCTTCTCCGCGGGCGTCGACCTGCCGAGCGGCACCGGGCCGTTTCCGGCCGTCATCGTGTACGGAGGATTCGGCGCCGACACGGCCACCATCAAGGCGAGCGGCGCCGCGGTCATCAGCTACGACCCGTACACGGTCGGCAAGGAGGGCACGGCGCGCACCAACAAGCAGGGTGCCTTCTACAGCATCTACGGCTCTTCGAGCAGCACCGGGCTGCTCGCCGCCTGGGCCTGGGGCGTGAGCCGCATCATCGACGTCGTCGAGCAGTCCGGCGGGAGCATTCTCAGGGCGGACGCGACCGGCGTGACGGGATGCTCCCGGTTCGGCAAGGGCGCCTTCACGGCCGGAGTGTTCGACCAGCGCATCGCGCTGACCATGCCGATCGAGTCGGGCAGCGCGGGTGTCCCCATCCTGCGCGGCGTCGCCCAGGAGAGCGGTGCCCAGCCACTGAGCAGCGCCTACTCCGAACAGCCGTGGCTGGGCGACGCGTTCGGCTCCTTCACCGGCAATCCCGGCCAGCTGCCGGTCGACACGCACGAGATGGTGGGCATGGTCGCCCCGCGCGGGCTGTTCATCATGGAGAACCCCCATGTCGACTGGCTGGGCGCCCAGTCGGGCAGCGTGGCGGCGCTGGCCGGAGCCGAGGTCTACAAGGCGCTCGGCGCGGGAGACAACATCAGCTACTGGTCCGACGTCCAGGACGGCACGCACTGCGCGACCCGGCCCGAATGGCGGACCCCGCTGCAGCAGAACATCCAGAAGTTCCTGCTGAAGTCGGGCAACGCCCCCGGCGTCTTCCGGATCTCGTCCAGAAAGTCCGGCAACTTGTCGCAGTGGAGAGACTGGACGACTCCGGTGCTGACCGCCTCCAGCCCGTCCGCGAGCCCGAGTCCTTCCCCCAGCCCCTCGCCAAGCGGGAGCCCGAACACCGGCCCGAGCCCGTCTCCGAGTGTTTCGCCGTCCGGCGGGGTGAGCGGCGCGTGCTCGGCGACGTTCCGGGTGGTCAACTCCTGGTCCGGCGGCTGGCAGGGTGAGGTCACGGTGCGTGCGGGCGCCTCCGCGATCAACGGCTGGACCGTGAACTGGACCTGGCCCGGTTCGCAGTCCATCACCCAGGTGTGGGGAGGCGTACGGTCGGGCTCCGGCTCGAACGTGACGGTGCGCAACGAGTCGTGGAACGGTTCGCTCGGCGCCGGCGCGAACACGACCTTCGGCTTCATCGCCGGAGGATCCTCGGCCGCACCCGCGGCCACCTGCAGCAGTCCGTGAACGGTGACCGAACCGTGAAGACCGCGCCCGCGGCGGCCACCGCCGCGGGCCCCGCACAGGTCCGGGCCCCGCACATCGGGCTCATGGTCCCGGTCAGTGCCCGACGAGCATGACGATGCCGACGATGACGAAGTGGATGAGCACCGCGAACACCAGCACGCTGGCGAAGATCCACTTGGCGGGGCCGTGCTCGAAGTGCTTGCTGTCCTTCATCGGCGGGCGCTTGGCGACGCGGTCGGCGATGCGCTCTTCGAGGCTCTTCCTACGGGCCATGACACTTCCTGTGTTCTCGGCTCTGATGCTTAGTGCACTAACGATTAGTGTACTAACCCGGTAGCATGGCCGTGGAGGTGTGTAGTGAGTGACGTTGGCGACACCGTCGACCCGCTGGCCCTGGAGAACCAGGTCTGCTTCGCCCTGGCCGTCGCCTCACGGTCGGTGATCGGTCTCTACCGGCCCCTGCTCGAACCCATGGGCCTGACCCATCCGCAGTATCTGGTGATGCTGGCGCTGTGGCAGCACGCGCCGTTGTCGGTCAAGAAGCTCAGCGGGCTGCTGCAGCTGGAGCCGGCCACGCTGTCACCGCTGCTCAAGCGACTGGAGGCCGCGGGCCTCGTGGAGCGCCGCCGCGCCAGCGACGACGAGCGCTCCCTCGCGGTGGTGCTGACCGAGGAGGGACGCGCGCTGCGCCGGCAGGCCGAGCAGGTCCCCCCGACGATCGTCGAACGACTGGGAATGGAGCCGGCCGAGCTGCAGAGCCTGCACCAGGCGCTGACCCGCGTCATCGCCGCCGCCAACGGCGCCCACCCCGCCGGACAGCGATAGGAACCCCTGGCTAGCCGCCCATGCAGATCACGTAGATCGTGCCGCTGACCGCCTTGCCGTAGAGCCTCCAGCCGACCGCCTTGCCGTTGACGACGTACGGAGCGTTCGCGGTGATGTAGGGCGCGTTCGCGCCGCTGCCCGCGATGAAGCCGCCGCCCGTGGCGACCATGGCGTCCGGGCACATGATCTCGTCGCTGCCACCGCTGGCCGGCAGGTAGAGGGAGTCCGCCTTGGTGACGACGTTGGCGGCTCCCCCCGTCGAACCGCCCGGACCTGCCGGGCCCGCGGGACCCGCAGGGCCCGCGGGCCCACGCGCGCCGGTCTCGCCTTTCTCGCCCTTCGGGCCCTGCGGGCCCGCGGGGCCACGCGCGCCCTGCGGACCGGCGGCACCACGCTCTCCGTCCTTGCCCGGGGTACCGTTCTTGCCCGGCTCGCCCTGGGGGCCGGCCGGACCGCGCTCGCCGTCCCTGCCCGGGTCGCCCTTGGGACCCTGCGGGCCGGTGTCGCCCTTCAGCCCCTGCGGGCCACGCAGGCCCTGGGGACCACGCGGGCCCTGCTCGCCGGTGTCGCCCTTCGCGCCGGTGCCGCCGATGCCCACCGGACCCTGCGGACCGGTCTTGTTCCACGACACCTTGGTCTCGGTCGCCTTGCACGTCGTCGTGGCGTTGACCAGGCGCATGTACCGCGTGCTCTTGTTCACACACGCGTACAACGCGGCGTCACTCGCCGACGAAGCGGTGGCCGCGCCACCCAGGACAAGGAGCGACCCGGCCAGGGCACCGGCCGCCACAAGGCCGATGCTCCGCCCGCCTGGCAACTTGATAGCCACGGGACTTCCCTTTCTGAGGCATACGAGGGGACTGAAACGCCTGAGGCGCGTGTGCTACACGCC
The DNA here is from genome assembly GCF_040685655.1 of Microbispora sp. NPDC088329. Taxonomy (NCBI): domain Bacteria; kingdom Bacillati; phylum Actinomycetota; class Actinomycetes; order Streptosporangiales; family Streptosporangiaceae; genus Microbispora; species Microbispora sp. NPDC088329. The sequence continues at coordinate 124,193 of NZ_JBFBIP010000010.1, forward strand.
CGAAAGGCAGCGGCGGTTGTCCCTGTGAAGATCACGTATGGACATCGGTGATTTGTGTCAGCCGCTTCGGTCAGAAGTCACCCGTCCTCGTCGCCCTCGGCCACTCGTGCCCTCAGGCATGCAGGGGCCCCGGCACCACGTCGTGTGCCGGGGCCGCCGCCGGTTCCTCCGCGCGCTCTCTGCTCATTGGGCCGGTGCCGACGATCCTCCCGTCGGCCGCGAGCAGCCGGAACGGCGCCGCCCGGCCGGGCGCGTCGAGGGCGACCGCACGGCGGTCGAACGCGCGGACGCCCAGCCCGAACGCGGCGAGCCGCAGGTGCAGGGCGCCGCCGGGCGGCACGCTCATCACCGTGACGGCCGCAGGCGGGCAGGGCGCCGGCGGCGGGCGGTAGCCGGAATAGGCGTCGTCCTCGTGGCCGGCCCCGTGCTCGTGGTCGCGCAGCGCCGCTTCGAGCTCGTCCCATCCCGCCGGGACCAGAAAGCGGGCCACGAGGTCCAGCAGCCGGTCGAGGGTCGGTGCGACGCCGGCCCCTCCGGCGCTGCCGGACGCCAGCCACCCCTGCGGGACGGGGCTGACCCGCACCCCCGTGCACACCGCGGCGGTGAACCGGGCGATGGCCCACCGTCGCCGGTGCCCGGAGACGAGGGGCCCGGCCCAGTCGGCGGGCGAACCTCCACATGCGCCGCACATCCGGACTCCTCCACTCTCGCCGCGACGGTCAGGCCCGGGGGCTGCGGGCCTTGAAGTCGTCCGCGATGGCGTCGAACGTGGACCACCGGACGCCCTCGTGCTTGTTGATGTGCTCGATGAGGCGCTCCAGCATGAGCAGGACCTGCGGGCGGCCAGAGACGTCCGGGTGGATCGTCATGGTGAAGACGGCGTACTCCGACTCGCGGTAGACCCAGTCGAACTGGTCGCGCCACATCTCCTCGATGTCGCGAGGGTTGACGAAGCCGTGGCTGTTCGGGCTGGTCTTGATGAACATCATCGGCGGCAGGTCGTCGAGGTACCAGCTCGCCGGGATCTCGACGAGGTCGGTCTCCCGCCCGCGCACGAGCGGCTTCATCCACTCGCGGGCGTCCTTGTCGTAGTCGATCTTCGACCAGGTGTCGCCGACGCGCACGTAGTACGGCTCGAAGTCGCGGTGCATGAGCGAGTGGTCGTACTTGATGCCGCGTTCGAGCAGCAGCTCGTTGGTGACCGGGGAGAACTCCCACCACGGCGCGACGTACCCGGTGGGGCGCCGGCCGGTGCGCGTCTCGATGAGGTCGATGCAGTAGTCGAGGACGGTCGACTCCTGCTCGCGGCTCATCGCGATCGGGTTCTCGTGGCTGTAGCCGTGCACGCCGATCTCGTGTCCGGCGGCCACGACCTGCTCGAACTGCTCGGGAAAGGTCTCGATGGAGTGCCCCGGCCAGAACCAGGTCGACGGCAGGTCGTACTTCTTCATCAAGGCGTTGAGCCGCGGCACGCCCACCTCGCCGGCGAACAGGCCACGGGAGATGTCGTCCGGGGAGTCCTCGCCACCGTACGAGCCGAGCCAGCCGCCGACCGCGTCGACGTCGATCCCGAACGCTACGAAGATTTCCTTGGCCACAGCGCATCCTCTCTTCTTGGTGTCGATGGGTCAGACATGGGCGGCGAGGGTCTGCCGCGTGACGGGGACACCCGCGGAGAGCAGCAGCGCCAGCAGCACCCTGGCCTGGTAAACGGGCAGCCCGCCGACGCTCAGCGCCCCGGCGCGAACGAGGTCCACCCCGCCGCCGTTGCCGTACGTGGGCACGACCGGCCCCTCGGCGACGCGCGTGGACAGTCCCACGACCGTTCCCGCCGCCACCGCCTCGGTAACCCACTTCAGCAGGGCGTGGTTGGCGTTGCCGACGCCGGTTCCGGCGAGTACGACCGCCCGCGCTCCGGCGCGTACGGCGGCCCGGGCGAGCGCGGCGTCGGCGCCGGGGTGGACCGTCACGACGTCCACCCGGGTGTCGTCGAAGCGGGGGCCGGGCGGGTCCAGCGGCGCCGGGCGCACCGGCCGCGCCGTGACGCGCACCCCCGTCGAGTCGACCCGGCCGATGGGACCGCCGTCCAGGGTCCTGAACGGCTGGGCGGCGACGGTGTGGTGCTTGCGGGTGCGCCGCGCGGCGAAGATCCGCCCGGCGAAGGAGATGAGCACCCCGCATCCGCGTGCCTCGGGGGAGGCGGCGACGGCGACGGCCTCCCGGAGGTTGCGCGGCCCGTCGCTGTCGGGCTGGTCGGCCGCACGCTGCGCGCCGGTGAGGACGACGGGCTTGTCGCTGCCGTGCACGAGGTCGAGGAGGAACGCCGTCTCCTCCATGGTGTCGGTGCCGTGGGTCACCACGACGCCGGTCACGTCGTCCCTGGCGATCTCCGCCGCGACGGCCTCCGCGATGAGGCGCAGCTCGCGGTGGCCGAGCAGGTAGGAACCGAGGTTGAACAGATCACGCCCCTCGACCTCGACGTCGCCGTAGCCGGTGGAACCGAGGAGCTGCGCGGCCGTCCTGCGCGCCACCGCCGGGCCGCCGGGCTCGCTGCTCGACGCGATGGTGCCGCCGGTCGCGATGACGACGACGCGCGCCTTCCGGGATCCGTCCTCCGTTGGAATGCTCACGGCATCACGTCGCCGGAGTTGGGGCCGAGCGTCTGGCCGACGTAGATGTCGCCGCCGGGCGAGCTCGCCAGGAGCAGCGCAGTCGGCGCGACCTCTTCGGGGCGGCCGAACCGGCCGAGCGGAAGCTCCGCGGCCTTGCTCCGCTTCCACTCCTCCGACAGCCCGTCGATGAGCGGCGTCACGATCGGGCCGGGGGCGATCGCGTTGACCAGCACGCCCTTCGGCGCGAGTTCGAGGGCGAGGGCCTTCGTCAGGCCGATCACGCCCGCCTTGGCGGCGACGTAATGGGCGAGACCCGTGCCGCCCTTGATCCCCAGCTGGGAGGCGATGTTGACGATGCGGCCCCGGCCCGCCTCCACCATGTACGGCGCGGCGTAGCGGGCGGCGAGGAAGACCCCGCGCAGGTCCACCGCGATGGTCCGGTCGAAGCGCTCCGGGGTCAGCTCCAGGAAGGGGACCTCGTCGAGGATCCCGGCGGCGCTGACCAGCACGTCGATCCGGCCGTGCCGTTCCACCACCTCGGCCATGGCGCGCTCGACGGCGGCGGCGTCGGTGATGTCGACGACATGGCCCGTGACATTGCCCGTCACCGCGCCGAGACCCAGCAGTTCGCCGGAGACGGGCTTGATGTCGAGCAGGGCGAGACGGGCGCCTTCGGCGGCGAACAGCCGGGCCGTCGCGGCCCCGATCCCGCTCGACGCTCCGGTGACGACGGCGACCTGACCGTCGAGAATTCCCATGTCCCGTCTCCCTCAGCTCGGCCAGCGGACGGTGAGCCCGCCGTCCACGACGACGCTCTGCCCGGTCACGTACGCGGCGTCGTCCGAGGTGAGGAACCGGATCACCCGGGCCGCCTCGTCGACCGTGCCGACCCGTCCGGCTGGGATGATCTTTCCTGCCTCCCGCAGGCCCTGTGGCCCGAGGGAGTTGACCTCGTCGAGCGACTGGGGGCTCTCGATCAGCCCGGGGATCACCGCGTTGACCCGGATCCCGCGCGATGCCAGCTCGACGGCCAGGGAACGGCACAGACCGAGCACGCCGGCCTTGGCCGCCGCGTAGTGACTGTGCTCCTCCCATCCGTACACGCCGCCGGCGATCGAGGAGGTGGCGACCATCGCGCCGCCGTGCTCCATCCGCGCCGCGCAGGAGCGGAAGATCCGCAGGACGCCGCCGAGGTCGACAGAGAGCATGTCGTCCCACGCGCCGTCGGTCATCTCCTCGAGCGGCTGACGGCGCAGCACGCCCGCGGCGGCCACGGCGATGTCGAGGCGGCCGAAGGCGTCCACGGCCGCCTGTGCGAAGCGCTCGGTCCGCTCATGCGACCGGACGTCGAGCTCCACGGCCGCGCAGCGCCCGCCCGCGGCCTCGACGGCGGCGACCGTCTCACCCACGTCGTGCGGGTCTCCGGGGTAGTAGCCGACGACCGAGTGCGCTCCCGCCCGGGCGTAGGCGACGGCCAGGGCCCGGCCGATGCCGCTGGCCCCTCCCGAGATGACCGCGACCTTGCCGTCGAGCCCGTCGTCCCTGGTCATGCCAGAACCTCCTTGTTGTCTGCCGCGTGGTCGCCGAACCGGTTGGTGGTGTTCGTGCCGAGCATCAGGAGGCCTGAGATCAGCATGAACACGGACCCGGCGGAGATCGCGGCGACGGTCATGGACAGCCCGGCCGCCAGGAGCACGCTGAGCAGCGCCGATCCGGCGATGCCGCCCAGCGGCGCCATGACGTGCGCCACGTTGGCTCCCGTTCCCCGCACGTGCGCGGGGAACGACTCGCCCATGTAGAACAACATCGCGGCGTAGGGGCCGTTGAGGAAGAAAAGCGTCAGCGCGTAGAGCGCGATGGTGAGCCCCTGCCCGGTGGGCAGCAGCAGCATGAGGAGGCTGACGGTGCCGCCGATGGCCCACCCGAGCGTGATCGTCAGCTTCCGGCCGATCCGGTCGCCGACCCAGCCGTGGAAGAGGTATCCCGCGAATCCGGCGATGTTGGACAGCACGAGGACGATGAGCGCGCTCTCGAACGACACGCCCTTCGCCTCCACCAGAACCGTGGTGCCGAGGACCGAGAAGACCTGGATGCCCATCCAGTTGGTGAGCCATGCGAGCGCGAGGCTGATCGTGTGCCGCCGCAGCCCGGGAGCGAGGATGTCCTTGAGCGCGCCGCTCGTCCTGCCGTCCACCAGCTCGGTGACGTCGTGTTCCTCGGCGAGCAGGCGCGCCCCGGCGTGATCGCCCTGCTCCTGGCGGCGCTTGACCTCCTTCATCGCCAGGAACGTCGGCGACTCGGGCAGCCTGAGCGCGAGCATGATGATCGGGACGGAGAAGACGAGGGCGAAGAGGAAGGACCACCGCCATCCGGCGAGCGGCAGGAGCACCGCCGTGATGCCGGCCGACAGCAGAGCGCCCACCGGCCACCCGGCCTGCACCAGGCTGAAGACGAAACCCCGGTTCTTCACCTTCTTGAACATCTCGTTGAGGTAGACGGCGTTGACCACCTCTTCGGAGAGCGACAGGCCGGTGAACGCCCGGATGACGACCACGCTCACGGCCCCGGCGGCGAGTCCGGTGAGTCCCGAGGCGAGCGCGCCGCCGGTCATCAGCATGACCAGGGCCTTCTTCCGGCCCATCCGGTCGAGGACCGGCCCGACGATGAGGGAGACGACGAACACGCCGACCGTGGCGAAGGTGTTCACCATCGTCGACTGGCTCGTGGACCAGCCGAAATCCTCACCGATCTTCGGCAGGAGGGTGCCGAAGAGCGTGTAGTCGTACACGGAGGCGACCCAGGCGAGGAAGGCGATGACGCTGACATAGGCGACCGCCCGCTTCGTCACCGGCCGGTTCCAGGGTTCCTGCGCGGGCGCTCGCAGGGACGCGCCCGGCGCTCCCTGCGATGGGACAGCTCCCATGTGGGGGACTCCTCGTAGTTTGTGCACTCGGCGCGCACACAAAGGTTTGTGTTACGTACACAAAGGTTTGTGTGAGTGGCGGAGACAGGAAACCTGACTTTTCTCCATGCCTGCTGAGACGTGGCCGCGTCCGCTGTGTGCGCGGTCACCGGCGTCGCGTCGGCTGGAGGGGTGGTGTCCCCGCACGGCCGGCCGGTCCGCACCCGGGGGATCGGTGCGTTCCCAGCCGCTACCCAAACCTTTGTGTAACCTGCAGGCAGGTTAAAGTCGGACATCCGCCCATGTCAAGGGTCATATCGGCCCGTCGGACCTGGTGGACCCGGTGGACCTGGAGGGCTTCGACGGCATCGTCGACTCGCGGACGACGAGCGTGGGCGGCAGACGCAGCGGCTCGACCTCGGCGCCCTGCAGCAGGTCGAGCAGCATCTGCAGGCCCAGCCGTCCGATCTCGTGCATCGGCGACCGTACGGTGGTCAACGGGGTGGGCAGCTCGGCCGCCAGCGCGGTGTCGTTGTAGCCGACCAGCGCGACGTCGTCGGGGATCGACAGCTTCCTGTCGCGCAGCGCGCCCATGACGCCGATCGCCGCGAAGTCGTTGGCGGCGAAGATCGCGTCCGGGAGCGGGCCGCCGTCGAGGATCCGCTCCGCGGCCTCCCGTCCGCCCTGCGCGTCGAAGTGGCCGCGGACGATGCGGTGCGGCGGGACGTCCACACCCGCCTCGCGAAGCGCGTCGACGGCGCCCTGTGCCCGGTCGAGACCGGTTGAGGCGTACGGCTCTCCCGCCAGGATCGCGACGTCGCGGCGTCCGATGGACGCGAGGTGCTCGCCCACCAGCCTGCCGCCGAGATGGTCGTCGCAGGTCACGGACGGGTAGTCGCGGGCGCGCCGGGAGACGAGGACGAACTTCATGCCGCGCTCGGCGACCCCCTGCAGGAAGTCGCCGTCGACCTGTGCGTCTCCGAAGATCATGCCCTCGACCCGGCGCGACAGCAGCGTCTCGGTCGCGCGCGCCCGCTTCTGCGGATCGTCGAGGGAGTTGGTGACGAAGGTGGCGAACCCCTTTTCTGTGGCCGCTTCGTCGATGCCCTCGTAAATGGTGGCGAGGACGTAGTCCTGAAGCCGGGGCACGATCACGCCGATCAACCGGGAGCGCCGCGTCCGCAGCCCGACCGCCTGGGGGTTGGGCGTATACCCGTGCGCGGCCGCCGCGGCGCGGACACGCTCGATCGTCTCCATGGACGCCCAGCGGCGCGCCGACGCCTCGGAGGTCGCGTTCAGCACCCGGGAGACGGTCGAGGGGGTGACGCCCGTCTCGTCGGCGATCATTTGGAGCGTGGCGTGGGGTGTCCGCCTGCCCATCAGCACTCCTGCACCCGCGATCCTTGTTGAACCCGCGACCGTACACGCGCGGGACCAGGCCCATTCTCCCGCGTCCCGGCCGGGTGAGAGAACCGCACCGGCGACGCGGCACGACGGCACCGCCGAGATCACTCCGTTCGCTGAGGGCACTGGGGTGGAGCGGGCGTCGCGACGGACGACGGCCCCTGTGGGGGACGTCGAGGGCCGTGACTTCCTTGGCCGAGTTCCGTTCCCGATATGGGTCATGCCGGATTAGAAAAACGGTATGTGCGGGCGTGTCGGTGTCGTGCGGCAAGCGCGGCCGGGTATTCCCCTCGGCGCAGTGACCGGTCAGCTGACGAAACGAGGAAGGCGGACCATGAAAACTTTCACATTTCTCGGTGGCCTCGCTGTTTCGGTGGCATTTCTCCCTGTTGCGATGTCGTCTGCCGCGCAGGCGGATGTCGCTCCGGTGGCCCCGGCGCCGATGGAGCGGCCGATGGCGGCCGCGCCTCGCGCCCATGAGCCGGCGAGGGTCTCCACGCCGACGATTCTCCCTCGATACACCGCATTCCGCCGGTTCACCGCAAGGCAGCCGCGGCAATGGCGGGCCGGGTGGGATCCCTTTGCGGAGCAGGTGTTCGGACCTGAGATGCAGTTGCAACTGGAGCCGGGGCTGGCACGGGAGGCGGCGCGGGAGACACGGGAGGCGCGCAGGGCGGAGGACCTGGAGACGATGACGGCACTCTTTTTCTATCTCTGGCTGGTGCAACCTCCCCATTACCAGTATTAGAGCGCGTGTCCGCCGTTTTCGGATAGCCGCACGCGCGAACAAGGCGGCCGGTAGCGGGGCATCCGGGGCGAGTGGCTTTCGCGGGCGTCTGCGGTCCGCGCACCTGTCGGAGCGCCCCAGCATTCCGCGTCCGGCGGCATGAAACCCCGGAGCCCGCGAGGCGCGACGCGGACTGATGAGTTCCCTGGGGGCGATGCCGCGCCGATACGCCGAAGGACCCCGAAGTCGTCCCGGGTCCTTCGGCGAGTCACATGGATCACGTAGTCGGAAAGCACCGTGGATCGGTGCCGCCCGGTGTTGAACCATGCCATCAAACCGTGCCATCAAACCGTGTCATTTCATGCTGTTTCGTTCGCCATTCTCCCTGCCATTGCGGATGACGGCACCGTTTGCGGTGCCGAGGCGGGGTGACGGAAAAATCGCTCGCTCTCCCGTACGCGCTGCGGCACCATGGCCACGGCGGCGCCGGCATTCGGGAGGGCTCATGGCTGCGCTCGGAGCGAACGAGGACGCTGAAGACGGTTCATCCGTGCGGAGATCGGCGGTGCTGCTGGCGCTGCGCTATTACTGGGGCGAATTGCGGCGCCAATGGCGGATCGCGGTGCCCGCGCTGACGTTGCCGGCGATGGGGAACATCTGCCTGTTCTACCTGGCGCCGCTGGCGGTGGCCGGGCTCGTGGGGCACCTGTCCGGCGGCGGGGACGGCTCCATCGACGCGCTGCTGCCGTACGTGCTCGGCTTCGGCGGGCTGCTGCTCACGGGCGAGGCGCTGTGGCGGGTGGGGCTGCACTTCCTGAACCGCACCGACGCCCGGGGCATCGAGCGGCTCGGCGTGGTGGGCATGGACGAGTTGCTGGCCAAGGACGCGGCGTTCTTCCACGACAACTTCGCCGGCTCGCTGACCAAGCGGGTGATCGGATTCTCCTCGAGGTTCGAGGAGTTCGCCGACACGCTCGCGTTCTCGATCGTGGCCAAGGTGGTGCCCCTGGCCTTCGCCTCGGTGGTGCTGTGGCGCTACCACCCGCTGCTGGTCCTCGTTCTCGTGGGTCTCATCATCGTCACCGGCGTCGTCGTCACCCCGCTCATCCGCCGCCGCCAGGCCTTGGTCGACAAACGCGAGGCCGCCAGGGTGCTGGTGTCGGGGCACGTCGCCGACGTGCTGGCCAACATGGACACGGTCCGCGCGTTCGCCGCCGAGCATCGCGAAGCCGCCGAATATCGGGCGAGGATCGCCGAGCAGCGCAGGTTGTCCCTCCGCTCCTGGGATTACAGCAACCTCCGGGTGGACACCGTCGTCGCCCCGCTGTCGGTGCTCACCAGCGCCGGGGGCCTGCTCCTCGCCGTGGCACTCCGCGGCGGTCTCGGCGTGGAGGCCATCGTGGTGACGTTCACCTACTACTCGAACGCGATCAGCATCATGTTCGAGTTCAACCAGATCTACCGGCGCGTCGAGAGCGTGCTCACCGAAGCGGCCCAGTTCACCGAACTGCTCCTCGTGCCGCCGACCGTGGTCGATCCGGCCGATCCGCAGCCACTGCGCCCGGCCGACGCGAGCATCCGCTTCGAGCGGGTGAGGTTCGGGTACGCCGGCGGCCCGCCCCTGTTCGACGACCTGGACCTGGACATCCCCAGCGGCGCCAGGATCGGACTGGTCGGCCAGTCCGGCGGCGGCAAGAGCACCCTCACTCGGCTGTTGCTGCGTCTCATGGACATCGACCAGGGCAGGATCCTCATCGGCGGCCAGGACATCGCCCGGCTGCGCCAGGCCGACCTGCGCAGCCTCATCGCCTACGTCCCCCAGGAACCCGCGATGTTCCACCGGTCCGTGCGCGACAACCTCGCGTTCGCCCGGCCGGGCGCCACCGAGGCCGAGATCCTCCGGGCCGCGCGGGCGGCGCACGTCACGGAATTCGTCGAGTCTCTGCCGGACGGATTCGACACCCTGGTCGGCGAGCGTGGCGTCAAGCTCTCCGGCGGCCAGCGGCAGCGCATCGCGCTCGCGCGCGCCATCCTGCGCGACGCCCCCATCCTGCTGCTCGACGAGGCCACCAGCGCGCTCGACTCCGAGAGCGAGATCCTCGTCCAGGAAGCGCTGTGGCAGCTGATGCAGGACCGGACCGCGCTCGTGGTCGCGCACCGCCTGAGCACCGTCGTCCGCATGGACCGGCTCGTCGTGCTCAACCGGGGACGCGTCGTGGAGCAGGGCACCCACGGCGAACTGCTCCAGGCGGACGGCCCCTACGCCCGGCTCTGGCACCACCAGTCCGGGGGGTTCCTCATCGACGACGACGCCCCGGAAGCGCTTCACCGCTGACCTGTGCCCGTGTCATGAACGACGGACCGGCCCGCCGAGGTTTGCGCTGTTCCGGGGGTTTCGGGGTCTCGCTCGTGGGAGACGGATCCGAGCTTGTCGGGGTTGCTGACCACGTAGATGTCGTGCACCCGCTCCCCGTCCGCGTCGAGGTCGAGCACCATCACCGCGAGGGGCGCGTCCTCCGCGAAGATCACCACTGAGGGGTCGCCGTTGACCTGGCGGTAGCGGACGTCCACGCCGCCGCGCGCGTTGGCCACGACCACCCGGGCGACCTTGTCGCGGCCACGGATCGGACGCGGCCCGCCCGCCGTCGACTTGCCTCCGCCGTCGGGCCACAGGACGACGTCGGGCGCGAGCATCTCCATCAGCGCGGGCAGGTCGCCGCCGAACGCCGCCGCGACGAAGCGCTCGGTCACCTCCCGGTGCGTACGCCGGTCGACGCGGGCGCGGGGACGCCGCGCCTGCACGTGCTCGCGCGCCCGGTGGGCGATCTGCCGGATCGCGGCCGGGCTGCGGTCCAGCATGGCGGCGATCTCGTTGTGCTGGTAGGCGAACACCTCGTGCAGGACGAACACGGCCCGCTCCAGCGGGGTGAGCGTCTCCAGGATCACCAGCAGCGCGATCGACACCGACTCCGCGCGTACGGCGGGCTCGGCGGCGTCCGGACCGGTGATCAGCGGTTCCGGCAGCCACGGGCCCAGGTAGGTCTCCTTGCGCCTGCGCAACGCGCTCTGGTGCGCGAGGACCCGGTTGACCGCGACACGCACCAGGTAGGCGCGGTGGTTGCCGATGCCGGACACATCTCGCGCCGCCCACGCCAGCCAGGTCTCCTGGAGCACGTCCTCGGTGTCGCCGACCGTCCCGAGCATGTTGTAGACGATGGAGAACAACAACTCGCGGTGGTCGGCGAACACCTCGGAAGCGTCGGCCGCGGCGATTTCGCGCATCATGAGACTCCTTGCCGGTACGGATACTGAATCAGCGCGTCGCACGCAGCACGAGGGCGGGGTCGAGCGCCAGCGTGGCGACCGCCAGACAGAGGAACACGATCGCCAGGGAGAACTGGGGCGAGAAGTCGCCGGCGCGCAGATGGGTGTACAGGGCGCAGACGAAGTAGAGGACGAGGCCCGCGGCGGCGGCCGTGCCGACGAGGGGCACGCCGAGCAGCCCGAGCGCGAGGCCCAGCGCGCCCAGGGCCTTCAGCGCGCCGATCGGCCACACCAGCCACGACTCCGGCACGCCGGCCCGGGCGAGCGCCGGGCCGAGGGTACGCATGATCGGAGCGAACCGGGTCATGGCCGCGAAGCCCGAGAACGTGGTGAAGGCGATGGTCACCAGGGCGGTGACGACGTAGGCAATCGGCATCGACGGCTCATCCGTTCCGGAAGGCGGCGATGTGGTCGGCCACCCAGTCGGCGTACGTGCGTGCGGGCCGGCCGAGGACCTTGTCCATCTCACCCGTCGGAGGATGCTGCTCGCGGCCGGCGTAGTGGTCGTACCGGGCCATCAGGGCACGTACGAACGGTTCGGGCAGCCCCGTGCCGATGAGGTGCGCGGCGACGGCTCGCGATGGGACCTCCTCGAAGCGCAGGGGCCTGCCGAGCGCGGCGGCGATCACCGCCACCATCTCCTCGTGTGACAGCGACTCCGGCCCGGTGAGCTCCAGCCGGCGGCCCGCCAACTCGTCGGTGAGCAGTACGCGGGCCGCGACCTCGGCCAGATCCCGCTCGTCGAGCACGGACTCCCGGAAGCCCGCGTGCACGTAGCGCACGACGTCTCCGGCGCGGATCTGGGCGCCCCACGCCTGCAGGGTGTTGCCGGCGAAGGCGCTCGCGCGCAGGCTGGTCCAGGCCAGGCCGCCGGCGACGGCCGCTTCCTCGGCCTCTTTGTTCCGGTCTCCCCGCCAACGGGACGGCTGCAGGTCGAACGGGTCGCCGATGTTCATCGCCGACAGGGCCACCACTTTGCGCACGCCCCGCTCGGCGGCCAGGGCGAGGAGTCGGTCGGCGGAGTCGCCGAAGGTGCGCGGATGCAGGAAGACCGCCTCGACGCCGGCGAAGTGGTCGGCCATCGTGCCGGGCCGGGCCGGGTCGCCCCGGACGACCTCCACGCCGTACGGCAGGGCCGCGTCGCGCGGAGAGCGGCTGACGGCGCGTACGCGGGCGCCTTCGGCGGCGAGTCGCTGGACGACGAGACGCCCGACGGCGCCGGTCGCCCCGGTGATGAGGATCATGATTTTCGCCTTCGTCCGGTCAGCGCGGGTCGGTGGGCAGGAAGTGACGGGCGTGCTCGGCGGCCCATTGGGCGAACGCCCGCGGCGGCCGTCCGACGACCTGTTCCACGTGGTCGGTCAGCGTGGTGGCGCGTTCGCTGGGCGTGCCGTACATCCGCAGCAGGTTCTCCACCAGGTCCGCCTCGTCGGCTCCCTCGACCTCGGCGAACGCGCGGAAGAGGGACAGCGGCGGACGCCGGCCCGGCACGCTCCACTCGCGGCGCGCCTGGTCAGAGGTGAGCTCCTCGAACCGCAGGTCGCGGCCGGTCGCCTCGGCGATGATCGCGACCATCCGCCGTGCGGTCAGGACCTCGGGGCCGGTGAGGTGGTAGGACCTGCCGCCGTGACCGTCCTGCGTCAGTACGGCCGCCGCGACGGCGCCGATGTCGTACTCGTCGACCGGCGGGCTCTGGCGATCGCCGTACGGCTCACGCACCCGTCCGGTGGTCCGCAGCGGCTCGCCCCAGTCGTTCAGGAAGTTGGCCATGAACTGCAGCGGCCGCAGGAAGGTCCACTCCAGTCCGCTCGCCCTGACGGCCGGCTCCAGCGTGCCCTCCTGCCAGCCGCCGAGGACGGTGGCCTTGCCGGCCCCGGCCCGTTCCGCGAGAGCGACGATGTCGCGTCCGTTGGCGAGGGGCCGGTAGCCGTCGCCGAAATTGATCAAGTGGACGGCGGTGACGCCGTCGAAGGCCGCCTCAAGGCCGGCGGCGTCGGTGAGGTCGCCCGCCACCACCTCGACGCCGTCCGGCAGGACGGCGCTGCCGGGGTCGCGGGTCAGCGCCCGCACCTTCCGGCCGCGCTCGAGAAGATGGCGGACGACCTGCCGGCCGACGGTGCCGGTGGCTCCGGTGACGAGAACGGTCATGCCGAGTGCTCCTTGTCGCCGTGGTCACGCCGTCCCGCTCGCTGTGCGCGTACGGGAACGGTCACGCCTCCTAAGAGGACCGGCGGGGAGCGAAGTGTGACGTGGCGGCCGGATTCACCGTTGGTGACGGATGGACGCCGGCCCGGCGGGAGCGGGGGCACCGGTGCGGGACCCGGGACGAGCTCGGTCATGTTGGCATAGATCGACGCCCTGTCCGCGTCCTTGCTTGCTGATATCGCGAGGAGGACAGGTGGATCCAGGCTTTGAGGCGGACTTCCGGGAGTTCGTCCTCGATCGATCAGGAGCGCTGTTCCGCACCGCGTACCTGCTGACCGGTGACCGGCACGCCGCCGAAGACCTGGTGCAGTCGGCGTTGGCGAAGACCGCCGCGAAGTGGAGCGGCCTGCGCGACACCGCGGCCGTCGAGGGCTACGTCCGCCGCGTCATGTATCACGAGCAGGTGAGCCGGTGGCGGCGCCGTTCGCGCGTCGCGGAAGTGCCCAGCGGGTGGCTGCCCGAACAGGTCGGCGATGGGCACGCCGAGACGGTGGATCTTCGCCTGGTGATGCGTGCGGCTCTCGCCCGGCTGACACCCCGGCAGCGGACCATGCTCGTGCTGCGCTACTTCGAGGACCTGTCCGAGACCGAGATCGCCCGGCTGCTCGGCGTCAGGGTGGGATCGGTCCGCAGCCAGATTCACCGGTCGTTGGAGCGTCTGAAGAAGGCGGCGCCCGAACTGAGCACCGTGAGGGAGTTCGGATGAACATCGAGGATCTGCTGCGTGAGACCTTCTCCGACATGGCGCAGGAGGAGCAGCCACCCCCGCCTGGCCGGTTCTTCCCGGTCGGCCGGCGCCGATCCCGTCGGCGCGGCCTCGCCCTGGCCGCGGCGGCGGCCGTCACCGTGCTGGCGGTCGGATCCACGCTCGCCGTTCAGGGCCTGTCCTCGCGGACGGCGGCCCCCGCTGTCCTCACCCGCCAGGGCTCCGGCGAGACGCGTACGGACAACCGGATCACGCTCCCCGAAGGACTGCGGCTCTCCATGGTGTTGACGGAGCTGTCGGCCGCCACCGGCAAGCCGCTGAAGGAGTTCGAGCGTGCCGCCGAAGACGATGAGGCGCTCGGCCTTCCCGTCTACGCCAAGGGCGCGCTGGAAGGATTCGCCTTCCCCGGGACCTATGACGTCTCGCCCACGTCGAGCCCGAAGGAGATCCTCGCCGCGATGGTGGCACGCTTCGGCCGCGTCGCCGAGGACACCGGCCTGGTGGAAGGCGCCAGGCGTCTCGGCCGTACGCCACTGGAGATCCTGACCATCGCCAGCATCGTCCAGGCCGAGACGCTCGACAGGCGCGACATGCCCAAGGTCGCGCGGGTCGTCTACAACCGGCTGCACCGTACGCCCGAGATGAGGCTGCAGATGGACAGCACGGTCCTGTACGGCCTGAACAAGCTCGGCAGCAGGGCCTCGAAAGGGGATCTCAAGAGCCGGTCGCCGTACAACACGTATGTGCACCTCGGCCTGCCGCCCGGTCCCATCTGCAACCCCGGGGCGGACGCCATCAAGGCGGCGCTGAACCCGGCCGCCGGCCGCTGGCTGTGGTTCGTGACAACCGATCCGGAGAAGGGCGTCACGAAGTTCGCCGATTCCGAATCCGCGTTCTTCACGCTGGTCGAGGAATACAAGAAGAACCTCAAGACCGGGTGAAGGATCGCTACAGCACTCCGCCCGCTTCGTCGTGGAAGACCTCCGGCCAGAAGCGGAAGTCGTCCACGCCCGTCGACGGCAGGCAGGCCACCGGGTCGGCGGCGGCGAGTGTGGCGACCATGGTGTCGGCGAGCTGGTGATAGAAGTTGCCGCCCGTGAGGTCGTAGGGCTGCCTGAGCCTCTGCTCCATGGCGTACATCCACAGCGTGAACGCCAGAGTGGAGACATCGGCGTTCAGCGGCGTCAGGGCCTCGCACGTGTAAGAGGCGTGGTGGACCTCGCCGGTGCGCCCGTTGAGCAGCACCTCAAGATCGTATCCGTGCATCCCGCCGATGATGAACAGGTGCTCGGCATCGGGCGGGGGCGGGGTGAGCCTGATGTCGTCGTGCAGGTGAGCAAGGCCGGGGTCCCGCAGGAACTCCTCGCGGTAGTCGAGAACCGTCTGCAGGGGTTTTCCGGCACCGTCGGCGGAGAACAGCCCGGCGTCCGCGGGCAGCCCGGCCTCGCTCAGGAAGCGTCGTGTCGGCTCGTGCGTCAGCGCGGCCGGCAGGTTCTCGGGCGCGACACGGACAAGTCCCCGCACGCGGAAGACGTTCTCCAGCACCTGCGCGGGCAGATCGAGCCGTAGCCCCCGCCCAGGGGACGCGATCAGCGCCATCGGCTTGATGACGGCCATGATGCGCCACAGGGTCGGCAGCTCGTACGGCCACTGCTCGGGCCCGCCCGTAGGACCCCAGCCGTCCGGCCCCCACTCCTCCTCGCGGAAGACGGCCACCAACCGCTGGAGCGCTTCCTTCACCGGCTCGATGCCCGTGTGTCCCGCCAGGTCGGCGAACCGCCCGTACAGCCCGTCAAGCTCGGCCACGGCCGCCACCATCCGACGCAGCGCCTCGACCGACGGCGCCAGCGCGTCCAGGGCGAAAAGGTCGGGCCGGTACATCTCCAGCGCGAAGACCCGGCCCGTATCGGGTGCCCGGACCACCGCCTGCGCCTCCTGCTCCTCACTCAGCAGATGCCCGACGACCTCCAGCCCGGCGATGAACGGATCGAGTTCGCCCGGGCCGAACTCCTCCTCGGCCAGATCCACCATCCGGAGCACGGGCGCCCCCATGGTCCTGAACGTCACCACCGTCTGCCCCTGCGCCGCAGTCACCACACCCCCCGTAAAAGGTCTTGTGCGTGCGCTCCACCGTAACGGCGTGTTCTGCGTGAACGTGCCCTTCAGCCCGAAGCCTTCCGGGCTGCGCTCTCGTGCTCGGCCTGCATCGGAATGTCGTCCCAGGCCCGACCGCGCCTGCGCATGCACAGGCGCGGTCGGGCGGTTGAGCAACCGGCGGCAGGGGAGCGGTGGGAGGATCTTCATGTCCAAGCCCTGAGGTTTGGACACGAAGGCGGGCCGAGGTGCCGTTGAATCGTCAGCTTGTCGAGGATGGCCGCCACCTCTCCGGCCCTGAACACGAATCCCACATGGGAGGTGTCCAGGGTGTGAACGTCATACGGATTGCCAGGCGTCAGGGCGTCCGCTTCAGCGATCAGCCTGTCCTGCATGGCCACCGGGAGGGATCGGTCTTCGGTGAGGCGAATGTAGGTGCGAGCGATCGTGCCCCAGGTGGCGGCGTGGACGCGAGCGTCGGCCGTCATCACCGCGATCGATTCGTCCGGCTGCAGGATGTTGAGGAAGGCCCGAAACTGTTCGTCGCTGACATCCGCCATGGTCGCCGCCTTGAGATCGGCGAGCAGCACCGGGTCGGCGATGCGGTAGTTGGCCCGGCCGACACCGAGCCGAGCCGGGTCTCCGACGTTGAAGGCGGCCAGCGGGGCCATCAGGCTGGCGGCGAACTCGGGCTCCTGCATGTACTCGATCGGGTTCGACCGTTGCACACACGACCACGCGGAGATGTAGACGAGTCGGCTCACCAGTTCGGGGACCGTGTTGCCGACCTGGGTGATGGTCGTCCCTCCGAGGCTGGCGCCCACCAGCACCACCGGCCCGTGCTCCGCCAGGCGCCGGACGACGTCGACGACCATGTCGACGTTGTCCTGCAGAGTGACGCCGGCCAGCGTGGACGGCTCGACTGCCCACGCGTCGAGGTCCTGCGGGGCCTGGTAGGCGACCGGGTATTGCGCGTCGAGACCGTGCCCTGGGAGATCGACGGCGAAGCTGCGGTGACCGAGCAACGCCAGTTCGCGCTGGATGGGGGCCCACATGAAGGAGCTGGAGCCAGAACCGTGTACCAGCACGAATGTCGGGGAGGCGCCGGACGCAGGCCGAGGGAACGATGAGCTGTTGAAGGTGGATGGCATACGGATCAGTCCGTTCTGATCGGGGCATGGCTACATGCCTGAAGTCGAGAGCGACGCGTGGCGCCGCCGGTGGTGAGAGTGGCCGGAAAGACGCGCCAGTAGGCCCGCAATGGTCGGGGCGATGACACAGGCGGTTGGAACTCGCCGGCGGCGCTGAGCCCACCCGCAGCGGTTGCCGAGGACAGAAACGCAGCGGGGACCGGCGATGGCCACACGAAATCGACGGGTGGGTCGGGCGAAAACCCGGGCGGTGTGCGGTTTCTCGACCGCGCACTACTGGCGGGGTTGCCTCAACTGCCGCTGGTTGCTGAGCGACCAGCAGGACACACCGTCTTAGAAGAGTCGCAGACGGACGAACATGTAGACCATGGGCGGCGACCATATCAGGTCTCAGCGTTTCCCGGCCTGCACAGCACTAGCATCGGGCTCCGTGATCGTATGGCTTAACGGCACCCACGGCGCAGGCAAGACGACGACCGCTCCACTCGTGCAGCGACTGATCCCGAATTCACGGGTGTTCGACGCCGAGAAGGTAGGCGAGACACTCATGGACATCACGCCGGGGCTGCCGACGACCGACAACTTCCAGCACTGGCCGCCGTGGCGGCCACTCGTAGTCGAGACCGTCCGCCGCGTCCTCGACTACACCGGCGGCACTCTGGTGATGCCCATGACTGTCCTGGTCGAGCAGTACTGGCGCGAAATCAGCTCGGGCCTCGCCCGCCATGCCATCCCGGTACGGCACTTCGTCCTCCACGCCGACCAAGACACCCTTCGCAGGCGCATCGAGGGGGACACTCTTCTAGGCCCCTCCCCCTTCCGTCTCAGATACCTTGAGCCCTACGCCGAGGCGGCCCGCACGTGGCTACACGGCGAGGCCGAGGTCGTCGACACCACGCACCTGACACCCGCGCAGGTCGCACTGCAGATCGCAGAGGCCGTCAAAAGCTGAGGTTCGCCCCCACGCGAATGCTGTGCACTGCGGTGAACGTTTCCGGTCACAGCACCAGCGATCAGCCCCGGCATTTACGGGGAGTGCGCGGCCGGCGGGTTCGGTCGGTACGGCGTGGCGCTGCTGCGGCGGGGTGGTCCGAGCCGCCGATGCCCGCTTGACTCTCGGGTAGCCCGAGACTGGATGCTGTCTGGGTGAGCGGCGACGATCTCTTGAGCATCGGTGTTTTCGCCTTGGTCAGCGGCCTGTCGATTCATGCCTTACGGCACTACGACGAACTCGGCTTGCTGCGGCCGGCGGTTGTCGATCCGGTCACTGGTTATCGTCGCTACCGCCCTGAGCAGGTCCGGCACGCCAGGCTGATATGCGCGCTGCGGCGCGTCGATGTGCCAATCGACGCCGTTCGCGTCGTGATGGACGACCCAGACGGTGAGGCACTGCGCACCGTGCTGCGTTCACACCGAGAGCGGCTGATGGATCGTGCTCAGGTTCTTTCCCGCATGGTCCACGTTGTGGATCACTACATCGAACATGGAGTGGCCATGCCCGATCTGAAGACCCCCCGCATCGTCCAGGTGACCGTCACCGTCGCAGACCTCGCCGAGTCGATCTCGTTCTATCGGGCGGCGTTCGACGCGGTGTTCAACGAAGAAATCTCATCGTTCCAGTTCGGCGCCTGGCCGAGTGAGGACTTCTTTCTACTGACTGTCGCACACGAGCTCAACGAGCATGGCAGGCACGATGGTCCAGCCGGAGTGTCCCGATTCGGTCTGCTCGTCGATGACGTGGACGCCGCGCACCGCCGTGCCGTGGACGCCGGGGCCGTCGAGGTCCACCCGCCAGCGGATCAGCCGTGGAAGCCGCGTTCCTCATGCGTGACAGATCCGAGCGGGAACCGCATCGATCTTTATCAAGGCTGACGGAAGGTCAAGGGTCAGAATTACTGGCGCGACGAGGTGTATGCCGCGCCTCCGCTTCTGGGCCTGGACCGTAGTGATATGTCGGCGATCTGGGACTGGCTTGACATGCACTTCCCGTGTTGTGGGACCAAAATCGACTGGCGTCGAGCCGCCACGGGAAGGCGTATGCACTGGGAGACCCATGATGACGTTCAGCTAACCTTCCTGGCGTCCAGGGAGATATGTCGGCGAATTCGTCCCGGTTTGATGGTTGAACATGCCGGCGATGGGCTGTCGCCGTATGGTGTACGCTTTACCGGCGATAATGCGCGTTCGGTTGTGGCTGCATTGCTTGAGATACCAGAACACCACTACTTCCTCGCTGAAGACCGATCGTGGATCGCGGTGGTCACAATGGAAGGAGACCTGGATGTCGTGGATCTATGAAAAGGTGCGACCGTAACGACTGAAAGGAAGAATTAGGTTCAGTGGGGCACTGCTACGTCGTAGCTTGCTGCAATGGCTTGGAGCACAGGACGTCGGGCAAGGGCAGATAGCCGAGAGCCTGCCAGGACCGTAGCCCCGCCAAGTTGTCGGGCATAACGAGCAGATTCACTCGTGGACAGCCGAGAGACCTGAAGCGGTTTTCGAGTTCGTGCACGAGCCGGCCGGCTATGCCCTGACGGCGGTGCGCGGGGTGAACAGCTAGCCGCAGGATCCAGCCCCGCCGCCCGTCATAGGTTCCCATCATCACAGCGACCACGTCACCGTACGCTTCGGCCACCAAAAACAGCTCAGGGTCGCGCGCCCGCCGAGTATGCCCGCTGAACGGCCAAAGACGTGCGCGTAGCGGGTCGTGAGCGCTGTGATCACAGGGGCGGCCTGGGGCGAGGCCGGGGCGACACCGGCTGCCAGTGCCTGGCCGACCCGGTCGCGGACGTCCTCGGTGAGGTCATGGTGCAGGCCCGTGGTGTCGCCTTGAGCGCGTTCGGCCGCCTGGTATTCGGCCATCCGGCGCACGGAGGCGCGGAAGTCCGGGTCCTGGGAGAGCTCGGCGAGTTCGACCCAGGCCTCGACCTGCTCCGGCGTGGGGTCGTCGGGCAGGTCGGGCATAGCCGAGCGCATCATGGCCACCAGGTCGGGGTTGGCGTCGAGACCACCGAAGGTGTCGTCGATGAAGTTGCTGATGTGACGTCGGCGTTCGTCATCGGAAAGCTTGGCGAGCTTGTGCATCAGGTCCATCTCCTCAGGGGTGGAGCCACGCTTGGCTACCGCTCGCAGCACCGCACGCCGCAGTCGCAGGGTACGGATCTGCACCTCCAGTGCTTCGGCATGTGCTGCGGCGACCTCGGGCAGCGAGATCTCCCGGTTCAGGACCTGCCGGACGGCGGCAAGGTCGAGTCCCAGGTCACGCAGCGTCCGCACGAGGTCCAGACGCGCGAGGGCATCGATGCCGTAGAGCCGGTAGCCGGCCGGGCTGCGGTCAGTCGGCGGCACGATTCCCGAGTCGGAGTAGAACCGTATGGTCTTGACTGTCAGCCCGGTCCGGCGAGCCAGATCGCCGATCGAGTAAAGCGTGTCGCCGTCCACACTCCTTACTTTCGCGTCTCCCCCTGCTGGAGACTCAACCTCCTCTTCCCGGCCGCTGTTCCACTGCGGCGTCCCCGGCGATCACGGTAATCACGTCGGGACCGCCATGGAGCCGGAGAACCTCCACCGGCACTTCCGGGCCGTGCGCGACGCGGCGGGCATCCGGCGCGTACGGCTGCACGAGCTCCGGCACACCTGCGCCACGATCCTGCTCGCTCAAGGCGTGGACACCCGGATCATCACAGAGATCCTCGGCCACAGCACGATCGTGCTGACCATGAACACCTACGCTCACGTGCTGCCCGAGCACCAGGCGACAGCGCTCGACAAGCTCGAAAAGGCGCTCGGCCAGGGCCCTACCGAACCCCCTCCACTCTCGATGGGGGTACCTGATCTCGTCAGGGCCGGTCGGTGCGGTCGGCCTGGTAGATCGGCCCCTCGTCGATCTGGGCGGTTTTCATGAAGGTCGCGCCTTTGTGCTGGGTGAAGACGATGGCGTACTTACCACCGCACATCTCACGCCGGCCGGTGAGGGCCAGTCGTTGCCGGCTCGGCTACTGGCCGACCTTCGCGCAATTTGCCCAGGCCCGGACCCGAACCACCTTGTTGCTCACGTTTCTGACACGAACCTTCCAGTATTCGTTCCAATCGTCGTTACCCAGATCCGGGATCTGGACCGCGGCATCGCTGTAGACGTCTATTTTCTCCTCAAGCAGCATGTACCGGCCCCCGATGGCGATCTTTCCTGACGGGCACCTCGCGAGGGCGACCTCCTCGCGGCCAGGGGTGATGGACACCGTCGGCCCCATCACCGTCTGCACCTCCGACAGACCGGGAGCCCCGCGATCCCCCTGTGGTCCCTGGGCTCCGGTCTCTCCCTGCGGACCCGGGGGGCCAACTGGCCCGGACTGGTTCCAGGTGATCTCCCGCTCAAGGGCCCCGCAGACGCCTTCGCTGGTGGGAATCGCTGTGGGCCTTCTCGTGGCTATCGACTGCGGCGCTGTCGACTCCGGCAGAGCCGTCTGGGGGATTCTGACGGTCCCGTCTTCCCGCACACAAGCAGTGATCACTCCTGTGGCCGTGTCCTGCGTTGACGCCACGGCCATCCCCGTCGCTCCGAGACAGAGTCCCGCCAGCGCTCCGGCCGTCAAACCTACGCGAGCGCGCATGACATGTCCTCCCGTTGTGGTTGCGGGCCTCATCATGATCAATCGAACTTGTAGGAGGCTTGCAGGCCACTGGGAGCTTTTGGCTCACAAAGAAAGCGATGTGTCAGAAACGATTCGAGGAACGCCGGATCGCCTTCGTCCGCCTCGGAATGAAGGTGCGCATCCCTGAATCCGTGCTGAGCGAATTCATCGCCGCTGGCCTGGTGCAGCCCGTCACCACGAGAACCGGGAGGGCGGCATGAGCGAGCGGCGGTTCGGTCGCGTTCGGCAACTTCCCTCGGGGCGCTTCTTGGGGGCCAGCGCTTCGCGCACCGTGTTCCGAGCGATCCCGAGCCTGCGGGCGATCGCTCGGATCGCCGGACCCTCAGCCCGATGCGACCGCGGATCTCCGCTCAGTCCTCCACCTTCGACAGCGCCCTAACGGGCGATCACCTGCACCTCGGGAAACCGCGAGGAAGGTCTGTCGAGCAGGTCGCCTTTGTGCCGCAGATGGAGATCGAAGAAGGCCATGGTGTAGGCGCGGGTGACGGCGACGGAACGCGCCGCCGGCAGTGTCCCGTTCGTCGCTCGCAACTGCTCCTTCGACAGGCCGATCACCGGGGCCGCCTGCTCGTACAGCAGCGGCAGGTCGGTATAGGAATTGTGCTTGGCCCCCTTGGTCTTCACGTGCAGCCGCCAGCCCTTCAGCCGGGACCAGAATGCCTTCTGCCCGCGGATGGGCTTGTCGAAGATCTCGGCCTCCATGAGCATGTACGGCTTTGCCAGTCCCTTGGCGGCGACCTTGCCGAGGGCGGGTCCGTCCAGGTTCAGAACGGCCTTGACCCGCCGATCCTCCAGCATCGTCGCGGTGGCCGTCGCGCCTCCCGCGGAATGGCCGAACATGCCGACCCTGCTCAGGTCGAACGCGCCACGCAGCCCCTCCGGCAGCTTCCGCCCTTCAACATCAGGGTTCCGCCCCTTGTTCAGCTCCTTGAGCCGGTCCAGCACGAAGCGCGTGTCAGCCACCCGCACCTTGATCTCTTCGGCCTTCTCGTCCAGCCGGCTCACCGGGACCGGCTTCAGGACACGGCCGGTGACCGTGCCGTTGGGGAACTCCACCTCGCCGGCATCGCCCGGATGATCGATCGTGACCACCATGTAGCCCCAGCTGGCCAGTTCTTCGACCGTGGTGGTGTTCATGGAACGGTCGGCGCCGTTGCCGGGCGAGAACAGTACGACGGGCAGCCCTCGGCCCGCCACACGGGCCCCTTCGCGGCCATGGGTCGAAGGCAGGCTGACAGCCGCGGGCGAGAGGCTGTTGTCGCGATAGAAGGCTTCGGCGGCGCGAGGCGGCAGCCAAGGCGCGGCGGGGTGGCCGTCCGGACGACGCGTGGGGTACCACAGGCTGATCATCAGCTCACGCCGGTCATGTGCCTTGATCCACGGGTCGGCCCTGGAGCCGTCACGCAGGTGCAGCGTGACAGTGCCGATCTCGCGTGGACCTGTCGGCTGGGGCAGGGCCACAGTGACGGGCTTCGACACGGCCTGTACGGCGGGCCCGGTGAGCAGAAGGCCGACCGTCACGGCAGAGGCCACGCCCCGTCTGAGCAGTGCGCAATTCATAACGGCCACGCTAGGAAGGCTCGCTGTGCAGAAACTCCCCACCGGAGATGACTTTGGCAGTCGTACGAATTAAGGAAGCACCCGTCCACTTGGAGGGGAGGTCAAGGCCAACTCGAGCTTGACACTGAGGGCACTCCCCGCTAAGCCCTGCCACCCCGCCGCGACGCGGAGACCTGCCCCCAGGGGCGGCTCATGCCGTGCACCACCCGGCACGGGGCCGGCGAGGCATGCCCTGGCGAGCCGCGCTGCACGAACACCTCGCACTGTGCTGTCACGTACGGAATCACTAGGCTTGCTCGGCGTGCTGTCGGGCTGGCTGTGGTGGGTCGTGCCGCTCATCGTGACCGTGGCGCTGTACGGCCTGGCCCTGCGGCAGACGGCAGGGGTGGCCGCCGGAGGCGTCGTGGTCGTGTTGGTGCTGACCGCGGGGGCGGCGAGCGCCCTCGGGGAGTCGCCCAGGTCCGTCACCGGCGTGACCCTGCTGGCCGCCGGGCTCGCCGCGGTCACCTGGGCCCTGGGCAGGGCGCGGCGGCGCGGCCGGGCGACACGCCGGGCCGTGGCCGTTTTCCGCGCGGCCGCGCCCGATGCGCCGGGCGTGGCCGCCGAGGCTGAGCGGCACCGGATCGCCGCCGAACTGCACGACACCGCCGCCCACAGACTCACCGGCATCGCGGTCGGTGCCGCCTCCGCCTTGCGTCTCGCCGACCCGGCTCTCGTGGCGGAGGCGGCCAGATATGCCGCTGAGACCGGCCGCCTGGCCACCCGGGAACTGGAGCGGCTGACCACCGCCGGCACCGGGAGCGGCTCGGCCGATCTCGCCGACGTGGACGCGCTGGCCGCAACGTGGCCAGAGCCGCGTCTCACCTACGTCAGAACAGCCGGGAGCGCCCCGTCTGAGATCGCCGCCGTCGCGTACCGGGTGGTCCGCGAGGCGCTGACCAACGCCCTGCGGTACGCGCCGGGAGGCGCCGTACGGGTCGGCGTCGACCGTGAATCCGGCCGCCTGGTCGTCACGGTCGTCAACGATCCTGGCGAGCCGGTCGTGGACAACGCGGACGTGGCACGTGGAATGGGCGGCGGATACGGGCTCGCCGGGCTCAGGACGGCGGTGGCCGCCTGCGGGGGCCACCTGTCCGCGGGCCCGGATGACCGGGGATGGGCCGTGCGCGCCGAATTCCCGCTCACCCCTGACGAGGGCCCGGCATCGACGTCGTACGAGTGGCGTGGCCGGCATGCGTCGGACGCCGCGCTTGCGATCCTCGCGGTGGCGCTGTCGATCGGTACGAGCCTGTTGACGACCGACACGCCGGAGAGTCTTCCCGGAGAGGCCGCCCTGCTGGTGCCGCTCTTCCTCGCGCACGCCCTGCCGCTCGGCCTGCGCAGGCGGGCGCCGCTTCTCAGCCTGGCGGCGGCGTTGTCGGTCTATCCGGTCCTGCTCGGCGCCGGACTCCTCGGCTGGACGAAGCAGCCCGCAGGGGACGTGTTCCTGTGGTGCCTGTGGGTCGAGCTGGCGCTGCTCTACGCGCTGGGCGCGTACGGCCCTCGCGCACGCCGGCGGTGGGGGGCTCTCGCCACGGCGGCCGTGGGGGCGATAGGCGGGCTTGCTCTGGCGTGCGGGCCGGGGATCGTGGGAGACCGGGCAGCCGCGTGGGCGGTGCTGGCCCTGGGCGTCTCGGTCCCGTCGGCGGTGGCGTGGGGGCTCGGCCTGGCGGTGGGGTCGAGGCGTGCGCGGCGCCATGCGGCCGTGGCGTGGGAGCGGGATCTGCTCGGCCGCGAGACGGCGACGGTCATGCTGGCGGAGCGGAACCGGCTGGCGGCGGGCCTGCGCCGTTCGGCCCTGCGACACGCCAGGGCCATCGTGGTCGCGGCGGACGCGGGGCGGCTGGACACCGTGCTGGCCGAGGCCAGGGCCGGGCTGGCCGCGCTCAGGGAGTCGCTCGGCGAACTGCGCCGCCAGAGCGGCGACGACCCGCCCCCGACCATCGCCGGAATCGCCCTGCTCGCCGTGCGGCACCAGGGCACCGTCCGGTACGCCGGAGCCCGCCGCGAAGCGTCCCCCAGCGTGGAGGTCACCGCGTTCAGGGTGGCCGAGTCGATGCTGCGTGGCAGCACACGGGATGAACGGGAGATCACCGTGGCCTGCCGCGCCGACGGCGTGGCGGTCTCGGGGCCTTCCGCCACGAGCGAGGACCGGCGGGTCCGGGCGCTGGCCGACGCGGCCGGAGGTAGCGTCTCGGACGCCGGGGACGGGATGGTGAGGGTGTGGCTTCCGGAGGTGCTCCCTTGATCAGGGTGACGGTCGCCGACGACCAGGCGGTGGTGCGGGCGGGCATCGCGGCGGTCCTGGACGCCGAACCCGACCTGAGCGTCGTGGGCCAGGCCGCGGACGGAGAGGCCGCCGTGGCGCTGGCTGTGTCGCTGCGGCCCGACGTGGCCCTCATGGACATCCGGATGCCGGGCCTCGACGGGTTGCGGGCGACCGCCCGGATCGGAGCGGAAGCGCCCGGCACGCGGGTGGTGGTGCTGACGACGTTCGGCCTCGATGAGTACGTGTTCTCGGCGCTGAGGGCCGGTGCCGGCGGATTCCTGCTCAAGGACGCCGAACCGGAGAAAGTCGCCGACGCGGTCCGGGTGGTGGCCTCGGGAGACGCCCTCCTCGATCCGGGGGTCACCCGGCGCCTCATCGACCGGTTCGCGTCCGAGCCGGAACCTCGTGACGCCGCCGTCCTCGGCACGCTCACCCGGCGCGAGACCGAGGTGCTGACGCACGTCGCCCGCGGTCTCACCAACGCCGAGATCGGCGAGGTTCTCCGGATCAGCCCCTCGACCGTCAAGGACCACGTGGCGGTGATCCTCGCCAAGCTCGGCGTCCGTGACCGCCTCCAGGCGACCATCACGGCATACGAGACCGGCCTGATCCTCCCAGGCAGGCGCTGACCCCCGCCGTACGGCGGGGGTGACGACGGTTCCGCGGGAGGAGGCCGACGCGGGTTCGGCTTCCTAGCGTGGCTCGCATGAGATCCAAGCTGTTGTCCGGCGGCGCGTTGGCGCTCGCCGGGGTGATCGCGGCGGCCGTGGCCGGGATGGCGGCCTTCGTCGGGACGGCCGCCGCCGTCCCGGTCGTGATGGTGTTCTCCGCGGCCGGCCTCGTTGCGGCGGCGGGAACCGCCTGGGTGTTCGGGCGGGCCGTGATGAGGCGGTTCGGCAGCCCGCGGGCGCTGTGGCCGTACGTCGCCGGCGTCGTGCTCGTGACGGCCGGGCCCGCGGCCCTCATGGCGATGCGCCCCTTCCCCGTGCCGCCGACGGCCGCGGCCCCGCCCGGCGTCTCCCACTGGGACCTGCCCACGGGATCCCGCATCGACTACGTGAAGATCGCCGCGTCCGGTACGCCGCGCCCGACGCCTGTGATCTTCCTGCACGGCGGCCCCGGGACCCCCGGAGAGGGCGTCCCGGAGGGCGGGCGGGAGCTGGCCGCGGCCGGTTTCGACGTTTACGCCTATGACCAGGTCGGCGCCGGCCGTTCCACCCGGCTGGCCGACGTGAGCGGCTACACCGTCGCCCGGCACGTCGCCGATCTGGAGGCGATCCGCCGCGCGATACCCGCCGAGAAGGTCATCCTCGTGGGCAGGTCATGGGGCGGGACCCTGTCGGCGGCGTACATGGCCGCCTATCCCGGCCACGTCGCCAAAACCGTGCTCACCTCACCGGGCGCGATCTGGGAACCGGCCTTCCCCGGTGGACCGGGCAGTCCCTGGGACCGTCTCCCCCCGGCCCAGGCCGAACGCGCCGACGAGCTGACTTCCCATCCCCGGTTCCTCCTCCAAGCGCTCCTGCTCCAGGTAAACCCGGCTGCCGCGCACGCACTCGTGCCCGACGCCGAGGCCGACGCGTACTTCCGCGAACTGCTGATCACAGCCAAGGACGCCACCGGATGCCCCGGAAGCCCGCCCGCCCCCGTCCACGACAACCCACCCGGCTTCTACACCAACCAGATGACGTCCGCCGACGCCGCCACCGTCCCCGACCCGCGTCCGAAGCTGCGGACCGTCCATGTGCCCACGCTCATCGTGCGTGGCGAGTGCGACTACCTGAAATGGGCGGTCACCCACGAGTACCGGCGCACGCTTCCCGAGTCGACCCTCGTCTACGTACGCGGCGCGGGGCATTCGATCGCCAACGGCCGTCCTGACCTCTACCGCGATCTGCTCGTGACGTTCCTTCTCGACCGTCCGCTGCCCCTCCCGCCGGTCACATCGGCGGACGAACCCGCCTGACCCGCGCGACGGCGACGACCTGAAACAGCGCCGGGGCCCTTGCGAGGTAACTCGAAATCCCGTCGACCTTGCTGAATGGTCGGGCCTACTCTGGCCGCATGGCCCATGGAAAGACCTCCTTCGTCTGCTTGCCTTGCCGAGCCTCGTACAAGCAGCCCTATCCAGGCCGGGGCCTCGACGATCGCCTCTGCTCACGCTGCGCCCAGCCGCTTGTCCATGTCGGCTCCGCCTTCGCGGCGCCGCGCCGTAGGGACAACGCAGGCTGGCGGACGCTCTCGGTGCTGCTGCACGCGGGTGTCCGCTTTCACAAGAGTTGTTGCGGGGGCCCCGGTTACCGCCCGCGCTCGCTCAGCGAGGTGCGCGCACGAATGACGTACGCCCGGAGAACCGGAGAGCCCTTCTCCGAAGCTCTGGTGCGCCCCGAACTGCCCTAACGTCAGCGGCTCGACCTGCTTTGGGCAGCCCAGCGGTCGGCCTGCGTGTCGGCGGTCACTTTCCGGCCGTCCTTGAAGATCAGTGCGACCCGGGCCGTCCGGGCGGTGGTGAGGCCGAACCAGCGGTCGTCATGGTCACGGAACTCAACGGGGTGTTCGCGGTCGCCCATGTCGGTCATCAGGTCCTTCGGCCGGACCAGTTGGATGCCGGCTTCCCGACCGTCCAGCGTCCAGACCAGCGTTCTGTCGATGACCCGTCCCCCCGCGTCGGTGAACGCGAAAGCCTTGAGATCATGGTCGGGATCTGCGCTGGCAGTGGCATCGGCGGGCGGTGGCTTGATGGCGGTGTCGCCAGTGTGACCAGTGCGGGATCTCCTCGGTCCTGCGGTGTCGGGTGAGGGTGAGGGCGGCCAGCAGGCGGCGGATCTCGGGGACGGTCAAGGGCAGATGCTCGTGGTCGCCGCCGGGCCGGGATGCGGCCAGGGCCGCGAGGAAGGCCAGGGCGAGCATCGCCAGGGTGATGTGGCGGGGCCGGCAGTCCCAGCTGCGGACCTGGTAGTGGTCCAGCCCGACCTGGCCCTTGGCGGTCTGGAAGGACTCCTCCACCGCGCGGGACCTGCACGCGAGCGGACAACGAGCGATCAAACGAGATCAACTGGCTCCCGGCACGGTCCATCTTGGCCGAGAAACCCCAGGTCAGATGGGATGCGGAGTGGTGGGGCGCCAGGGACTCGAACCCTGAACCGACGGATTGAAAGCGCTGATCAATGCCGCCGCGTGCCGCCTGCTACCGTTTCGTCCGCTGTTGTCCCCGGGAGTCTGCCGCCTAATCACGCTGGGTGCCGCGCCGTACCCGTACACGCGAGCGACCACCGAGCAACCATTGCGTCCTTGACCATTGAATTCGTCGACGACCCTGCGCACTCGCCGGCACTGGTGCCGTCATTACAGTCGGCGCGTAGGTCGCGTCGAAAGCGTGGTGCAGGCGCTCAGCGCGGCGTTTCGCCAGGATGACCCGCTATGGGTCGGCCTGCTCGGCGAGTATGGCCTACGGCTCGTCGAGATGGGATCCTCAGGGCTTCTTCAGGGGAGCCGGCTGGCTCGACATGGCCGCGGGTTGCCCCGCGTGCTCGGCGTGTCGCCGGGTAGGGCGTAGGCAGCGATGGACCGGAGGAAGGCAGGGCGGCGATGATGCGGCATCTGCCCAGCGTGTATGGCCATGCCGGGCTGCCCGACCAGAGGTTGCTGCAGGCGGCCTTCGACAGCGCGGGGGCGGGTATCTATCTGACCGATCGTGCCGGATCGATCACCATGGTGAATCGGCAGGCCGGGGCGTTGCTGGGCCGTCCAGTGGCGGAGATGCTGGGCGCCGATGCCCACGATCTGCTGCACAGGGGCGCCGACGATGGGCAGACTCCTCGCTCCAGCTGTCGGCTGATGGGGGTGCTGGAGCACGGTCGTCCGGCGCGTGGTGACGAGTCGACGTTCCTGCGGGGTGACGGCAGCCTGTTGCCGGTCTCCTTGTCGGCCGCTCCGATACTGGAGGGCGGGCAGGTGCTCGGGGTGATCGTCGTCTTCACCGACATCACCGAGCGGCTGAACCTCTCTCGTCAGCAGGCCGGCCATCTTGCCATGTTGGAGGGCTTCAACGCCCGCCTGACGCTGCTTACCGAGATCACGTCCGTGCTGACCCAGACGCTGGAAGTAGACGAGGCCCTGCAACGGCTGGGCAGGCTGATCGTCCCCCGGTTGGCCGACTGGGCGATGGTGGATCTGCGTGTCGAGCACGACGAGGTGGAGCGGGTGGTGGTGATCCCTCCTGCTGATCAGGCGGCGGGGTCCCCGCTTCCCGAGCCTCCCGGTTCCCTGCTGGCGCGGGTGCTGGATCGAGGTGAGACCGTCTTGCTGGGGCCGGGCGACATAGCCCGCAAACCTGACTCCGGCATGGCCGCCGCACAGCGTGAGCTGTTCGCGGCCCGGGGAGTGGTGTCGGCGATCATCACGCCGCTACGCACACAGCGGCAGGTGCTGGGGGCTCTCACCGTGGCGCGTACCGACCCGGCCCGCCCCTTCGACGCCACCGATGTGACGCTGGTCACCGACATCGGACGTCGCGCGGGGTTGGCGGTGGGCAACGCGCGCCTGTTCGGCCGGCAACGCGAGGTGGCCGAAATGATGCAACGTCACCTGTTGGCTCCGCTGCCGCAGGTGGGCCACCTTGAGATGGCCGCGCGCTACCTTCCGGCCCCGGTGGGGTCTCAGGTCGGCGGTGACTGGTACGACGCCTTCCTGCTGCCGGACGGCGTCACCGCCCTGGTCATCGGTGACGTGGTCGGCCACGACATCACGGCCGCCGCTGAGATGGCCCAGCTGCGTAGCATGGTGCGCACGCTGGCGTGGGACCGCTGCGTGTCGCCCAGCCTGGTCGTCAACCGGGTGGACCAGGCGATGTCCGCCGTCACTGACGTGCCCATGGCGACGATGATCTTGGCGCGAGTGGAGGGCTCCGAAGGTGGTCCCTGGCAGTTGCGCTGGAGCAATGCCGGGCATCCGCCGCCCCTCCTGGTCACGCCTGACGGGCACGCCCGCTACCTGGAACAGAGGCAGGATCTGCTGCTCGGGCTCCGCCTTGGTATCGAATCGACGAGGCGCGACGCCGTCGAGCCGATGCCCGCTGGGAGCACCCTCGTGCTCTACACCGACGGCCTCGTCGAAAGTCCCGGCAGCGACCTGGCCACCGGTTTGGCCCGGCTGCGGGCGCAGGCCGCGGCCATGGCTCACCTCCCGCTGGAGGACGTGTGCGACGACATCGTGCGACGCATACCCCACGGGACCACCGACGACGTCGCTCTTCTCGCGTTACGCCTTCCCGCGTGCGGCGCCGGCGCCTGACCGGCCGAACCTTCGGTGCGGATCAAGGTGGGATGGAACACGGCAGACATGGCCGTTCCTTTCACAGCTCGATCTCGACTGGGCCGGCCGCCACCGACACGCAGGTCTGGATCATGTCGCCCGCGTCTCCGTGCACCTGGCCGGTCCGTACGTCGCGTACCCGACCGGAGCCAAGGCGCGCGACGCATCCGTAGCAGATGCCCATGCGGCAGCCGCTGGGCATGAGCACCCCGGCGCTCTCGCCGACGGCCAGCAACGGCGTCTCGCCGTCGGCCTCGGCTTCTCTGCCACTCCCGGTGAAGCGGACGCGCCCTCCCGAACCCGCTGCCGCCGGCACCAGACTGAAGCGCTCGACATGGAGGCCGTCCGCGGGCCCGGTCCAGTACGCCGCGATGTCGTCGAGCATCTGAGGCGGTCCGCACGCCCAGACGGACCGCTCCGTCCAGTCCGGGCAGAGCCGGGCCAGATCCGCGGGCCGCAGCCGTCCCTCGGAACGCGTGTGCCGTTCGTGCAGGCGCAGCCGTGGAAACCGTGCGGCCAAGCCTCGCAGCCGCCCGCCGAAGATGACCTCGCCAGGGGCCGGCGCCGAATGGACCAGCATGATCTCCGGCCCCGTCACAGCCGGAACACCGTCCAGCAGGTTGTCCAGCATGGCCATCACGGGGGTGATGCCGCTCCCGGCGGTCACGAACAGCAGACGTGGGGGCGGTGGCTCCGGGAGGACGAACGTCCCTTCGGGCCGGCCCAGCCTGAGCACCGTCCCGGGCTCCGTGCTCCGCACCAGGTAGTCGGAGACGAGCCCGCCGCGCGCGGCCTTGACCGTGACGGTGACGCAACCGCCGGACCTACCTGGGGCCGACGACAGGGAGAAGGTGCGCCAGCGTCGCCGCCCGTCGATATCGACGCCGATCCGCACCCACTGACCGGGCCGGTGCGTGACCCAGCCCCGCCCCGGGCGGATCACCAGCGTCGCCGCATCGGCGGTTTCCGCATGAACCGCCTCGACCCGGCCGCACAACTCCCCTTCCACCCAGAGCGGATTGATCAACCCGAGATAGTCCTCGGGAAGCAGCGGCGACGTCAGCCAGTGCGCGGCTGTCGCCAGCCGCCGAAGGAGTGCCACAGGGGATGCGGACGCACGCACAAGGATCACACGCAGAGCCTTCCGAGGGAGCGGCAGCCATCGCGATCGAGGGCTCAGGCCAGGAACGGCCACCCGTATGACGAGTACCCGGTGCCCGCGTCCGGCAGTGGTAGGCGGGGGACATGATGGGACAAGAAGCGGTTCAGGGCCGGTAACGGACCGGTAGGCGGCCGGGCCCGCGGCGGCACGGCTGCGGGAAGAGGTTCGCGGAGCCGGCGATGCGGTGACGCGGATGCCGGGCGGGGACCTTGCGGGGACGTCCTCGTGGGCCGCTCCCGTCCCTACCGTGAGGAGCGGGTATGACCATCGACGCCCCCACCGGGCTGCTCTACTTATTGAGCGTCGGCAAGGAGAAGGAACTGATCCTTCGCGTGCATGGCACGATGCCCACGGCCGAGAGACTCGTCAGCTGGATGGAGCAGGGCGCCGTCGTGTCCCTTCAGGTCTCCCATGAGGGCGAGCCGGACACGTTCACCTACGTGGTCAACTTCAGGCACGTGGTGGCGGCCCGCTGCGCTCCCTACGCGAGGACGCGGATCAGCAGCTTCTGAGTCGTGGCTCCGGCCCCGCCTCTCCTACGTCGGGGGCTCGCCGCCGGCGCGGCCCCGGGCCTTCGGCTACGCCGTCATCGGGATGATGCCGTTCAGCCCGGTCGCACGCAGTAACCGCGACAGGTACGGGCGGGCCGCGGTAAGGGAGAGGGTGATCCCCATCGTCTTGGCGCGACGCTGGATGCCGACCAGGACCCCCAGTCCGCAGGCGTCGCAGGCCGCCACGCCCGACAGGTCGAGAACGAGCAGGCTTCTGCTGTAGCGCAGGACGTCCATCAGGTCCTCGCGCAGGTCGGGACTGGTGAAGATGTCGATCTCGCCGGACAGCCGGATGGTCGTCGGCATCGACGGGTCGGCTCCGCCGAGTGGCGCGAGGTCACGGATGGAGATGCCATGCTCCGGTCGGCGACGAGACGGGCTCTCCGGCGGCAGGCTTGGCAGGTGGGCGTCCGATCGGTGGTGTCGGCACCCGTCGAGCAGGTCCGTCGGCAGTGTACTGATGTGCACTGGCTTGTTCTCTCTGTCCGCATCCCGTGTATCTGTGTCGGCATGCGCGCTGGGCGGCGCGGAACGAGAGAGCAGCGTCGGTGTCATGATCGCCTGGCCTGTCTTGGTCCTCTGAAGAACCGCGTCACGGTATATCGCCGCGGGCGACGCCGACCTGAGTGCCAACGCACGAAAAGTCCTCGGTGCTTGAACCCTACCCTGGTTTTCTGGAATGGCGCCGTTCCGTAAGTGACGTGTCCCCGATTTTCGGAGACGCACAGGAGCGAAGTGCGCGACAGGGAACGCCAGGGGAACGCGTCGGAGAACACTGTCGAGTCCGGAATTCCGTGCGGCCAACGAGAACAGTTGGTGGCTCAGGGGGCGGAGGCGGGCAATTGGAGCGTGAAGCAGGCGCCGCCGAGCGGGGAGGGCTCGACCCAGACGGTTCCGTGGTGGGCTCTCGCTATATCGCGGGTGATGGCCAGGCCGAGGCCGATGCCGGGCCCGCCCCGCTGGGAAACGGTTTTGAGCTGATACATCCGGTCGAAGATACGTTCCCTGTCCTTCTCCGGCACGCCGGGGCCATCGTCGGACACCGTCAGTCGCACGTTGCCGTCGCTGCGGCCGACGCGGACCTGCACCCGCTGGGTGGCGTGGTGCTGTGCGTTGTCCAGCAGATTGGTGATGACCTGGCAGATCCGCGTGCGCATGGCTGTGATCTCGACACCGGGAGTGCAGATGACTTCGATCGGGATGGGGTCGTTCCGGTCGGCGACCTCCTGCCTGACCAGCTCGCACAGGTCGAACCGTCCCCAGTCGCCTTGGGAGGCGCTGGAACGGGCGATCAGGAGAAGTGCGGTGGCCAGCGCCTCCAGCCGGTCCACTCCACGTAGTACCGCCTCCAGCACGCGGGGGTAGTCGGCTTCGCCGGGACGGGTGACCGCTTCTTCCACCGTGACGCGTATCCCGGCCAACGGGGAGCGGATCTCGTGGGCGATGTTGGAGGAGAACTGCCGCTCTCTGTCCAAGATGTCCAGACTCACATTGATGTTGTCGACCAGCTGCGTCACCTCCTGCTGGTCATGCTGCTGAGCGATCTGGGCGTGTTCGTCGCTGAGGTTGATGTCGGCGAGGTCGCCGGAGATGGCACGCACGCGTCGCAGCAGCCGGCGGACCAGCACCCGGCCCGCGACCGCGGTGGCCAGCACCATGACGAGATTCCACCAACGCTTGTGAGAACTGGTGTCCCTCCCTGGACCCGCGCGTTCCAGGCGCTCGCTCAGGCTTGATCTGCCCATCGGACACTCCCCACGAACCATCCCGCCGCCGTAGGCTCCCTACCCCCCGGTCAACCATTTACCTCGCACTGTCGTCAGGCGACTGCGGGGTCGGGCCAGTGCGCGGTGATTACATCGCCCTGGCCCGAGCCCGTCGTGTCCCGGGTGGCGCGGTGAGCAGGCATGGCGCATCTGGAACACCTCCTGAATCGCTCTTGCAGTCGCGTACGACGTGCTCACCCTCGATGACGGGTACCACGAGACGTGGGTGAACCGACTGGGAGGGGCGGCAGGACGTGCTTTCCATGCGCCACCGTTCGCACGCGACCTCCTCAGCGCACGCCGGCGACCGCTCGCCGATCGCGGCCGCGTCTCGAACCGTTCGCCGCGGGTCCCGTCACCGTTGAGCTATGAGAGGAACGCGCATGCCTGCCACATCTCATCTCACTCCTGCCGAGGTCGAAGAGTTCGGTCGGGAGCTGGACAGAATCCGCGATGAGGTGATCGCGAGCCTGGGCGAGCGGGATGCCAGGTACATTCGCGGCCTGATCGGGACCCAGCGCAAGCTGGAACTCTGCGGCCGGGCATTGCTCTTCGCCTCTTGGCTGCCGCCCGCCTGGATGGCCGGGACCACCGCCCTCGCCGCAGCGAAGATCCTCGAAAACATGGAGATCGGCCACAATGTCCTCCACGGGCAGTGGGACTGGATGGGCGATCCGAAGATCCACTCAACGACCTGGGAGTGGGACTTCGCTTCCCCGGCCGACCAGTGGAAGCACTCCCACAACTTCGTCCACCACACCTGGACGAACGTGTTGGGCAAGGATCGGGACATCGGCTACTCCGCGATGCGGATCACCCCGGAGCAGCGATGGCATCCGATCTACCTCGCCCAGCCGCTGTACAACGCGCTGCTGGCGCTCTTCTTCGAGTACGGCATCGCGATATACGACCTGGAACTCGAGCGCATCCCGTCAGGGAAGAAGGACCTCAAGGAGGCCCTGACCCAGCTTCGTGCCGTCGCGGGCAAGATTCGGCGCCAGGTTGTCAAGGACTACGTCGCGTTCCCGCTGCTCGCCGGTCCGGCCTTCATCCCGGTCCTGTTCGGCAATCTGACCGCGAACATCGCGCGCAACGTGTGGGGGCACACCATCATCTTCTGCGGCCACTTCGCGGAGGGCGCGGAAGTCTTCACCGAGGACCGGCTCGAGGGTGAAACCCGCGGCGAGTGGTACGTCCGGCAGCTTCTCGGCTCGTGCAACATCGACGGTGGCCGCCTGTTCCACATAATGAGCGGCAATCTGAGCCATCAGATCGAGCACCACCTGTTTCCGGACATGCCCAGCAATCGCTACGCGGAGATCGCTCCGAGGGTTCGCGCGCTGTGTGATCGGTTCGGCCTGCCGTACACGTCCGGCTCGCTGACCCGTCAGGCGGGCTCGGTGTGGAAGCGCGTCCTGCGGCTCGCGTTTCCGGGACCCGCGCGGCCGCTCGCGCCCGCCTCTCCGGCGAGGAGGCTCGAAGCGGCGGCCTGACCGCGCCGATGGCGGGTGTCAGCGGATGATACGCAGGGCCAGACGTCGCGACCCGCGCCTCCCGCGGCTACTCCCCGCTCCGGTCCGGCGTGCCGGGTGAAGGCGCTCGTCGCAGGCGGAGGCAGAAACAGGCGCCCTCGCCCTCGTCCTCGCGGGGCTCGTACCAGGCGTCGCCGCCGTTGCCGCGGGCGAAGCTTCGGACTATCCACAGTCCCAAGCCTGTCCCCTCTGTCTCGCGCTCAGCCTCCCGCTCACGGCTGAAGCGTTCGAACAACCGGGGCACGAAAGCCTCCGGCACGCCTGGCCCACAGTCGCACACCCGGAGGAGGATCCATCCCGGCTGCCCGGTCGCGGACACGTCCACGGGCGGACGTCCGTAGGCGACTGCGTTCTCCAGGTAGTTGTCCACCATCGCGGAGAACTCTCTGCGATCGACCAGGGCCTCCAGATCAGGGCTGCAGGACATGCGCACCTCTTGTGATCGTTTGTCCAGCTCGCCGAGCCGTTCGAGGAGGACTTGCAGCACGGGGACTCGTTCCAAGCGGGCGGACGCGCCCTTCGCTTCGATGGTCGACGCGGTGAGGAGCTTTCGGACGAGCCCTTGGAGGCGGGCCGTCCGATCGGCGATGCGCTCGATGATCTCGGTTCTTCGCTCCTCGGCGAGTGCGACCAGACGGTCGCGTAGCACGTCCACCAGCACGCTGATGGTGGCCAGGGGACTGTGGAGTTCATGGGCCGCGACAGCGACCGCGATGTTCTGGCGTTCCAGGGCCGCCTCCAGCTCTCGCTCGAGGTGCCTGCTCCGCGTGACGTCGCGGAGTGCGGCGACGTACAGGGGCTCACCTTCCAGGGTTGTGGCGGTGACCCGCATCTCGACGACCCGTTTGCCTCCGGCGGGCAGCATCAAGTCGATCTCGGTCGCCGCACCCGCGGCGATGGGGAAGCCGAACGGGGTGCCGATCAGCTCCGCCGCCGAGCGGGCGAAGAGCTCCGCGGCAGCGGGGTTGCAGAGCCTGATGACTCCTTCTTTGTCGACGGCGACGATCCCGTCCGCCGAGGCCGAAACGATGACCTGGCTGATATCGTCCCGGAATTCGACGTAGTCGGGCCGCCCTGACCCGAAGCCACCCGTGCGGCTTCCGCCAGGCGAGGACCCGCCGCCGGCACTCACCCCGACCGACCCTCTGTCACTTCGGACTCGGGCGACCCCCACGCGCTCCCGGGATCCGTCGCTCCTGTGAAGACGTGGGGGACGCCTCGCAGCGGTTCCCCGATGTGCATGCCGGTGCCATCGATCCTGAGTTGGCGGATCCTGTGGTCATGGGCGGAGCCGCGCGCCTGGAGCACGGCGATGGCGCGCTGGATCTCGGCGGGGCCTTCGACATACTGGAGCTGGATCCAGACGTCGGAAAGGCCGGCGATGTCGGAGGCGATCACCGGCGCGTCCGCCGAGATGAGCCGTCCAGAAGGTGTCCGCGTGAGAAGAGTGGTGATCTCGCTCTGCCGGAGGACCGCCCCCAGCGCGATGATGAAGTCGAGCAGAGTCCGCGGCGCGACCACGCGTTCGAGAGCGGACACAGTGTCGATGACGAGGCGGGCCGGCGCGAACTCCTCGACAGCGCGCCTGAGCTGCAGAAAGAGGTCTTCCGGAGAGGTCACCTCCGCGTAGCCGGACATGACCCGGACCAGACCCGACGCCTGCATGGCCTTGAGGTCCAGACCCCAGCTCGCGGCGGTGCGGAAGAGCTGCCCGCGGGTCCCGTCGAAGGTGCAGAGCAGGCAGCGCTCACCCGCCTCGACGGCGGCGGCCGCGAAACGCAGACTCGCCAGTGTCTTGCCCGTGCCGGTGGGCCCGGTCATCAGGACGATGGCGTCCCGGTAGAAGCCGCCGCCGCACATCTCGTCCAACTCGGGGATGCCCGACGAGACGCGGGCGAGGGACGCGTGGTCGGACGGCGTGAGGAACGCGAGGGGGACCACCACGATCCCGTCCCGTGGATCGATGGTGAACAGCCATTCCCCCGTGCGGTGCGTGGCACCGCGGAACTTGACGATCTCAACCGTCCGGCTTCGCCGGCCCTGCCGGAGTACGTTGCGCAGGATGATGACATTGTCGAGCACGAAAGGCTCGACCCCGTAGCGGGTCACACCGTCGTACTCCTCGGGGCGTTCCGCGGTGAGCACCGAGGTGACTCCGAGCGCCTTGAGGGCGGAGGCGACCCGGAACAGTTCGTGGCGAACGAGGCTGACGTCGGAGAACCGGGTGAAGATCGCGTTGAGCGAGTCGAGCGCGACACGGTGAGCCCCGGTCTGGCGGACCGCGTGTTCGATGCGCGCCACCAGAGCACCGAAGTCGTAGGCGCCGACGGCGGGGGCGTCCTCCCCGATACTCGCCGATGCTTCGACGAAGGCCCACTTCCCTTCGTCCTCCCACGACTGGATGGGGAAGCCCAGCGAGGCCGAGTTACGGCGGATGTCGGTGATTGTCTCCTCGAAGGTGACGAACACCCCAGGCTCGTTGAAGCGCATGATTCCGCGGGAGAGGAACTCGACGGCGAACAACGTCTTACCACTGCCGGTCGTGCCGCTCACCAGCGTGGATCGGCCCGCGGGCAACCCGCCCAGGGTCACGTGGTCGAAGCCGTTGATCCCCGTGGGGATCCGCGCGATCGCGTTGCTGCCAGTCATCGTCACTGCCCCTCCGAGGGCGATTCCGCGGCTGGGAGGCCCAGAGCGATGGCGGCGCGGCCATGATCGGACAGATCCCCGATCACCCGCCGCTGCGGTGGCGGCGCGAGCCTGACCACGGTGGGCGTGGCCAGGATCCTTCCCTCCTCGGCGAGCTCGGGCCGTTCGACGGCGTCGATGACCTCGACCTCGTACATGCCGGAGAGGTGAGCGTCGCACAGGAACCGCAGGTTCACCTCCGCGGCATGGGACCGCTCCGTGTTCCCAGCCACGTACAGCCTGAATGAGTAGGTGGTCACGTCAGGGACCGTCTCCAACGTTCGCAGGGCTCCGGACGGCGCCTTGCGGTCTCCCGCTGTTCGTACCCCGCAGACAGGCAGGGGACCGGCATCGAAAGAGGAGACGGCCCGCGAAGCGGATGGGGGTGTCCGCCGGCTTGGCGCACGCATCAGGCACCGCCGGCCCTCGCGTGGAGCGACGATCCGGTTCGATCTGACTTGTGCGTCACGATGCGCCGCGGGTAGCGTCATGATGAGTTCACAGGGGCAGGCCACAGGGTCTTCGGCCCGCTTGCGGCGAGGCGGACGCGCCCTCATCAGCCGGCTCCGATCCATCCTCTCCGTGCAGAGTCACGCCTTACCCGGGGGACGGGCGGAGCGGGTCCGGCCGGTCGGCGTACGGCGGCGAAAACCGCTCACGAGATGAGCAGCCATGAGCCGAGCAGTGGTCAAGGTCACGGCGGGCAGGAGCCTCTTGTGATCCGAGTTCTCGTGGTCGAGGATCAGCGGGCGCTCGCTGGCGCTCTCGAGATCGCGATCGACGCCCAGCCCGATCTGCATTGCGTGGGCGCCGTCGGGACGGTCGAGGACGCCGTCTCGCTCGTGACGGTACGGAGCCCCGAAGTCGTGCTCATGGACATTCATCTGCCCGACGTCGACGGAATCGAAGGCACGAGGCGGATCAAAGCCTCTCACCCGCATGTCCGCGTCCTCATCCTGACAGGCGATGCCAGCCCCGACCTGTTCGCGGCCGCCGCGGCGGTAGGGGCTTCCGGATTCCTCGCGAAGGACAGTAAATTTCCGGACATTCTCAAAGTGATCCGCGCCTCGGTCGACAAGAACATCCTTATGGTGGAGGGCGATACGCTCAGAGCGCTCCTCCAGGATTCCAGCGCATCGCCGCACGTCGCGCGCGAGAACTGGGCGGGGCTCACCGCGCGCGAGCTGGAAGTCCTTGGGCTGATGGGCGAAGGGCTCGACCCCCGTGCGATCGCCGGGCGGCTCGTCGTGAGCCTCCACACCGCTCGAGGCCACGTCAAGAACGTCATGATGAAGCTGAGCGCGCACAGTCAGCTCGAGGCGGTTGTCGTGGCGACTCGCACGGGGCTCCTGCCGGGACCGCGGAAACCTTGCTGAGGCCGCGATTCGGCCCATTTGGGGGGTGCCGTTCGGACCATGTGCGGGTGGCGGGGCGTCTGCCGTCTCCCTAGATTGGTGAACATGCGTCGCACCGCGGATCGCCGCGGCTTTTCCCTACTACCGCCTGGGCGGGGTCGGGCTCAAGAACGCCCCGTGCCGGTACCCCGGAAAAGAAGAGCGCCGCTGCCGTTCAGAGGGCGCGTCGGCCTTGCCGCGCATGGACGCTATGAGGCCTTCGTCGACGCCCTCAAGACATCCCACCGTCGACATCCACGGCGCCAAGTCCCGGGAAGGAATCCCGGCCGGTTTCGGCATGTACACCACTCTCCGAGGTCCACGGGAATCCGGCAGGCACGCCAGCGACACCGACACATCCCCGACCGCTGGGCGTGCGGAAGGAAGAACTGACATGGACATGAGACACGTCAAGGCTCTGTCCGACTGCATCGACGGTCTTGACATCCCCGCGCATGCCGCAGGCCTTGATGCGGAGGTTTCCGATCCCCTCGGTGAAGACGAGATCGCCCGGACCACCCGGGCCGTGATCCGCACGCTGGAACAGCTCAACAAGGAACTGCGGCAACAGCGGAGGTTCGCCTCCGACACGTCGCACGAGTTGCGTAACCCTATCGCTGGGCTGCGCGCGGAGCTTGAGCAGGCTCAGTTACAGCCAGACGACGTTCATCTGCACGAGACGCTCCACCGTGCGCTGTGCGTCGTCGACCGGCTGGAGGCGATCATCAGCGATCTGCACCTGCTGTCCCGAGTGGAGGGCGCCGTGCCGTACGGGCGGGCGCCGGTCGACCTGGCGCAGCTGGTCAAGGCGGAAGTCTCCCGGCGGGCGGACCGTGTTCCGGTCCAGTTGCGGCTCGTTCCCGGGGTTTACGTCAAGATCGTCGACATCCAGATCGGCCGGGTACTCACAAATCTGCTGGACAATGCCCAACGGCACGCCGAACGGATCGTACGGGTCGAGGTCAGCCGTAACGGGCGCACCGCGGAACTGGAGGTCTCCGATGACGGCGAAGGGATTGCCGAGAGCGACCTCGAACGGATCTTCGAACGATACACCCGGCTGAACGCGGGCCGCCGCCGTGACCGCAGCGGCACCGGCCTCGGGTTGTCGATCGCCCGTGAGATCGCTCAGGCTCACGACGGGACCCTCCATGCCGGAGACTCTCCCATCGGCGGCGCGCGCTTCACGCTTCGGCTTCCCCTCGCCGCCCTTCCGGGCCCCGACGGCGCCAAGAGGCCTGGCCAACGGCTGCGCTGATCGCCGATCGCGAAGGCGGGCAGAGAGCCGGACGCGATGCCGGGCCAGATCACGGGCAGCCGGATCGCCCACACGGGCCAGATCACGGGCAGCCGGATCGCCCGCAGTGGCCGCCTTCGTCCTCCCAGACGTCCTGCTCTGCCTCTTGTTCCGCCGGGACCCCGGGCGCGGGAGTACGGTCCTCCTCGGGAGGCGCACCGTTCGGGTCCCTGGGGGCCGACGCGTAGTCGGCCTCCGGCGGTATCACCCGCAACGATATTCCCTCGTGGCCGTTGATGGTCAGGGTAACCAGCCCGCGGTCCATGGATTGGAACCATCCGACCTTCACGGCCCGGCCGGCGACCGGAATGCGGTGCGGAATGTTGCTCCATGCGTCGACATGAAGTCCGACCCGGAGTGTCATCTTCCCCAGCCGGCGGTCGACTTCCGCGATGAGACCCGGGAGTTCGGCCGCCGCGTCCGTTGACCGGGGCCACCATTCCCCGTCCACAGCACGCGTGCGACGAGGGCTGGGTGCCAGGCTGAGCCGTACGACGGGTGCGTCTTGCGGCTGCTCCGACAGAACACGGGCGATGGGAACCGTCGGCGGGGAGGGAACGGGCGTCAGCGTCATGATCGGCCGACCTGTCTCAGCCCTGACGGGGCTGCGTCTGGTGAAA
This sequence comes from Microbispora sp. NPDC088329, assembly GCF_040685655.1. Classification (NCBI taxonomy): domain Bacteria; kingdom Bacillati; phylum Actinomycetota; class Actinomycetes; order Streptosporangiales; family Streptosporangiaceae; genus Microbispora; species Microbispora sp. NPDC088329. The sequence goes on from NZ_JBFBIP010000010.1 coordinate 166,161, forward strand.
CGCCGCAGACGGTGCCGACGCGACTGCCGACATTCGAAATGTCCGCGGTACTCGTAATCTACTCTTTTCGCTGGCCGGTGGGGGCTGCCACAGGCCTGGTGGGTGCTGAGCGCGTCGTCCGGGTGCGGATCCCGGCAAGCCTCGTCATCGGCTGTGATCGCCGGCCGGAGGCTGAGCGATGCCGCGTTCGCCGTGGACGATGGCATCCGCCGCCTCGGACAGGCGCAGGTTGCGGGTGCGCGCGTAGGCGCACAGGGAGTCGAAGGCGTCGTCCATGTCGCTGTGGTGGCGCTCGGCCAGAACCCCGGTGGCCTGCTCGATGAGCGTGCGACTGTTCAGCGCGGTCTGTAGCTGCTCTTCGGCTGCCTCGTGCTGCTCCAGCCCGCGATGGTGCAGGATGCTGATGGTGGCCACATTCGCCAGCGCCTGCCCGATGTGCAGCTCATCAGTGGTCAGCCTGCCGGCTGCCGTCCGCAGCAGGGTGAGCGCGCCGATTATCCTGTCGCGGTGGCGCATCGGCAGTGCCTGGACCGCGACGAAGCCGGCGAGCTGAGCCGCTGCGGCGAAACGAGGCCAGCGCCCTCCCTCGGCGACCAGATCGGCACATGTCACCGGCCCGCCGGTGCGGTAACAGTCAAGGCCGGGGCCGTCGACGTCTTGGAGTTGGAGGAGTTTCAGCATGCGGGCCTGCTCGGTGGAGGCGGCCATCGGACGCAGCCGACCTTGTCGGTCGGCCAGCAGCAGCCCGGCCGCATCGACATCCAACAGCCGCACACAGCGCATGGTGAGCTGGTGCAACAGGTCGACGACGTCGAAGTCCCCGACCAGGGTGTCCGTCAACTCGGCGAACGCGTCGGTCAGCTGGCGTTCGCGCGTCACGAGTGCCTCCCGGAGGGTCCTGCCGGATGTCAAGTCCCGTCCGGCTCGATGAAACCGCAGCAGACGAGTCTCCGGCGCGCGCTTCCGCCAGGCATCGCGTGCCGACGTACGCGTGGCCGGACGTCGTCCTCACGGAGGTTAGTACCTGGCTACACCGAGGTCATGCCGGTGACCTGGCGCGGATGAGCCCGGTTCCGCCGATCGAACACGCGGCCGCCTGCCGTACCGGCATGACCCGTTTGGTGCCACACGCCCGGGTCGAGGTGCGGGCGACCACTTCGGCATGCTCAACGTGCACGCCCCGAATCACGGCCGCGGCGGTGCGGGCGTGGTTCGGCGAGGGTCTCCCGAGCGTGGCAGCGTACCCATGATCGCGGTGATGACGACCAGTCGCAAGGCGGAGCGCAGGTCGACGTGGAGCAGGGCCAGCTCGGGCTCCTCCTGGTATGCGGCGAGCAGGCTGGGCGGCGGCGAGCAGTAGGTCGACAACGCCCCGGCCATGATCATGGTCTGCAGGCACACCGTCTGGGCGCCGTCACCCAGCTCCGGCACCTGCTGCCGGACGAGGTGCACCATGGTCGCGAGGCTGCCGAGTGACGCGCGCTTGTGGCGCCGGACGACCGCGACCGAGACGTTGTGCTCAAGGACACCGCCCTGCGCGCCGAACAGGTCGCACAGCACCACGCGGCCGGCCAGCGACTGGCTCAGGACCTCGGCCAGCTGCCGCGGGTGGCCATCGTGACCGGAGCCAACACCGGCCTGGGCTTCGAGACGGCCCGGGCGCTGGCCGAGCACGGCGCATCGGTGGTGCTGGCCGTACGCGACGTCGAGAAGGGCAGGCGGGCCGCCGCCCGGATCAGCGGCGATGTCACCGTCCAGGAGCTGGACCTGACCTCGCTGGAGTCGGTGCGTGCCGCGGCGGCCGGGCTGCGCGCCCACGAGCGGATCGACCTGCTGATCAACAACGCCGGTGTGATATACACCCCGAAGCAGACCACCCGCGACGGCTTCGAGATGCAGTTCGGCACCAACCATCTCGGTCACTTCGCGCTCACCGGGCTGCTGCTCGACCGGCTCCTGCCGGTGACCGGTTCGCGGGTGGTGACGGTCAGCAGCGTCGGCCACCGCATCCGCGCCGGCATCCACTTCGACGACCTTCAGTGGGAGCGCTCATACGGGCGGGTCGCCGCCTACGGCCAGTCCAGGCTGGCCAACCTAATGTTCACCCACGAACTGCAGCGCCGGCTCGCGGTGTACGACACGACCGTCGCGGTGGCCGCGCATCCCGGCGTGTCCAACACCGAGCTGGCCCGCAACTCGCCGGCGTTCCTACGGCTGCCGCTCACCTGGCTGGCCCCGTTGATCACCCAGAGCCCGGCGATGGGCGCGCTGCCGACCCTGCGCGCCGCCACCGACCCGGCCGTCCTCGGCGGGCAGTACTACGGCCCCGACGGTGTCGGCGAGGTCCGTGGCCACCCCCGGCTGGTCAGCTCCAGCCGCGACTCCCACGACGTCGCCGTCCAGCAGCGCCTGTGGTCGGTCTCCGAGGACCTCACTGGCGTCAAGTTCTAGTTCGAAGCTCCCGACGATTCATCTAAAGGTGCTCAGGACGCGTTGGTCGCCTCATCGGCTTGCAGGGTTCGCGTCCGGGTCACGTAGGGACCTCGCCTCGGCCTCGACCTTGGCGGTGCTGAGACGCACCGGTGGCGGCTGGAGGAGGCACGGCTCACCTGGACGGCGTTGCCGGCCGGTCGGGCGCGGTTGGACCGGGCGCTGTGGGACGAGTGAAGCGGCGAATGCACAACTGCAACCGGAAATGCAACCGGGCAGGCTTCCGAACGATCACGATTCGGGAGTCTGCCCAGTTCATCGAAGGTGGGGCGCCAGGGACTCGAACCCTGAACCGACGGATTAAAAGTCCGCAGCTCTGCCATTGAGCTAGCACCCCTTGGTCGTGCCCCGCAGAACCCGCCCGCGTCGCGGCGTGATCCGCAGAACACTCCCCAAGATGCAGGGTACAGAGAGTACCGCGTCTTCGGCGAGGCGATTGTCAGCGGAAGGCGTCGAGACCCGTGAGCGCCTTGCCCAGCGTCAGCAGATGCACCTCCTGGGTGCCCTCGTACGTGAGCACGGACTCCAGGTTGGTCATGTGCCGGATGACCGGATACTCCAAGGTGACCCCGTTGGCCCCGAGCACCGTGCGCGCCTCGCGGGCGATGTCGAGCGCGGCCCGGACGTTGGCCAGCTTGCCGAAGCTGACCTGGGTGGGCGTCAGCTTCCCGGCGTCCTTGAGCCGGCCGAGATGAAGGGCGGTGAGCCCGGCCTGACCGAGCGCGACCGCCATCCAGGCCAGCTTTTCCTGGGTGAGCTGGAAGCCGCCGATCGGCCTGCCGAACTGCACCCGCGTGGTGGCGTAGTCCACGGCCGCCTCCAGGCAGGCCCGGCCCGCGCCGACCACGCCCCACAGGATGCCGTACCTCGCCTCTGTGAGGCACGACAGCGGGCCCTTCAGCCCGGCGACGCCCGGCAGGACCGCGGAGGCGGGCAGCCGTACGTCGTCGAAGTACAGGGAGGCCGTGACCGAGGCTCGCAGCGACAGCTTGCGGTGGATCTCGGCGGCGGAGAAGCCGGGGGTCGAGGTGGGGACGACGAAGCCCCGGATCCCCTCGTCGGTCCGCGCCCACACGACGGCCACGTCGGCGATCGAGCCGTTGGTGATCCACATCTTGGAGCCGTTCAGGATCCAGTCGCCTGACGGGTCCTGCTTGGCGGTGGTGCGCATGCCGGCGGGGTCGGACCCGTGGTCGGGCTCGGTCAGGCCGAAGCAGCCGATGGCCTCCCCTGACGCCAGCCGGGGCAGCCACTCCTGCTTCTGCTCGTCCGAGCCGTACTTCCAGATCGGGAACATCGCCAGCGACCCCTGCACGGACACGAACGACCGCAGCCCCGAGTCGCCCGCCTCGAGCTCCCGGCAGGCCACGCCGTACGAGACGGCGTCGAGCCCGGCGCAGCCGTACCCCTCAAGGTGCATGCCGAGAAGGCCGAGCGAACCCAGGGCCGGGGCGAGCTCGCGGGCGGGGAACGTACCCTGCTCGAACCACTCGCCGACATGGGGGAGGACCTTGCCGGAGACGAGTTCCCTTACGGAGTCCCTGACCAGGCGGTGCTCGGGGTCGAGCTGGTCGTCGAGTTCGAGGAGGTCGTCCATGGCGCCAGGGTATCCGGGCTCCCTCGGGGTAGGGCCAGGGGGAATCCCGATGTGCGCCAACCCCCCGAAGAGGCACTGTGGAGGTATGAACGAGATGAACACCAACGGTTCGGTCAAGCAGCTCCACCGCACTCGGAACGGCAGGATCGTCGCCGGGGTGTGCTCGGGCGTCTCCGAGTACACCGGCATCGACGCCAACATCCTGCGCCTCGGGCTCGCCGTCGCGAGCTTCTTCGGCGGCCTCGGCGTCGGCGTCTACGCCGTCGCCTGGCTCCTCCTCCCCGAGGAGGGCAAGAACACCTCCATCGTCCAGGACCTCATCCACAAGAACAAGGACGGCCACGTCTGGCAGGACGCCAAGGCCAAGTGGGACAACGTCCAGCAGGGCTGGAACCAGGGCCGCTCCACCGGCACCCCCTACCCCCCGCAGGCCCCGAGCTACGAGGAGCACCCGTACGGCCGGTCCTCCACCGGCGACTCGCAGAACCAGGGTCCGCAGGCCTGACTCAGGTAGCGGCGGCCCGGACCTTGGCGATGATCTCCTTGCGCGACTCGGTCCAGAGCATGGCGAGCACAGCCGCGGCGCACAGCCCGGCCACGCCCGCCAGCGTCACGACGGCCTCTGGACCGAGCCGCTGGGCGGCTGCGCCTCCGACGAGGATGCCGACGCCCTGGGCGGCCAGCAGGCCCGACTGCACCAGCCCGAACGCCGCGGCCCGTCCCGACGCGGGCACGCACTGGACGAAGGCCGCGTTGGCCGCGAGCTGGTAGGCCCCGCCGACGCCGGACAACACCCACAGGGCGAGCACGCCCTCCAGCGGAGGCCGGATCACGCAGAGCACGAGCGGCGCGCAGGTGAGCATGGCCAGCCAGCCCATGCCGCGCAGCCGCCCCGACGGGGTGACGAACCGCCCGAAGAAGAACGCGCCGATGACCGTTCCCGTCGGCATCGCCGCCATCAGCAGGCCCGTGATCACCGGGACGGGAAGCCTCCCGTCGGCGAGCGCCGCGGCGTACGGCACCGCGATGCCTTCGGGGATCACGTAGAACCCGCACAGCCAGGCGAACAGGACGAGCGTGCGCAGCCGCCGTTCGCCGAACACCAGACGCGCGCCGGACAGCGTCATCCGCCACATGGACGGCCGCTCGCCGTCCTCCCGCAGCGGCGCCGGACGGTGCCGCACCCCCGCGACGATCACCAGGGCCGATCCGAGGAACGTCGCGCAATCCAGCGCCAGCGCCCGATAGGGCCCGAGCGCCGCGATCGCCGCACCCCCGGCGGCGAACCCCAGCATCTGCACGGCCTGGTTGGTCACGTTCTGCAGGGCCGACCCCACGACGTACCGGTCGCCCTCGAGCACCTCGGGCAGCAGCGCCGCGCGGGCGGCCGAGAACGGCGCGCCGAGCAGGACCACGAAGAAGACCAGCGCGCACAGCACCGGGAACGGGGTGACGGGCAGGGCCATCGCGGCCAGCATCAGAGCGCGCAGCGCGTCGCACCAGAGCATGACCCGCCTGCGCGGGTATCGGTCGGCCAGCCCGGCCAGCAGCGGCCCGCCGAGGATGGGCGGCAGGTAGGTCAGCGCGTAGACGGCGGCCGTCGCCAGCGGCGACGCGGTCCGGCTGTAGACCAGCACCGCGAGCGCCACCTGGGCGAGCTGGTCGCCGAGCAGCGACATGCCCTGTCCGAGCCACAGGGCCCGGAACTCGGGGACCGCGACCACCTCGCGATAGGTGGTCCGCACCTCGGGGGAACGGCGGTGCCGGCCGGACAGCCTGCCGGGCTTGGTGTCCGCCGTCTCACTCAGCAGAGGTCGCTCCGCAGCCCGACGCCGCACGATGCCCCCGGTGTCCGCCTCGACGGCTGGATCTGACACAGCGTGGTCAACATGTCACTTACAGTGCCCGTCGGCTGCGATTTTTGCAACCCGCTGACGGTCCGCTTTCGCGGGCCGCGAACGCGAAGCGACACCCGGCGGGCGAGAACGGCCCTACCAGCCGAGCTCGTGCAGCCGGTCGTCGTCGATGCCGAAGTGATGGGCGATCTCATGCACAACGGTGATGCGAACCTCCTCGACGACGGCGTCCTCGGTCTCGCAGATCTCGAGCGTCGGGTTCCGGTAGATCTCGATCCGGTCGGGGAGAACCCCCGAATACCAGTCGCCCCGCTCGGTGAGCGGAATGCCCGTGTAGAGCCCCAGCAGGCCGGGCTCGGGCGGGTCGTCCACCACCACGACCACGACGTTGTTCATGACCTTTGCCAGATCCGGAGGGATCGTGTCGAGCGCCTCGGCCACGAGCTCCTCGAACCTCTTCAGCGGGACGTCGATCACCGTCTCATCGTGTCATCGCGAGGCGGCGGTGCGGTAGCGCCGTACGGCGAGCGGCGCGAACACCGCGATGATGAGCAACGACCAGCACAGCGACGCGGTCACCGGGTGCTGGAGCGGCCAGGAGGCGGCGGCCGAGCCGGGGTTGCCGAACAGCTCGCGGGCGGCCGAGACGACCGCGCTCATCGGGTTCCAGTCGGCGATCGCCCGCAGCCACCCGGGCAGCCCCTCCAACGGCACGAACGCGTTGGCCAGGAAGGTCATCGGGAACAGCCAGCCGAACGTCGCGGCGTCCGCCTGCGCGCCGTTCTTCGCGAACAGCCCGATGAACGTGCCCACCCAGATCATCGCGTACCCGAACAGGGCGAGCAGCGCGAAGCCGGTGAGCGTCTCCAGAGGGGTGCCGCGCGGACGCCACCCCGCGATCAGCAGGCCGCAGACGGCCATCATCGCGAGCGACAGCCAGTCCTTGGACAGGTCCGCGAGGCTCCGCCCGGCCAGCAGGGCCCCGCGCGCGATGGGCTGAGCGCGGAACCGGTCGATGATGCCGCGCGCCATGTCCTCGGCGACCGATGTCGCGGCGGCGACCGCGGACAGTGCCATGACCTGCATGAAGATGCCCGGCATCAGGTAGTTCCGGTAGTCGCCCCCGCCGGGCAGGCTGATCGCGCTGCCGAAGACGTACCCGAACAGGACGGTCATGATGACCGGCGCGACCAGCTCGGCGGCGATCTGGCCGGGCTGGGCGCGCAGCTGGGAGTAGCTGCGCCCCGCGATGACGAACGTGTCGCTCAGGGCCCAGCGCAGCCGTTGCGCCCTCGTCGCGGGGGGTTCCACAGTGATCATGGTGATCACGCCGCCTCCTTCTCTTTGACCGGCGCTTCCGTGAGCGCCAGGAACACCTCGTCCAGCGTCGGCCGGCGCAGCCCCAGGTCCTCCACGCCGATCCCGGCGGCGCCGAGGGCCGCGGCGACCCTGACCAGGGAGGCGGCGCCGTCCGAGACGGGCGCGACGAGCCGCCGTTCGGTGGTGTCGATCTCGGGCTCGCCGGGGAGCACCCCACGCACCGCGTCGACGCCGGGAGCCAGGTCCGCGGCCTCGCGGAAGGTGACGCTCACCCGGTCGCCGCCCACTTTCGCCTTGAGCGCGGACGGAGACCCGGCCGCGACCACCCGCCCGGCGTCCATGACGGCGATCCGGTCGGCCAGGTGATCGGCCTCGTCGAGGTACTGCGTGGTGAGCAGCAGGGTCGTCCCCTCGGCGACGAGCCGGCGCAGCTCGTCCCACAGTGCGAGGCGGCTGCGGGGATCGAGGCCGGTGGTCGGCTCGTCCATGAGCAGCACCGGCGGCGAGACGATGAGGCTGGCGGCCAGGTCGAGCCTGCGGCGCATGCCGCCCGAGTAGGTCCGCACCGGCCGGCCGGCCGCCTCGGCCAGGCCGAATCGCTCCAGCAGTTCCTCGGCCCGGCTGCGAGCCGTACGGCGGGGCAGGTGGTAGAGCCGGCCGAACAGCTCCAGGTTGCGGCGTCCGGTCAGCAGCTCGTCGACCGCCGCGTGCTGGCCGGCGAGGCCGATGCGGTAGCGGAGCCGTTCGGCGTCCCTGACCACGTCGCATCCGGCCACCCGGGCCGAGCCGCCGTCGGGGCGCAGCAGCGTCGTGAGGACGCGCACCATCGTCGTCTTGCCGGCGCCGTTGGGCCCGAGCAGGCCGCAGACCGAGCCGCCCGGTACGTCGAGGTCGACGCCCCGCAGCGCCTCGGTCGTGCCGAACCGCTTGCGCACTCCTTCCGCATGGATCACGGCATCTCCTTAACAGAGTTAAATTTAACGCTGTTAAGCATGGATTGAACGTCGTTAAGCTGTCAACCGTGGCACTCGAACGCGACACGATCGTCAGGACCGCCATCCGGCTCCTCGACGAGGTGGGGCTGGAGAAACTGACCTTGCGCAGGCTCGCGACCGAGCTGGGCGTGCAGGCCCCCGCCCTCTACTGGCACTTCCGCAACAAGCAGGAGCTCCTGGACGAGATGGCCGAGGCGATCTCCGTACAGGAGCCGCTGCGGCCGCTCGCCGAGGGGGAGCCGTGGGATGAGTGGCTGGCGGAGTGGTGCCGGGGCCAGCGCCGCGCGTTCAAGGCGCACCGCGACACCGCGCGCCTCACCGCGGGCACCCACCCCGGCACGGCCACGCTGCAGACCGTCGAGACCATCCTGGAGTCGCTGCTGCGGGCCGGATTCACCCCTACGGACGCCATATGGGGGCTCGGCACGCTCGCGAGCTTCCTCGGCGGGTTCGTGCTTGAGGAGCAGGCCGACCAGGAGAGAGGGTCGATCGACCCGGCCCTGTTCCAGGAGGCGCTGGAGAGCCTCGCGCCGTACCCGAACGTGCGCGCCGTCATGGCCGAGACCGGCGGGCCGCAGACGGAGGCGTCCTTCGAGCACGGTTTGGCGCTGATTCTGTCCGGTATGCGGGCGCGCCTGGAGGCTCAGGCGGGCGGCCGGTAACCGGAACACCGTGATTTGGTAACCAGAAAGGCCGCGACTTCGGGTAGGCAGGGAGGGATGGAGAATTCGCGGTTGAGGGCGTTCGCCCACAGGACGGTCGGCAGCCGGTTCGCCCGTGTGCTCGTTCGCGTGCTCGCGGTCGTGCTCGCGGCGGTGGTCGGCGGATGGCTCGGCATGGCGTTCGGCGCCAAGGTGGACACTCCGGTCGGCCCCGCCGACATCGGGATGTCCCTGACCCCGTCCTGGCGCGGGGAGACCGTCATCGACGTACGGCCTCTGGGGACGCTCAGCTTCGACACCCACAACGGCCCGGCGCGGCTCGACCTGACGATAGAGGCGGTCCATCCGGAGATCGCGGAGGACATCCTCAAGAATCCCCGGTGGGCCGACCGGTTGCCGGCGACCATCGAGGCCGACGTCGTCTCCGGGCTGCGGAGCCTCGCCGTGCGCGCGGTGCTGTTCGCCGTCGTCACCGGTTTCCTCGTCGGCCTGGTCGCCTTCCGGCGGCTGTCGCGGGCGGCCTGGACCGCGGCCGGCTCGCTGGCGATGGTCGTCGTCCTCGGCGGCGTCTCCGCGCTGACGTTCAACCCCCGCTCGATCGCCGAGCCCCGGTATACCGGGCTGCTCACGGGCGTGCCGTCCCTGGTCGGCAGCGCACAGTCGATCGTGACCAAGTTCACCGAATACCGCGGCCAGCTCGCCAAGCTGGTGACCAACGTCTCCCAGCTGTACGAGGCCGGGTCGAACCTGCCGATCTTCGACCCCGACCCGGACACCATTCGCGTGCTGCACGTCTCCGACCTGCACATCAACCCGCTGGGCTGGAACGTGATCAAGTCGTTGAAGGACCAGTTCAAGGTCGCCATGATCATCGACACCGGTGACATCGCCGACCACGGGACCAAGGCCGAGAACGAGTACGTCAAGGAGATCGGCTCGCTCGGGGTGCCGTACGTCTACGTGCGCGGCAACCACGACTCCATGACGACCCAGCGGGCGGTCGAGAAGCAGAAGAACGCGGTCGTCCTGGACGGCTCCGCCGCCACGGTCGAGGGGCTGAACGTCTACGGCATCGGCGACCCGCGGTTCACCCCGGACAAGTCCGTGCAGGCGGCGGGGGACGAGAGCAAGAGCCTCCTCGACCTTGGCCGGGCCAGCGCGGCCAAGCTGGCGCCGCGTGACTGGCCCAGGTCCGCCTCCACCTCGGCGCCGGACAGGATCGCGGCTGACATCGTGGCCGTCCACGACCCGACCGTGGGCCGGGGCCTGTCCGGATATGTGCCGCTCGTGCTGAGCGGGCACGTCCACGCGCGGTCCACCGAGCTGCTTCCCTCGGGCACCCGGCTGATGATCCAGGGATCCACCGGAGGCGCCGGCCTGCGCGGCCTGGAACACGACGAGCCCACCCCGCTGACGGCCTCGGTGCTCTACTTCGGCAAGAAGAGCCACAGGCTGGAGGCCTGGGACGACATCACCGTCGGTGGCCTCGGCGAGCAGTGGATCCAGTGTGAGCGTCATATCGAGCCGGACCCTGGCCGTACAATTTTTCCCGGGTCGCCGCAGGCCCCGCCGTCGCCGACGGCGACCGGCAGCGGCTCGCCGTCGCCGGTCGCTTTGGCATCAGGGGCAAACGTCCCCTATGCTTCAGAGGTCTCCGACGGAAGGCGTCACGGAACAGGGCGAAAGCCTTGAGCCCCCATCGTCTAGCGGCCTAGGACACCGCCCTTTCAAGGCGGCGGCACGGGTTCGAATCCCGTTGGGGGCACGTGGAGCGCGTCGAGCGCACCGGATGACGGAAGGTCGAAGACCTCCCGGAAGCTGGTAAGCTAGGCGAGCCGAACAACACGGGGAAGCGAAAGCTCCCCCGGACATAAAGGTCCTGTAGAGCAGTTTGGAGTGCTCGCCACCCTGTCAAGGTGGAGGTCGCGGGTTCAAGTCCCGTCAGGACCGCGTACGGCGGCAGCCGCCGAGGTCAGGTAGCTCAGTTGGTACGAGCGTCCGCCTGAAAAGCGGAAGGTCGGCAGTTCGACCCTGCCCCTGACCACCACCTTTGAACAGCCCAAACGCCCCGAGCGACCACGCTCCGGGGCGTTTTTTCAATTTTCCAGGCATGGCGTCGTCGCTCGACAGCTGGGACAGTGTGATGCCTGTGGAATCTCTCCGGCCGAAGTTTCTTCTGATCGACGAGGACGATCGGATCCTCGGGCAGTGTCTTGACGCCGAAGGGCTCTTCGTCGAGGCGACCGACGAGGACGAGTACGTGACGATCGAACTTCTGGGGTGCCTTCCGTCCCAGCGGATGCGCGACTACCTGACCGGGTCCAAGCGTTATCGCCAGCGGAACCCGTTAAGCCTGGAATGGCTAAGGATGCTCGACGCGGCCGGAGAACCGTTGGTGGACTTCTGGCTGAGTGAGATCGTCGACTGGCGGCCATCGGCTCTCGATCCTCTGCGGATGGACCTGATCGCCGTCTGGGGTGTGGACAGCCCGCTTGCCGGTGCGCGCGATGTCTGGGAGTGCTGGCTGGTGGCCAGGCCCGACCGGCTCAATCTGTGGGCCGAATACGAGGGGGCGGCCAGAGATGAGTGGCTGACCATCGTCCGCCGCGACCAGCGGGAGCTCAGGCGGCCCGACCGTGCCCCGGGGCGGACCTGTGATCTCGATGGATCGCACGTCACCGACAAGGCCGGCTTCTACCTTGCGATCGGAGAGGCGATCAACGGGCCGGGTGGTTACTTCGGCTGCAACCTCGACGCGCTGGACGACTGCCTGTGCGGGGGGTTCGGGGCGCGGACGCCGTTCACGTTGATCTGGCAGGATTCCCAGGTCGCTCGGAAGTCGCTGGCGACTCCTATTGAGGGGGCGGACGAGCCCTCGACCTATTACGACGTCATTCTTTTCATTTTCCAGGACCACGATGTGGCCGTGGTGTTGAGGTGATCCGTGGAGCGGACCCGGGTGTCCTACTGCCGGTTCCGTCAGCTGATCCAGCGCACCGGTTGCCCGGTCAGGCGGGCGATGGCGTCAAAATCGGCGTCTGCATGCAAGACGGTGAGCTTGTGATGGCGAGCCGTTACCGCCATGAGGAGATCGACGGGAGAGGCACACTGGTGCCATCCCCTGTCAGCGAGTTCGCATTGCAGCCGACTTGTCTCGTCCCAAGCCGATTCGGGGATGAAGTAGTACGGAAAAGTCTCCCGGAGCAGGCTGTCGGCTTCGTAAAAGGCCGGCCGCCGACTGCTCTGAAGTACTCCTGTCTGATCGGCTCGCAGATGCCGACAAGCCCGGCGGAAACCGTGTGATCCCATTCCGCACCCGCCTGACCACGGTAGAAGCGGACCAGGGCGCTGGTATCGATGAGATAGAGCTCTGTCACGCCACAGCCTGTGGTGTGCCATCACCCTTCTCGATGGCCGAGAGATCGATCTCTCCCTCAGCCACCATCTCGCGCATACGAGCTATGGCGGCTGCACGCCTGCGTCGATCGACGATCTCTCGTAGAGCGGCGTTGACCGTGTCTTTCTTGGAAGAAGTGCCGAGCAGCTTCGCGGCCTCGGCCAGGGCCTCGTCGTCGAGGTCGATCAGGGTCTTGGTCATGGGCACCGCCTTACTCGTATATACGATTCCAGATTGATATATCGGGAGACGATGGACGGCGAGGGTTCCCAGCGGCAGGATCTCTGCGAAGACCTGACGGCTTCCGGTCTGGGCTGTGTCGCCGGTTGCCTGAGCGTATGGGTTGGCCTGACCGCCACCCGTGAACAGCCCAAACGCCCCGAGTCGGCGCTGTGTCCGACGATCTCGCAAACCACGTGCGGCGGCACGCGATCGAGGAGGAACGAGACGGCGGTCTGTCGGATGTCGTGAAATCGGTACGTCTCCAGCCCGGCGCGCTTCCGGACCGCGTAGAAGTGCCGCAACAGTCAACCGGGGCGCGTATGGAGGCTGGGGGGTTGGCGATGGTCCGGGCAGGGTGCGCTGTAGCCGCCCGAGGGGCTGTCCGGGCAGCGCTCCGGGCCCTGGGGCGCGGCTGGCACATGTGTGGCGCCCCGGCGCTCCGAGTAACGCGAGCACCCGCGCTCCAAAACCGGACTATACGGGGCGAACTAGTTCATCTCGGATGATATCCGACGCCTAAGGGTAACAACTGGTCGAGGAGGGGCGCATGGACGCGGACGAAGGGCGTGAGCCTGGTGATCCGGGCCGCCTGCTTATCATCGGGGGCGCCGAGTGCTGCGGTTCCGGCCTGCTCGAGCGGTTCGTGGAGCTGTCTGGCGGCGAGGCGGCCCGGATCGTGCTGGTCACTACGGCCACCGGGGCGCCCGAGGAGGTGCACGCCGACTACGAGCGGGTGTTCCGCAAGCTCGGCGTGGACCAGACCAGGGAACTGCGGCTGCGCGGGCGCTCCGACGCCGACGGCGACAACGCGGCCAAGCTCCTCGACGACGCCACGGGCGTGTTCTTCTCCGGCGGCGACCAGTCGCGGCTGCGCGCCCTGGTCGGCTCGCGGGCCAACGAGATCCTGCGCGAGCGGCTGCGCGCGGGCGGCGCGGTCATTGCCGGGACCAGTGCCGGCGCCACCGCCATGGGCCGCACGATGATCCTCGGCGGCGAGGGCCCCGGCGTGTCCGCCGCCACGGTCCGCACCGGCCCGGGGCTCGGCCTGCTCCCGAGGGCGCTCATCATCGACATGCACTTCAGCGAGCGCGGACGGCTCCCCCGGCTGCTCAGCGCCATGGCGCTCGACCTGGAGTACCTGGGCGTCGGCATCGGCGAGAACACCGGGATCCTGGTCGACGGCACCCGCTTCGAGGTGCTCGGCGCCGGCGTGGCCACGGTGGCCGACGGGCGGAACGCCACGGTCATCCACGCCGCCGGGGACGAAGACCCGATCACCCTGTTCGGCGTCCGGCTGCACCTGCTGCCCGCCGGGTGCGTCTTCGACATCGCGACCCGCGAGGCCACCATCGGGCCCGCGCACGACCGGTACTGATCACCGCCAGCCCGATCATCCGCCCAACCCTTGGGGGAGTGTCACGTGCGTCTCGACGACCTGCGTCACCTGAGCGGACCCAACTCGTTCAGCACCCGGCCGGTCACCGTCGCGCGGCTCGAGCTCGAGGAGCTGACCGGCCGGAACACCACCGAGTACCCGGGCTTCGCCGGGCGGCTGACCGCGGCCCTGCCCGGGGTGGCCGAGCACCACTGCGCGGCCGGGCGTCCGGGCGGGTTCCTGGAGGCGATGGCCCGGGGCACCTACTTCGGCCACGTAACCGAGCACGTGACGCTGGAGCTGTCCAGCCTGGTGGGCCGCGACGTGTACCTGGGCCGGACCATGTGGGCCGGCGCCGACGGCCGCTACGACGTGATGACCGAGTGCCCGCAGGACGAGCCCGCGCAGTCCTCGGTGCCGGCCGAGCTGCTGGAATTGGCCATCACCACGGTCAAGCACATTCTCCTTGAGCGCATCCCCGACCTGCCGCTCGAACTGGCCAGGATCGCTCGGGTCGTGGAGCGGGAGCGCCTCGGCGTGAGCACGGCCGCGCTCGCGGGCGCGGCCCGCCGCCGGGGGATACCGGTCCGCCGGGTCGGCCGGCTGAGCATGCTGCGGCTCGGATACGGGCGCTATCGCCGGCTGGTGTGTGCCGCGCTGACCGAGCAGACGTCGGTCATCGGCGTGGACATCGCGGCCGACAAGATGCTGGCCAAGCAGCTGCTGTCCGACGCGGGCATCCCGGTGCCCAATGGGGTTGTGGCCTGGAGCGCGGCCGACGCCGCGGGGGCGCTGGCCCGGCTCGGCGGGCCGGTCGTGATCAAGCCGCTCCAGGGCAGCCACGGTGCCAATGTGACCGTCGGTGTGACCACCGCCGCTGCCGCGGCCGCGGCCTACGCCCAGGCGGCGGCCGACGGCGAGGGCGTGATCGTGGAGAAGTTCGTGCCCGGCACCGACTACCGGGTGCTGGTGGTCGACGGCCAGGTGGTGGCCGCGGCCGAGCTGCGGCCGGCCTCGGTGACCGGCGATGGTGCCTCCGACATCACCCAACTCGTCGACGTGGTGAATGCCGACCCGCGCCGGGGCGAGGGCCACTCCCGAGAGCTGACCAAGATCCAACTGGACGAGTGCGCGCTCGCGCACCTGGAGGCCCAGGGCCTGGGCCCGGCGTCGGTCCCGGCCCGCGGCCGGCTCGTGACCCTGCGCCGGAACGCGAACCTGTCCACTGGCGGAACCAGCCGCGACGTGACCGACCTGGTGCACGAGGACGTGGCCGACATGTGCCGCCGGGCCGCGGCCGTGGTCGGCCTGGACGTCTGCGGCATCGACGTGCGGCTGGCCGACATCGCGGCACCGATGCGGTGCGGCGGGGCCGGTCACGGCGGGGCTGAGCCCGGGGCCGTGATCGAGATCAACGCGTGCCCCGGGCTGCGGATGCACCTGTCCCCGGCCGAGGGGGCGCCGCGAGACGTGGCCGGCGCGGTGATCGACAGCCTGTACCCGCCCGGCGCCCCATCTCGGGTCCCGGTCGTCGCGGTCACCGGGACCAACGGGAAGACCACGACGGTCCGCATGATCGGCCACATCCTGAGCAAGGCCGGGATGCGGGTGGGGATGTCCACCACGGACGGGGTCTACTCCGGCGGCCGGCTGGTCTACGACGCCGACGCCTCGGGCCCGCGGTCCGCGGACATGGTGCTCGACGACACCAGCATCGAGGCCGCGGTGCTGGAGACGGCGCGCGGCGGGATCATCCGCGGTGGGCTCGGCTACGACCAGGCCGATGTTGCCGTGGTCACCAACATCACCGCCGACCACCTGGGCACGGACGGCGTGGAAGATCTCGACGAGCTGGTCGAGGTGAAGGCGCTGGTCGCCGAGGAGGTCCGCGAGGGCGGGACCGTGGTGCTGAACGCCGACGACCCGCTGGTCGCCGCGCTCGCCGACCGGCCGCGGGTGCGCGGGCGTGCGTCCGTGATCAGGTATTTCAGCCTGGTGAACGGCAACCCGGTCATCGAACGGCACCGGCGGGCGGGCGGGCTGGCCTACGAGCTTCGCAACGGCGAGCTGGTCGAGTTCGATGCGGACCGGGAGCGGGCGCTGCTCGGCGTGGCCGAGCTGCCCGGCGCGTACGGCGGGCTCGCCCCGCACGTGATCGCGAACGCGCTGGCCGCGGTGGCGGCCTGCCGCGGGCTCGGGGTCAGCGCCAAGGACATCCGGCGCGCGCTGAGAACGTTCACGCCGGCCGAGTTGAACCCGGGGCGCGGCCACGTCTACCTGGCCGGCGGCGGCCCGGTGATATTGGACTACGGCCACAACGCCGCCGCGCTCGACGCGACCGGCCGCATGATCAGCGATGTCTGGGGTGGCGAGCCCGTGGCGGCGATCACGCTGCCCGGCGACCGCCGCGACGATCTGGTGGCTCACTCGGCCGAGGCCGTCGCGGCGTGGTTCGGTCGGATCGTCGTCTACGAGGACGCCGACAAGCGCGGCCGCCGGCCCGGCGAGATGACCGGCCTGATCACCGCGGCCATGCGCCGGGCCCGGCCCGGCATCGGCCTCGCCACCGCAGAAGGGCCGCAGGCCGCCCTGCGCATCGCGGTCACGATGGCCGCCGGCCACCCGGTCCTGTTCGTCTACGAGAAGCTGGCCATGGCCCGCCAGGCCCTGGAGGCCCTGAACGCCCGCCCCTGGCCCGCCGGCGCAGTCCCGCCCGCACCCGCCGACGCCGGTCTCGCCTGCTCCTTCCATCGAGACGCCGCAATCACGGATGACTGAAAGCCCCCTCCGGGGGACGACAACGGTGACGACAACGTCGGCCACCACGAGCACACCACGGCAGCCGTCCACAGCCTTCTGGCCTCGAGTCGGTCGAGCGGAGCAGGGCGGTCGGTCTGCCGGAAAAGCGAAAGGTCGGCAGCTCGCCCCGCCCCTGACCGCCACCCTTGAACAGCCAAAACGCCCCGGGGCGTTTTTTCATGCCCAGGTATGGCAAGAGAGGAATGGCTGACCATTGTCCGTCTTCAGCGCCGGTGGCGGACAAGACAGCCTGATCGTCCGCCAGGCCGCACGTATGACCTCAATGGATCGCACGTCACCGACAAGGCCGGCTTCTACCTTGCGATCGGAGAGGCGATCAACGGACCGGGTGGGTACTTCGGCTGCGACCTCGACGCGCTGAACGACTGCCTGCGCGGGAGGTTCGGGGCGCGGACGCCGTTCACATCGATCTGGCATGATTTCCAGATCGCTCGGGATTCGCCGGCGACTCCCTTTGATGGCCCGGACGAGCCCTCAACCTACTACGACGTTATTCTTTCCATCTTTCAGGACCACGACGTGGCCGTGGTGATGAGGTGATCTGGC
This sequence comes from Microbispora sp. NPDC088329, assembly GCF_040685655.1. Classification (NCBI taxonomy): domain Bacteria; kingdom Bacillati; phylum Actinomycetota; class Actinomycetes; order Streptosporangiales; family Streptosporangiaceae; genus Microbispora; species Microbispora sp. NPDC088329. The sequence goes on from NZ_JBFBIP010000010.1 coordinate 183,441, forward strand.
GAGCGGGCCCCGTAGGTCTCACTGCCGGTTCAGTCAGCTGATTCGGCGCACCGGTTGTCCGGTAAGACGGGCGATGGCGTCGAAATCGGCGTCCGCATGCTCGTGAATTTGGTGCGCGGCGTATGAAGGCCGGGCGAAGAATCTGTAACCTCACGCCGGCTCAGGCGCGGGGCGCCGCCTCCTGATCGAACGCGCCACGATGACGATCCAGGCCACCCCGGCGACCGCACCAGCGGCGACGAATCCGGTGAGAAGCAGCCAGGTCGACCCGCCTGCCGCGGAGAACACCCCGTTGCGGGCACCCGTGTCACGCGCCGGAACGGTTTTCCCCTCCGACAGCCCGTCGGGTTCGTCGTAAAGAATGACGCCGGTCCTCTGCACGCCACCCTCGGACGTGGCGAAATCGCCATGCCAGGTGCAGTTACGGCGTCCGCATTCCTGGTGCATGGCTGTGAATGCGCCTGGTGTGCCGTTTCCAGCCTTGGCCTGCCATGCCGGCACCAGATCGAAAGCGCCGAAAATCAGACCGCCGACAGCGATAACCGGAAGTCCGAGCCAGACGAAAATCTTCGTCCGCCACCCATTGATATTCCCGAAAACGGCCATGGCGGGGGACCCTAGCACATCGGATAAGCGCCGGGCAACGGCCTTTATTGAGCAGACCGGTTCGGTTGAGGATATGGACGCGTACGCGCTGCCGGGGCTCGGGACCTCCGGAAGCCCGAAGAGCTGAACGCCCGAGCCGATAACGGCCGCGTTTCAGGCCGGCTACGTGAAAAGGGACAGATAGGAATGGCCGACCATCGCCGTCTACGCATCGTCGCCCGTGCCTGGAGAACGGCGAGACCGCGGTTCGCCTCGTACTTCGAGACGGCCGCGTTGCACGGGATAAAAATCAGTGATGTGCGGCGGGGTGGCGGCCCCGCTCGGCGCGTCGCACGGGCTTCATGACCTCACGCGTAATCGCTGTGATGCCCTACCCCGGGCGAACCTGAGCGTGCAACGGCGCGAGCAGGAGGAGAACATGACGACCATAACGTCACCGCGATCGACAGCGGTCGCGGCGACCGGCAGCAGCGCCGGGTGGGGAAGCCTGCTGGTGCTCCTCACCGGTGTCTTCATCACCACCCTCGACTTCTTCATCGTCAACGTCGCGATTCCCGCGACACAGCGCGAGCTGAACGCGAGCCCGTCGGCGATCCAGTTCATCGTCGCCGGATTCGGCGTCGCCCTGGCCTCCGGGCTCGTCCTCGGCGGACGGTTGGGTGACCTGTACGGGCGTCGGCGGCTCTTCTCGATCGGCCTGGCCGTCTTCACCCTGGCCTCGGCCGCCTGCGGCGAGGCCCCGACCGCCGGGTTCCTCATCGGCGCCCGGGTCGCCCAGGGTGCCGGGGCGGCTCTTCTGATGCCGCAGGTCCTCGCCATCATCAACACCCTCTACACCGGCACGCACCGCACCAAGGCGTTCAACGCCTACGGCATGGCCCTCGGCTTCGGCGGCGTCTTCGGGCAGCTCATCGGCGGCGTGCTCATCAGGGCCGACATCGCCGGCCTCGGCTGGCGCAGCATCTTTCTGATCAATGTCCCGGTGGGCGCGGTCACTCTGCTGCTGACCCGGCGGCTGATCCCCGAATCACGGGCCACTGGGGCCCGTTTGGACCTGACCGGCGCCGCGCTGGTCTGCCTGGGCCTGGTTGCCATCGTGTACCCGCTCGTACAGGGCCGGCAGCAGGGCTGGCCGGCATGGGCGTGGCTCTGCCTGGCCGCCGCCGTGGCCCTCCTGGCCGCCTTCGCCCTGCACCAGCGCCGGACGGCGGCGCCCCTGATCGACCCGGCGCTGTTCCGGCACCGCTCGTTCTCCGCCGGTGTGGTCGTCAGTCTGATCTACGCGATGACGACGGGCTCGTTCTTCCTGGTCCTGGCGCTCTACCTGCAGGAGGGCCGCGGCCTGGACGCTCTCGGATCCGGCCTGATCTTCCTTCCCCTCGGCCTCGGCTACTTCGCCTCCTCGGCCCTGTCCGGACGGGTCGCGGCCCGGCTCGGCCGCCAGGTCGTCACCGTGGGAGCCCTGGTCGTCGCACTCGGGTATGCGGCTCTGGCCGAGACGGCCTCGGCCCTGGGCACCGGGCGTCCCGTCGCGTGGATCATCCCGGGCCTGCTCGTCGCCGGCGCGGGAATGGGCTTGATCATGGCCCCACTGCCCGCGATCGTCCTGGCCGGCACCGATCCCCGGCACGCCGCCGCGGCCTCGGGCGTCCTGAGCACGGCCCAGCAGGCGGGCGGTGCGATCGGGGTGGCACTGGTCGGGATGGTCTTCTACGGCGCCCTGGGCGCTCCCGCTCCGGCTCACTACCCGCACGCGTTCGCTCTCGGCCTGGCTCTCCTGGTCGGTCTGGCCGCCGCCGTCGTCGGGCTGGTCCAGACGCTGCCCCGCACCGCCCGCTGACCCTGCCGGGTCCGCGAAGCCCGAGAAGGTCGTCCCGCGCCCGCCGTCGACGGGCGCGGGACGTCGCCGTATGACGCTGGGCCTGCACCGTCATGACAGTGCAGGCCCAGCGGGTGATGTCGCTCAGGTGATGCCAGAGTCAGTTCACTTGACGGCCGCGAGGGTGTCGACGACACCGGCGCCGAAGAAGCCGTTGTCGTCGGCGGTGCCGGTGCAGGCCGCGGTGTTCGGCGGGCACGGCTTGGGCACGGCCCGCGCCTTGAGCTCGCTGATCATCTGGGCCGGCGACCACGACGGGTGGGCCGACTTCATCTGCGCCATGACGCCGGCGACGTGCGGGCTCGCCATCGACGTACCGCTCTTGGTGCCGTAGCCGTCGGCCCCCGTCCGGGTGTTCCACGTCGTCGAGTAGATCGACGAGCCGGGAGCCGCGACGTCGATCTTGCCGAGGCCGTAGTTGGAGAAGGACGACCGGACGCTGTCCAGCGTGGTGCCCACGCGCTGCAGGGACGCGACCGTCACGACGCCGTCGAACTCGGCCGGGATGTCGTTGCAGCCGCTGTTGATCGTGCGCGCGGTCGGCTTCGGCGCGTCGTTGGGGCTCCCCGTGTCCACGGTCTTGTTGGCGATGTCGTAGTTGGAGTTGCCCGCCGCGGCGACGTTGACGACGCCCTGCTTGGTGGCCCACTGCACGGCACGCCGGACGGCCTCCTTGCTGGCGGCCTGGTCGGGCTGGTCGTCACACCAGAACTCGAACGGGTCGACGTAGTAGGAGTTGTTCGTGACGTCCATGTGCTTCAGGCCCGCCCACATGAAGCCGCAGACGGCGTACTCCGGGTAGATGAAGCCGTCGTCGTTGACGACCTTGACGGACGCCATGCGCACGTTCGGCGCGACACCGACGATGCCGACGTTGTTGCGGGCGGCGGCGATGGTGCCGGCGACGTGCGTGCCGTGGTCACTCGTCGTCGGGCGCCAGGCCAGCGGCGTCTGATCCGGACGGCCGACGTTGCTGCAGTTCACCGAGTTCGCGACGTCGATGTTGGCCTTGAGGTCCGGGTGCGTCGGCGAGATGCCGCTGTCGAGCACCCCGACGAGGACGTTGCGGTTGCCGTCGGAGATCGCCTGCGCCTGCGGGGCCTTGATCATCTGCATGTCCCACTGGACGCCCTCGTTGGGGTCGAGGCTCCCACCCGGCTGCGGGTCGGACGGGATGTCCCCGTTGACCGGCTTCTTGGCGCCCTGCTTGTACCCGTTGGCGCCGGGGCCCCACGGCGCGGCCAGGTCGGCCGGCGTCCCCTCGGAGACCCCGGCCGTGCGGGTGGCGCCGACGGAGGCGACCGCGTTGCCACCCTTGGCGGTGACGTTCACGCGGAAGGCCGCGCGGTCGGAGTGGGCGACGACCACACCGATCTCGGGCCAGGACTGGACGACGACACCTCCGGCGGCCTCGACCGCGCGCTCGACGAGACGAGTCTGGCCGGGGTTGGCGATCCGGGCGTTGACGACGTAGCTCATGAGCATCCCGTCGGGGATGTCCACGTTGACCGGTGTCGACGTCGGCTCGTCGGTGGTGGCCGCGCTGGCCGAGTCGGTCACGCCTCCGAGGAAGGCGGCACCCACCATGGCGAACGCCGCGGCGGTGGCCGCGAGGCGTCGCTTGGGCAGGGCATGCTGCATGCGTTGCTCCTAGAACGGTGAGACCGCGGCACCGTCGCCGCGGTCTGGCTGGCTTCGGCGCTGAAAGTCCTGAATCGCCCTGAATTCAGCCTTCAAGGTTGGTCCGTGACGGTAACAGCTCGATTGTGAATTGTTCAAGAGTTCACCAAGGCGTAGGGCTGACCGGCCGATCGACGATCAGATGCGCAAGGTGATCATCGTCCGAACGACGCTTGCGGGCTTCGGATGAACCACGGTGAGAACGCTTACGTGGTGTGAGGCATGAGAAGACTGCGCATGATCGTGCTCGTGGCGGTGGCGGCGCTGACCGCGGCTTGTGGGGGAGTGGAACCGGAGACGTCGGCGGCCGCGGCCGACGACGGGCCGGTGACGCCGGTGGCCTTCTGGGGCGCGGAAGGCGGGTTCGTGACCGCGACCATGAACGCGCTGCGTCCGCCGAGAGTGATGGTGTACGGCGACGGCCTGGTGATCGTCGACGCGAGCAAGCGGATGACGCTCACCGATGCCGAGGTGGGCGAGGTGGTCGCGCGGATGGAGGAGTTCCTGGCCGGGCAGTCGCCGACCGCGAAGCCGAAGCCGGGCGCGCCGTCGGTGACGGACCTGCCCGACACCGTCCTCGGCGTACGGGGGAAGGACGGGAAGATGCTGGAGGTGCGGGTCCCGGCCCTGGAGCAGCTCGCGGACTTCTACCCGAGGCGACTGGTGGACGCGAAGAAGCTGATGGAGGGCCTGGCGACCCGGGCCGCCGCGGAGGGCGCCGACTACGTCGCCACCCGCGTCCGGATGGTCGCCGACGAGGCCCCGTCGGCGGAGGGCAGGCCGTCGCCGTGGCCCGAGGGCGTTCCGGAGCCTTCGGGCGTGGTGGAGCCGGTCTGGCGGAAGGACGTCGAGGGGGCGGCGGCGAACGCTATCACCAAGGCGGTTCCCGCCGGGCAGGAGTACGGCCGGTCGCTCTTCACGACCCGCTCAGGGGTGGTCTTCGTGCTCTCCTGGCGATACCTGCTGCCGCACGAACAGTCAGGCGACGGCCACCTGTGATCGACGGCGCCGGACCTCCCGCCGTCACCGCTCATGGCGCAGGAACGAGTGGATGGCGGGGACGAGGTCGGCGTGGGCGTCTTCCAGCAGGTAGTGGCCCGCGCCGGGATACAGGCGAGTCCGGGCGGCGGGAAAGCGCCGCAGCCATTCGGCCAGCACGGCGCGGTCGAAGACCGGGTCGCCCATCCCCCAGGCGATCAACGTCGGCCGGTCGGCGAACCGCGCCAGCGACCTGCCGGTGCTCTGGAGAACGGGCCAGGAAGGGTCGCCGGGGCGCAACGGGATGTCCTGGACGAAGCGTTGGATGGCCACGCGGTGCTCGGGCCGGTCGTAGGGGGTCAGGAACGCCGAGCGCACCGGAGCGGGCATCCGGCGCCGGACCCCCAGCGGCCGCCAGGTGGCGCCGCGGGCGAAGAGGTTGTGGCGCAGGAACAGGCGGGTGCCGAGCCGGGTGTCGCGCAGCACCCGGAACGGCAGCCGCAGCAGAGGGCGTACGCGTTCGCCGTACGGGTTGGGGAAGGCCGCGGTGTTCAGCAGGACCAGGCGGGCGACCCGGCCGGGGTGGCGGCAGGCCCAGGTCATGCCGATCGGCCCGCCCCAGTCGTGCAGCACGAGTGTCCACCCATGGTCGGGGGCGCCGTCGGCGATGAGGTGTCCGGTCAGGGCGTCCAGGTCGTCCACGCGGGCGGCCAGGTCGTAGGGATACCGGTCGGTTCCCGGCTTGTCCGACAGACCCATGCCGATGTGGTCGGGGGCGATGCAGCGGAACTCCTCGCGCAGCGCGAGGATCGGCCGCCGCCACAGGTAGCTCCAGGACGGGTTCCCGTGCAGGAACAGCACCGGCTGTCCCACTCCTTCGTCCAGGTAGTGCTGGCGCAGGCCGTCACGACGCGCATGGGCGAACCATCGGGACGTGAACGGATAATCCGGGAACACGGTCACCGGATCTTCTGCGCGGACAGGTGGGCGGCGAGCCGGGCCAGTCCTTCCGCCATGCTCACCCGGGGCCGGTAGCCGAGGTCGCGACGGGCCGCGGAGATGTCGAACCAGTGCGCCGTCGAGGCCTGCTCCACCAGGAACATCAGTGGTGGCAGGCGCCGCGCCCACGGCAGCCCGCGAGCCCGCTCCAGCAGCCGGGCCGCCTGCAGGACCGGTCCGGCCGGTGCCCGGCGTGTCACCGGGGGCGACCCGGCGGCGCGCAGCAGCAGGTTGAGCCATTCCCCGAAACCACAGGGCTCGCCCTGGGTGATGAAGTAGGCCCGGCCGGTCTGCGGCGAACCGGGACGCAACCGGTCGAGGGCGAGCAGGTGGGCGTCGGCGGCGTTGTCGATGTAGACGGTGTCGACGGTCTTGTCCGCCTCGCCGAGCAGCCACAGCAGGCGGCGGTGTGCCACCAGCCTGGGCAGGAAGTGCGGATCTCCCGGTCCCCAGATGAGATGCGGACGCAACGCGACCGCCGTCACCCGCCCGGCCGCGGCATCGGTGAGGACGAGCCGTTCGGCTTCGGCCTTGGTCCGGGGATAGGCGGCGGGAAAACGGCGGGAGTAGGGCGCGGACTCGTCCACTCCCTCCAGATCCCGCCCGTCGTGGACGACGCTCGGTGAGGACGTGTGAACCAGGTGTGCCCCGTGACGCGCGCAGGCGTCCAGCACGTTCCGCGTCCCCGACACGTTGATCTCCTCGTAGTCCCGGTCCCGTCCGTGTACGCCGGCCTTCGCGGCGCAGTGCACGACCGCCTCGCACGCGGCGACGGCGGCCAGCACCGCCGCGCGGTCGCGGACGTCGGCCAGGTGCTGGGTGACCCCGAGAGCCGCCAGCGCGGGGCTGTGGTGCCGCTGAAGTGCGTGCACGTCGTCACCGCGGGCGGCCAGCCGCCGGCAGACGGCCTCTCCCAGGAAGCCGCCGCCCCCGGTCACCAGGACCCTCATCGTCCGCCCGCCCGTACGCGTCGCGCGGCCCACCGGGCGAGCTCGTGCCGGCGGATCTTGCTGTTGTGCCGGGCGTCGACCGGGAACCCGGGGTGGAACAGCACGTCCCTAAGCGCAGCGGTGTGCGGATGGCGGGCAGCCGTGTCCAGGATGGCGGCCGTCACACGCGCGTCGTCGTGAGATCCCGGTTCGCGCTCCACGACCAGGACCGCACGCTGGGAGCCGGCGGGACCTACGCCGACCAGCGCGGTACGGTGGACCCCCGGTACGGAGGCGAAGACGGGTTCGACCTGATCGGTGTAGAGGTCACCGCCGGCGGTGCGGACCCGTTCCGATTTGCGCCCGGCGAACCAGAGCCGTCCCTGCTCGTCGAACCGGCCGACGTCACCCATCCGGTGCCAAACGCGGTCCCCGTCGCCGATCCGGGCCAGCGCGGTCGCCTCCGGATCGTCCAGATAGGGGTCGCTGACGGTGGGGGCGGCCACGACGATCTCTCCAATGGTGCCGGGCGGCACGACCAGGTCCTCGCTCCACTGTTCGATCGGGTCGTCGCTGACGGCGATGACGCGCACCTCGGTGCCCGGCAGTGGAGAACCCAGGCAGGTGCCCGCCCCCGCGGCGGTGGCCGCGGCGTGCCCGGCGAGCAGGCGGCTCTCGATCGCGGCCACCGGCATGCATTCGGTGGCGCCGTACACCGACAGCACCCGCGCGTCGTCGCGCAGGCAGCCGCGCAGGAGGTCCATCACCGGCATCGGCAGCGGTGCCCCGGCGGACACCACGTCGCCGAGCGTGTTCAGCACCAGACCATGGGCGGCGCAGTGACGCGCGAGCCGGTCCAGCAGCGCGGGAGCGGCGAACATCCCGGTCACGCGATACCGCTGGATGTCGGCGACCAGGGCGGCCGGATCGGCCCGTACAGGATGCCGCGGGTCCATGTCCGGGATCACCACCGTCGCCCCGAACGCCGCCGCGCCCAGGGCGAACGGCGCGAACGTCGACAACACCGGCGTTCCCGGTTCCACCGTGCCGAGTTCGCCCAGCAGGGTGAGCTGGGCGGTCAGGTGCCGGTGGCGCAGCGGCACGCCCTTGGGCGGGCCGGTGGATCCGGAGGTGTAGGCGATCAGCGCCAGGTCGTCGGGGCCTGCGGAGGGCCACCCTCCCGGCTCGCCGGGCCGAAGGCCACGTCCGGGCCCGCCCGACGGCCCCGCGTCCGACAGGCAGGCCGAGCCGCGAAGGCGCCGCGAGGGGACCGTGACGGACACGCGGACGTCGGGCGTCCAGCGCAGCAACCTCCTGGCCAGGTGCACGGCGGGAATCGCGATGAACGCCTCGGGCGCCGCCTGGCGCAGACAGCGTTTGATGGCCTCGAGTGGCAGCCCGGGATCGACCAGCACCGGTACCGCGCGAAGCCGCACCAGGGCGACGGCCAGCGCGCCCAGGTCCGGGCCCGGCGGCACCAGCAGACCGGTACGCATGCCCGGGCGGATTCCGGAATCCGCGAGGATCGCGACGGTGCGGTCCACCGACCGCGACATCTGTCCGTAGGTGACGGCCACCGGGGTCCGGCCACCGACCTGGCAGGCGATCACGTCGGGCTGCTCGCGGAACCACCGCTCGGCGCGGGCGATCAGCTCACCGGCCGGCTCGGCCGGGCCGGAGCGGCTCGGGCCGGATTCGCTCGGGCCGGATTCGCTGGGAGGGGTCGCCTGTGTGGTCACCGGATCACCACCGCACGACGACGATTCCGGCACTGGCCCCGCTGGCCAGGCCGACGAGGGCGACCAGGTCGCCGCGTCGTACCCGTCCGGACCCGACCACCCGCGCCAGTTGCACGAGCAGCGTCGCCGCGACGAGGTTGCCGTGCTGGGCGATGGTGACGACGACTTTGCCCTGCGGTATGCGCACCTGGTCGCAGAACCACCACAGCGTCGGCAGCGTCGCCTGGTGCACACAGACGGCCGCGAAGTCGTCCCAGGTCAGCCCGAGATCGGCGAGGGGTTTGTGGAAGACGGCGTAGTCGATGTTCTCGATGCCGCGCACCAGCTCGACGGAGTCGACGATCAGCGGCCCGATGGTGGGCCGGTCCGCCCACGGGTCGCTGGTGAGGTTGTCCACGGCGGAGACCGCCGCCTGCCATCCGGCGGAGTACGCGGAGAACCGGTGGGCGAGCACCCCCGGTTCGGTGCCGGCCTCCAGGAGCAACGCGGCGCCGGCGTCGGAGACGGTGTAGGACGCGGCGACGGTGACGTACTCCTCGGCGTCGGCCAGGGTCCACGGTGTGCCGGCGGTGGGCAGCTCTCCGCAGCAGATGAGGATCCGCCGATGACGGCCGCCGGAGATCAGCGCGTCGGCCACCTGGATGGCGTTCAGCACGCTGTTGCAGGCGTTGCGTATGTCGAAGACCGGGCAGCAGGCCCCGATCTTGGCCGCCACGACGTGTCCGGTGGCCGGCTCGACGGCGTCGGACGACACTCCCGCGTAGATGAGCAGGTCGAGGCCGGCGGCCTGGAGGTCGTTGTCCTCCAGGACCCGGCGGGCGGCGTGTGCCGCCAGGTCGGACGGCTTCTCGTGGGGAGGGGCGACGTGCCGGCGCCGGACTCCGCTGTGGTCGTGGATCAGCCCGCGGGGCAGGTCCAGTGACGGGTTGCGGGCGGCGAGCCGGTCCTCCAGCTCGGCCGTGCTCAGCGTGGTCTCGGGCAGGTGGGCGGCCACCCCGGCCAGCCGGGTGTGCAGAGTCAACACAGGCCTCTCTTCTGTGCCGGTCTTGGGTGCCGGACCTGAACGGCCGGCGGGGGAGGGAGGGACCCGTGGCCGCGGACGTCGCCGCGGCACGGGCTCCGCCGTCACTGGTTCAGGCCGGCTCTCCCGCACGGGCGAGCACACCGGCGGGCTGCTGGTCGCCGCGCAGCCCGAGACGGATGAGCAGGCTCTGGGCGATGTCGGCGACGGTCCCGCCGCTGCGCATCAGCTCCATGGGCGGGATGTCGACGCCGAACCGGCTCCGGATCGAGGTCAGCAGTTCGGTGGCCATGAGGGAGTCAAGTCCGTACTCGTCCAGCCGCCGGTCGTCGGCGATCTGGTCGGCAGGGACGAGCAGGACGCCCGACAACAACCCGGTGATCTGCTCGGTGATGTACGCGTACGTCTGCTCGTAGGTCATCCCGGCCAGCAGCGACCGCAGGTCGGGCAGCTGCTGTTCCGTGCCGGGCGGCAGCACCGGGGACAGCCACGGACGCTGCAGGCCGGGCAGCACCTGCCGCAACCGGCCCCAGTCGCAGCGGCCGACCATGGCCACGTCGGCGTGCTCGCCGAGCATGGCCTCCACGGCGTCCAGCGCCCGGGCGGGAGACATCGGCGGGATCCCGGCCTTGGCCAGTGCCTCTCCCTGCCTGCCCCGGGTCAGCACCCCGGTCTCCGCGAGCGCGCCCAGGCAGGCCGCCAGTCCCGGCAGGCCTTGCCGGCTCCGCCGCCGGGCCAGCGCCTCCAGGAACAGGTTCGCCGCGACGTACGACGTCTGGCCGAGGTTGCCGATGGTGGTGAGGGAGGAGTACATGACGAACAGGTCGAGGGGCCGATCCCGGGTCAGCTCGTCCAGCACCATCGCGCCGGCGACCTTCGGGTGCAGGACGGCTCGGATCCGGTCGTCGCCGAGGTCGGCGAGCGGGCCGTCGTCGAGGTGCATGGCCGCGTGGACGACGCCGCGCAGCGGGTGGCCGCCGGAGTCCAGGTCGTGCAGGATCCGCCGCATGGCGTCGCGGTCGGCCACATCGGCGGCGTACGCGCGGACCTCCACCCCCGATCTCTCCAGTTCCTCCAGCAGAGCGGGAGCTTCGGGCGCCTCGGCGCCCCGGCGGCCGACCAGGGCCAGGTGGCGGGCGCCCCGCCGGGCGAGGCGGCGAGCCGTCGCCGCGCCGAACCCGCCCAGGCCGCCCGTGACCAGGTAGGTCCCCTCCGGTTCCAGGCGCAGCACCTCCTGCCGGGGCCGGACGGTGACCGGTTCGTCGCACGGGTCGAAGGAAACCACGACTTTTCCGATGTGCCGGGAGTGGCGCATCATCGCGAAGGCGTCGGCGACACGGGCGGCCGGATACACCGTGTGCGGCAGCGGCCGGAACCGCCCGGATTCGTACAGGGGTGCGGCCTGCGCCGTGCTTTCGGCCATCAGCTCGGGCGCCTTCCACATGAGGGTGCCCACGTCCACGCCGTAGAACGCGATGTTGTCGGAGAACGGGCGCAGCAGCAGGGACCTGTTCTGGTAGATGTCCCGTTTGCCGAGCTCGATGAACCGGCCGCCGTGCCGCAGGCATTCCACGCCCCGGTTGACGGCTTCACCGGCCAGCGAGTTGAGCACGACGTCCACTCCCCGGCCCCCGGTCAGCTCCTTGACCTGCTCGGCGAAACGCAGACTGCGCGAGTCCAGGACGTGGTCGGCTCCCATCGCGAGCAGCAGGTCGCGTTTGGCGGCGGTGCCGGCGGTCGCGATCACCCGGGCTCCGTGGTGCCGGGCGTACTGCAGCGCGGCCAGGCCGACCCCACCGGCGCCGCCGTGGACCAGGATCGTCTCACCCGCCTTGACGCGTGCGCAGTATCCCAGCGAATGGTGCGCGGTGGAGAACGCCATCGGCAAGGTGGCGGCTTCGGTGAAGGTCATCCCCTCGGGGACGGTGACGGCCGCCCAGGCCTTGACCCTCGCGTGACTGGCGAACCCGACGGGTCCCGCGGCCATGACCCGGTCACCGGGCCGCGTCCCGGTGACGCCGGCGCCGACGGCGGTGACGATCCCGGCGCATTCCAGGCCCAGCCCGTGCCCGCCGAAGACCGCTTCGACGGCCTCGGTGGGCAGCAGGTTCACCGCGTGCATCACGTCGCGGTAGTTCAGCCCGATCGCCCGCACCTCGACCACGACCTCGTCGGGCTCGGGCCGCGGCATCGGGATCTCCTCCCAGGCCAGCGTGTACGACAGCCCGGGATCGCGCACCGTGAGCCGGTAGGCGCCACCGGAACCGGCAGGCAGGCCGCGGGCGTGCTCGCCCGACTCGAGCAGCCGTGGCACGAAACGTCCCCGGCGGGTCAGCAGGATCTCGTCCTCCTCACCCGGGTCGAGCAGTTCCGCCGCCAGGCGGCCCGCGTCCCGTGCGGCGTCACCGGTGCGGTGCAGGCAGAGCCGGCGTATCCCCAGCCGCGGCTGCTCGTTGCCCAGCGAGCGCGCCGTCCCCCATGTCGCCGCGTCCTCGGGGTGGAGACGGACGTCGGGGAGGTCGGGTTCCGGCAGCGCGGCGCAGGGGCGGGCCACCAGCCACACCGCGGTCGCGACGTGCTCGGGCAGTTGCTCGCAGGCCAGTGCGACGGCCCGCAGCGCCGCGGCCCGCCGGGTGATCCGCTCGACGGTCGCCCCCGGCTCTGTGTCGCCGGTCGCCTTCGGTTCTGTGCCGATGCTCGCCTTCGGCTCGGTGCCGCCCGCTCCGCGCGGGTCGCTGTCGTCCGCTCCGCCCAGGACGATCGCGATGGTGACCGTCTGGGCGGTGAGCGGGATGCGATCGGTCCAGTGGTCGGGATCGTCGCTGAGCGGCGAGTGGAGCACGTCGCCGCCCCGCGTTCGCAACAGAGCCCGCAGTTCGTCGGTCAGAGCGCCGGTGCCGTTCTCGTCGGCGAGGATCCACGTGCCTGCGGCGTCCGGCAGGGGGTGCTCGGCGGCCGCGGCGCCCTTCATCGCGCCTTCCACAGCGCCCTCCACCGCGCCTTCCACAGCGCCCTCCACGGCGACGGCCGGAGCGGCGGCCAGCATCACCGAGAAGTCGCCGGCCGCACGTTCGTCGTCGTCGCCGGTCTGGACGACCCCGGTGTAGCCGGCCTCCGCGAGCACCTCCGGCCATTTCTCCCGGGACAGCAGCGGCGAGCGCGGGCGCAGGTGCGCGTCGGTGAAGTCCCAGAAGTCCTCCTGCACGCCGAGGAACGGCAGCAGGGTCCCCACCCGATGCGGTTCGGCGATGAGCAGGTGGCCGCCGGGAACCAGGAGGGCGGACAGGCGGTGCAGCGCGGCGCGCAGATCACGGGCCAGATGCAGGCTGTTCGCCGCGACCACGAGATCGAACCCGCTCGCGGCCAGCCCCTGCTCGACCGGGTCGGCGTTCAGGTCGAGGACGGCGTAATCGACGAAGTCGAAGTCGGCGAAGCGCTGCCGCAGACGGGTCAACGCCGTCTCGGCGAGGTCGGTGACCAGGTAGCGGGTGCGGCCGGCGGGCAGGACGGGCAGCAGCATGGCGGTGGTGCCGCCCGTCCCCGCGCCGGCTTCCAGCACACGCAGCGGCCGGTCGGCCGGCCATCGCCGGACGATCTCCTCGACGAGCGCCCGGGCGATCCGGTTGGTGAACAGGTTGACCGGCCCGATGTCGTGGAACTGCTCCATCAGCTCGTGACCGCCGCCCGAATCCAGGACGTCGGACCCGGCACGCCGGCCCGCGAGCAGTTCGGGCAGGCACCGGCCGACGCGTACGGACAGGGCGCTCTGGGCGGCGAAGGCGGCTCCCCTGGCGAGGAGGTCCCGATGCAGGTCGTCCACGTGCGTCGGCATCGGGGGAGGGCCCTCGACCGGCCGTTCGAGCAGCCCGTCCCGTTTGAGCAGCCCGTCCCGTTTGAGCAGCCCGTGCCGTTCCAGCAGTGGCAGGGCCGCGCGGATCATCCGCCGGTGATGCGCCCCCGGACATGCCTCGATCAGTTCCTCGACGTCGATCGGCCGCCCGCCGGTCGGCTCCCCGAGCGCGCCGGCCAGCGTGTGCGCGAACACCTCCTCGAGCCGTGCGGCGTACTCCGGGTAGTGCAGCTCGTGCCACGCCGAGCGCAGCCGGTCGATCCGCTCGGCCGCGCCGGACAGGATCCGCCCGGGACCGGGGGCCGGCCACGGCTCGGCTGGAGCGCCGGCCCGGGGCGCGGCCCGCAGCGCCGTCTCGTAACGGGCCACTGGGGTGATGTGGACGCCGGGCATCCGGCGCAGCCGGCAGCCCTCCACTTCGGCGGCGATCCGGCCGTCGTCGTCGGCGACCACGATGTCCCAGCAGACCTCCTCGGCGCTGCGGGAACGTTCCCGTACGTACACCAGCCCCTGCGCGGAGGGCGTTCCCCACAGACGGACGGAGCCGATCGCGGCCGGCATGTAGCCGCGGCCCGACCGTAGCGAGTCCACCAGCCACAGCACGCCGGCCTGCAGCGCGCTGTCCAGCACCACCGGGTGCATCTGATAGCGCCCCTGCCCCTGCTCCGGGCACGAGTAGGCGCCCAGCACCTCCCGCTCGCCCATCCACAGCTCGGTCAGGACCTGGAACCGCGGCCCCCACACCATGTGTCCTTCCGCGGCCCGCGCGTAGTAGCCGGGCACGTCCACGCGCGTGCCGATGCGAGCGCGCAGCGCGGCCACGTCCAGCGGCGGCGGAGTCCGGCGCAGCAGCGGCCGTACCCGGGCACGGAAGTGCTCGCGGGGCTGATCCGCCTGCCGGCCGGCACTGGCCACGGTGATCCGCCCGGTCTCGGCGCACAGCGACGTCTGCGCGTATACCGGATCGGCGTCGGCCTGTGACGGCACCACCATGGCCCGGCTGATGTCGACCCTGTCCACTTCCACGGCCTCGGCGGCGTCGGGCATGGTTAGCCGGGCGGCGGCGACGGCCATCTCCACGTATCCGGTGGCCGGCATGACCGCGGCGCCGCCGGCCCGGTGGTCGGCCACCCAGGGCACCCGTACCCGGTCGATCTCTCCCTGCCAGGTGGGGTCCAGCACCGGCATCCGCTGTCCGAGCAGCGGATGCCGGATCGTCGTGTCGATGTTGGTCTGCACCCAGGTGTGCGGACCTCCGATCCAGTGCCGTTCGCGCTGCCAGGGGTAGGCAGGCAGCGATCGCACCGCGCCGGGGCGGGGGAAGTACCGATCCCAGTCGAGCCGCGCACCGGCCGCGACGAGTTCGGCGACCGCGCCGCGGATACGCGCCGGGCCCGGCTCGTGCCGGCGCAAGGTGGTCACGACGGCCGCGCGTACCCGTGCGGTGCCGCTTATGCGGCGCAGGTACGAGCGCAGCACCGGATGCGGTCCGATCTCCAGCAGCACGTCGAAGCCGTCGCCGAGCACCCGCTCGACCGCCGTGTCGAACCGCACCGGCTCGCGGACGTTCCGCCACCAGTAGGCCGCGTCCAGCTCCGGCCCCCGGACCAGGTCGCCTGTCACCGTGGACACCAGGGGGATCCGCGCCGTGGCCGGCCGCAGCCCGGCGAGTCCCTCGGCCAGGGGCCGCCGCACCGGATCCATGGCGCTGCTGTGGAAGGCGTAGTCCAGGTCCAGCTCGCGGAAGAAGATCTCGCGCGAGGCGAGGTCCTTCGCCAGTGACTTCAGCGACTCGTCCGGTCCGGCGATCGTGACGTCGCGGTCGGAGTTGACCGCCGCGATCTCCAGGTGAGGGTAGCCGGCCAGGATCTGCCTGGCCGCGGTCTCGGGCAGCCCGAGCGCGGCCATCCGGCCCTGCCCCCGGGTGACCGACTGGGCCATGCCGCGCTCGGAGATCACCTGCGCCGCCTGGGCCGATGACAGGGCGCCGGCGGTGTGGGCGGCGGCGATCTCGCCCACGCTGTGGCCGAGCACCGCTCCCGGCCGTACGCCCGCCGCCTTGAGCATCTCCACCAGGCCGACCTGGACGGCGAACAGCAACGGCTGCGCCACTTCGGTCGCCGACAGCCGTGCCCGCTCGGCAGGCAGGGACAGTTCCTCGAGCACCGACCAGCCGAGCCGCTCGGACAGTTCGGCGTCGACCGCTTCAACGGCCGAGCGGAAGGTCTCGTCGGACAGCAGGTCGGCGCCCATCCCGGCCCACTGTGAACCGTTGCCGGAGAACACGAAGGCCACCCGCCCGTGCTCCACCGCCTCCGACTCCGCCACCGCCGCGTCCCCGGCTCCGGGCCGCCTGCCCGTACCGGATTCACCGGTGGCGGGGCCGGTTCGCTCCGGGGCATCCGCCAGGCTCGCCAGCGCCCGCGCCGCCGCGGCGGCGGTGCCGGCCAGCACCACGGCGCGATGCCGGTGGCCGCCGCGCCGCCGGGTCGCGGTGTAGGCCACGTGATAGAAATCCCGTTCGTCGAGGGACGCCAGGTGCGCGGCGGTCCGTTCCACGGCTTCCCGCAGCGCCGGCCGGCTGCGCGCGGACACGACGACGGGCAGCGCTCCTGCGGGGGGTGCCGCCGGTTCGTCCCCCTCCGCCCCGGCGGCGGCCGGTGTGGGCGGTGCGGCGAGCGCCACATGGGCGTTCGCGCCCCCGAACCCGAAGGAGTTGACTCCGGCGACGGGCCGCTCGCCTGCTTCGTCCAGCGGTCGCGGCCCGACGGTGACGCTCAGCCCGAGGGCGTCGAAGTCGATGCGGGGGTTGAGCGTGGTGGCGTGCAACGAGGGCGGGATCATCCGATGCCGGAGCACCAGCAGGGCCTTGAACAGCCCCGGCATGCCCGAGGCGGGCTCCAGGTGCCCCAGGTTGGACTTCACCGAGCCGATGGGCAGGACTCCGCGCGTGCGCCGGCTGCCGAGGGCCCGCCCCAGGGCCTGGCATTCGGCCGGATCACCGGCCTGGGTGCCGGTGCCGTGCGCCTCCACGTACACGATCTCGTCGGGGCTGATGCCCGCCGTGGTGTACACCTGCCGTAACAGGGCTTCCTGCGCTTCGGCGTTCGGCAGCGCCAGCCCCATGGTGTGGCCGTCGTTGTTGGTGGCGGCGCCGACGATGACGCCGTGGACACGGTCGCCGTCGGCGATCGCGTCGGCCAGGCGCTTGAGCACCACCACACCGCCGCCCTCCGCGCGTACGAACCCGTCGGCGTCGGCGGAGAACGCGCGGCAGCGGCCGGTCGGCGACAACATCGACGCCTGGCTGAAACCGATGAAGGGGCCGGGACCGAGCAGCAGGTTGACCCCGCCGGCCAGCGCCATCCGGCTGGATCCCTCAGCGAGGGACCGCCAGGCGCGCTCCACGGCCGTCAACGACGACGAGCACGCGGTGTCGATGCTCATGCTCGGACCGCGCAGGTCGAAGAAGTGCGACAGCCGGTTGGCCGCGATGGACAGGGTTCCCCCCGACATCGAGTACGGACCCATGGCGCCCGGCTCCAACGCCTGCATCGTGCCGTAGGCGGGATCCGAGATGCCGATGAACACTCCGGTGTCCGTGCCTGCCAGCACGGCCGGATCGATGCCCGCGTCGTCCAGGGCCTCGACGGCCATCTCCAGGAGCAACCGCTGCTGCGGGTCCATCGAGGCGGCCTCTTTGGGGGAGATACCGAAGTAGGCCGCGTCGAAGACGGTGATGTCCTCGTCGAGGAAGCCTCCGGCCCGGGTGTAACTCCTGTTCGGCCTCGGCATGGTGTCGTCGACGAACCGATCGGCCTCGAACCTGCTCGGCGGTATCCGGCCGACCAGATCCGCGCCCTGCCGCAACGCCTGCCAGAGCCCGTCGAGGTTCACGACGCCGCCGGGCAGGCGGCATCCCACGCCCACCACCGCCGCCGCGTGCTCCGGCCATGCCTGCTCCGCTGTCGGGTCGTCCGCGCTCATGTCGCCCTTCCTGCTCAGGTCCACCACGACTCGGCACTTCGCCGATCGGCTTGCTGTCCCGGCCAGGGTTCATTCAGCGCGCCTGACGCAGGGCCAGGCGGTCGGCCACTATGTCATCACAACTCCGCGTATATGCATAGGTACTCTGTGTATTTGCCCAAGAGAAGGATGTTATGTCAGATATGCGCGGTCGGCACCGATCCTGTGCTCGGTTGCCGCGGCGTTATCGGACGCGGAATATGCGGTCCAGGTGGCGGTCGACGGCGCCGATAACGGTCTCCTCGGTGTAATGGCCGATCAGCGTGGGGTTGACCAGTCCCTGGGTGATGGCGAACAGGAGCACGGCCTCCCGCTCGGGGTCCAGATCGGCCGGCGCCTCGCCGCTCCGCTGAGCGCGCCGGATCTGCTCGGCGAAGAAGACGGTGTGGTAGGGGTAGCCCTCTCGCAGGGTCGCGGCGTACGCCGGCTCGACGGCCGACCGGGCGAGGAACGCCAGCGCGATCCGGGCCTCGGTGCGCCGCTCGTCGTCCAGGGGCAGCATCTCGATGATCGCGCTGCGGACGAGATCGCGCGGTGAGCGCGGATCGAGGCAGGCGTTGACCCGCTGGTAGATGCGCTCGTGCACGTGGATCAGCGCGAAAATCATCATCTGATCCTTGGTGGCGAAGTAGTGCTGGATCCTGCCCATGGACACCCCGGCCTCCGCCGCCACGTGCCGCAGGCTGACGCCCTCCAGCCCCTCGCGATCGACGATTCGCAGCAGCGCGTCGGCTATCTGCCTGCGCCGGGCCTGATGATCAACCTGTTTGGGCATGCCAGTTCGCTTTCACAATGCAGATGCATTGCAATCTGTCTCTCTCGCTTTTACGATGCGAGTGCATTGTAATCCTCTGAAGGAGGACCCATGCCCATCCGGACGACGCGCTACGGCGCGGTGGAGATCGCCTACGAGACGTTCGGATCGCCGGACGGCGACCCGTTACTGCTGATCATGGGCACGGCCATGCAGATGGTGATGTGGCCCGACGACCTGTGCGCCATGCTGGCCGATAGAGGCTTCGCCGTGGCCAGGTTCGACAACCGCGACGCCGGCCTGTCGACCCACTTTCCCGAGGCCGGGCGGCCGGGCCTGGCCAAGGACTGGTTCAGGGCCGGCAGGGCGGCGGCGTACCGGCTGGAGGACATGTCCGACGACGCCCTCGCCGTGATGGACGCGCTCGGCTGGAGCGGCGCGCACCTCTTCGGAGCGTCTCTGGGCGGCGCCATCGCCCAGCTCGCCGCGATCCGGCACCCCGAGAGGGTGCGCACCCTCACCGTCTCCTCCGCCTACGCCGGCTGGAAGCGCGGCAGGGTGAACATGTCGACCGTGTTCAAACTGGTGCTCGGCCAGAGTCTCAAGAGGTACCCCACAGGCAGGGAGGGGGCGATCCAACGCGTCGTCGACGCCATGCGGATCCTCGGATCGCCCGGTTATCCGCTCGACGAGGCATGGTGGCGCCACGCCGCGGGCGTGTCCTATGAGCGCGACTCCGGCCCCGCGGGCGGAGAGATGCGCCAGTCCGCCGCGGCTGCGGCAACCGGTGACCTGCTGCCCCGGCTGGCCGTGATAGACGTGCCCACCCTGGTCATCCACGGCGAGGACGACCCGATGATCCGGCCGCGCGCGGCGAAGGAGATCGCAGCCGCCATTCCCGGCGCCCGTCTCGTCCTCTATCCGGGTATGGGCCACAACCTTCCACGCGAACTCTGGCCCGCCATCATCGACAGGCTCTGCGCCCTGGCCGGCCGTACACAGCCGGCCTCCGACTAGCGTGCTCCCCTTCGGCCGCCGCAGCCGTGCGCCCCCGTGGGTGAGCTGAAGCCGTCTGACCGACAGGCGACTATGTCACTTCAGGTAGTTGTTACGTAACAGAGAGTTGCATCAGGATCTGGGGGTGACCACCACAACTGCCGAGGAGGCTCCTTGACGCTCTCCAGCATTCCCACCCTCGTCCGCCGTCTGGCCGGCGCCGCCGCCCTGGTGCTGGCAGCCGGCGCCGCCGCCCTGCCTGCCACGGCGGCCACTCTGCCGGCGCAACCGCCACCGGGCGTAGTCGGGATCCGGGACAGCGGCGCTGCCCAGCGGCCCGCCGGAGACGATGTGTACCGCACCTGGTATACGAGCCACGCCAACTGCGTGGCAGCCGGCCAGGGAGGGATCGATCGAGGCCACTGGGAGCACTACACCTGCTCGGAGGGCGACTGGTTCTGGCACCTGTGGACCAACCGCTGAGCCGGGGGACGACAGACACCTGGAAGACGGCCGCGAGTCCTGCACGACCTGGTGCCGCACAGCTGGATCTGTAGAAGCCGTAGGCGCAGGTGCCGCTGAAAGCGGTGCCTGCGCCTGGTGACGATGGTCGCTCTTCACGACGGGCTCGGGGGCGGTCTTCGTGCTCTCCTGGCGATACCTACTACCGAAGGGGTCACCTGCGGATACGTGCCGAACCCGGCGGCGCTGCCGGGCGAGTAGGGACAGCCGCTGCTGGCCTGCATCGGCGACCACGCCGAACTGTCCGAGATCGGACAAGCTCGGCCTGCAGCTGTCCGACCGGGACCACCGCCATGTCCGTGCGGTCGTGACCTGTCTCAACGTGGTGCGCGACGTACCGCCCTCCGAGACCGCGTGGGCGTGATACGCCCGGTGCGGACCCGGCCCTTGGGTTATATTTGCTGATCATGGGATATGTCCGCTCGCTTCGGACGGATTTCGACTCGTGACCGCGGACGCCCCGGCGGCCGGCGCCGCGGCGCGAACACCGGCGGCCAAGCGGGTCACCTGGGCGGAGTTGTTCTTCGACCTCGTCTTCGTCTTCGCCGTCACGCAGTTGTCCGCCTCGCTGCACGCGGACGACTCCCTGGCCGGGCTGGGCCGGGCACTGGTGGTCTTCGTCCCGGTCTACTGGGTGTGGGTGAGCACGTCGGTCCACACGAACACCCGCGACGTCGACAACGCGGTCGACCGCTTCGGGATCCTGGCCGCCGGGCTCGGCAGCCTGCTCATGACACTGGCCATCCCCGGCGCGTACGGCGAGCGGGCGATGCTGTTCGCCGTCTCCTATCTCGCGGTCCGGACGCTGTTGCTGGTGTTGGTGGCCCGCACCCGTGGGTGGTTCGCCAACCCGTTCAGCGTCGCCGTGTTCGTGGCCGCGCCGCTGCGGCTGGCCGGCGCGGCTCTGGGCGGGGCCTGGCAGGTCGCGCTGTGGACGGTGGCGGCGGTGGTCGACATCGCCGCGCCGGCGCTGACCCGCAGGCGGGTGAGCCGGGTCGTGCGGTTCCACCCGGCGCACCTGTCCGAACGGTTCGGCCTGTTCCTGATCATCGCGCTCGGCGAGTCGGTCGTCGCGCTCGGTGCGCCCGCCGCGGCCCACGGCGCGCTGGACACCGGCGTGGGTGTGGCCGTGGCCGTCGCGTTCGTGCTGGTCGGCGGCTTGTGGTGGATGTACTTCGAGTTCGCCGCCGAGGCCGTGCACCACGCGGTGGAAACCTCGCGGGTGCCCGCGGACACCGTGCGGCAGATCCTCACGTACGCGCACTTCGGTCTCATCGCCGGCATCGTCTGCGTGGCGTACGGCGTCGGGGAGGCCGTGCACCGGCCGGGCCACCACCTGGGCGGCACGCCGGGCGTCCTGTTGTTCGGGGGCTGCGCGCTCTTCGTCGCCACCCTCGCCTACACGGGATGGCGCATCTCGCGCTCGGTGCCCCGAATCCGGCTGGCCGGGGCCGTGCTCATGCCGGCGCTGCTGCCGGTCGCCCGTCTCGTCCCCGCTCTGGGCGCACTCTGCCTGCTGGTCGTGGTGGTCGTCGCCGTCGACGTATGGGAGTTCGCCGCCAACCGGCGGGGATGACCGCGGCGAGTCGAGGGCAAGGGTGGTCCGGCTCGGTGCCCGGCCTGCGGCTTCACGGCGGCCACGACGTTCGTCCCGACGACGGCGACTCCGTCGACGATTGGCGGGACGCCGAGTGGCGCTACCTGCACGAGAGCGCCGAGAAGTTCAACGCCGGCCAGAAGGAGCTGGTCGCGGTCCCGGCGATCGAGAACACCTGGTACGACGGCACCGGCCACATCAACGTGTTCGACGGCCGCGGGCGCCACGGCTCATTCGGATGCGCGTTCCACTCTGCGTAATGCTTTAGTCACCCGGTGACTATGGTCACCGAAAGTGACCCCTTGGCATCATTGAGTCTCCCTCGAGGAACGGAGACGGATGTGGCCAGTGAGTTCCAGCGGAGAAAGGTGAACGGAGTCTTCCGGGCCATGGATGTGGACGGCGACGGCCGGCTGACCGAGGCGGACTTCCAGGCGCTCGCCCGCCGCTGGACGGAGGTCGCCGGATCGGCCGATCCTGAGCGGCTCGCCGCCGTCATGACCGGCTGGTGGCCGGTGCTCCGGGCCGCCTCGGGCCTCGACGGCGACAACGCGGTCACCCTCGACGAGGTGCTCCTCGTCGTGGACGGCCTCGGCGACAGGGCGGACGCCGTCTCCGCCACCGCCGACGCCATGTTCGAGGCCGTCGACCTCAATGGGGACGGCCTCATCTCCCGTTCGGAGTACGGCGCGCTCATCGAGACGTGGAACGGCACGCCCACGGCGACCGACGACATCTTCCCGCGCCTGGACCTGGACGGTGACGGCCACCTCACCCGCGACGAGTTCCGCACCCACTGGACCGAGTTCTGGGCAGGCGACGACCCGAACGCTCCCGGGGCCTACGTCTTCGGCACTCACGTGGAGTAGCCGGGGCCGGCGCCTCGCACGTGTCACAGACGAGAACCCTGGCCTGTCTTTTTCGGCAGACCGGAACTCTCTGTTGACCAGGAGGCTTGCTATGGATGCCGGGAGCGTTCCCGATTTGACCGGCAAGGTGGCCGTGGTGACGGGCGGGAGCGACGGGCTCGGTCTCGGCTTGGCCATACGACTGGCGCAGGCCGGGGCCGAGGTCGTGCTGCCGGTCCGCAATTCCGCCAAGGGCGCCGCCGCCGTCCAGAAGATCCACTCGGCCGTGCCGAAGGCCTCCGTCTCCACTCGTGAGCTCGACCTGGCCTCGTTGCAATCGATCGCGGCGCTCGCCGCCACCCTTCGTCGCGAGGCCCGCCCGATCGACATCCTGATCAACAACGCGGGCGTGATGGCCCCCGCCACCCGGCAGACCACCGCGGACGGCCTGGAGTTGCAGTTCGGCACCAACCACATCGGCCATGTGGCGCTGGTGGCACGGCTCCTTCCGCTGCTGCGCCTGCGCGGAGCGCGGGTCACCACGATGTCCAGCAGCGCCGCCCGCTCCGCCGCCATCGACTGGGCCGACCTGCAGAGTGAACGAAAATACTCGCCGATCCGCTCGTACGGTCAGTCGAAGCTGGCCAACCTTCTCTTCGGGCTCGAACTGGACCGGCGCAGCAGGGCCGGCGGGTGGGGCGTCGTCAGCACCGTCGCGCACCCCGGCACGACCCTGACGAACCTCTACGCGTCCGGCCCGAACCTGGGCCGCACCCGTTCCGCACCCTACGAGAGGATCATGACGCTACTCCTCCGGTGGGGTCTGTTCGTACAGACGGTCGACGCCGGGCTGCAGCCGGCCCTGTACGCGGCCACGAGCCCTCAGGCGCAGGGCGGCCGTTTCTACGGCCCCGACGGCATCGGCCAGTTCACCGGTGGACCCACGGAGTTGCCCCTCTACAGATCGGTCCGGGTCGAGCGCGACGCGGCCCGGCTGTGGACCGTCTCCGAGCGACTGGCCGGGGTCGAGTTCCCCGCCTGAGGAAGGGCGAGACGGCTTCACGGCCGGCGGCCGTCACCCGGCGCGCGAGGCGACGGCGTCAGCCCGGGGCGGACAGCGCGGAGATCTTGGCAGGGTTCATCATCCACAGCACCTGGTCGATGCCCTCGTCGGAGGCGTTGACGGTGAGGACCGTGAACAGCTCGCCGTCGTGACGCAGCAGAGCAGCCGCCTGCCCGTTCACGTCGGCCCATTCCACCTCGACCCCGGCCCAGAAGTGATCCGCGAACGCTCTGATGTACTTCGCGACCCGGAGCGCGCCGATCACGGGGATGCGCGAGGCGCGGACGGCGCCGCCGCCGTCGGAGTAACTGACGACGTCCGCGGCGAGGAGCTCTTCCAACGCGGCGAGGTCGCCTGAGCGGGCGGCGGCGACGAAGGCGGTGAGCAGCCTGCGCTGGTCGGCTCGGGTCACCGGTGCCCGGCGCTCGGAGACGATGTGTTTGCGTGCCCTGCTGACGAGTTGCCGCACCGCGACCTCACTGGCCTCGAGGATCTCGGCGATCTGCCGATAGGGATAGTCGAACGCTTCTCTCAGCACGTAGGCCGCGCGTTCGGTGGGCGAGAGCTTCTCCAGCAGGAGCAGGACCGCGAAGCCGAGGGCTTCGCCTCGTTCGGCGCCCAGGTGGGGGTCGTTACCGGTGTCGACGGGTTCGGGAAGCCACGGGCCGACGTACGTCTCGCGGCGGACCCGCGCGGACTGGAGGGTGTTGATGGCGAGGCGCGTGGTCACCGTCGCGAGGAACGCCCCCGGGTCGGCCACGGTGCTGCGGTCGTAGGCCTGCCAGCGCAGCCAGACGTCCTGTAACAGGTCTTCCGCTTCGGTGGAACTGCTCAGGATCCGGTACGCGATTCCGAACAGGCGTGGCCGCACGCTCGCGAAGGTGGCCGCCGCCTGGTCGAGGTCTTCTCTACCGCTGCGATGGCTCTCCGCATCGATATCCCCCATGATGATGGCCCCGTTCCGCCGGCGGATGGACCCGTACAGCTTTTCACCTGCCCGCCCGGGGGCGTTGACAGGGGATCACGGTTCGCGACGCCGGGTCGATCCGGCCGCGTCCTTCTGCCGTCAGGCGCGGGATGGAATTGATCTCCATCGGCATTCCCGTATGCCCTCGTTCTTTCGGGGGATTTAACGCAAAGATGATTGACGGCTTTTCGCTTCGCAGTAGTCGAGGTCCGCGAAGCGCGTGGGTGTTTATCGATCCCGGGTGTGGGGACGGTTGCCGTCGTAATCGCCCATTATGGGCGAGTCGCCGGAATCCAGGAGGCTGACATGACTGGATACCTGCCGTATAAGGACTCCACTCCGGCCGCCCGCATTGGCGGCGTACGCGGCTGGCAGGCGGACATTCTCCGCGGCGAGTCGTAATCGAGTGGACCGGGGTACTGCGGCGCATACGGGCCGCAGTGCCTCCACCTCTTCTCAAGCGGGGCCCGTACATCGGGGGCGTATATGGCGCGATTGTTCTACCCTGCGGCGTGGCGCAGCGATACGGTGGATAATCTGTCCGGAATCTCCGTGCCCGACCCTTACCGATGGCTGGAAGACGGCGACGATCCACGCGTACGGGAATGGCTCGCGGCCCAGGATCGTCTCTTCCGCGCCTGCGGCGCCCGGTGGCGGGAGAAGGACTCGTGGACGTCCTCGGTGGATGATCTGTCGTCCTTCGGCGTGTGTGAGCCTCCGATGGTCCGTGGTCCGGTCATGTTCCTCGCCGAGCAGCTCCGTGGGGACGAGCAGCGGCGCCTGCTCGTCGTCGGAGCCGGGGGCGGCAGGCGGGTGCTCGTCGATCCGGCGAGAATCGACCCGTCCGGCCGCACCGGGCTGTACGCCTGGTGGCCGTCGCGCGAGGGTGACCGTGTCGCCGTGCAATTAGAGGTCGCAGAGCAGCCCGGCAGCGACATCACGGTGCTGGACGTCCGTACCGGCGAGGTCGTGGACGGGCCCTTGCCGCGTGCCCGCAACACCTCGCTCGCCTGGCTGCCGGGAGGAGAGGCGTTCTACTACGTCAGCCGAGTCCCCGACGAGGAACTGGCCCCCGGCGACATGCGCCTGCACCGGCGGGTGCGGTTGCACCGGATCGGCTCGCCCTGGCAGGCCGATGCGGTGGTGTTCGGCGCGGAGGACGCCCCGGACCACTATTACGGGCTCACGGTCAGCGCCGACGGCCGCCATCTGGCGATCACCGCGATGGCCGGACCCGCCGCGCGCAACGACGTGTACGTGGCCGAACTCGTCGATCCACAGGCCCCGCGTTTCGTCAAGATCGTGGATGGAGGCGCCATCGGCGCCCGCGTCCTCCCGCGCTTCCTCGCGGACGGCGATCTGCTGCTGGTCACCGACTATCAGGCTCCGTGCGGCCGCGTCTGCGTGGCGGACCGGCACGATGCCGACCCGGCCTCCTGGCGCACGCTGGTAGCCGAGGATCCCGAGGCCCCCGTGGACGAGTGCCTGGTCCTGGACGGCCCGGCGCTCGCGCGGCCCCTCCTGCTGGTGGCACGCGCCCGCCACGGCACCTCGGTCCTGACACTGCACGACCTGGCGAGTGGGCGGACGCTGGCCGATCTGCCCCTTCCCGGCGCCGGCGTCGTGTCATCCCTGCGCGCCGGTGTCCCGCACGGACATCGGGCGTGGTTCAGCTACTGCGACGCGACCACACCTCCCACCATCTATCGCTACGACGCGGTGCTCGGCACGACGGAGCAGGAAGCCGGTGCCGCGACAGCGGGACGCACTCCGGAGATCCGCAGCGGTGCCGTGGGCTGTCGCGCCGGTGACGGCACCGAGATCACGCTGTTCCTGTTCACTCCGGACGAGGATCGTCAGGGGCCGCGCCCCACTCTCCTGTACGGCTACGGCAGCTTCGGCATGCCGATGCGCCCGTGGTTCTTCCCCCTGGCGGCCGCATGGGTCGGCGCCGGCGGCACCTACGCGGTCGCCTGCGTACGCGGAGGCGGCGAAGAGGGCCAGCGCTGGCACGACGCCGGTCGCGGGCCGCACAAACACCGCGCGGTCAGCGACTTCAACGACGCCGCGGCCTGGCTCATCGAGACCGGCCGAACCACCCGCGACCAACTGGCGATCTACGGCCAATCCGCCGGCGGGCTGCTGGTCACCGCCGCCGCCGTTCAGCGACCGGACCTGTACGCCGCGGTCGTCGCCGAAGGTCCGCTGTGTGACATGGTGCGTTATGAACAGTTCGGCCTGGGGTGCACGTGGACCGACGAATTCGGCAGCGCCTCCGACCCCGGCCAACTGCGCTGGCTGCTCGGATACTCCCCCTATCACAACGTCGTGCCAGGAGCCGCTTACCCGGCGTTCCTCCTCACCGGCGCGGTGACCGATCTGCAGACCGGGGAGGCTCATGTCGCGAAAATGTGCGCGGCCCTCCAGCACGCCACCAGCGGTGACCGGCCGATCCTCATGCGCAGGGAACCCGACACCGCACACGCCGCCTCGCCCGCGAGCAAGGAACGCGCCCTGACCGCGGACATCCTGGCCTTCGCCGGTGAACACACCGGTCTGGCGCCGAGAAGGACATCCACGCGTCTCCCGGAGGCCGTCGCGGAACCACGCTGAAAGACCGGCGCCTCCGGGCGGGCTCCTGCCAAGATCACACCATGCTGCGATTGGTCACGGCTCTGTTGGTCGCGGTGCCGCTGCTCGGCGGCGGCCGCCTTCTGACCGGGCCGCGCACGTTCGAAGAGCACGCCGCACAGGCCGTGGGGATCTGGCGGGCCAGCGGTGCCGCGCAGATCTGGCGCGACGGCTTCGTCCCTGTCGGCGACCTGACCGTGATGCCGCCGGAGGTGCGCGAGCAGATCGAGCATGACGAGGAATACGGCTGGGTCGTGGCCGGCCCGCTCCCCGCCTCGCCGGGCGCGGGGCAGGTCCGCTGGGACGACGGGTCGGCGATGCGGGTCCCCGTGATCGGGCCGGTGGAGGCGTTGCAGGCGGTGTCTCCCTGGCCCGAGGAGTGGATCTGGCCTGACCGGCACGCGTACCCCGACGGGGAGGCGTACAAGCTGACCGGTGCGGAGTTCACGACGATACGGCTGGAAACCGTACGCGGCATGGCGACCGTGCCCGCGTGGCGGCTGCACTTCTCCAACCTGCCCGGCCCGATCGACCGCGTCGCGGTCGATCAGGAGGCGCTCGACACCGTGAAACGCGCCGTCGGCAGGCACGACCCGGGCGACGAGCAGATCATGGGCGTCGAGACGCGCGGCGCACGCCGGCTGCTGGTGAGCTACGAGTACGGGACCTGCGGCGGTGAGCCGCTCGATGTCGTCCTACGGGTCAGCGAGCAGCCGGACGTGGTGGTCCTGGGGCTCGACGTCCCCTCCCAGGGCGGCGGCCTGTGCTTGGGCACCGGCATGGGCGGCCAGGGCGTCGTCGAGCTCGACAGGCCGCTGGGCGATCGTGTGGTGCTGGACGCGATGAGCGGGCTTCCCGTCCTGTGTCTTCGCCGTGCGCCGGACGCGTGCGGTTCCAGGAACTCGTGACATCACCAGCGACCCGCCGGTTCATCCCTGTGTGAGCGGTACGCCGGGTCCCTCGTGGAGCGTGGTCTTCCGGCGGCGCCGGAAGACCAGAGCCGCGACGACGAGCCCGCAGAGGACGACGAGGACAAGCGGCAGTGCCCAGGGGAGGGTCCACGCGTGTGCGGTGCCCTCGACGGCGGCGAGCGGAGCGGTCGAGCCCGCGGCGTCGGTGAGCAGCGGGACGAGCGTGACCGTCCCCGTCAGCCGCAGCGCGGGAGTCACTCCGTGCACCGGTACGGAGACCTTCCAGGTGTCGCCCGGCAGCAGCCGTGGCGAGTCGTCGATGTGTCCCGCGCGGGCGTCCCAGCGCCCGAAGGGACCGGACAGGGACACCGCCTGACGGGCGGTGAGAACGCTGTTGCCGTCGTTGCGGATCGTGTACGTGACGGTGGCTTCGCCCGTCCCGAGCGGATTGGGCGTGCCGGAATAGCGCACGTCCAGGTCCTCCACCGACAGGCTCGGCTTGAGCTCTCCGCCCACGCGCAGGCGGATCCGGATGCCGAGACGCCGCCCGTCCGCCGCGCCGGTCGGCGTGGTGACGATGCCGCCCATGTACTCGCCGGGCGCGGCGTCGTCGGGAAGCGCGACCGTGAACGGCATCTCGGCCGACTCTCCGGGCCGTACCGTCACGCCGGGCCGGTCCGGGTGGACCCACGCGCCCACCCCCGTCGACCTCGCGTCCGCACCGAGCAGGTCGAGCCGGCCCTGCCCGGTGGTGAACGCGTCCGCGGCGTACACGCTCAGGTGGAGCGGCGTCGTGCCGTGGTTGGCGACCACGAGACCGTCCTCGGCCCGCCCGCCCGGGTCCAGGGTGTAGCTGTAGTTGCGCCGGCCGGGCCCGAAGTCGCCGGAGGCCGTCGCGACCGTCCAGGTGACCTCGCCGTCCGCCGCCGCGGCGGGGCCCGTCCCCGTTCCGATCAGACCGGACGCGGCGAGCAGCGCCACGAGGACGGCTCGGGCGAGGGAGCGTGCCGCGGTTGTCGTACGCGGCCTTGACGGGTGCATCTGATCGGTCCTCGGGTGGTTCCGGAAGCGGCGGGACAGGACGACGTGCCGTGGGGCGGGCGCCTCGACGGTGCCCACCGGGGTGAGCGGGGCCGATCAGCTCGTCGTGACCCCGCTCACCCTCGGCCGTCTACTGGAGCCAGTCGGACTCGGAGGCGGCCTGCTTGTCCTCGCCGGCCTTGCCCTCGTTCGTGTGGATCACGACCTTGTCGACCGTGGAGCCGACCGGCTGAGCGGCGCTCGCGCCGCTGTCCGGGCCGCACCACGACTCCTGGCCCAGCTCCACCGCGGCGTTGGGAGCGGCGCAGGTGCCGCTGCGGATGTTCTCGACGACGAGCTTGTTCCCGCGCACCTGGACCCGCACGTACGTACGGACGTGCTCCTGGTTCTCGACCGAGTTGGCCCAGTGGTTCTTGGGGTTCAGCGGGTCGGGACCGTAGTTCGGGTCCTTGTTCGTGTCGGGGGCGGTGAGGTCGTAGTACTTGGAACCCGAGGCCGAGTTCGCCGTCACGTAGATGACGCCGCCCGGGCCCTTGGACACCTCGGTGGCGCCGGGCTGCTCGTCCTTGTTCGCCTTCTGCCCGTTCTTGATCACGTAGCTGCGGGAGTAGCTGTGGTCGTGACCCTGCAGGACCAGGTCGACGCCGAGCTTCGAGAAGGCCGTCGGGAAGTCCTGGCGGCGCACCTTGTTGTCGGCGTCGTTCGCGTGGCTGGCCGGCGAGTAGATCGCGTGGTGGTAGATGAGCACCGTGTGCTTGGCGCCGGCGCCGTGCTTGTTGACGACATCGGTGATGTAGGCGATGTGCGCGGCGTCGGAGCCGCTCGCGTACGCGTTGCTGTTGATGTCGATGAACAGGATGTTCTTGTATTTGAACCAGTAGTCGCCCCCCGACCGGGTCGTCGCGCTGCCGTTGTAGTACGGCGCGGAACGGTCGGTGTTCGGCGTCCAGAAGTGCTGCTCGTACGCCTTGCCGCCGACGTCGTGGTTGCCGATTGTGGCGGCCCAGGGATACTGGCGCAGCTTGTCGGACGCGAGGAACGCGTTCCACTGCGTCTCGGTGTTGGCCGACTCGACCTGGTCGCCGCCGGAGACCAGCAGCTCGGCCTTCGGGTTGGCGGCGAGGGCGACGTTCAGGGTGTCCTCCCACCCGGCGCCGTCCTTCGCCACGTTGCCGGACGAGCCGATCTGCGGGTCGCCGAAGAACAGGAAGTCGAGGTTGTTGCCGTTGAAGTCCTGGGTCGTGAAGGAGTACGTCGGGGACCAGTCGCCCTCGGCGCCGACCCGGTAGGAGTACGCGGTGTTCTGCTTCAGGCTGTCGATCGTGGCGTGCGCGTTGTAGCCGCCGTTGACGACGTTCGCGGTGACCGTGGCGGGGAAGGTGACGGCGTTCGCGGGGAACCGGCCGTCGACGACCTTGGACGCCGGCGCGACCTGCACCACCTGCGCGGTGCCGGCCGAGGAGTACCACGACAGAACGCGCTGCGTCTCGTCGGCGCCCACGCCGAGGACGATGCCGGTGAGCGTCGCGCTGTCGGCGTGGGCCGCGGTGGCAAGGCCGCCGAACACGGCGCCGGCGCCGAGGGCCGCCGCCGTGGCGCTCACGGCCACCCGGCGCAGGACGCTGGGGCCCTGAGTCCCCTTGTCGAGCTTCATTGCTTTCCATCCATTTGGGGGTATTGGAGCGATTTGCACGATTTCGGGATTCGGTGTCGCGGAGATGAACGTGGGGCAGGCGAGCCGTTGCGCTTGCCGGAAGTTGTGCCGTGATCTCAGGTTCCGAGAACGCGTTGGACGAACCACACCAGGCCCATCGCGGACACGCCGGCCGCGATCGCCCCGGTCGTCCACAGCCCCGCGATCGGCCGGCGATGACGCAGCAGGGCGAGCAGCGGGAAGACGGCGACGATGATCGTCAGCTGGACGACCTCGATGCCCACGTTGAAGACGAGCAGCGACCACAGGAGCGTCCACGACCAGGCCTGGTCGATGCCCAGGGCCGCGGCGAAGCCGAGACCGTGCACGAGGCCGAAGCAGAAGACCACCGCGAGCCGCGTCCAGCCCGCGTGGTCCAGGCCGAGGCGGCCGTGACCGGCGGTCTCGAGGTCCGTGGCGTGCGAGCGGCGTCGCCAGAGCCGCCACAGGTGCCAGCCCGCGACGACCGCGATCGAGAGCGCGATGACGGGCTCGACGAACGCCGCGGGCGCCTCCACGAGGCCGAGGGCGGCGAGGACGAAGGTCACCGAGTGGGCCAGCGTGAAGGTCGTCGCCGCCAGCACGATCTCGCGCAGGCGGCGCGACCCCGCGATGAGCGCCAGCAGGAACAGGATGTGGTCGATCCCGCCGAGCAGGTGCTCGGCCCCGAGCCGGAAGAACTGCCAGAACCGCTCGAACCAGGACTGCTGCGTGGAGAACGACCGATGCTTAGCGTCGAGGGCGGTGCTCCCCGACGTCAGGTCGAGGTCGTAGGTGACGATCGTCTTGCTGTCGCGCACGTACCCCTCGGAGCCGGCGAACAGCGCGCTGCGCACCTCGTGCGCGTCGGCGGACCCCGGGCACCGGTAGTCGAGGGTCAGCCGCGCGTACGGGACGCCCTCGCGCCGCCCGATCGTGAAGCCGCCGTCCTTGACCGGGGCGCACGCCGTGCCCCCGGCGGTGACGCCGAAGCGTTCGGTGACGTACGCGACGACCGAGCCGGTGTGGGCGTCGAGCGCGGCGGCCTGCTGTGCCGCGTCACCGGCCTCGAACGCCGCGGTGCCCGCCCGGAAGAGCGGGTCGTCCTTCTCGGAGTCGGCGGCGGAGACGACGAGCAGGTCGTACTCCAGCTGGAGCTCGGTGCGGACGTGCCCGGCCCGGGGCGAGACGAGGTTGACGTAAACCGTCGAGGTGAACCCGTGAGCGAGGGCGGGCAGGGCACCCAGCGCGGCGGAAAGGGCGCTGAACAGGACGGCCACGGCTGCGGCGGCGATGACAGCACAGACACGACGCCGAGCGGCGGGGGACATATGACTCCTTTTCGGCTTTGGCGTACGAAATCTGCTCGATTGAGATGAACGAGCGGTATCTCGCGCGAGAACCGTCGAGGAATCACGCCCGGCGGAGACGGCCTCGGCGCCGAAAGCCGCAGATCATGCGGTAGGAAATAGGCGCACTTCCCGGCACCACCTTGAAGGACGATCCCCATGCGCTCTCGGCTTCTGCCTGCCTGCACACTGGCCGCGGCGGTCGCGATCGCCCTGCCGGCCGGCGGATGCGGCTCCGCCGACGACTGGTCCCGGCCGCACGCGAAGCCCACCGCCGTCGGCACCCCCGGCCCGGGCTTCTTCCCGGCCGCGTCACCGGCACCGGAGGCGACGATCACGCCCCGGCCCGGCTCATGGAACGGGGTCCGTCCGCCGGAGGGCTATCGTGTGGTGCTGCTCACCGCGGGGGAGGACCGCCAGACCACGACGCTGGCGAGCGCGGTGACGGCGTGGGCCGAGGAGGAGGGCGTCAGCCTCAGGACCCTCACGGCCGCGCGGCCGGACCAGTTCGTGCCGACCATCGGCAGGGCCATCGACATGAGGCCCGACCTCGTCGTCAGCGCCGGCGACGACCTCGTCGACCCCCTGGCCCTGGTCACCCCCAACCACCTGGACCAGCAGTTTCTCGTGGTCGGCGCGGAGCTGGCCGAGCCCACGGAGAACGTCACCGCCGCCGACTGGACCGGTGCGTCGTTCCGCGGCGAGGGGCTCGGCATGTCCTCGGCGTACGATCCCGCCAGCTTCACCCCCGAGCGTGCCGGGCGTGCGGTCCGGGCCGGTGCCGCGGCCGTGCTCAACGGCATGACCGGCATCGTGCTCTGGCTCGACTAGGTCGCGTCTCCCCGGCGGGCTCGCCGGTGTGGGCTGACGACGGCCGCGACGGTTTCGCGAGCCGGCCGGGTCAGGGCCGGACGGCCAGCACCCGGAAGCCGATCCCGCGGGTCGTCCGTGCTACCGACTCGATCGCGAAACCGGCCTGCTCCAGGTAGGGCCGGGGATCGCGGGTGAGGTAGTCGGCCTCGAACCGCACCGACAGCGGTTCCAGCAGCCGCATCCCGGCCCGGATGACCGGGTTGCTCGAAGGACCGTGCTCGGCCAGCACGAACCGCCCGCCCGGCTTCAGCACGCGATACGCCTCGCGTGCCGCGGCCGGCGGATCCGGGATGGTGCACATCGTGAACGTCGACAGCACCGTGTCGGCGACGCCGTCGGGCAGGTCCAGACGTTGCACGTCGCCCTGCCGCAGCTCGACTCGCTCGCCGAGGCCGGCCTGCGCCACCCGCCGCCGCGCCAGTTCCAGCATGCGCTCGGAAAGCTCGATCCCGATCACCGTGGCGTCGGCGGCGTACAGCGGGAGGTTGAGCCCGGTGCCGACCGCGATTTTCACGACCTGACCACGCGCCTGCCCGACGGCCCACTCGCGGCTGCCCGGAAACAGACGGCGCTCCCAGGCCAGCATCTGGCTGTCGTACCGATCCGCCATCCGGTCGAACACCCGGCGTACGTCGGCGTCCGTGGTAGCCCGCATAGATCGACCCTAGCCAACGGGAGCCGCCCACAGGCCGGCTGCAGCACTGGTCCTCGTACGCCTCCCGGTCCTCCAGCGGCGGGCTCGATCAGGCGCTCCGGCGTGCCCGCCCACCGCGGAGATCAAGGGCACTCAGGCCATAGCGCCGAGGCGGGTTCACGCGGTACAAACGTCCCACACATTTTTCAGGGCTTTATACAAGGCCAGCCTGCGAGAGAGCGCTCTCTCGCAGGGTCACGCAGCGGAAAGGACCAACCGCATGACGACCCACACCCCTGGCAGTGGGAGTCCTCTACGGCGGCGGCCACGCCGCCGGCTGATCGACCGGGCGTTGACGTTCGGTCTCGTGCTGACGACCGTCGTCGTGACGGCGGGAGCGACGGCCGCCGCCGCGGCACCCGGCCCCGGTAACCCCGGAAATCATGGGAATCACGGGCTTCCTGGAGTCGTCGACCTCGGGCCGAACGTCACCGTCTTCGATCCGGGCATGCCGGTCGAGGAGATCCAGGCGACTCTGGACGCGGCGCACGCCGCGCAGGTCGACAACGAGATGGGCGCCGAGCGCCACGCCTACCTCTTCAAGCCCGGCACGTACGGCACAGCAGAGCACCCGCTGCAGATCAAGGTCGGCTACTACACCGAGATCGCCGGCCTGGGCGCATCGCCCACCGATGTGGTCATCAACGGCAAGGTCGAGGTCTACAACCGCTGCCTGGAGAACAACGGCACCGGCAACTGCCTCGCGCTCGTCAACTTCTGGCGCACGCTGTCGAACCTGTCGGTCAACGTCAACGGCGCGGGCCAGGACGACTGCCGCCAGACGGCGAATTTCTGGGCCGTCTCGCAGGCGGTGTCCATGCGCCGCCTCAACATCAGTGGCGGCACCCTGTCGCTGATGGACTACTGCACCGCCGGCCCGCAGTACGCCAGCGGCGGGTTCATCGCCGACTCCAAGCTGCCGTCCGTCACCAACGGTTCCCAGCAGCAGTGGCTGACCCGCAACACCGAGGTCGCCGGGTGGTCCAACGCCGTGTGGAACCAGGTCTTCTCGGGGGTCGTCGGCGCGCCGGACGAGTCCGGGTTCCCGAACCCGCCCTACACCACGGTCGACGCCACTCCCGTGAGCCGGGAGAAGCCCTACCTGTACGCCGACGCGCAGGGCAGGCTCAACGTCCGCGTGCCCGCGGCCAGGACGAACACGCGCGGTGTCTCGTGGGCGAACGGCATGACCCCGGGCCGCACGGTGCCGCTGTCGGACTTCTACGTCGCGAAGCCGTCGGATTCGGTGCAGACCATCAACAGCCAGCTCGCGCGCGGTAAGAACCTGCTGCTGACGCCCGGCGTGTACGACATCGCGCGGAGCATCGAGGTCAAGCGACCGGACACCGTGGTCCTCGGCGTCGGGCACGCCACGCTCACCGCCGTACGCGGCTCGATCCCGCTGGACGTCGCCGACGTGCCCGGTGTGATCATCGCCGGAGTCACCGTCGACGCGGGTCCGCAGAAGTCCCCCGTCCTGCTGCGGGTGGGCAGAGAGCACGGCGGGCGCAGGGCCCCGGCGGACAACCCGACGACCCTGTCCGACGTGTACTTCCGCGTGGGCGGGCCGCACGTCGGCAAGACCGAGACCGCTCTCGAGGTCAACAGCGACAACGTGCTGATCGACCACACGTGGGTGTGGCGCGCCGACCACGGGGTCGAGGGCTTCACCGACACCCAGCGCTGGAACACCAACATCGGCCGCTACGGCGCCGTCGTCAACGGCGACCACGTCACGGCGACCGGCCTGTTCGTCGAGCACTTTCAGCGGTACAACACCGTCTGGAACGGCGAGGACGGCACGACGATCCTTTACCAGAACGAGCTGCCGTACGACCCGCCCACGCAGGCCGACTGGATGAACGGCCGCGTGAAGGGCTACGCCGGCTACAAGGTCGGCGACCGCGTGAAGCGGCACAACCTGTACGGCGCGGGCGTCTACGTCTTCAACCAGAACAACCCGTCCATCCACACCGAGAACGGCTTCGAGGTTCCGGCGACCCCGGGCGTGAAGCTGCACCACATCATGACGGTCAACCTCAACGCCGGGACGATCGACCACGTCGTCAACGGCGTCGGCGACGCGGCCGACACGACCAAGGTCGGAGCGCCGCAGTACGTCGCGGACTACCCGGCCCAGTAGTCACCCTGTTCGCGCAGGTGGGCCGGCGTCCCCGGACTCCGGCCCCCTCAGGAGCCGGATTCGCAGCGCCGCTTGAGACTCTCGGCCTCCGTGCGGACGTATCTGCGGGTGCGGCCGCCGATCAGCAGGCTCATCAGTGGCGCCAGCGGCCCGGACTGGTCGATCCCGAGCAGAACCGACACCCCGCCGTCCCGGGGCGTGAGCACGTGCGTCGCGAGCGTGGTCACGCCCCCGCCGGCCGCCTGCCAGGCGAAGGACCTGCCGTCGGTGAGCTCCGTCACCTGCCACACCATCGGGGGAAGCCCCGGCTGCTTGATGCGTACGCGGACGCCGGGGCTCAGCGGGCCGTCGTCGAGGTGCTCCACCGCGGTCATGGTGGGCGTGAACTCGGGCCACCTGGCGACGTCCGTCAGGACCCGCCAGACCCGATCAGGAGAGGCGTCGATGTCGACGCCGGTCTCGAACCGCATGTCAGCCGTCACACTCCTGCCCATAAGGGACGCCGGCAGATCCGGACCCGACCCCTCATCCGAACCTCCTGAAGGGGAACGATCGGGGGTGCCGTGACCGGCGTAGAGTCACGGCACCCCTCTCAGGGTAGGGGTCGCCATGGAGTACGTCCTGGTGGGCTGCCGGTGACCGGACGAGGAGGGTCAGCCGGAGCCGGTGTCGGCGGGGTGGGCGCCGCGCTCCGCGGACTCCTCGTGCCGTCCCCGGATCCCGGGGGCGCCGGCGGGAGCGCCGCCCCGGCCGAGGACGGCGGTCGCCGCCGCGACGGCGGGCACCAGGATGACCGCCGCCGCGACGTTGACCGCGCGGAAACCGCCGGCGGCGAGGATCGGCCCGGCCAGCGCGGCCGCCGCGGCGCCCGCGTAGTTCATGCCGGCGTCGGTGGCGCCCTGCAACGGCACCCGTATGTGGTCCGGCGCGGCGCCGGTGAGCAGCGCCGACCCGGAGATCATCGACGCCGACCAGCCCATGCCGAGGACGGTCAGCGCGAGCGCGGTGAGCGCGCTGCCCTCCGAGGCGGACGCGGCCACGAAGCCGAGCACGACGGCCGCCACGAGCATCAGCATTCCCGCGCACGCGACCCTGACCACGCCGAGCCGGTCGGCCAGCCATCCGAAGACGGGGCTGAAGGCGTACATGCCGAGCACGTGCAGGCTGATCACGACACCGACCAGCCGCAGCGACATGCCGTGGTGCTGCATGTGCAGCGGCGTCATGACCATGACCATGACCATCATGGCGTGCGCCACCGCGACGAGCGCGACCGCGAACCGCGCCGCGGGATGGGCCGCCGCCCACCGCAGCGCCGCCGCCGCTCCCACGGTCCGGGGAGGGGCGTGCGCTCCGCCGGCGACCGGCGCGAGCGGCCGTACGGCGGGCCGGAGGAACAGCGCGACCACCGCGCCCGCCAGGGCGAACGACACGACCGAGATCAGGTAGGGCCCGGCGAGGCCCGGCAGCCCGAGCCGCCTGCCGAGCCGGTCGGCCACCTCGCTGAGGTTGGGGCCGGCCACGGATCCGATCGTGGTGGCCCAGACGACGATCGACATCGCCCTGGCCCGGGCGCCGGGGGCCGCGCCGTCCGCGGCGGCGTAGCGGGACTGCAGGTTCACCGCCTGGCCGACGCCGAACATGGCCAGCCCGGCCAGCAGCACGACGACCTGGGAGACGACGGCGGCCGTGACGATCAGCACGCCGCCGAGCACGGCGATCGCGTAGCCCAGGGTGAGTGAGCGGCGCCGCCCGTGCCGGGCCGCGACACCGGCCAGCGGCACCGCGGCGACCGCCGCGCCGAGCACGCTCGCGGCCTGGCCCAGCCCCGCGAGGGACGTGCCGCCGAGCCGTTCGACGAGCAGGCCGCCGACCGCGAATCCGGAGGCGACGGCGACCCCGCCGAGCAGGTTGCCGGCGACGAGGCTCCCGATGCCGCGGGCGCCGGACCGCGGCCCGCCCGAGTCGTCGCGGCTCATCGCGCGCAACCGCCACGTGCCGTCATCCGGTGTCTCACGACGCCCCCGCCGCGCGCCACGCACAGCACTGCCGGACCACCTTTCCCTCGCGCCCCGTCCGCTGTGTTCCGGGAAAGCGACACCTGATGATATGGCCGGCATGCGCGGTGCTGCTCGGCGGTCGTCCGTCCGCACGGACGCCCCACCCGTGGTCCGGCGCGGAAAGCGTCCGTACGGGATCGGGCCCTGAAAGGGCACCGCCCTCCTCGGCCTTCGCGGCGAGGAGGGCGGGCTTCCAGCGGTTCGCCGTTACCACACCGGGCGGCTTCTGTGGCGATGAGCCGCGGGGTTCGCGCCTGACACGTCAGGCGTCTGCTCAAAAGTGTCGCATTCGGCCGTCAAACGCGGTATTCGACCGCGTGCAAGACGGCGCCACGATCGCCCCAAGAAACCACCGGTCACAGCGTCGAGCAGACCGTGCCGTTCAGGCGGAACACGGTGGGGGAGGGGTAGGCGCCTTCGTTGGCGCCGACGAACCCGAGGGTGACCGACCCGCCCGCCGGGATCGTCCTGGTCTGCCCGTCGGGCATGACCCGTATGTCCCGGCCCTCGGTCGTCCACGTGCCGCCCGACCCGCTGCGGACCTGCTCCCCGGCCACCGGGAACCGGAACGCGAGCGCCCAGTCGGTCACGTCGGCGGCGCCGCGGTTGGTGACCGTCACCGCGGCGGTGAAGCCCCGCCCCCAGCCCTGCGTCACCCGGTAGCGGACCGCGCAGGTGCTGTCCGGCGGCGTGGGAGCGGTGAAGGTCACCGGCGCGGACGGCAGGGACAGCCGTCCGGCCCGGTCCCTGGCCAGCACGTTGACCGTGTAGGAGGCGCCGGGCTCCAGTTCGCGCAGCGTCAGCGAGGTGCCCCGGGTCGTGCCCAGCAGGACGGCGTCCGCGCCCACCTGCCGGTACACCTCGTATCCGGCCACCCTGGGCGCGGCGGCGGGCCAGGTCACCGTGACGCCGCCCGCGTCGCCGCGTGCCGTCGGCGTGCCCGGGGCGGGTGCGGCCTTCGGGCCCTTCGCCGCGGGCACCGTCATCGTGGTGACCGAGTACGGCGGGAGCGTCCGGGTGTACGGGTCGCCCTGCTCGGCGCGGGCGATCGCGGTGGCCCCGCGGGTGAAGGTGTACGTGACCGGGGTCCGGCCGGAGGGAGCGAACCCGGTGTAGCGGAGCCGTACGGGATAGGCGGTGGCCGGATCCTTGTTGATCATCACGACGGCCAGGTCGCCGCCGGCCTGCCGTACGGCGTGCACGGCCACCTTCGGCTCGTCCGAGGACGCCCTGACCAGGCCGTCGCCGGGCCGGGCGGCCGTGCCGAGAATCTCGATGCCGTGATAGGAGGGGAACGGCGTGTTGAGCGGCGGCTCGCAGACGCCGTCGGCGCACTGGCCGAGCGACAGGAAGCCGATGTCCTGGTAGTCGGTCTCGCCGTCGATCGTGCCGGCCTTCTCCAGCGCGTTGTGCGTGTCGAACCAGTCCACGGTGAAGACGCCGTTCTCCAGGGCGGTCAGGTAGGTGTCGGCGGCGAACAGCCCGGCCGCGTGCGTGTTGCGCCCGATGTTGGAGGCGACCTCGGTCAGCGCGAGCGGCACGTCGCGTCCGCCCAGGGCGGTGACGTCGGCCCGCACCTGGGCCAGCATCTCGGCGAGCCCCGGCGGAGAGGCGAGCAGCGCGGCGACGTCGCCGGTCGTGTCCGGGATGCTCGTGCCCGGATACCAGTGCACGGTGAAGAAGTCGACCTCGGAGGCGAGCGCCGGGATGACCGTGTGGTTCCAGGTCGCGGAGTCCCCCGCGGCCACCACGCCGTCCGGCCAGCTCCCGGGGATCGTGAGCACCGCCCCGACCTTGATCGTGGGATCGACGGCCTTCATCGCGCGGACGAACTCGAGCGTGTTGCGGGCGTACGCCGCCGGGCTCTTGTCGGGGTGGTCGTCGGTCTCCCAGGTGGCTCCGTAGTGGCCGTTGCCGTAGAGCTCGTTGCCGACCTCCCAATACTTCACGCCGTACTTCTTCGTCACGTTGGCGTACCGCACCCAGCCGGCGGCCTCCTCCGGAGTGCCTGTGCCGTAGTTGGCGATCACCACGGGCTGTGCGCCGGCCCTCCTGAGCGTGCCCATGAACGCGTCGAACCCCGTGCCCGGAGCCACGGTCCCGCCCGGCGCCGTGTGGGTCTGCCAGTGGTACAGATCGGCGTACGACCCGCCGGGATACCGTACGGCCGCGATGTGCGCCCGATTGTACAGCCGCGCCACCTCCGGATCGTTCAT
Source organism: Microbispora sp. NPDC088329 (assembly GCF_040685655.1). Lineage (NCBI taxonomy): Bacteria > Bacillati > Actinomycetota > Actinomycetes > Streptosporangiales > Streptosporangiaceae > Microbispora > Microbispora sp. NPDC088329. The sequence goes on from NZ_JBFBIP010000010.1 coordinate 223,485, forward strand.
GTGGGAGTCCCAGATGGCGGCATTGGCGCCGTACGCCGCCTCGTGGACGGTGCCGAGCCCGGCGTTCGCGTTGACCGTGACCTCTACGGCGTGACCGTGCGAAGGAGCGGGGGACGGGGGCGGCGGAGGCGGGGCGGGGGCCGCCGCGAGCAGAACGGCGGCCGCGAACGCGGCGAGCGGCACGGCCAGAGCTGCGCGCATCAATCACTCCGGTGTCGAAGGGGGGACCGGTTCGTGGAGCCAGGCCTCACGATCACCCGCGATGATCTCCCGGTCAAGTGCGCGCGGTGTCGTCCCTGATCGGCACGCTCGTCGCACCCGTGGTTCTTTCAGCGGCGTTCTTTCATCGGCGGTCTCCCGTCGTGCCCTCGGGCAGCGTGTCGGCGAGGTAGGCGCCGAGGTCGGGCCGGTCGGGGGCGAGCACGTGCCGCACCCACGCGTCGCGTTCGTGCAGGATCGGCGGCAGCTCCCAGACGCAGCCGATGAGCGGGCGTTCCGGCCGGATGAAGTGCGTGGGATCCCGGTCGGGACAGCCGAGCACGGGCTGACCGGCCACCGCGTTGCCGTAGTGCAGGGCGTTGTCCCACGCCCAGGTGTAGGCGTTGACGTAGGCCCCGTCGTCTCCGCCCCTGTGGAGGACGACGAAGGCGGCCGGGGGCGTGCCGTCCGGTTCGGGCAGCAGCTCGGGCAGGACGGCGTACGCCGCCTTCTCGACCGCCGGATCGATGCCGGCCGGGTCGGCGGTGACGTGGTAACGCTTGACGTGGTAGCCGCTCACCGTGATCGGGGGCGGCACGAAGAGCAGCTTCTCCGCGAATGCCATGACGGGAACGGTAGGACCGCTTCACTGACACCTTCCGGCAGTGGACCCGGACGGCAGAGACGCCCAGACGGATCTGTGGCAGCGCAAGCGTGGCGGTGCGATTCTGGCGCTGTGCGCGCGTCCCGGCTGCTGTCGATCCTCCTGCTGCTGCAGTCGCGCGGCCGGATGACGGCCAGGCAGCTCGCCGGCGAGCTGGAGGTCAGTGTCCGCACGATCTACCGGGACGTCGAGTCGCTGCACGCCGCCGGCATCCCGTTGTACGGCGAGGCCGGGCACGAGGGCGGCTACCGCCTGATGGACGGCTTCCGCACCCGGCTCACCGGCCTGACCGAGCGGGAGGCCGGGGCGCTGTTCCTGGCCGGGCTGCCGGGACCGGCGGCGGACCTCGGCCTCGGCGCTCTGCTGGCCGCGGCCGAGCTGAAGATCGAGGCCGCGCTCCCGGCCGGTCTGCGGGAGGAGGCGCGGCGGGTGCGGGAGCACTTCCACCTCGACGCGCCCGGCTGGTACTACGACGGCGACCAGTCGCCCTATCTGCCGGAGATCGCCGAAGCCGTCTGGAACGCCCGGGTCGTCCGGGTCCGCTACCGCCGCTGGACGGAGCCCTGCGAGGTCGAGCGGAGGCTGGAGCCGTACGGGCTGGTCCTGAAGGCGGGCAAGTGGTATCTCGTGGCGCGGTGCGACGGCGCGTTGCGCACCTACCGCGTCGGCCGGGTTCTCGCGCTCACGGTGACCGGCGAGACGTTCGAGCGCCCCGAAGGCTTCGACCTGGCGGGGCACTGGCGCGAGCACCTGACCGGCTTCCGCTCGCGGCTGCTGCGGGGGCACGCGGTGATCCGCCTGTCGCCGCGGGGCCGGGAGCGGCTCGGCGAGGTCATGAGCTCGGCCGTCATCGGGGCCGTGGACGAGACGGCGGGCCCGCCGGACGAGCGGGGCCGGGTCACCGCCACGGTGCCCATCGAGTCGGTCACGCACGCGCGGACGGAGTTCCTCAAGCTCGGCGCGGAGGTGGAGGTCCTCGAACCGGCCGAGCTGCGTCGCGAGATGGCGGCGGCCGCGCACGGCCTCGCGGCCCTCTATCCACCGCCTGCGCCGCTCCAATGAAAGAGCGGCCCTGATTTCGGCGGGTTTTGGCGAAAGGCGATACCAACTCGGCGAGCGCCTGACAGGGTGCGGTTGGAGTTCTATCCTTGACGGCGTCCCTGACAGACTTCTCGCTGCTTGCGGGAGAAAAAGTGCCCATAACCACGCGTACGCCGCGAAGGGAGAAAGCGCGAAGCGAGGGCGCGCGAGTGGACGGGCTTCGTGATCCGGATGTCGAGACCTTCATCGGCGCGATGGGGACGCGCATGCGCGCGGACGCCGAGACGGTCGGAGTCGACCTCCGGACCCTGGAGATCCAGGTAAGACTGCACCTGCCCCGGTTGAGCAGGCCGGCCATCGCCGGCTGGTCTCCGGACAAGGTGTACGAGGAGATACGGCTGCAGGCCGTCGTCCGGGCGGCGCAGGTGCGCCAGTCGGCCCAGGACGCGGCGCACCAGGCGCATGCCTCCGTCCTCCTCGACGTGCACAAGGCGCACCGGGACCTGAGCCTGTCGTTCACCGACGGCTACCGCACCCGCCTGCGCTTCACCGAGGTCAGGCCCGGCGTGGGTCACCTCGTCCAGTCGAGACTGCACTACCTGCACAGCGAGAGGGCCGACACCCTCCTCCAGTTCGGGCTCTTCCTGCCCGGCGCGACGATGCCGCTCACGTACGTCGCCTTCTCGCGCTGCGACCGCCAGTACGTCCTGGACGCGCTCACCGGTCACGGGCTGGACGTCGATCCGGCCCGGATAATGATCCTGACAAGAATGCACGGGCTGGCGGGAATTCCGGCGAACCTCATGAGCCTGACGATCTCCCGCGCGGTACGGGAGATCAGGGCGGAAAACGCCGGGGATTACGTCATCACGGCCTACAACCCCATGCTCGGTTTCGACGGCACCTCGTTTCTCGCGTCGGGATTCACGCCGGTCGCCCTGTCGCCCGTGGCGTATCGCTACGACGACAAAGGCCTTTTCCAGACGCGCCGGATATCCGGGGAGTCGATGCCGCAACTCCTGGACACCCCGGACAACGTGCTGATGGTCCTCGGCGCCACCGCGGCGGCGAAACGGAGCGTCCGCGGGATCGAGGGCCTGATCACAGTGTCGCGCCGGACCCACTCGGGCGGTGACCAGGTGCGACCCGTCGAGGCGGACTTCACCGCGCCGGAGTGGACGGACCGGTTGCTCGGCTACCGCCGGATGCTGGAAACCTGCTGGTCGGAGCGTACGGCCCATCCGCGGTATCAGGAGCCGCCGGTCACGGCGGGCGATCCCCGGGGGCAGTGCGGCGTCACCTCCGTCTGGCTCGCCCGGAGGCTCCGCACCGATCTGCTGCTCGAACCCGTGTACTGCTACGGGTGCCTGCGGGTCGGCCGCGACGACGCCGAGGACGTGAGCCACCACTGCTGGGTCGAGATCGGCCCGCCGGACGACCCGCGGCGGTTCGTCATCGACCTGACCGGCGACCAGTCGGGCGACGTACGCGAGCCGATCGTCCTGGGCGAGCACCGGGCGCTCGCGGACCGGGGGCTGCGGTACGAGACCGCGACGCGCCTGCGCCTCGACGAGCTGCCGAGAGACCGGGTGTGGCCGCGCTTCCTCGCGCTCGAGGACCGCCTGCGGGAGGCCCCGCGATGACGACGTCAGTTGCGGACAGGGCGCCCGGCATGACCGGGATCCGGCCCTCGGTGCTGTTGCTGTCGTCCGACAGCAGGCGCAGGTACGCCGAGGACGTCCTGACGGCGCTGGCCCTGCCCAGAGGGGCGATCATCCAGTTCCGCTACGAGACCGACTACGTGGCGGGCGCCCTGCAACAGGCGATCGCGAACGGCTCCGCCGTCGGCCGCCGCTGCCTGGTGGCCTTCCTGGCGGACCGGGAGTCGCCCGAGGCGGAGCCGTTCGTCGTGCCCGTGCGCTTCGCCGCGGTCGTCGCGACCGCCTGCGTGGCCGACATGGCCGTGTTCAGGCTCAGGGTGGACGACTACGCCAACCTGGAGGAGTTCCCGCTGGCCGAGGCGGAGATCAGGGCCAAGGGCGGCTGGTTCGTGGACAGGCTCGCGGAGGCCAACGGCGGGCGCTGGTATCCGGCCACCACCCGCTTCCCCGATCTTCACTCCCACGAGCGGCCGGGTGACGATCCCGTCGCCTGGCTCGGGGTGGCCCGGCGGCTCGCGCGGCATCCCACCTTCAGGTCCTCCTACTTCGTCCGCACCGAGGAACCGCTGCTGGGCAGGGACAGGCCGAGCGCGCTCGACGCCGCGGGACGGCTGCACCTGAGCGACGGCGACACGGTGAAGATGCGGGTCAGCTACTACTGCGACGGCTACACGCCGACCGCGAAGCGGCTCGTCTGCGCGACCGACGGCACCTTCCTGAAGATCGCCTCCGACGACTCCTACGACGTGGCGTCGCGCTACGACACCGTGGAGTTCTGGCTGCGACCCGAGGTGCTGGCCTTCGACGCGCTCGCGCGGGTCGGGATCACGCTGGCCGTCGGCAGCCGGGCGGACCCGGCGAAGGCGGGCGACTCACTGACGACGAGCGCCGGGTTTCCCGTGGTCGTGCGCCGATCCCGGTCGCGCCTGCTCACCCGGGTGTCGGCCGCGACCGCCGGGGCCTTCCTCGTCGCCCTGCCCGCCATACTCGGGCCGGGCGTCGATCTGCCGTGGAGGGCGCTGTCCGCCGTCTGCGGAGCGGCCCTGCTCGCCGTCGCGAACATCGTCATCTCCCGCGGCAGGTGACACCCCATCGGAGAACAGATGCGGACGTCGCGCGAACTCCCGGCACAGCTCGTCGAACAACGGCAGCAGTGCCGGGCAGCTCATGCGTATCTTCCGCCTGGCCGTGATCTCGGTGCGCTTGTACGCGGCCCAGGTCGGGCGCACCGGGTGATGGTCGGCCAGCAGCACGTTGACGTGGGGGAGCAGCTTGTCCAGCGCGTAGACGAACCTGCTCTCCGGGTCGCGCTGCGCCGTGTAGCCGTACAGGTCCTCGACGAGCCAGGGGAACGTCCCGCCGAAGTCGCGGGTGATGATCTCCCGGGCCTCCTCCTCGCGTACGGCCTTCTTCTCGCGTTCCGCCGGGCCCGCGTAGACCGACACGTCCCCCGCGTGGACCTCCGGCAGGTCGTGGACCAGCGCGTATCTGGCGACCCGCCCCGGATCGAGGGTCTCGTCGATCAGGGGGGCGAGGCAGACCGCGGCCAGGCCCAGGGCGAAGGAGTGCTCCGCGTCGTTCTCCCGCCGGGTGACGTCCTGCGGCACGACCGAGGACCGGTCGATCACGTACGGCGGGAAGACCAGCTCGCGCATGAGGGCCATCAGGGTGCTCGCGTCGGCCCGGGAGCTTGTGCCGTTCGCGTCGTCCCTCGCCATCGGGCCGCCTCGCAGTGTGTCGCCCGTACGCGGCCACAGCGCTTCGCGCACGGCCGGATTGCCAGCGTAACCCATCTCAGGCGGCATAGTCCTTGAGCGTTATCGAGGTGGCCGCCTTGGTGCTCATCTTGTCGAGCACCCGCGCCAGCGGCCCGAAAGTGAGCATCCGATAGGACAGATTGCGCCGCCGGATCGCGCCCCGCGTCGCCGGGGCGAGGAAGGAGCCCGCGTTGCCCGCGACCCGCTGGCACGCCTTGGCGAACCCTCTGATCAGTCGCTCGTATTCGGGGAACGCGGCGCGGTGGTCGCCGCGGGCGGCGGCCAGCTCGCCCGCCAGCACGTACGCCGCCACGACGGCCATGCCCGCCCCCATGCCGCCGCAGGTGGCGCCGTAGCCGGCGTCGCCGAGCAGCGCGATCCGCCCGCGCGTGCAGTGGTCCATGTGGACGAGGCTGATCGAGTCGAAGTAGAAGTCGGTCGCGTCCGCGACGGCCTCGAGCAACCGGGGGACCTCCCAGCCCGCTCCCGCGTACTCGTCCAGGACGATCCTTTTCTGCTGCGCCACGTCGCGGTGGTCGAACTCCAGCCCCGGGGCGCGGAAGACGCACATCACCCCGGCCGTCACGCCGTCCCTGGCGCCCGCGGCCGCCACGCCACGGCCGGGCTCGTTGTAGAGCAGCGTGTCGCGGCCGAGACCCAGATGGTCGGGCGCGCTGAAGATCGCGACGTGGTGGCCGGACGGCCGCACGAACCGCGACTCGGGGCCGAAGGCCAGCCGCCGGACGTTCGAGTGCAGACCGTCCGCGCCGATCACGAGGTCGAACGTCCGGGGCGCCGCGCGTTCGAAGGTCACCTCCACCCCGTCCGGAGTCTCGGTCATGGAGGCGATGGAGTCGCCGAAGACGTACTCCACGTCGTCCCCGGTCCGGTCGTACAGCACGCGGGCGAGGTCGCCGCGCAGGATCTCCACCTCGCCGCCGGTGAACTCGGCGGGCAGCGCGACGACCTGCTCGCCGCGCCAGTCGACCACCCGCAGCGGGCCAGGGTCGGTGCGCAGGCGGCGGATCTCGTCAAGGACGCCCATCCGCCGCAGCACGCTCATGTGGACCGGCCCCCGGAAGTCGACCGCCTGGCCGCCCTCGCGCAGGGCGGGGGCCCGCTCGACGACCGTGGGGGCGAAGCCGCGCCGGCGCAGCCAGTACGCGACGGCCGGTCCGGCGATGCTCGCGCCGGAGATCAGGACGGACGGGGTCTTCATACGCGCTCCTCTGGGTCCGAGGCCGCGAGGCGCCGCGGCCACGGGAGGAGCGTCGGCGCCGGCGCTGACGAGCCGCCCACCGCCCGCCTACCGGGCGCTGACCGCCCGCCACCGTCACATGTTGATCATGTGCCCGGCCAGTCCGTGGATCGCCTCCTTCACCGCCTCGCCGAGAGTCGGGTGGGCGTGGACGTTGCGCGCCACCTCGTGCACGGTGAGGTCCCACTGCTGAGCCAACGTCAGCTCGGGCAGCAGTTCGGTCACCTCGGGCCCGATGAGGTGGGCGCCGAGGATCTCGCCGTACTTCGCGTCGCTGAGGACCTTGACGAACCCGTTCGGGTCGCCCAGGCCGTGCGCCTTGCCGTTGGCCGTGAACGGGAACTTGACCACCTTCACGTCGAAGCCCTGCTCGCGCGCCTGGGCCTCGGTGTAGCCGAAGCTCGCGATCTGCGGCTGGCAGTAGGTCGCGCGGGGGATCATGACGTAGTCGAGCTCCATCGTCTCCGCGCCCGCGATGGTCTCGGCGGCGATGACGCCCATCGACTCGGCGGCGTGGGCCAGCATGAGCTTCGCGGTGACGTCCCCGATGGCGTAGATGTGCGGCACGCTGGTGCGGCACCGGCCGTCCACGGCGATCGCGCGCCGCTCGGTCAGCCGTACGCCGGTGTGCTCCAGGCCGTACCCCTCGACGCGGGGCTGGAAGCCGATGGCCTGCAGCACCTTGTCGGCCTCCAGCACGGAGGTCTCGCCGTTCCTCGAGACCGTGACCCGCACCTTGTCGCCGCTGTCGTCGATCGACTCCACCCGGGTGGAGGTCAGCACTTCGATCCCCAGCCGGCGGTAGCGCCGCGCCAGCTCCGCGGACACCTCCTGGTCCTCCAGCGGGACCATCCGGTCGAGGAACTCGACGATCGTCACCTTCACGCCGTAGTTGTGCAGCACGTACGCGAACTCGACGCCGATCGCGCCGGCGCCCGCGATGACGACGCTCTCCGGCAGCGCCTCGCTGAGGATCTGCTCCTCGTACGTCACGACGCGCTCGGACAGGGACGTCCCCGGCAGCAGCCGGGTCGTCGCCCCCGCCGCGATGATGCAGTGGCCGAACGTCACCGTCCGCACCGAGCCGTCCGTGCCGCGCACCTCCATGGCGTTCGGGCCGGTGAACGTGCCGCGGCCGTCGTACTCGGTGATGCCGTTCTTCTTCATCAGGTAGTGGACGCCCTTGACCCGCCCGTCCGCGACCTGCCGGCTGCGGCGGAAGGCCGCGCCGTAGTCGAGGGTGATCGGGCCGTCCGCCTGGATTCCGAACGTCTTGGTCTCGTTCATCAGGATGTGGGCGAGTTCCGCGTTGCGCAGCAGCGCCTTGGAGGGGATGCACCCCACGTTGAGGCAGACACCGCCCCAGTAGCGCTCCTCGACGATCGCCGTGCTGAGCCCGAGCTGGGCCGAGCGGACCGCGGCGGTGTAGCCGCCGGGCCCGGCGCCGAGGACCACGACATCGTAGTGATCAGTCATGCAACGGGACCCTACGCCGCCGTACGCACCCCGGGTCCGGCGGGGCGAGACGGAGGATGGACGGGGCGATGGCGGGTAAGGGCTCCCTACATCGGCAGCGTCCGATACCCAGAGGGAGGAGTGACGGACCATGACCGAGTTCGAGCGGTCCCGCAGGATGCCCGCGCCGGCCGACCAGGTGTTCCGCCAGGCGTGCGACGTCGGCAAACTCGATCTCTGGATGCCCCGCGACCTGCACGTACGCGCGGAGGAGCCGCCCGCGGTCACCGTTCACGAGGACGAGACGGGACAGGACGAGCGTGCGCTGCTGCGATCCGAGCAGGACCAGCTGCGGATGGAGTGGGGCACCCGCGACGTGGACCGGTACGCCGGATGGCTGCAGGTCGCCGGCATCGACGACGACAGCAGCGACGTGACGGTCCACCTGTCCTTCTTCGACGAGGGGCACGCGCCCCCGCCCGAAGCGGTGGAGCAGGCGCTGGACGAGAGCCTCGAACGGCTGGCCGAGCAGGTGAGCCAGGCCGCCTGACCGCACGCGGCGCCTATTCGGCCGTGCCCGTGGCGTCCGCGTCCTCCGTGTGGTCCCCGGACGGGGTGGGAGGCGGAGGCGGTGCGAACGCGGAGGCCCGGGCACCGGCCAGGCCGAGGACCTGGCGTATCCACGCCTCCAGGCCCGTCGGGTCCGGCGGGTCCGGCGGCGAGAGAGGGTCCCGCCCGGGAGTCGCCGCGGTCACGCCGTCAGGAGGGCGGGGGCCAGCAGTCGCAGGTGCTCGAGTTGCGTGTCGACCGAGTCCGCCAGCGGCTGCACGCACACGTGGTCCGCGCCCGCGTCGTGGTGGGCGCGTATCCGCTCGGCGATCGTCTCCGGCTCGCCCCAGACCACGATCGCGTCGATGAGCCGGTCGCTTCCGCCGTCCGCGAAGTCGTCGTCGGAGAAGCCCAGCTCGCGCAGGTTCTTCGTGTAGTTGGGCAGGGAGAGATACAAGGCGGCGTACTCGCGGGCGATCTCCCGTGCCCGGCCCGCGTCGGTCTCGAGCACCACCGCCTGCTCGGGCGCGAGCACCGGGGCGGAGCCGATGAGGTCGCGTGCCTTCGCGGTGTGCTCGGGCGGCACGAAGTAGGTGTGCGCCCCCTGGGCGCGCCGCGCCGCAAGTTCGAGCATCCGGCGCCGCAGCGCCGCGAGCACTCGGGGCGGTGTCTCCGCGAGCGGCGCGCCGAAGGTCGCCTGGTCCATCGCGCCGAGGTAGTCCCGCATGTACTCCAGCGGTGCGGAGTAGTCGTGCCCGCGACTCGTCACCAGGGGCTTGTGGCTGACGCCCAGGCCGAGCACGAACCGCTGGTCCCACGCCTCCGCCAGGGTCGCGGCGCCGTTGGCGGCGGCGACGGGGTCGCGGCCGTAGATGTTGGCGATGCCCGTGGCCACCCGCAGCCGCCCGGTCGCCGACAGCAGCAGCGCCGCGTGCGTGAACGCCTCCCGGCCCGCCGGGGTCTCGCCGACCCACAGCGTGGCGTATCCGAGCTCCTCGATCTCGGCGGCGGCCTCCCTGACCCGGGCCGCCGGGGTCGCCGCCAGAGAGGACAGCCACACTCCCGTACGGCCGAGGCGGCGCCTCAGCTCGCCCATGTCGACGATGTCGGCCATCCGTGCGCTCCTTGTCTGTCGTGCGACCGGGCGTCGCAGCCTCAGCATCGCACCGCACGCTCCGGGGACCTCGGCACCTCCCCGCGATCGGCCCGCGTGTCGGCGCGCACCGTCGTGCCCGTACGGCTTGCTTCGATTGCCCCGGATTGGCCGGTTCATCCGCATGAGTCGGTGATTGGCGCGAGGGCGGCGAGAGGTCCTTGAGGCGGAACCCACGAAACGGCAAAGCCCTTTCCCGGATCTTCGCGTCCTGACGGCGGGGCCACCGTCGCCGCGTGTCTCCTGGGAGCCGACTCGCTCACTTCCCAGGAGGCCGAACATGAGGAAACTGCTGTATGCCGGCGCGGTCGCGATCAGCCTGCTGGCCGCCGGATGCGGCGGTGCCGGCGACGAGGACGCCAGCCGCGTCGCCAACGACCAGCTCAACGAGTCGCAGACGCCCGAGCCCTCCGAGCACCCCTCGGGGACCACGCCGTCCGCCGCCGGATCGCCGACCTCCCCCGTCCAGGCGTCCCCCACGGGGCCCGCGCGCATCGGCGCCGCGCCCACCTCGCTCGGCAGCGTGCTGACCGGCGTGGACGGCCGCACGGTGTACCTGTTCACCAAGGACAAGGGCGGCGCGTCCGCCTGCACCCAGGCGTGCGCGGCCGCGTGGCCGCCGGTGCTCTCGGCCGGCGCGCCCCAGGCCGGCACGGGTGTGCACGCGAACCTGCTCGGCACGATCCGGCGGGAGGACGGCGGCACGCAGGTGACCTACAACAAGCACCCGCTCTACTACTACGTGAAGGACCAGAAGGCCGGGGACGTGCTCGGCCAGGACCTGAAGGACTTCGGCGGCGAGTGGTACGCCGTCACCCCCGAGGGCAAGAAGGCCAAGCGCTGACGCCCGAGGCGAACCTGTCCGTCCTCCTGTACGGCCCGCGCCGGGCCGTTCGGGAGGGCGGATTCGTCATGTCCTCCCCAACCCGGTCCGTCAACCCTGGGGATCGCCTGGCTAGGACTGCGCGAAGCCCACTAGGCTTAGGGGCACTCCGCCCTGTGTCCGCGGCCGCTTGATCGTTTGAAAGTGGGCTCGCGATGGCATCGGACGTGTCGTATGTTCTCGAGAACGTCCTCACCGGCATGGCCGACCTGTTCGGGGCCGACGGCGCCGCGTTGATGCTGCTCGACGGCCAGGACCGCCTCCGTGCGGTCGGGGCCACCGACGACGACGGCGTACTGCTGGAGTCCGCCCAGGAGTCCGTGGGCGACGGTCCCGCCATCGAGAGCGCCGCCAGCGGCGGCCTCGTCGCGATCCACGATCTGCACGCCGCGAGCCCCATGGGCTTTCCGCACGTGGCCGTCCACGCCCCGCCGGTGCGGGCCGTCCTTTCCGTACCGCTCGTCGAGGACCGCGAACTCATCGGCGTCCTGGACTTCTACGCCCGCGACGGGCGGGTCTGGGACCGCGCGGAGGCGCAGGCCGGTTCCCGTCTCGGCGAGCTGATGGTCATCGTTCTGCGGGTCCTGGCAGAGATCAGGACTGATCGAGCCCCATTCGGGCAGTTGTGATGGCCGAATCGGCACCTCTCCCACAGGCCACGGCGGTGCGAGGTGAGGTTCACGAGAGGATACGGAATGACCCATATCGATCCTGAGGCTCTAGTCGCCAGCCTGAGACGTCTGCAGAAGGACAGGGCGGCGACCGGGATCGTGCACCACCTTGAGCGCATCGTCCAAGTGGTCGACCGGCTTTTCGGATACTCCGGCGCCGGTCTGATGTTCGCGGAGGAGGACCGTACGCTCCGCTACCTCTTCGCCACCGACGAGCGCGGCCGCAGCCTCGAGCGTGCTCAGGCGGTGACGGGCCAGGGCCCGTGCGTGGCGGCGTACGTGGGCGACACCGCGGTGACGACGGTCGACGTGCGGGCCGACCGGCGGTGGCCGGCCCTGCGTGAACTGCTGCACCCCGAGGTGCGCGGGGTGGCGGGAGTGCCGATCCGGCTCGGCGGCGTGCCCGTGGGCACCCTCAACGTCTACCAGGACGCGCCGCACGAGTGGCAGGAGTCCGACACCCAGGCCCTCCACGCGTACGCCCACGTGATCGAGCAGGTCCTCGTGGCGTCGATGGAGGCGGATGAGAAGGCGGTGCTGGCCGACCAGCTGCAGTACGCCCTGGACTACCGGGTCGTGATCGAGCGGGCCATCGGCTATCTCATGGGCAAGCACGATCTGACGGCGTCGCAGGCGTTCACCGGGCTGCGCAAGCAGGCCAGGGACAGCAGACGGAAGGTATCGGAGCTCGCGGCGGAGCTGCTGGGCGAGCAGGGCCCGAGGAATGTTGCGAATCCAGACCACGTCGGCTGAGGCCGGCATCCGGATGGCGGTCAACGGCGACCTCGACGTGTCGGGGGCGCCGGAGTTCCGTGCCTGCCTGCGGCAGGTGCTGGGGACCTACGGGCCCGGCCACGTCGAGGTCGACCTGGCCGGGGTCGGCTTCCTCGACTGCGCGGGCGCGCGGAGTCTCCTGTGGGCCGACGCGCGCGTACGGGAGTGGGGCGGCGCGCTGACCTTCGTCCAGCCCGTTCCGCAGGTGGTGCGGCTGCTGCGGCTGCTGGGCTTCGACGCCGGGCTGTCGATCCGTACGGCGTCGCACGTGCCGCTGCCCGAGCCGACGGCCGAGGCCCGCCCACGGCCGAACTGACCGGCCGATAGTCTTGCCGTGATGTATCGACTCGTGTTCACGCAGGTCCTGAGCCGCCTCGACGCGGAGACCGTCCACCACGTCACGATCAGGCTGCTCCGCCTGCTCGGGATGTTCCCGCCCCTCGTGCGGCTGCTGCACCGGCTGCTCGCGCCGAGGGCGGAGTCGCTGCGCGTCCAGGCGTTCGGCGTCCACTTCGCCTCGCCGTTCGGGCTCGCCGCCGGGTTCGACAAGGACGCCGGGTGCGCCGAGCCGCTGACGGCGCTCGGATTCGGCTACGTCGAGGTCGGCACGATCACCGCGCACGCCCAGCCAGGCAACCCCCGGCCCCGGCTGTTCCGCCTGCCCGAGAGCCGGGCGATCATCAACCGGATGGGCTTCAACAACGCCGGGGCGGCGGCCGCGGCGAAGCGGCTGCGCAGGGTGCGGCACATTCCGGCCGTGGTCGGCGTCAACATCGGCAAGACCAAGATCGTGCCCGAGTCCGAGGCCGCCCGCGACTACGTGGACAGCGCCCGCAGGCTCGCGCCGCTCGCCGACTATCTCGTGGTCAACGTGAGCTCGCCCAACACGCCGGGCCTGCGCGACCTGCAGGCCGTGGACCGCCTGCGGCCGCTGCTGTCGGCGGTCAAGGAGGCGGCCGGGCGGACCCCGCTGCTCGTGAAGATCGCGCCGGACCTGGCGGACGAGGACGTGGACGCCGTGGCCGAGCTCGCCACCGACCTCGGGCTGGCGGGCGTCATCGCGACCAACACCACGATCAGCCGCGAGGGTGTCGCGAGCACCGAGGCGGGCGGCCTGTCCGGACAGCCGCTCAAGGCCCGCTCGCTGGAGGTGCTGCGGCGCCTGCGCCAGAAGGCCGGCGACCGGCTCACGCTCGTCTCCGTCGGCGGCGTGGAGGACGTCGACGACGTCTGGGAGCGGCTGCTGGCCGGCGCCACCCTCGTGCAGGGCTACACCGGCCTGATCTACGAGGGCCCCCTGTGGCCGTCGCGGATCAACCGCCAGCTCGCCCGCCGGCTGCGGCGGCACGGCTACCGCTCGGTCGGCGAGATCGTCGGCCGCACCGCATGAGTTCCCTTCTCCCGATATGGAGAGCTCCATGAGCGTCAAGACCTACACCGTGCAGGGCATGACCTGCGGCCACTGCGTGAGCTCGGTGAAGGAGGAGGTCGGCGAGGTCCCCGGCGTCACCGGCGTCGAGGTCGACCTCGGCAGCGGCCGCCTCGACGTCTCCGGCGACGTCGCCGAAGACGCCGTGCGCAAGGCCGTCGAGGAAGCCGGCTACACGCTCGTCTGAGCCCCGGCCGCGCCCATCGGTCACGCCGGGCCCTGCGCGGGTACGCCGAGGAGGAACTGCTCGACGAGTTCGAGGTCGAGCGGGTCACGGCCCTGCGTGACCTGGCCCGCACCGCCGTACGGCTCAACCAGGGCATGTATCTCTGGATGTGTCCCTGAGCGCCTCGAACAGCTCCTCGCGGAGGGCTGGTGGGAGCCTGCGGCCCCATATCCAGTGGGCGCAGTCCGGCGGGCTCACGCTCCCGCCGGCAGCTCGAACCTCTGGTCGCGCAGCTCGCCGCGGGCGATCCAGGCTCGCCGCCACTCCTCCGTGCTCGGCCGGAGGCTGAACCGCTCGGACGCGATCACACCGGCCACCCGCCGCGATTTCCGCTCCGGGTGAGGCAAATCGTGATCATGTCCGTCGCAGATACGAGATCATGCATGGGCATAGCCTGGCGGCCCGCCCCGACAAAACTGCTAAGCGAGCACCCCCCACGCATGAGCGCCATCTACGACCAGGCCGACGGCGAGCGAATCGCCGTGGCCGACAGCGGTGATTCCGTGAGCATCATCAACCGCTCCGGGAGGATCGTCGTCGCCAAGAAGGACGTCCGCAGGCTCGCCGAGCGCGTCCTCGCCGCGGCGGGGCGCGTGGCCGTCGTCCTGTTCCCGCCGGCCCTGCGGAAGGAGTCCCTGTCGGTCGCCGGCCCGTCCGGCCGGTGGAAGGTCCGCGTCTCACCGAGGAACGGCGCCCGCGTCCTCGTCGAGACCGACCCGCAGGGCCTCGGCCCGGCCGAGGCCTACGAGTTCGCCGCCGCCGTCGCGGTGGCCGCGCGCCACATCGGCGACGCCGCGCAGGCCGACCTGCTCCTGACGACGAGAATCCGCGAGGTCATCGACGCCCACCAGGGCCTGGACACCGAGAAGATCGCCGCTGCCATCGTCGCCGAGGTCCTCGACGGCGCGTGACACCCCGCCCGCCACTGCCCACCGCGTCTCCACCGGCGTCCGCGAGCCTTTCCGGGCACGCGGCGGCGGAAAGCCGGTTGCCCCGCGCGACGGAGCCTGCGGAGGATGTCCGTCATGGGAGACGGGCACGTGCGCGGGCTGGAGCTGTCACGGCGGTTCTACCTTGAGGCGGTCGCACCGCTGCTGGCCCGGCGCTTCGGCGGCCTCGCACACACGGCGGCCCTCGTCGGCCCGGGTTCGGAGGTGCTCGGATACGACACCGAGCGGTCCACCGACCACGACTGGGGCCCGCGGCTGCAGCTGTTCCTGACCGCGGAGGACATCGCCGTCCACGGCGAGGCCGTGGACGCCGCGCTCGCCGGGAGCCTGCCGCCGAGCTTCCTCGGCTATCCCACGAGCTTCGGCCCGCCCGGGGACGACGGCACCCGGCGCATGGAGACGGCGGACGGGCCGATCCGGCACGGTGTGGAGGTGGCCGGCCTGACCGCGTGGCTCACCGGGCACCTCGGGTTCGACCCGGCCGCGGACATCGGCCTGGCCGACTGGCTGGCGACACCCACCCAGACGCTCGCGGAGATCACGGCGGGGGAGGTCTTCCACGACGGCCTGGGCCTGCTCCTGCCCGTCCGACGGCGTCTCGCCTGGTATCCCGGCGACGTCTGGCGCCACGTCCTGGCCTGTCAGTGGCGGCGGATCGCCCAGGAGGAGGCGTTCGTCGGCCGGTGCGGCGAGGCCGGCGACGAACTGGGCTCGGCGGTCACCTGCGCCCGCCTCGTGCGGGACCTCATGCGGCTCACCCTGCTCATGCACCGCCGCTATCCGCCGTACGGCAAGTGGCTGGGCAGCGCCTTCGCCACGCTGCCGTGCGGCCCCGGCCTGGGGCCCGTCCTCGCCGCGGCCATGTCGGCGACGGCCTGGCGGGAGCGTGAGCGTCACCTCGCCACCGCGTACGAGGCCGTCGCGGCCCTGCACAACGACCTGGGCCTCACTCCACCCGTCGACCCGGGCACCCGGCCGTACCACGACCGGCCCTATCGTGTGCTGCGCGCCGAGCGCTTCGCCGAGGCGCTGCTGGAGACCATCGCCGATCCGGAGGTGCGGCGGTTGCCGCTGACCGGCGCGGTGGACCAGTACGTCGACAGCACCGACGTGCTGTGCGACCGCGACCGCGTACGGCGCCTCGCAGGCGCGGCGTCACATGCTGGGCCGGGTGGAGTCGGCTGACAGGCTGAGCTCGTGCAGGTGGCGCATCACCTCCTGCACGGTGACGGCGCCCGGGCGGTGACGGCGCCATCCGGTGCCGCCGCGCTGCCAGGGCCGGGGGCCGGACAACGGGCGATACTCCACGCCGAAGGCGTCCAGCCGCGCCAGGTGCGCGTCGAGACGGCGGAAGAAGTCGCCGGGCGCGGCCGGGCCGCCGGTCCAGGCGACCTCGGCCGCCGCGCAGCCGCGGGGCCAGGCGCGGTAGTCGAGCGTACGGCCGTCCGGGATGCGCTCGCTCCAGAGCTGGAACTGGACGCCGATCACCCGGGCCCGCTCCTCCTGCGGCCATTCGGACGGCGCGGGTGCGAAGGCCGCCACATCGGCCACGGTGATCGCGTCGCCCAGCCCGGCGGGCTCGTCGGGCGAGGCGGCCTCGGCGTAGTCGAAGTACATCGGGAAGACCGGCGTGGCCACCACGTCGTGTCCCGCCGCCGCGGCCCGGCGGGCGACGTGCTCGCCGCGCCACGGCATGACGACGGTGTCCGGACGCAGCCGGCCGCTGACGAACGCCTCGTCCCACACCACCGCGCGGCTGCCGCGCTCGGCCAGCGCGTCGGCGAGCCGCCGCAGGAACCACGCGTGCAGGTCGCCCGTGCTCTCCAGGCCCAGCGAGGCCTGGTACGCCGAGATCTCGTCCGACGCCGCCCAGTCGTCGAGCACGCACTCGTCGCCCCCGAGGTGGAAGTACGGCACGTCGCCCAGCGCGCCGGAGATCTCGGCGATCACGGTGGTCAGGAAGTCGACGGTCGCCGGAAGCGGAGACAGGATCGCCGACGAGATGCCCCACCGGTCCAGCACCTCGTAGCGCTGCTGCGGCCGGGAGGCCAGGGCGGGATAGGCGGCCAGCACGGCGGAGGCGTGCCCCGGCACGTCGATCTCCGGCACGACGACGACGGCCCGCGCCCGGGCGTATGCCGCGATCTCGGTCAGATCGGCGAGCGTGTAGTAGCCGCCGTGAGGGACGCCGTCGAAGGCGAGTTCCTCCCCCTTGCGGCTGGTGATGGTCCGCGGACGGTGCGAGCCCACCTCGTGCAGCAGGGGGAACGCCCTGCTCTCCACCCGCCAGCCCTGGTCGTCGGCCAGGTGGAGGTGCAGCCGGTTCAGCTTGTGCGACGCCATCAGGTCGATCATCCGCAGCACCTCCCGCTTGGGCAGGAAGCTGCGCGCCACGTCGAGGTGTGCCCCGCGCCAGGAGAACCCCGGCGCGTCCTCCACCCGCCCGCAGGGGACCGTCCAGGACGTCCCGGGCGGAAGAGCCGACCGGAACGCCTCGGCCGGCAGGAGCTGCCGCAGCGTCTGCCCGGCGTAGAAGGCACCCGCGCGGCCTCCGGCCGTGACGCGCGCTCCGTCGCTCGCGATCGTCAGCGCGTACGCCTCGGGCCCGAGCCGGGGGTCCTCCTCCACCCGCACGGCCGCCGTGGCGGCGTCGCCTGGCCTCAGGTCGAGCACGGGGAGCGCGAGCCGTACGGCGTCGATGAGCGCCGCCGGGCCCGACACGGCGGCGCCCGGCGCGATCTCGGCGGACCCGGAGCCCGTCTCGGTCAGCCTCGGCAGCGGAAGCAGGTGGTCCATGCCGCCGATGATGCCAACCCCACCGGCGCCCCCGCCATCCTCATGACGTCCGGTCAGCGGGCGGAGGTGAGGTAGTTCTCCAGGCCGTCGGCCAGCGCCTCGGCCATCGTGGCGCGGAACGCGGGGTCCTTGAACCTGGCGGCGTCCTTGGCGTTGCGCATGTTGCCGCACTCGATGAAGATCTTCGGAACCGTCGACAGGTTGAGCCCGCCGAGGTCGCTGCGGTAGTTCAACGCGTCCTTGCCGATGTAGGTCGAGTACGGCAGGCCGGTGCCGTCGTGGAAGGCGTCCCGCACGTCCTTGCCGAGCCGCGCCGAGTCCTTCACGACCCGGTCGACCGGCCCGCCGATCTTCTTCGGCATGATGATGTGGAACCCGCGGAGGTTGCCCGCCGCGCCGTCGCCGTGAATGGAGATCGCCGCGTCCGCGTGGGCCTTGTTTCCGACGGCGGCCCGCTCGTTGATGCAGGGACCCCACGGGGTGCTGCTCGTCCGGGTGAGCCTGACCTTGGCCCCCTGGGCCTTCAGCAGCTTGGCGAGCTTGTTGGACACGTCCCAGGTGAAGGCCGCCTCGGTGTAGCCGTCGTTCGTCGACGTGCCGGTCGTGTCGCAGGCCTTCTTCTGGTTGGAGATGTCGACCAGCCGGTTGATCTCTTTGGTGTGGCGGAAGTTGCCGCCGTTGTGGCCCGGGTCGATCACCACGGTCTTCCCGGTCAGGGGCAGGGCCTCCGTCTCGGAGGAGGCCGTACGCGTGGTCGGGGCGGTCGCCCCGGAGGCGTCCGCCTGCTCCTGGGTCGCGGCCGGCCGTCCGAGCCGGGGCGAGGCGGCGGGGGCGGAGTCCCCCGTGCCGGAGACCTCAGCGCCGCCGCAGGCGACGGCTCCGACCCCGCACAGGGCCAGGGCTGCGGCGGCGAGTGGTCGTCTGATCACAGTCGAAATCCCCTTCCGGAGGCGTGGTCTTCCCAACCTAACCGGACCGGAGTCGTGATCAGACCGTTATGCCGGAAACCTGGCCGCCCACGCCGGCTCGGGAACCTCCTGCCGGTGCAGGAGAGCGGCCAGCTCACGGGCGTCCTCGGCGTCGAGGCCCAGCACCACGCGGGGCCGTCCCCAGGGGTGGTCGATCGAATGGGCGACGTAGCTCGCCACCGACTCGGCGACGTCCTCGCTGCCGAGCCCACGGCTCTCCCTCCAGTGCGCCCAGGCCCGCTCCAGTTCGCCGGCGGCCCGCTGAGCGCAGGAGACCAACTCAGGATCACGCATGAATCCCCCCGAATCCCGGTCGCCGGCCCGCGGGCAGCCCTTCCGCGACCCGCCGGGGGCCGGCGCCACGGCTGAAGTCAACACCGGCCGCGAGGGGACACGTCGGTGGTTGACCTAGCTTTGGGCACCACTTGGAGCAGGCCCGGTGCTGCGCCGTACGACGAGCTGCGGGCTCACCTGCCGTAGCCGGGCCGTCTTGCCCGGCTCGGTGATGCGGTCGCTCAGCAGCGCCGCCGCCGAGCGGCCCATGGCCCGCCGGGGCTGGTCCACGCTGGTCAGCGAGATGTGGGTGACGGACGCGAGGTGGGTGTTGTCGTATCCGACGACCGACAGGTCCTCGGGCACCCGCAGTCCCAGCTCGCTCGCCGCGGTCAGCACGCCCATGGCCACGATGTCGTTCGCCGCGAAGATCGCCGTCGGCCGGGGCTCGCGCTTCAGCAGCTCCAAGGCGGCGCGCCGGCCGCCCTCCTCGCTGAAGTCGCCGTGCTCCACCATGATGTACGGCGCCAGCGCGTGGCGGCGCATGGCCACCAGATAACCCTCGCAGCGGCAGCGGGCGGCCGACGACGGGGCGCCCTCGATATGGGCGATGCGCCGGTGACCGAGCTCCACGAGGTGGTCGACGGCGAAGCGGGCGCCGAGCTGATCGTCGTCGACGACGATGTCCACGCCCTCGAGTTCGACGTCGCGCTCGCCCACCACCACGGTCGGGGTGTAGGCCGCGGCCTCGGCCAGTGTGTCGCTGGACGGCGCGACCCCGAGCAGGACCAGTCCGTCCACCCGCAGCTCCAGGAAGGCCTCGACGGCCTCGTCCTCGAACGCCGGGTCCCAGCGGCCGCTGCCGATCAGCAGCCGCAGTCCGTCGCCGTGCAGGCTCTCCTGCAGGCCGTCGAGGAACTCCGCGTAGAACGGGTTGTGCAGATCGGCCACGAGCGCGCCCACCAGGTGGGTCCGCCCCTCGACCAGGCTGCGGGCGACCGCGTTCGGGCGGTAGCCGAGCTCCCGGGCGGCCTGGAGGACCGCCTCCCTGCGGTGTTCGCTCACATGCGGGGAGCCCCGCAGCACGAGAGACACCAGCGATTTGGAGACTCCTGCCCGTTCCGCCACGTTGCGGATCGTCGGACGGGGCCGTGGGCTGAACCCATCGGACAGTCCGCCGGCGGGGATCTCGACCCCGACGTCTTTCCGGGCAGTGGTCTGCATGGACGGTCCTGACATGGTTCTCCCCACGATGCGTGGACGTGCACCTGACACACCAAACGATCGAGTTGCCCCGAGGGTACGGGTTGATCGCGGTAAGACAGGATCCTTCCTCTAATCGGGCGTTGGGAAGGTTAGCCGGACCATGGGTAGGGCGGCGGAGCCGGGAGGGGATCGCGGGGAGAACCCTTGGTCCGGCCCGTCCCCCTCTTGGGAGGCCGATTCGCTAGGGTGCGGGTGTGGGTGCCACACGCCAAGCGGCAGACGGTGCACGGCCGGCGCGCCGCAGGCTCAGTGTCGACCGGCGGCGGGAAGAGCTCATCGCCGCCGCGCTCGAGCTGTTCAGCAGGCACGACGCCGAGGACGTCTCGATCGACGATGTAGCGGCTTCCGCGGGCGCGTCGAGGGCGCTCGTCTACCACTACTTCGGGGGCAAGCAGGAGCTCTATGTGGCGGCCCTGCGCAGTGCGGCGGCCGAGCTGCGGGCGCGGTTACAGCCCCAGGGCGAGGGCGGGCCGCTGGAGCAGCTCAGCTCGGGTCTGACGCGTTACTTCGACTTCGTCGAGGAGCACGCGGCCGGTTTCGCCGCGTTGCTCAGGGGAGGCCCGGCCAACCGTGCCGGGGAGATCGGTGAGATCGTCGACGGGGTGCGGGAGCGCATGCTGCGCATGATCGTGCACCAGATGGGGGTCACCGCGCCCGGTCCGGCGTTACGCGTCACGCTGAGGTCCTGGGTCGCCTCGGTGGAGACGGCCGGCCTCGACTGGCTGGAGCACCGCGACATGACGCGGGCCGAGTTGGAGCGCTTGCTCGTGGACCAGATGGTCGCGCTCCTGCGGGCGGCGAGCGGGCACGATCCCGGAGTGCGGGTGCTGCTGGAGACCCTGTTGCCCGCCACGAACCGTGAGACCGTTCCCTGACCCCAAGGCGTTCACGTGGGGAGGCGCCGGGCGGGCGGCGCCGACCCCAGATCTCTCCCATGACCCGTAGCGGTCACGGGAGATGTCTCCATCCCGAAGGGTGACCGACGCCTCTTCGGACATCCGCAGGCAGTACGGTCCCCTCGCTGTATGCGATGGCGGACGCGCTCACATCCCCGACGCGAGCGCGCCGTTGTTCCCCCCTGGTGTGACGGCCACGTCCTACTCGGACCGCTGCTGCGGAATCCCCGCGAGCAGTGCCCGGACCTCGGTCTCCCGGTACCGCCGGTGACCGCCGAGGGTGCGGATGGACGTCAACTTGCCCGCCTTCGCCCACCGGGTGACGGTCTTGGGGTCGACGCGGAACATCGTGGCGACCTCCGCCGGGGTGAGCAGTGGCTCGGCCTCGGGTGTACGAGCTGACATTTGTGCGGCCTCTCCTCCGTGTGGACCGCCGACAGCGATCCTGCGACTTGTCTGGCGCAAGTGCCCCTCCCGCCGATCTCCGCCTCGTCGCGTCGAAACTCGTCGGTCGCGGCACTGTCACGGATGTCCTTCAATGATCCAAAACGTGCGGTTTCTAGGACCATTTACGGCATCACCCGATGTGACCATACAGCCACGTAGTGCGATTGGCGAGCCCTCTGGGAACAACGCCTCGACCACGGGTTGATGTCACGCTCGGTGATTCTAGCGACACGTTTCGTGGTATCGCAGTGAAAACGGCAAACTACTCAGTTCGTAGATGTGAGATCGACTATGTCATGACCCGAATCGGCAGGTCAGGGCCTCCTGATGACCGTCAATTTGCCGATTCGAGGGCGCGGATCGACCTCCAGCGGACAATCACCCGCTGATACATCGCGAAGGCAAGTTCTTCCTGACCGTTGTCCAAACCCGCGAGGGCCGTCGCCACCTCGGCCACGGACTGGTCGCCCTGAAGGGTCCGGTCGTCCATCAGATGGACGAGGCCGCCGTAGTCGAGCTCCACCAGCGAGTGGGGGTGGAACTCCTCCAGCCAGCGGCCCACCTCTTCGACCTCGGTGAGCGCCGCGACCTGCCCGACGTGCCTGCGGATCACCACCAGCGCCCGGGCCACCCGGCGGCGGGCCTGCGCCATCGAGGTGACGTACAGCATGTTCCGCGGCGGCGCGGCGGTGGTCTGCCCGCTGGGCTCCGCGGGCTGCTCGGAGCCCAGCACGAGCCAGCGCTCCGCCGAGTCGAACGGCACGAACCACGAGATCGGCACCTGCCAGGTGCTCGTGCGGATGTGGGTGCGCAGGGACGGCTCCCCGCGCTTGAACCGGTCGAAGTCGTCGGCGGTCTGTTCCGCGATCGCCTGGGGGACGAACCGCGAGGCGAGCTTGACCGGGACGCTTCCGCGGAACGACGCGAACGCCAGCCACGACCGCAGCCTGCTCTGCCAGGGGCAGACGTACAGCGTCTCCTCCACCCTGCGCAGGTACGCGTTGGGGCTCTCCCGCTCGGGTGCGGGCAGCGGTGGGACCGGCAGCAGACGGCGGACCGCCTCGCCGTGTTCGACCTCGAGCGCGCCCGCTCGGCGTGGCCGGTCGCGCGACTCGGCGTATCGGGCCCACCGAGCCTGATCCTGAGGGGCGAAAGCGGTCAGCGGCTCGTACACACGGAGATAGGCGGCGTAGGGGAGCACACCAGAATCGTGCCACGTCGCCCGGCGCATGTGCAGCACCGGCCTCCGATTTCAAGATCGTTTCTCGGGTGCATCGGATAAGCTGAAGGCCGATCGCCGCAACGAGGCGGCGTACACGATCAGGAGTCACCATCGTGACCGACGTTTTCGGGCTGTCCCACAAGGATCCCAGCTCCGGCGGCGACGCGAACCCCGTCCAGCCGGTGCGACACGAGCAGGTCGTGTTCTGTTCGGATGAGCGCAGCGGCCTGTACGCCATCATCGCGGTCTACAGCACCGCCCTCGGACCGGGGCTCGGCGGCACCCGGTTCTATCCCTACGAAAGCGAGCAGGCCGCCCTCGCCGACGTGCTCAACCTCTCCCGGGCCATGGCGTACAAGAACGCGCTGGCCGGCCTCGACCACGGCGGCGCCAAGGCCGTCATCATCGGCGACCCCGCGACCGACAAGAGCGAGGCCCTGCTGCGGGCCTACGGCAGGTTCGTCCAGTCGCTGGGCGGGCGCTACTACACCGCCTGTGACGTGGGCACCTACAGCGAGGACATGGACGTGGTGGCGCGCGAGTGCTCCTACGTCACCGGCCGCACGCAGGCGCACGGCGGCGCCGGGGACTCCTCCATCCTCACCGCCTTCGGCGTGTTCCAGGGGATGCGGGCCGCCGCCGACCACGTGTACGGCGTCTCCTCCCTGAGCGGCAGGCGGGTCGGGGTCGAGGGGGTCGGCAAGGTCGGCCGCCGCCTGGTCGACCACCTGATCGAGGACGGAGCCGAGGTCGTCGTCTGCGACGTCGACGAGCGGGCCGTCGAACGGGTGCGGCAGCGTCACCCCGCCGTCGAGGCCGTGCCCGACGCCGCCACGCTCGCGGCGTCCGACATCGACGTGTACGCGCCCTGCGCTCTCGGCGGCGCGCTGGACGACGAGACCGTCCCCCGGCTCAAGGCGAAGATCGTCTGTGGCGGGGCGAACAACCAGCTCGCCCACCCCGGCGTCGAGAAGCAGCTCGCCGAGCGGGGCATCCTGTACGCCCCGGACTACGTGGTGAACTCCGGCGGGGTCATCCAGGTGGCCGACGAGATCGAGGGCTTCGACATGGACCGGGCCCGCGCCCGGGCGGCGAAGATCTTCGACACGACCTTGAGAATCTTCAGGTCGGCCGACGAGGAAGGCGTCCCTCCCGCCGTCGCAGCGGATAGGCTGGCGGAGCGAAGAATGTCGGAGATCGGTCGGCTAAGGGGTATTTGGCTCCGGCGCTGACCGCCGCCGCTCGTACGACGTACCGAGCGGCGCACAAACCAGGTACGGTAATAAGCGAACGAGAGACTGACGCCTGAAGTCAGGTGGCGTCGGTGCGCGGTGCGTTAGTGACGAGGGGTCGGGCACGACCCCGCATGAGGGGGTCGAGCCAATGGGGCGCGGCCGAGCCAAGGCCAAGCAGGTCAAGGTCGCCCGTCAGCTGAAGTACAACAGCGGCGGCACGGATCTTGAGCGCCTGCGCGCGGAGCTCGGAGTCGTGGACGCCGACGATTCCGGCCACAGTGACGAGCATGACCCTTACGACGAGTTGGCTGATCGCTACGCCGATTACGCGACCGTCGACGACGACGACGGCGATGACCGCCGTGGGCGTCGTTGACTCGGTTCTGATCGCCAAGTGAGTGACCCGGCGGGTGACATACCCGCCGGGTTCTCTCACGTGTCCGGCGACCCTCGCCTCCGACGGTGACAACGGCCGGGGCGGTGTCCCGGCGTGAGCCTGCCGTCGCCACTGCGGCCGCCGGTGAACCGTGACATGTCCCGGCCGGCGGATGCCTGTTCGCCGCGGCCGGCCGTGGGCGGAGGGCCACGACCGGCCGGAAGGGTTCACCCGGCTCGATTCACCGGGCTCGCCTCGTGAACCAGATCACCGGCGGAACAGCGCCCGTCCCTCGCCGGGAACGATCTCGCCCAGCACCCAGGCGGGCAGCCCGCGAGCGGCGAGCAGGGCGAGTGCCTTGTCGGCCTGCTCCGCCGGGACGATCGCGCACATGCCCACGCCGAGGTTGAACGTCTTGTCCATCTCCTCCTGGGGCACGCCGCCGTGCCCGGCCAGCACCTCGAAGATCGCGGGCGGCGTCCAGGAGTTCCGGTCGAGAAGGGCGTCCACCGTGCCGGGCAGGGACCTGGCCAGGTTGGCCGCGAGCCCGCCGCCGGTGATGTGGGCCAGGGCGTGCACCTCGGTCTCCCGGATGAGCGCCAGGCAGTCGAGCGAATAGACGCGGGTGGGCTCGAGCAGTTCCTCGCCGAGCGTACGGCCCAGCTCGGGCAGCTCCCGCTCCAGGCCCAGCCCGGCGGTCTTGATCACATGCCTGACCAGCGAGTAGCCGTTGGAGTGGACGCCGCTGGAGGCCAGCCCGAGGACCACGTCCCCCGGCACGACCCGGTCGGGGCCGAGCATCTCGTCCGCCTCGACGACCCCGGTGCCGGCGCCCGCGAGGTCGTACTCGTCGGGACCCATCGCGCCGGGGTGCTCGGCGGTCTCCCCGCCGACCAGCGCGCAGCCCGCGAGCCGGCAGCCCTCGGCCACGCCGCCCACGATGTCGGCGATCCGCTCGGGCACGACCTTGCCGCAGGCGATGTAGTCGGTCATGAACAGCGGCTCGGCCCCGCAGACCACGAGGTCGTCCACGACCATGCCGACGAGGTCGATGCCGATCGTGTCGTGCTTGCCGAGCTGCTGGGCCAGCATGACCTTGGTGCCCACACCGTCGGTGGACGTGGCCAGCAGCGGCCGGCGGTAGCGCAGGAACGCCGAGGCGTCGAAGAGCCCGGCGAAGCCGCTGGCGTCGTCCACGACCTCCGGGCGCCGGGAGCGCGCGACCCGCGACTTCATCAGCTCGACCGCGCGGTCGCCGGCCTCGATGTCGACGCCGGCGGCGGCGTAGCTGGTCATCGCTGAGCCTCCAGCACGAATTTGCCCACCCTGTCGTCCTCGATCGGAATGGGGTACTCACCGGTGAAGCACGCGCGGCAGAGCCGGTCGGCCGGCAGTGTCGTCGCGCGGGTGAGCCCCTCAAGAGAGATGTACCCGAGGGAGTCGGCCCCGAGCGAGGAGCGGATCTCCTCGACCGACAGCGACCCGGCGATCAGCTCCGCGCGGGTGGCGAAGTCGATGCCGTAGAAGCACGGCCAGGAGACCGGAGGCGAGGAGATCCGGACGTGGACCTCGGTCGCCCCGGCCTCGCGCAGCATCTTCACGATGGCCCGCTGGGTGTTGCCGCGGACGATCGAGTCGTCCACGACCACAAGACGCTTGCCCTCGATGACCTCGCGCAGCGGGTTGAGCTTGAGGCGGATGCCGAGCTGGCGGATCGTCTGCGACGGCTGGATGAACGTCCGGCCGACGTAGGAGTTCTTCACCAGGCCCTGGCCGTACGGGATGCCGCTCTGCTCGGCGTAGCCGATGGCGGCGGGCGTGCCGGACTCGGGCGTGGGGATGACGAGGTCGGCGTCCACCGGGTGCTCGCGGGCCAGCACGCGGCCGACCTCGACCCGGGTGGACTGCACGCCGCGCCCGGCGATGGTGGTGTCGGGGCGGGCGAGGTAGACGTACTCGAACAGGCAGCCCTTGGGCTCGGCCGGCGCGAAGCGGCGCGAACGGACCCCGCGCTCGTCGATGGTGAGCAGTTCGCCGGGCTCGATCTCGCGGATGAACGACGCGCCGACGATGTCGAGTGCCGCGGTCTCGGAGGCGACCACCCAGCCGCGCTCCAGCCGGCCCAGCACCAGCGGGCGGATGCCCTGCGGGTCGCGGGCGGCGAACAGCGTCGTCTCGTTCATCCAGACGAGCGAGTAGGCGCCCTTGACCTCCGGGAGCAGCTCGGCCGCCACGTCCTCGACCGGGCGCGAGGCGTCCTGCGCGAGCAGCGCGGTGAGCACCTCGGTGTCGGTGGTCGCGCGGGTGGAGCCGGGCGCGAGCCGTTCGGCGAGGTGCGCGGTGTTGATCAGGTTGCCGTTGTGGGCGAGCGCCAGCCCGCCGCCGTCGGTGGAGCTCAGCGTGGGCTGCGCGTTCTCCCAGACGCTCGATCCGGTCGTGGAGTAGCGGCAGTGCCCGATGGACAGGTGCCCCCGCAGGGTGCCGAGGATCGACTCGTCGAAGACCTGAGCCACCAGGCCCATGTCCTTGTAGACGAGGATGCGGCTGCCCTCGCTGACCGCGATGCCCGCGGACTCCTGCCCGCGGTGCTGCAGTGCGTAGAGGCCGTAGTAGGTGAGTTTGGAGACGTCCTCCCCGGGCGCCCATACACCGAAGACGCCACAGGCGTCCTTCGGAGCGCGGTCCTGGGGGTCGAGGTCATGGCCCAGCCGGCCGTCGCCCTTCAACACGTAGTCGAGTCTATTTGGGCGTTGGCGCTGCTCAAACCCGCGCATGCCCGTCAGGCGCCGCAAGCATCACCCGCCCTTTGCCGTGTCGTCCCTGCTCACACGAGGAATCCGGGGGAATCTGGGCTTTCGGACAGCCCCTAAGAATCGGATCAGGCCACAAGATATGGCCCAGGATCGGTAGGGAGGATCATCGTGGCGACACCCGACGACCCCGGGCGCCCGCCTCCCTACGGGCAGCCGCCGTACGGGGGGCCGCTGCCGCCGCCCCCGGCACCCGGCGGACCTCCCGGCGGCCCCTGGGGGCCACAGCCGGGCGGCGGGCTCGGGACGGCCGCGCTGGTGCTCGGAATCTGTTCGATCGTCCTGCTGCTGGTCTGCGGCGTCGGCACGCTCGTGGCGATCGTCGGGCTCGTCCTCGGCATCGTGGCGATCGCCAGGAACTCCAACCGGCGCAGGGCGGTCGGAGGGGTGGTGCTGAGCGCGCTGACCCTGCTGCTGGCCCTGATCGTGAGCGTGGCGCTCTACAACTGGTTCACGACCAGGCACGTCGGCGAGTGCTTCGACCGCCGGCTCTACCCCACACAGGAGGACGCGCAGCGCTGCGTGCAGAACAAGCTCTCCGGATTCCGGTGACCCCGGGCGGGGTTCACCAGAGCGGCAGCAGCGCGGACAGGTCGGCCCGGGAGCCGCTGGCCGCGATCTTCCCGGCGGCGGTGGCGTCGGCCCACGACAGCCGGCCGGTGGCCAGTTCGAGCCAGGTGCGGGGGTCGGTCTCGATGACGTTGGGCGGCGTGCCCCGCGTGTGCCGGGGCCCCTCCACGCACTGCACCGCGGCGTGCGGGGGGACCCGCACCTCCACCGACCGTCCCGGCGCCCGCGCGGCCAGGTCCTCCAGCAGGTGCCGTACGGCGGCGCGGGCGGCGGCCCTCAGCGGCGTGAGCCCGGCCTCGTAGGCGTCGAGCACGGCCAGCGCGCACGCGTCGCCGGCGGCGCTCTCGGGACCGTCGAACGGCGGCCGTCCGAGATCGGCGAGCTGGGCGTCGAGCGCCTCTCTGATCTTCCCTGGGTCGAGTCTGCGTGCCGGCACCGGCCCATTGTCCCGGATTCGGCCCCCGCTCGATCTCGCGGGAAATGATGGGCGGTCTCCGTACATGAGAGGGGTGTCCGTAGGAGCACCGGCAAGGGGGCCGATCATTGGGACCGCCCGTGGATGACGAACCGTCGGCCAGGTTCGAGGCCGTCTACCGGGAGACGTACGGCCGGCTCACGGCGTACGCCGCGCGCCGCTGCGACTCGCCGCAGGACGCGGCCGACGTGGTGGCCGAGGTCTACACCGTCGCCTGGCGGCGGGTGGACGACTTACCCGAGGGCGACGAGGCCGTCCTGTGGTTGTACGGCGTGGCCCGCAACGTGGTGGCCAACCACCGCCGGGGCGAGGTGCGCCGCCAGGCCCGCACCGCCGAGCTGGACGCCGAGCTGGCCGACCTGTACGCGGCCTCTCCCGAGAGCGGGGTCGAGCTGTCCGCGATCGGCGAGGCCTTCCGGAGCCTGTCCGACGACGACCGCGAGTTGCTGTCGCTGGTCGCGTGGGAGGGACTGGAGCGCGAGGAGATCGCCACCGCGCTCGGCCTGTCGCGCAACGCCGTACGCATCCGGCTCTACCGCGCCCGAAGGCGCTTTTCCCGGGCGCTCGCCGAGGCGGGCGTCCCTCTCACGTCACATGGTCGGCTGGCGCCACTGGGGAGGTCACTGTGAAGGACGTCGAAGCGATGTTCGGGCCGCTGGCCCGGGTCGAGCCCGGTGCGCCGGGCGGCCGTCCGTCAGATGCGGGGGCGCGGGCGTTGCTCGCCTCGATCACGGCCGAGCCGCCCGGCGGCGGCGCGGCCGTGCCCACGCGTGCGAGGCGCCGCGGCCCACGCAGGCTGGTTCTGGGCCTGGCGGCCGCCGCCGTGGCCGCCGCGGGCATCGTCGTCGGCCCGGGCCTGCTCGACAACGGCACCCTCACCACGCCCTCCTACGCCGTGACCAAGGACTCCCACGGGGTCGTGTGGGTCAAGGTCCGAGACTTCCGCGACGTCGCCGGGCTGACGAAGCAGCTGCGTGACCTGGGGGTCCCCGCCATCGTCGACTACGCGCCTCCGGGGCAGAAGTGCCGGGAGCCGCGCGCCACCTACGTGGAGGACATCCCCCAGGGCCTCTACGACCCGCCGACGAACATCCCGGGGGAGAAGAACAGCTGGCAGATGCGGATCGACACCCGCCTGTTCAAGCCCGGCCAGACCTTCGTCTGGACCCTCACGGCCTGGCCCGACGGGGGAAGCACCACCAGCACGATCCTCATGGAGGACCCGGTGAAGCCGTGCGTGCTCGTGCCCGACGACCGGATGAGGAGCGCGCCGCCGGAGATCGTCGCCTATCGTCTGGCGACCGAGAAAGGCCGCTCGCTCGCCGGATATCGGGTGGACGAGAAGACGGTGGGCGAGGTCGTGCCGGAGATCGAGAAGCGCGGGCTGAAGGTCACCTATGCGATCATCGAGCCCAACCCGCGGAATCTCGGTGGCTTTGCCATTGATCCGCATAAACAGGACATTCCCGTCGGGAAGGACTGGACCGTCTGGGAGGCGCAGGAGTCCACCCGGAAGTCCAGACTGATCCGCCTGCTCGTCACCAAGGAGCACCTCGACTGGAACCCGGTCTACGACGGCGGTTCTCGCGACAACGTGATCAAGGAGTAGAACCTCTCAGCCCGGGAGCGGGTCCTGACCGAGGACCCGGGCGCCGTTGTCGGCGGATGCGCGGACCGCGGCGAAGCCGGAGTCGATCATCTCGCGCTCGTACCACCGCAGTTCCGGGATCAGGGGACGGCCGCTCGCGAGAGCGGCGGCGAGGCTCGCGGCGTCCCGGAGGGCGAGGTTGGCCCCGGCCCCCGCCGCCGGGCTCATCGCGTGGGCCGCGTCGCCGAGCAGCGTGACGCGGGTGGTGTCCCAGGGGGTGATCGGAACGCTGGTGCGCAGTTCGAGCGGGAAGACGTCGTGCCACTCGGTGAGCATCCGCCGGATGCGGGGATGCCAGCCGTGCGTCGTCTCCGCGACGAGGGATCTGAGCAGGTGCGGCTCCGGCGGCAGGTCCTCCGTGCGGGCGCTGAAGGAGAAGGTGGCGTAGTCGCGGGTGAGGGCGATGCCCACCACCCGGTGGCGGGGCCCGGTGACCGCGCTGAACACGTGGTCCAGGTCCTCGGCCGACTCTCGCTGGATCTTGCCGTAGAGCTGGGTGAGGCCGGTGCCGACGACGCGGGCATGGGGTAGGTACTGCCGGCGGACGGCGGAGTTCACGCCGTCGGCGCCCACCAGCACATCGCCGGTAGTGGTGGTGCCGTCGTCGAAACACGCGGCCACCTGCCCGGCCTCCACCTGGAAGGCGGTGAGGCGCCTGCCATACGTGACCAGCCGCTCCACGTCGGCCAGCAGGGTGTCACGCAACTCCTGCCGGTCGACCGACAGGTGCCTGCCGCCGAAATCGTGCTCCTCCAGCACCCGCAGTGCCGGGTCGAAACGCACGAACCGCGGCTTGGGCGGGTGGGCCGCGGCCACGAACGCGGCCCAGCGCTCCGGCGCGAGCACGGATGCCAGCGCGTCGATGCCCACGTCGCCGAGATGAAGGCGGTATCCCTGCCGGCGGATCACGGGCGAGGCGTCGCGTTCGTAGACGGCCACGTCCATGCCGGTCCCGCGCAGTCCGTTGGCCAGGGCCAGGCCGCCGAGACCGGCTCCGATGACGATCACTCTCATCGTGGGGCACCACCGAAGTCGCTGGCGTGCTCGGCGGCCCACGCAGCCAGCGGTGCGGCCGGGGCACCGGTGATCACCTGAATGGCAGTGGTGACGGCGGGTGCCGGGGCGGTGACCAGCGTGGCGTATCCGTCGAGCAGTTCGTCCACGAAGTCGTCGGGGAAACCGGGGGCGGCCAATAGCCTGGCGCGTTCCTCCTCCCGCGTCAGCTCGTGCCAGCGCAGCGGCCGCCCGATCGCCTCGCCGATGATCCGCACCTGCTCTTCCTGCGTGAGGACCTCGGGTCCGGTGAGCGCGTAGCGGCGCCCGGCGTGCCCGTCCTCCGTCAGGGCGCGTACGGCCACCGCCGCGATGTCGTCCTCGTGGATCGGCACCGTCCTGAGTGATCCGTAGGCGCCTCGCACGACGTCTCCGGCCTTGATCTGCTCGCTCCACCACAGGGTGTTGGCCATGAAGGTGCTGGGGCTCAGGATCGTCCACTCCATGCCGGACTGCTCGATCAGGTGTTCCACGGCGGCGTGCCAGCGGGCGACCGCGGTGGGCTGCAGCTCGGGAGCCACCCCGGGGCGTGCGTCGCCGCCCGTCATGAAGACGACCCGGCGGGCGTGGCGCTTGAGCGCGTCGACGACGGACCGGGCCGGTTCGGCCGAATGGAACGGCCACATCAGGAACGCCGCCTCGACACCGTCCAGAGCGCCGGGAGCGTCCAGGTCCGGAGTGACGACCTCGACGCCCGTGGGGAGGCGGGCGGTTCGCGGGCGGCGGCTGGTCGCCCGTACGGCTGCGCCTGCCCGGGCGAGCCGCTCCACGACCCGCCGTCCGACGTTTCCCGTGCCACCGAAAACCAGGTAAGTGCTCATGCGCCCACGATCGCCTCGAAGCGGCAGCGCCCGCAGTCCGGCGACGGCCCGGCGGCGAAAAGCCGCGCGAAACTAAGAAATATGGCGAAAAACAGCGTGCTGGACGACGTCGACCGTGCTCTCGTGCACGCGCTCCAGATCGACGGCAGAGCCTCCTTCCGCCGGATCGCCGAGGTCGTCGGCGCTTCCGAGCACACCATCGCGCGCCGCTATCGCAGGCTGCGATCCGAGGGGCTCCTGCGCGTGGTCGGCATGCTCGACGGCACCCGCTTCGGGCAGACCTCCTGGGGAGTGCGTCTGTTGTGCACGCCGGACGCCGCCGGGCCGGTGGCCGAGGCGCTGGCCCGGCGGGAGGACACCGTCTGGGTGCGGCTGCTGTCCGGCGGCACGGAGATCGCCTGCGGGGTCCGGGCCGGCGGGGAAGGAGACGACCTGCTGCTGAAGAAGCTGCCCAGGACTCCGCGCGTCGTCTCGATGTCGGCCCACGCCACGCTGCACATGTTCGCCGGTTGGCGCAGCCGGGCACCTGTCCTCACGGACGAGCAGGCCGCATGCCTGCGCCCGGATCACACGGACGAGTGCGAGATCGCCCTGAGCGGCGAGGATCGTGCCCTGCTGCGGGTGCTGGCCCGGGACGGCCGGGCCGGCTTTGGCGAACTGGCGGCCGCGGCCGGGTGCTCGCAGACCACGGCCCGCCGCCGGCTGGAGCAACTGTGCGGCGGCGGCGCGCTGCGCTTCGACGTCGAGATCCCCGCCCAGGCGCTCGGCTACCACGCCGAGGCATGGTTGTGGATGAAGGTCGAGCCGCGGGCGCTGACCGCGGTCGGCGCGGCCATGGCCGCGCACGCCGAAGCCGACATGGTGGCCGCCACCACGGGCGCGACCAATCTCATGGCAGCGGTGACCTGCCGTGACACCCGGGCCCTCTACCGCTACCTCACGGAGCGGGTGGCGACGCTCGACGGAGTGCGCGAGGTGGAGACCGCCCCGGTGATCCGCACCCTCAAGCGGGCCGGCGCCCTGCTGTTCTGATCCCCTGCTGCGCTGAACCCCCGTGGCCCTGAACCCCTGTGGCGCTGGACCCGCGTTGTTCCGGACCCGCGTTGCCCTGGATCCCCATTGCCCTGCCCCGCGTTGCCCTGGGCCCCGGGAGTCAGGCGACGGGCTCGGCCACAGCGGGGGCGCTGGGCTCGGCGGGCGTGACGGGTTCGGCGGCGACCCGGGTGCGGCGTAGGGAGAACACGCTGACCGGGACGCCGACCAGCACGATCGCCGCCGCGACCAGCAGCGTGAAGCGGTAGGCCTCCAGGAAGGCGTGCAGCGGAGCGCCGCCGATCGCGCTCTGCCTGGCGCTCAGGATCGCACCCAGGATCGTGATGCCGAGCAGGCCGAAGACCTCGCGGGAGACGTTGAGCACACCCGAGGCCACGCCGGCCCGCGCGGGAGGCATCGCGTTCAGCACCACGTTGGTCAGCGGGACGAGCAGGCCGGCGCCCGCGCCGTACAGCAGGAACCAGGGGAGCAGGTCGCCGTAGTGGGAGCCCTCGCCCGCGCTCGACAGCCCCCCGATGGCCACCGCCATCAGGCCGAGGCCGACGGCCACGGTGCCCGCGCTGCCGAAGCGCTCGGCGATCCGCGGCGAGACGCTCGCGATCACCGCCATGAGCAGCGCCATCGGCACGAAACCCGCGCCCGCCTCGGTCGGAGAGAACCCGAGCGCGCTCTGCAAGTAGAGCGCGGTGAAGAAGTAGATGCCGAAGACGCCGAACGACCACAGGCCCATCGACAGCAGGCCGCCGCTGAAGACCCGCTCGCGGAACAGCGTGAGGTCGATCATCGGCTGTGCCGTACGGGCCTCGACGACCAGGAACACGACGGCGGCCACCGCGAAGACCGCGAACGCGCCGAGGATCGGCGCGGAGGTCCACCCACGCGACTCGCCCTCGATGAGCGCGTAGGTGAGGGCGAACAACGCCACGGCCGAAGTGGCCAGGCCCGGCAGGTCGAGAGCCGCCCGCCCGGCCGCGGCCCGCTCGACCCTGATCGAACGCAGGCCGATCACCGCCGCGACCACGCCGATGGGCAGGTTGATGAGGAAGATCCAGCCCCAGTCGGCGTTCTCGCTGAGGAACCCGCCGGTGAGCGGGCCGATCGCCAGTGCCAGGGCGCCGACCGCGCTCCAGATGCCGACGGCCGTCGCCCGCTCGCGCGGGTCGGGGAAGATCCGTGGCAGCAGGGCGAGCGTCGACGGCGTCACGAGCGCCGCGCCGAGTCCCTGCACCGCCCGCGCGGCGATCAGTGTCTCCTGGCTCCCGGCTAGGCCCGCCGCCACCGACGCGAGCGTGAAGACCGCCAGGCCGCCGAAGAACGCCGTCCGGGGGCCGAAGACGTCCGCGAGCCGTCCGCCGGCGAGCAGCAGGCCCGCGAACACCAGGATGTACGCGCTCACGATCCACTCCAGACCGGAGATCGTCAGCGCCAGGTCCCGCTGGATCGTCGGCAGGGCCACGTTGACCACGTTGTTGTCCAGGTAGGTCATGAAAGTCGCGAGTGACACCGCGACCAGCGCCCACCATCGTCCGGACATGCGTCCTCCTCTTGTACGAGGTACATGTACGGCGTACATGTACGGTGCATAGGAGACCTTGTACGGCGTATAGTTGTCAAGTCCCGAGGAGGTAGGGAGGCTGCGGACCATGGCGAACACGGAGCGGCTGAGCCGCCGGAGTCTGGTCGAGAAGGCCGTGGAGCTGGCCGATGCCGAGAGCCTGGAGTCGGTCACGGTGCGGCGGCTCGCCCAGGAGCTCGGGGTCACCCCGATGGCCCTCTACTGGCACGTCAAGAACAAGGACCAGTTGTTCGTCTGCGTCACCGACCATCTGCTGGCCGAGGTCACCGCCGAGTTCGACCCGGGCGCGCCGTGGAACGTGCGGCTGCGGGCGATGGTCGAGGCGCTGATCAGGGTGATGCGGCGGCACCGGTACATGCCGGGGCTGCTCGGGATGGTCGAGAAGCAGGAGCTCCCCAACTTCGCCCGGGCGACCGACACCGCGCTCGACCTGCTGTCCCAGGCCGGGTTCACGCTGACCGAGGGTTTCGCCGTCTCCACTTACCTGCTGCACGGCGCGATGGCGCTGGTCGACAACGAGCCCGGCTGTCCCGGCGTGTTCAGCGCCGCGGAGGCGGCCGAGTGGCGCCGGCAGAGGCGGCTGCGCCTGGAACAGTTCCCCGCCGACGAGTTTCCCCGGATCGTCGAATACGCCAAGGCCACGGAGGAGGAGCCCGACCTCGACGCCTACTACGCGTTCGGCCTGGATCTCCTGATGTCCGGGGTCGAGGCCACGGCCGCGAAGAGGACGCCGGGCAGCGCGACGCAGAAGGACCTCAACGGACGGAAATGAATAGCGTGGGGACTTTTTGACCATTCGTGCTTACTGGGAGCGGAGATGCGCATACGTAATGTTTGACGTGACAACCCTCATATCTCATGGCGCGTGGATCACGTGTACAACTTCTGATTCACGCACATGTTGTGCCATAGAGAGGGAAGTCCCGTGGCTATCAAGTTGCCGGGCGGACGCACCATCGGCCTGATGACGGCTGGTGCTCTGGCTGGATCGGTCCTG